>NZ_VFWA01000036.1:0-1070 GCF_006442295.1 Mesorhizobium sp. B2-3-2 | reverse complement strand
AAAGTTAAAAAACGGGTCTGGGTATTCTTTGCTGAAGGACAGCGTTCCCTGCCCCATCCCCACTACCGAAAAAGATGCGCACCGCGCCGCTCCTTCGAAATCGACATTACCCATGAGCAGACGGGGTTCAACCACGATCGTACCGGCGAAAGGGCTGTGCGGCTGCTATCCCCCAACGTTGTTGCACAAATGACACGATTTGGCCTCACTCAGAAAGCTCTCATTAACCTTCGACCCGCCCCAGCCCCTTGTTTACGGGCGAATCCGGCGATCGGCTGACGGAATCATGGCGAGGCCTTGAGCCACCAGCCAGGGAATCGCCGCGGAACCGCCACATCGCGGAAGGCCCCAGCCCGGTGCGTTCTTATTTTTCCGTATAATGTCTTCTTTTTCCCAGATATTGGCTGGGGCTTGTTGATTGTGCCGGCGCTTTTCTTTATCCAGCGGCGCAACGGAGAGGTGGCCGAGTGGTCGAAGGCGCTCCCCTGCTAAGGGAGTAGAGGTCAAAAGCTTCTCGTGGGTTCGAATCCCATCCTCTCCGCCATCCTGCTTCGCTCTTCGAGCTTCGCAGGACAAGTCCAGACCTCAGCGCGAAGCAGGATGCCCTCCGAAGCCTCGGCGAAGGAGGGCAGCAGGCTTAGTTTTCCTTGCAAAAGCGGGATTGGCAATACCTCAGCGCGAAGCAGGATGCCCTTCGAAGCCTCGGCGAAGGAGGGCCGGTCGTGTGGTATGTATACCTGCTGGAAAGCAAGACTGCCGACGGTGAGCGTTATGTCGGCATCACATCCGACCTGAGGCGACGGCTTGCCGAGCACAATGACGGAAAATCCAGTCATACATCCAAGTTCCTGCCATGGCAGATCGTCACCTATGTGGCGTTCTCGAATCAAGCCAAGGCGGCTTCATTCGAGCGCTATCTCAAATCCGGCTCCGGGCACGCCTTCGCCAGCAAGCGTCTGTGGTGAACGCCCCTTCCTTGCGAAAAATCCAGGGATTCCCGGAAAAACGCCGTAATACCAATTGCTTGCTACAAAAACATGCGTCACCAAAACGGCTGTTTCGTTCGATTC
>NZ_VFWA01000035.1:0-1171 GCF_006442295.1 Mesorhizobium sp. B2-3-2 | reverse complement strand
GGGCCTGTTGCGTTATTAGGGTCGGAGCGCAAGAGGAGAAGTAAGGGCCAATGCGGGGTGCCCTTCGGCGCGGGTTTGTCGCCGGATGGGTTAGGGTTTGGCGTGTCGGGCGGATTTCGGGCGCAGTGCGGCCCTGGATCAGGTCGCCAGCGTCACCCAGCGGCGCATGTTGAAGGCCATGGCGGCGATGAGAACCTGCCCAGCCGCCTTGGCCAGACCGCGATAGCGGATGGCGCGAAGCCGCATGCGGTTCTTCCAGGTGGCGAAGGTGGTCTCGACAGCAAAACGCTGCCGCGCGATCAGCCGGTTGAGGTGCTTCAGGCGCGTCGGCAATTGCGGATGGTGCTTGTTGGCCCGCCGCATCAGCCGCGGCTTGATCCCACGCTCCTTCAGCGACAGCTCGCGCGCCTTGGTGTGATAGGCCGCATCCGCCAGCACCGCGCCTTCGTCGCCACAGATGAGATGGTCCGCTTCCACCGTGTCGTTGACATTGGCCGCCGTCGTCCTCACCCGGCGGACCAGACCGGAACCCTGGTCGACGCCGACATGCGCCTTGTAGCCATAGGAGGAACCAGGCTTGCCCTGCCGGCGCGTGAAGCCGGCATCGGGATCGCCAGCCGCGCCCGCCTCGCGCGAGGCTCCACTGGGTGGCCGTGCTGCCGCCGTCTCGATCACGGTGGCATCGAGCATCGTGCCACGCCGCAGGATCAGCCCGGCCTTGTCCAGCTGCCGGTCCAGTTCGCCGAACAGCTTTTCTAGAAGCCCGGCCTCGATGAGAAGATTGCGAAAGCGGTTGAGCGTGGTGTGGTCGGGCACCGTATCTTCGAGCGTTAGCCCTACGAAGCGGCGGAACGACAGCCGATCGGCGAGCGCCTCCTCCAACTCGCTGTCCGACAGCCCGTACAAGGATTGCAGCAGCAGCGCCTTGAACATCACCAGCGAACTGTAGGCCGGCCGGCCCGGGCCAGCGGGCGAGCGAAGCCGTGCCAGGATCTTCTCGAACCGATACCATTTCACCAGCGACGACAGCCGGTCCAGCCGACCGCTCCGACCAAGGCCCTGCGGCAACAGCGCCTCCACAAAACTGAACTGCCCGCTCGGCTTCGTCGTCATCGCACAATCCCCGTTTCAAAAACAGGGAATCACAACCAGCCAATTTTGCAACAGGCCC
>NZ_VFWA01000034.1:0-1314 GCF_006442295.1 Mesorhizobium sp. B2-3-2 | reverse complement strand
GCGCACCGCCCTCGTTCGTGAGGCGTATATAGTCGCCACCCAGACAAACTGTCAACACCGATCCAAGAAGTTTTTGAGATTTCTCGTGGAGATATCCACGGGGGTCGAGATTCGTGAGTTGGCTAGGCTGAGTTTCCACATCGCTTTCTGCGCTTGGTCGCGCCTGGGATACTCGCTTCGGACCCTATGCCTCGCTTTGAAAACCGCTGTCCGCCCGACGGCCGCGGACCTTGCGCGAGCGGCTTTCAGCGGCGATCCTCCAGCAATTCCGGTGTGATGTTCCGGCCTGCGTAGAAGATGCCCAGGATCAGCACCTGCTCGCCCTCGACCGCAAAGGCAATGCTGACCGCCCGTCGGTAGCCGATGATCCGCAGTCCGGGCATGATCTCGCGCCGCTCGGTGCCACGCTGTGGAAAAGTCGATAGACCGAGACAATGGTCTTGAATACCCGCGACAAAATTCCAGGCGATCGCCGGCGATGCCCGCTCGGCTATGTCGTCATAGAGCCGTTCGAGTTCGGCTTGTGCAGCGGGATGAAAGACGATCCGATAGTCCATCCCCTACTTGGCTTTCGCCTGTTTCGCGCGATGGCGCGCCTCCAGCCGAGAAAAAATCGCTTCGGCCGGGATTCCTTTAGCTGGATCCTGCTGGAGCTCGGCCAGGCGGCCCGGAATTTCCTCGCGCAGCCATCTTTCCCGCTCCGCCTCGAAATCCTCGAGCATGCGCAGGCCGGCGCGGACAACCTCGCTGGCATTGTTGTAGCGACCTGATTCGAGCTGCTTCCTGATGAAGCGCTCATAGTGGTCGTTCAGAGCGTAGTTGGGCATGACAACCTCCCGGAAGAGATATGGATTACGGCACGGATTAGCAATAGATGTTAAATATTAGCAATTTCGGCCGACGTCGACCATCCTGCATTTTGATCCGAATGTCTCGCAGACAGGCTCGGATCGCTTGATTCGGCATAGCCGGGAAACCGCCTCGGTCGGGGTGGCGCGATCGAGGTTCGCGCCTGCAACCGATGGATGGGGTCTGCTCCTCGCGATCCAGGCTGCGCGAACCGAGAGCTCGTCTTGGCTCCGAGGCATGGAACGACTGAGGCCTGGCTCCGTGAACGCTTTTGCTTGGCTTGTATGGTTCTGGCGGGCGGATTGGGTTTGGTTTGCGGGATTTGGCTTTTGACCCTGTGGGGTGGGGTGGGCTTTGCGTGTTTCCTGGGCTGATGAGGGTTCTTAAATCAGCCGGGCGCGATCAGCCGGATACAAGAACAGCCCGGGTTGAGCCGGGCTGTTTTGTATTTGGTTGCGGGGACAG
>NZ_VFWA01000033.1:0-1709 GCF_006442295.1 Mesorhizobium sp. B2-3-2 | reverse complement strand
GTGGTCACGGTCACCGACTTCGACGGCGACACAGTCAGCCAGTCGCTCGCCATCGGCGCCAAGATCGTCTTCGAGGATGACGGCCCGAAGGTGACGGCTGTCGCCGCCACCGGCGTTACGGTAGCGCTTGACGAGACGGCGACCACGAGCACCCCGGCTGGGATCGACACTGGTGCGTTCACCAAGGGCGAGGATCCCGATGTCGGCGGCACCGGTGCGATCGCGCACGGCACCAGTGACAGCGCCTTCGTCAACATCACCGCGCTGTTCGGCGCCGACGGTCCGGCCGTTTCGGGCAGCACCGTCTATGCGTTGAGCGTGACCAATGCGGTTTCCGGCCTTGCCGTCACCGACGGCTCCGCGATCCAACTGCAGCTGCTGGGCAACGGCGTCGTCGTCGGCGTCGTCCAGGGCGGCACGTTCAAGGGCGAGGCCGCGTTCGCGCTATCGATCGATCCGGCCACCGGCAAGGTGACCGTCGAGCAATATCTGTCGCTCCATCATTCCGACGCCGGCAATTCGGACGACACGGTGGTGCTGGGCTCGCATTCGGTCGCGGTGAGCGTGACCGTCACCGATGGCGACGGCGACACCGCCAGCGCCAGCGCCGACGTCTCGGGCCAGATCAGCTTCGACGACGATGGGCCGAGCCTGACCATCTCGCAGCCGAACGGTGCCTTGAACGGCCTGTTCCTGGACGGCTTCGTTCCCAATGGCGACGCCTGGGGCGCGGGCAGCGGCACCACGACCGGTCCCGCCGGCGCCTGGACCGTCACGGCTTCGCCCTACGAAGGCGCCAGCAGCATCGAATTGCAGAAGGTCGGTGACGGCTATCGCGGCGCCGACAGCCCGACCAACAGCGTTATGGTCGACCTCGAGGCCAGCCCCGGCAACGTCCAGATCTCGCAGACGCTGCATGGCCTCAGCGCCGGCGAATACCGCATCTCGTTCGAGATCGGCGCCGCCAACGACACCAGCCTCCCACACAGCGCCAGGCTCGAAGTGATCTGGAACGGGACCAGCGTCGGAACCTACGACCCGACCTCCGGCCTCATGCAGACCATCGCGCTCAACGTCACGGCGACAGCCGGCGACAACTCACTGACCTTCCGTGAGATCGGCGAAGCGGGCGACAACACCGGCACCTTCCTTGCCAACATCAAGGTCGGCGACATCATCGTCATCGACGAGACCGCAGGTGTCGATGCCGATTCCGACGACACCACTAATCAGGCCGTGGCGGCCCTGTTTGCCGGCGTCAATGCCGGAGCCGATCCCGACATGCCGCTGCACCAATATGCGCAAGGCAGCGGCGGCGTCGTGAACGCCACGGCGCTGTTCGGCGCCGATGGCCCGGCAACGAGCAATTCGCTTGTCTATGCGCTTACCCTTGCCAGCAATACGGGCGTGGATTCCGGCCTGAAGACCACCGACGGGCATGCCATCTCGCTGTTCAACGACGGCAGCGGCCGCGTGATCGGCGTCTATGATGCCGACAACAACGGCATCACCGCCACTGACAAGGTCGCCATCGCCCTGCATATCGATGCCGCTACCGGCCAAGTCGCGGTTGCGCAATACGTCTCGCTCCAGCATCCCGACACCAGCAGCAACGACGAGGGCATCGCGCTCGGCGCCGGCTCGGTCTCGGTCACCGTGACGGCGACCGATGGCGACGGCGACCACGTCACACAGAGCGCCGACATCTC
>NZ_VFWA01000032.1:0-2820 GCF_006442295.1 Mesorhizobium sp. B2-3-2 | reverse complement strand
GTTGGCATCATAGCTGAGGCTGGTCTTGAATCCGGGCAAGGGCGCGTCGCTGAGGCCGGCGAATTTGGTGCCGCCGACACCGCCGGTGGCATTGAGGATGGTGTAGTTCCTGGAAACAGAGCCGCCCGCCGGGAACGTGACATCGACGGTGCCGCCCGAAAGATCGGCGGAGCCGGTGACGTTCGCGCGGTCGGCCGCGCCGCCGGAGACCTCGACGGCGTAGACCGAGCCTGCGCCGAACGCAAGGTTCCCGATGATATTGATCGTGCCGATCGAATTGCCCGGTGAAAGCGTGCCGCCGGCCAGCGTGGCGGAGCCGACACTGCCAGTGCCGCCAAGTGTCGCGCCCGCATTCACCGTCAGGCTCGAAAAGACGATCGAGCCGTTCGCCACAAGCGTGCCGGCGTCGACGATCGTCGCGCCGGTGTAGGTGTTGTTGCCGGATAGGAAAAGCGTGCCGGTACCGGACTTGACCAGCGTGCCGGTGCCGCTGATCACGCCGCTCCAGGTCAGTGGAGCCGATGCACCGAAGAAACCGCCGCTGTTCGTGATTGTGACGGGGCGATTGACCGTCTGTGCCGAAGCAACCGAAGCTAGCCCGATCGTGCCGCTGTTCAGATTGATGGCGCTGCCCGCGGCGCCTAGGCTGGCGTCGGTAGTGAACAACAGCGCGCCGGCCGAAACGGTCGTGCCGCCCGAATAGGTATTCGTACCGGAAAGGATCAGGTCGCCGGAGCCGAACTTGACCAGCACGCCGCTTCCTCCGATGACGCCACTCAAGGTGAGGGCCTTGCCTGGGTCGACGAGCAAGACGCCGTTACCCCTCAAAAGCCCGACGGGCCGGGAACTGGTGAAGGTCTCGGAGGCGTGCAGACCGCCGCCGTCGAGCAGGTGGAGATGGGCATCTGCCTTGCCGAGTTTGGCGTCGGAGGCGACAAGCAGGGTTCCGCCTTCCACCCGCGTGCCGCCCGCATAGGTGTTCTCGCCAGTGAGCGCGACCTCGCCGTTGGCTCGTTTCCAGAGATTGCCGGTGCCGGACACGATGCCAGCATAGGTGCCGCTGCCCGCCTGATCGAAGAAGATGGAGGCATTATTGTTGATGGTGATATTGCGCTGCAGGCTCGACGTGTTGCCCTGCAGGATGCCGGCATTGACGATGGTGCCGCCGCTATAGGCATTGGCGCCGGTGAGGACGGTCACCCCGTCGCCATTCTTGACCAGAGACCAGCTGCCACTGTCGGTGCCGGTGCCGCCAGCTCCGGTCTGGTCGATGATGATGTCGCTTATGGTCTGCGTCTGTCCGGCGCCAGGGGCGACGCTGAACGACCCGTTGCCGTCAAGGAAGATGCCCGAACCGGTACCCTGGCCGGGATTGCCACCACACACTGGAGATACTGGAAGGCCTTTGCATCCGTTTTCCACTCCACCGTCACCGCCAGCGACGGCATTTCCGGAAATGTTGAGAGCGCCGGCCAGGGTCAGGCTGCCGCCCTCCTGAACGAAGATCGCACCGCCGAGACCGGCGCCGCCGCCGCCGCCAGCACTGGGGTCCTTGCCGTTGCTATTGCCGCCGCCGAAGCCACCGAGCACGACCACTGAGTTGAAGATATCGCCGTTGCCGCCGGCTCCGCCGCCAAAACCGCCGGAGCCACCTCCATTGGGGCCGCCACCACCGCCACCGCCGAAGCCACCGGGGTGGCCCTGCTGCTCGAAGGCGTGGGCACCGTCGCCGCCGCCGCCTGTACCGCCGCCACCATTGACGACAGGGCCGGCGTCGCCGCCGTTAGCACCGGTGGGCCAATAGCCACCACCGCCGCCACTGGTCCAACCGCCGGTATCTGGCCTGAGCGCGCCGCCGTTGCCGCCGTGCGCCTGGTTGGCCTGCAGGTTGACGTTTCTCACCGTCACGTTGGCGCCGCTGGCGACGAACAGCGCGCCGCCCAGTCCAGCGCCGCCACCGCCGCCGCCGCCTCCAATATACAGCTCGCCGCCATACCTTGCGTCGCCTCCTCTGCCGCCCTGGGCCTTGGCGTTGGCAATGGTGAGATCGTTGACGACTACTGTGCCGGACTGGACGAACAGGCCGCGATACTGGTTATTGCCGGACAGCGTGAAGTTGCCACCGTCGATGGTCACGTCTTTCTGCATGGTGGGCAAGTTTGCGCTCAGGGTGACGTTCGCGGTGAAGGTGATGGTGTCGTTTTTCTGGGCGTTACTGATGGCGTCCCTGAGCGTCGCCTCGTCTTTGACAATCCAGTCAGTCTCGACAGCACTTGCCGGAAGCGCGGCCGACAACATGCCGGCTACCAGGAGGATGGCCAGCGCCAGGCGCGAGCCGGACTTTGACAGACAAGTCTCTCTGCGCAGAGCCGTCGTCGGATGAGCCCGCATCGGTGCATCGACTGTTCCACCCACCTGCTTTGCTTCCCGAAAGCCCCCGAACTTGTGGATCTTGAGTTCGATTGCTGACAAAGGAAATTTCAGGAGAAGGCGGGCAACAATCGCGGCTCTCGCCCAAAAGCCCGATTTCGTACGTTTGCCTGAAACGGCCGGCATGATGAAACCGATTGACGCGAAGATGAACTTGATCGTTTTCCAGCCCTCAAACATCGTATCGTTACCTTTCTCACCATCGCGTTGGTCGCCAAGATGCGCATAGCCTCACCAGGTGATGCCGAGCTTTAGCTTGCCGGAATAGCTCTTCACGTTGCCGGAGAACTCGCCCTGGAAGGTGGCCGCGGCGAAGACGCCGGAGGGAGAGGTGTACTGGGCGCCGGCGTCGACGAGCAGGGCGTTGCGGTCGGGTTTGGCGCCGTCGAT
>NZ_VFWA01000031.1:0-3645 GCF_006442295.1 Mesorhizobium sp. B2-3-2 | reverse complement strand
TTTGCCGCGGCCGCCTTCCAGGGCGAGTTCTCCGGCAACGTGAAGAGCTATTCCGGCAAGCTGAAGCTCGGCATCACATGGTGAGGCTATGCGCATCTTGGCGTGTTGTTCCTTTGTCAACAGTCAATTCAAGATCCCCCAAATTCGGGGGACTTCTGGGGTCAAGCAGATGGGTAGAAAAATCGATGCACCGAGGCGGGCTCATCCGAAGACGGCTCTGCGCAGAGAGACTTGTCTGTCGACATCGGGCTCGCGCCTGGCACTGGCCATCCTTCTCGCAGCTGGAACGCTGTCGACAACGCTTCCGGCGAGAGCCGAGGACTGGCCAATCTACAACGAGGGGGATCTGCATTTCGCCATCTTCAACGCCGACTACGGCGACACAATCCGGTTCTACGCCAATGTCACGCTGACAGCCAACCTGCCGCCCGTGCGGAGCGGCAACATGACCATCAACGGACAAGGCTTCACCCTCTCCGGCAACAACCAGTATCGCGGCCTGTTCGTGCAGCAGGGCGCGATCAACGTGGCGATCAAAGATCTCACCATCACCAACGCCAAAGCCGAGGGCGGTAAGGGTGGCGACGCAAGATTTATTGTACCCGGCAATCCCGCCCGCGGCGGCGGCGGCGGCGGCGGCGCTGGACTGGGCGGCGCGCTGTTCATCGGCAAAGGCGCCAATGTGACAGTAAGCAATGTCAACCTGCAGGCCAACCAGGCGCGCGGCGGCAATGGCGGCGCGCTCGGACCTTTGACTTTGAGCAGTTCGTGGGGCAGCAGTGGCGGCGGCGGTGGCTATTGGCCCATCGGAGCCGATGGCGGCGACGGCGGCCCCTCCGTCAGTGGTGGAGGCGGTGCGCCGGACGACGCCGGCGGTGACGGTAGCATAACAGACGGCAGCCCCGGTGGTTTTGGCGGCGGCGGCGGCGGCAGCGGCTGGTGTTCGGGCAACGACTGCCCTTATATACCGGGGGCCGGCGGTTTTGGCGGCGGCAGCGGGGCCGGCAGTAGTGGAGTGGCTGAGCCTGGTGGCTTCGGCGGCGGCACCGGCACCAGCAACGACGTCAGCGGTGGCGGCGGTGGCGGCGCCGGTCTCGGCGGTGCGATCTTCGTTCAGGAGGGCGGCAGCCTGACCCTGGCCGGCGCTCTCAACATTTCCGGAAATTCCGTCGCGGGCGGTGACGGTGGAAGGAGGGGCGGGCAGGGCAATGCCACTCCCGGCCAGGGCATCGGGTCGGGCATCTTCCTTCACGGCAACGGGTCGTTCAGCGTCGCCCCTGGCGCCGGGGAGACGCAGACCATAAGCGACATCATCATCGACCAGACCGGAGCTGGCGGCACCGGCACCGACAGTGGCAGCTGGTCTCTGGTCAAGAATGGCGACGGGGTGACCGTCCTCACCGGCGCCAATGCCTATAGCGGCGGCACCATCGTCAATGCCGGCATCCTGCAGGGCAACACGTCGAGCCTCAGAGGCAACATCACCAACAATGCGTCCGTCATCTTCGACCAGTCCGGCAACGACGGCACCTTCGCCGGCAACATGTCCGGCAGCGGCGCCCTGTTCAAGCAGGGCAAAGGTGAGGTCGCGCTCACGGGCACCAACACCTACACAGGCGGCACGCGGGTAGAAGAAGGAACCCTGCTGGTCGCCTCCGACGCCAACTTCGGCGCTCCAGATGCCCATATCCATCTTTTGGACGGCAGCGGTCTGCACGCGGCCGGGACCTTCACCAGCACCCGCCCGGTCGGGCTCCTAAGTGGCGATGGGGTCTTGCTCGTCGACCCAGGCAAGGCCCTCACCTTGAGTGGCGTCATCGGAGGAAGCGGCGTGCTGGTCAAGTCCGGCCCCGGCGACCTGATTCTCAGCGGGGCCAACACCTACTCGGGCGGCACGACGGTCACCGGCGGCGTGCTGCGCTTCGCCAACGACGCCAACTTGGGCGCGGCAGCCACCGGGATCATGTTGAACGGTGGTGCAGTCGGGACCATGACATCTGCGGCGGCGTCGATCAGCCGCAATATCACCTTGGCCAGCAACGGTGGCGGTATCGACGTGACGGCGCAGTCCCAGTCTCTCTCCTGGAGCGGCGACATAAGTGGCAACGGTGGCCTCTTCAAGATCGGAGCCGGCACGCTGGTCCTCACCGGCAACAATACCTACACCGGCGGCACGCAGGTGGCAGGAGGGACCCTGTGGGTTGCCTCCGACGCCAAGCTCGGCGCAGCCGGCACCCATGTCGACCTGAACAACGGGGCTCTGCGCGCCTCGGAGACCTTTACCAGCGCCCGCCCTGTCGGGCTTTTAGGCGCCGGTGGCGCTATCCTCGTGGACGCCAACAAATCCCTCACCTTGAGCGGTGTCGTCAGGGGTTCGGGCAGCCTCACCAAGACTGGCGACGGCACCCTCATCCTCACTGGCGCGAATGCCTATACCGGCAGCACCACCGTCAATGCCGGCGTCCTGCAGGGCAATGCAATGAGCCTGCGGGGCCATATCACCGACAACGCCTCCGTCGTCTTCGACCAAGCAGCCGACGGCATCTATGCCGGCAACATCACCGGCCTCGGCAGCCTGACCAAGATCGGCGCCGGCACGCTGATCCTGCCCGCCGCCGCCAACTACGCTGGCGGCACGACCGTCTTGGCCGGCGCGCTGCAGGGCACGACCTTTAGCCTGCAAGGCAACATCCTGAACAATGCCGCCGTTATTTTCGACCAGGGTTTCGACGGCACCTATGCCGGCAACATGACGGGCACCGGCACGCTCACCAAGAACGGCCCTGGCACACTCACCCTCACCGGCACCAGCAGCGTCGACGGCGGCATGACGGTCAACGCCGGCGCACTTCTGGCAAACGGCTCGATCGCTTCGTCTCGCGGCCTGAGAGTGAATACGCGCGCGATAGTGGGCGGCACCGGTATATTGCCGTCGACGATCATTAATGGCGGCACGCTTTCGCCTGGGAATTCGATCGGCACGATCAATATCATCGGGAAACTGACATTCGGCGCCGGCTCGGTCTACGCCGTCGAGGTCTCCGGCGGCGCGGCCGACCGCGCGAGCGTCATCGGCTCCGCCGATCTTTCGGGCGGCACCGTTGATGTCACGTTCCTGGCGGGCGGCTCTGTTTCCAGGAACTACACCATCCTCAATGCCACGGGCGGTCTCGGCGGCACCAAATTCGCCGGCCTCAGCGACGCGCCCTTGCCCGGATTCAAGACCAGCCTCAGCTATGATGCCAACAACGTGTACCTGGTGACAGGCATCGACCGCACCGATCCCGAGCTTAGTGCCCTCAATCAGAACCAACGGACCGTGGCCGACAGGGCGCTCGGCCATTTCGAAGCCAATGGCAGGCTGCCCGCGGAATTCGTCAGGCTCGACGCGAACGGGCTGTCAGCCGCCTCCGGCGAGATCGCGGCCGGCGCCATCATTGCCGGCATCGACAGCGCCGATCGGTTCCTGGGCGTGCTCGACGGGCAGGGCGGGGGCGGGCCCCAGTCTGTCGGCACGGAGGGCGCGGCGAGCGGCGCCGCGGCCTATGCCGAGGACGACAAGGCGGCGGGCGAGGGCAGCTTCGCCGCGCTCGACATGTCGGCAAGCCATGCCGCCGATCCCGTCCAGGCGGTGCTTGCCCGCCG
>NZ_VFWA01000030.1:5000-6117 GCF_006442295.1 Mesorhizobium sp. B2-3-2 | reverse complement strand
AAGAGAAGATTTCACATCCATCCGATTGGATGTGAGTTTAACGTGCGTTTGGCAGACCTGGCAGCGACCTACTCTCCCGCGTCTTGAGACGAAGTACCATCAGCGCTGGAGCGTTTCACGGCCGAGTTCGGAATGGGATCGGGTGCAGCCGCTCCGCCATAACCACCAGGTCGGCAAAACGCACGTTGTTCGAGAAGCTGGAATAGGGAATAGTGAGTAGCAAATAGTGAGTAGGGGATGCCTATTCGCTATTGGCTCATGCTCTTCACCTGTCTTTTGTGCCTGAGCGACATCCACAGTTTGCTTCCGGGCAAAGCCCGCAAGCGCGACTGCGCGTCGCCGGTCGTCCGGCGCCCCCGCGGAGCATAGGCCCGTAAGGGCCGCTCATGCGTGAGCGCTGGTAGACCATCCGACTTCTGGCGACAATCCTTTGGATTGCGCCGAGATGGGCATAAGGAATGAGAACGATCAAGCCGATCGAACTATTAGTACCGGTAAGCTTCAAGCGTTGCCGCTCTTCCACACCCGGCCTATCAACGTGGTCGTCTTCCACGGTTCTCAGGGAATACTCGTTTTAAGGTGGGTTTCCCGCTTAGATGCCTTCAGCGGTTATCCCGTCCGGATATAGCTACCCTGCTATGCGGCTGGCGCCACAACAGGTCCACCAGAGATCCGTCCATCCCGGTCCTCTCGTACTAGGGACAGATCCTTTCAATATTCCTACACCCACGGCAGATAGGGACCGAACTGTCTCACGACGTTCTGAACCCAACTCACGTACCGCTTTAAATGGCGAACAGCCATACCCTTGGGACCTGCTCCAGCCCCAGGATGCGATGAGTCGACATCGAGGTGCCAAACAACCCCGTCGATATGGACTCTTGGGGGTCATCAGCCTGTTATCCCCGGCGTACCTTTTATCCGTTGAGCGATGGCCCTTCCACGCGGGACCACCGGATCACTATGACCGACTTTCGTCTCTGCTCGACTTGTCAGTCTCGCAGTCAGGCAGGCTTATGCCATTGCACTCAGCGAACGATTTCCGACCGTTCTGAGCCCACCATCGCGCGCCTCCGTTACTCTTTAGGAGGCGACCGCCCCAGTCAAACTACCCACC
>NZ_VFWA01000003.1:0-584395 GCF_006442295.1 Mesorhizobium sp. B2-3-2 | reverse complement strand
GGTAAGGGGTGAGGCGGGGCAGTGAGGGGCTCAAGTTCCTCGCCCCCGCAAAGGGCGAGGAAGAGGTGGCTCGGCTAAGCCGAGACGGAGAGGGGAACGCCGCACGCGACAGGGCCTGCGACGTGAACCTTTGGAAACCGACAATCTCCAATTGCCCGTTGAAGCCCGCGCCCGCTTCCGCTAAGAAGCCGTGACTTGCCGGTTCACCCGGTTCGTTTTCCGCATCGCCGGAAAGCACCCGTAGCTCAGCTGGATAGAGCGCTGCCCTCCGAAGGCAGAGGTCACAGGTTCGAATCCTGTCGGGTGCGCCAGTTTGAGCCCGGTACAACCCATGAAAGCTGCTCTGCCGACATCTACCCGATTCCCCGACGTTCCCGCAGCCGTTCGACGTCGGATGTCACGTGTCAGGAAGTCTGACACCAAGCCGGAGATGATCGTTCGACAATTGGTCCATGGGCTTGGCTATCGCTTTCGGCTGCATCGCCAAGACTTACCAGGCACGCCGGACTTGACCTTCCCTTCGCGCCGGAAAGTGATCTTTGTTCACGGCTGCTTCTGGCATCGTCATAATTGCCGACTGGGTGGCCGATTGCCTACCACGCGTCCGGAATACTGGCTGCCTAAGCTAAGCCGCAATGTGGACCGAGACCGATCCGTTGAGATTGAGTTGCTTAGCCTAGGATGGAGAGTCCTGGTCATCTGGGAGTGCGAGACAAGAAGCCTAGACGTTATTCGGGACCGGCTGCTGAATTACCTGGACCACAACACTGAGCTCGACAGCCAATGCAATTTGGTGCAGGGTGGTGCGAGGAGGTGCGACAGTGGCTAGATCAACGCAGCAGAAGCGGTTCACGGTATCGGTTGATCAAGCCGACTACGATGCTTTGCGAGAATTGGCCGAAACGCAGAAGCCCCCTTTAAATTTACAATATCTGCTGCGCCTGGCGATCAAGAATTTGCTTGAGCAACACACGGCGAAGCAACTCAGCTTCCCGCTCGATCGGTAGTGCTGATGGCGGCTTTGCGCTTTATCGATCTATTTGCAGGCCTAGGCGGATTTCACCAAGCACTGGCGCGTCTCGGGCATCGTTGCGTTTTTGCCTCCGAACTCGACCCGGTCTTGGCCGACCTTTACCAGCGCAACTTTGACATAAAACCTGTCGGCGACATTCGCAACGCCTATACGGAGGTTCCGCCCCACGACATCCTTTGCGCCGGCTTTCCATGTCAACCCTTCTCGAAGGCCGGCGATCAACTCGGCTTTGACTGTCCGCAGTGGGGCGACCTTTTTGATTATGTAGTCAAGATCATTGAGCGCCACGAGCCGGCGTATGTAATCATTGAGAACGTGCCCAACCTGCTGCGCCACGACGAAGGTAAGACCTGGAGGAAGGTTCACGATCGTCTGTGCGGTCTCGGATATGATGTCGACGCTCGCAAGCTATCGCCGCATATGTTTGGCGTGCCGCAAACGCGTGAGCGCGCAATTATCGTCGGATCGCGAGAAGGGCTGGAATCCTTCCGGTGGCCGGCGCCGACTCACGTCGGGGCCGACCTGGATATCCGCTCGATCCTTGATGAGAACCCGTTTGGTGCTCGCCCTTTGCCGGAGCATTTTGTCCGTTATTTGGAAGCTTGGCAGAAACTCTTGGATGCATTGCCTGCCAAAATAGAGCTACCCTCGTTTCCTATCTGGGCAATGGAGTTTGGCGCAACATATCCGGTTCGTACTGGTTCGCCGGCAGGCCACGGACTGTCGGAGATCCGTTCATTCCGGGGCGCATTTGGTCGAGCGCTCTGTGACCTGACCGACGAGGAAGTGCTGGCTGCATTGCCACCGTATGCGCGCGGCACTGAGCCAAAGTTTCCAGACTGGAAAATTCAGTTCATCGAACAGAATCGTCAATTTTATCGCACACATAAGGCCGTAATCGATCAATGGTTGCCAGCTATCCAAGATTTTGCTCCAAGTTTCCAAAAACTTGAATGGAACTGGAAAGGTGGTCCGCGGAACCTATGGGGGTCGGTTATCCAATTCCGCGCCTCTGGGATCCGCGCGAAGCGGCCCACTGCTGCACCCTCTCTGGTTGCGCTGACGACTAGTCAGGTGCCAGTCATCCCGTGGGAGCGTCGCTACATGACAATGCGGGAATGTGCCCGCTTGCAGAGCATGGGGGACCTCGAGCATCTGCCGAAAGCACAAGGGGCGGCATACAAGGCCCTTGGCAACGCAGTGAACGTGGATGTGATCGAGGCCGTCGCGCACGCGCTGATTGGTCAAGCGCATCGACTAGAGAGGGCCACATCATTAGCGCTGTTCAGCAGCGTACCATCCCAGAGTGACGCTGAATTTATGCATACCGGTTAATCCATGCTGGATATCGCTTGAGCTCACGAAGGACTGAGATTGCTTCGTCTGGCGTGATGGGCCACCTGAAAAGTTCAACATTGCGGATGTCCAGGACGTCCCATGGGAGGGAATGTGGACGAGATCGATAATGGGGAGATCGCGAGGTTCCTGAGCAACCTGTCGAGCCGGACGCAACTCCCCGACCATGTTCGGGCTAAGCCGCCGACGGAATTTTCAGCAGAAGATGTCGGCTTCGACGACAATAGCTGGCTCGCCAGAGTGGTTGAAGTGCAAGGCTGGCTCTGGCTCGACGATCCCTTGAGCACTGACGAAACCGAGTCCGCGATCGCGGCCAAGCTGTTCAACCAACTCGTGCCTGACGCCGAGGAATTGTTATTTAACGTCTCGAATGGCGTTGTTCGCATGACAGAGCAGGGCGTGGAGGCGTTAGAAGGACGGCTTGCTCGCGCCGACGAGCGAAGCGCGCGGTTCGCAGAAGCACTTGATGAGGACGAGTCGCGGAGTTCGGCTTCAGCTGTCTGGGAGCAGGAGTGGGATGAGCCTGAGGTTCGCGAGCCGCCCAACATAAAGGCGACCGTCGACACGCTGCCAATCGTCGAGTTCGTTGGTCATGCGCGAGAGGGCGAGCTTGACCTAAATCCGCCTTATCAGCGCGAGTATATCTGGTCCAATCCGGACTCACAGAAGCTGATCGAGTCCATCCTGCGCGGCATCCCATTGCCTTCGATCATCCTTGCGACTGTCGCGGATGATGACAAGTTGCAGATCGTCGACGGCAAGCAGCGCCTGACCTCGATTTTGCGCTTTGTCGGTGCGCATCCGTCCGCGGTCGCCTTCGCTAAGGAGAAGAACGACCTTGCACTATTTCAACAGAACTATCGTAAATTCGCGAAGAAGCATGCGCTCACCCCAGATGACGTCCGCAGGCATTACCTGCCATTTAAAACGAAGAACTATGAGAAGACAGACCCGCTGAGGGCGCTATCTGGTAAATTCTACGACGAAATTAGAGAAGTGCAGACAGCGATCGGCGGTAAACAGGTTGCCGTGCGAAAGCTGTTTGACTCGAGTTCTTCGCCGTACCGAATTCCTATCTTGCGTTATGAAGACACCGCGGTTCGGGATATCCATCAGGTATTTCGAATTTACAATCAGCAAGGTGTAAAACTGAATGCGGAGGAGATTCGCAACGCAGTTTACAACCACTTAAAAATTGTTCAGTTGATGCTGTTCATCGGCGGCGATCGCGCTGACCGCGCCATGGCAGAATACGCCGTTGAGGCCGGGGTTGATCCGTCCTTCGCATATACCGTCATCGCCGACATGGGCTTCAGCATCGCGCGCTTTCGCCGTACGAAAGTACTGCTCTGGATGCTTGCGGCGCTGCTGCATCCGACCGGCACAGCCGGTAGTTATCGATCGCCTTCGACAGCGAGCCACATCGACAGCTTCCTTGAAGCAATCGACAAAAAGCTTCCACGGCTTCGGGCGACGCAAGTCCTGACCGCGCTCGCGCGCGATTTGGTCGCTGCGATCGAACTCCATGCGGAGGCCGACCGCGCGTGGCATCCGCGCTTTCGCAGTAAGCGCGATTCGGGAACGAAGTGGGAAGAACTCGGCGCGGTCGCGAGCTTAGCGGCGTGCTTTGTTCTCGTTATGTTAGATAAGCAGGATAGCTTGCTTGCCGAAGCCGACGCAATTCGAGCGGTGACGAGAGAGAAGAAGGGTCCCGATAGCACGCAGAATAAAACTCAGTGGGGTCATATCTCCGACTCGCTGCTGAGCATCCTAGAGACACTTGGAGTTACTCCGGCTGAAATGCGGACCACTATGGAAGAGCGGTTTGGAACTTCGGCTGTGGACGGGCTGATTGAACTGCGCGTGTTGGCTGCTGATGCTTGAGCCCGGATCAAGTACAATCACGGTTATTCCGGCTCTGTCCGCCGCATCCAACAAAGATGAGCAGCCGGTCGGATGGTGGGAAGGGTATAGGGCCAATATGGCTCGGCAGCTCTCTCCAACAGCACTCGAGGTGCTGCACGCCGACGCGCGGTACATCGTTGAGAAGGCATTGCCGACATCAGGTGGAAAGATCGACGCTGCTGCCTGGCCAGAGGACGGGCTGCGTACCGGAATGGTGATCGGCTCTGTTCAGTCTGGAAAGACCGCCAGCATGCTGGCGGTCGCAAGTCTCGCTTTGGACCAAGGCGTCGATATCGTTGTGTTGCTGGCGGGTACACGCGTCGGTTTGTGGCTACAGACATATGAGCGAATGCTCAGCCAACTGGACGGCAGCAACCGTGACACAGCCTATGCTCGCGCAAACGTGAGGTTAGTGTTGCCACAGCCTGAAGATGTATTGAGCTCTGACCGCATGGGGCCAACGAGCTATCTAAAGGCCTCGAAGGCGACACTCGCGGTGCGCCAGGGGATACCCATGATTATCGTCGTCCCAAAGCTCGACGAACATCTCCTCCATCTTTCACGTATGCTACGGAGTGTATTGAGCGGGCCAGTTCTTGCCAGTCGTGATCGAGCAACTACCATGTTGGTGCTCGATGACGAAGCCGATGATGCTTCGGTGCTTGATAGTGCGACTTCGGAGAAGGTCACTCCCCGATTCATTGCAGCGCTGTGGAGCGGAGACCATCACCGCTCAGCGTCCCGAGATACGAAGTTGCGAGCGACCTATATTGCCTACACCGCGACGCCGCAGGCGAACTACCTCCAGGAATCCCACAATCCCTTGGCACCTCGAGAGTTTAGCGCTGCGCTGCGGGTTGCGGGCCATGAGGGTGAACTTATGCCTCGCTCGCTCACTTATTGTGAGCCTAGTGGCATCCGGGGCTACTACTGCGGAGGCGACATCTATTACGATGCGACGAGTTTTCTATCTGGGCCACTCACGGTATCGTGGCCGTACCCCGAACTGCAGCCCGGCGAAACCGAGGCGGAACTTGCTGATCGCCGGGAAATGCTGCGCTGGGAGGCTATGTCCGCGGCGCTGCGTAGCTACATGGTCGGGGCCGCGGCGCGACTGCTTATTGAAGGCGGTCGTTTCTCCGATGTTGCGGGCCGCGCCTTTCCTAGCAAAGATGCGCTAAACGCGGCGATGCCTCGCGCGCACACTATGATGTTTCATCCTTCGGTCCGAAAGGACGCTCATTTCGCGGCAGCCGAGGACATTGCGCGATGGTCTCGTGCGCTGCCCGGCCACGAGCGCGAGGTTGAGTTGCCCGAGGCAGAGGACGGGGAGCCCAGCGTAGCGCTCGACCCGCCTGGTTTAGCAATCCGGCTCCAAGCCGAGGAAGAGGCGTGGCGGGCCTGCTATCTAAGCTTCGAGAATTCGCGTCTAGCTCTTTCGAGCTTTCCGCGTGCGGCCTATCCTCGACTCGATGCATCTCGGTGGAATGAGGTTTACGACCTCCTTCTGACCGAGATATTCCCAAATGTGTCACTGCGCGTTCTAAACAGCGATCCTTCGGCGGATGACCGTCCACGCTTCGACGCTGTCGAAGATACCGATGGATGGCATGCACCGGTTGACCTTCTTACTATCTTCGTCGCGGGCAACATCCTTTCGCGAGGCCTCACGGTTGAAGGGCTTGCGACAAGCCTTTTCCTGCGTAGCAGTGCAGAGCCTGCTGCGGACACACAGATGCAGATGCAGCGCTGGTTCGGCTATCGCGGGGCACATTTGCCGTTCTGCCGTGTTTTTCTGCTTGAGGATCAGCTTGCGCTCTTCCGACAGTACAACGTTCGAGACAAGGCGCTAAAGTCGCTGGTGCTCCGGCGCATGGCCCTGCCCAAGGACGAAACCGCTGCCGGAACGCTCATCCTGGAAGGGCTGGAGTTTGTTGCGACGAGCAAGATTGAGACCCGCAAAATTCCACTTAGCCCCGGGCCTAGCCCGCAGATTCGGCTGATTGAGCGCGCCAACCCTAATTTCGCTAGCCACAACACTAACTTACTGACCTCCGCGCTGAAGCGGGGGAATTGGGACGAGATTGACCCCTCTCGCAACGTTGGAAGAATCCGTAGTGAGCCACTCGGGCTTCTTGAGTTGGCCGACCTGCTAGACCAACTTCGTTACACGCGACACGACCCCAGCTTAGGAGATGAACTTAGCCGGCGCTGGACCAGCATCCAGCATAGCCTCGGCTTGACCGACGCGCTGTTCAGGCCGCCAGGGCTAGACCCAAAGCCCTATGCGGTACGCCCCCAGTCTTGTCCCTATGCGATCGCAGCTTACTTGCGACTTTGGCACGCGCTCGCCACCGGGCATCATGCCCCGGGTTTCCACGCCACTGACAAGGCCGATTTGCCTTGGTCACAACTCGATGGCCGTGTTGTGCCGCAATTCTACCTCGCAGTACGGTCAGGCGAAAAGCAATCGACCGATCCGAACCTTCGCACGCTGGGTGTCGGCGCTATGATCCGTGGTATCGGATCACTCGATCGGCTTAACACTCTCTGGGGTAGTCGTGGATACGACAGCAGCGGGTATTATGGTGACCAATTCATCGACTATCACTACCACGGTCGCAAACCGGTCCCTCGGCTGCAAAGCGGGGACGCCTGGCGACCTCGCGGCCATCCCGGGCTTGCACTCTTCCATGTAATTCGTGATGACCAGGGAGGGCCGGACGTGGTCACGCTGGGTCTGGGCCTTCCGCATGGCGGCCCCGACCACATCGCCGCCCTGAGACGCTGATGCAGACCGTATGATGGACTTCGAAACATTGCGCGATCAGTTGTCTACCCTTGAGGTGCCTGCCGGGAACGCACGCCGCCTTATCTGGGTGGTGAATCAGCGCCTTGGCGCAGCAATGACGAACAGCGGCGCCTATGAGATATTCTTGGCAGGCCCGGAACTTTCGGCGGTCCAGCCTCTGGTCGCACGTCACCTCCAGTACGATCGTTGGGAACCTAGTGACGGCGCTCCAGCGTTTGCGGCTACGCGCGTTCTCCTCGGTTCTGCGACCCATTTCGCCGCGGTGGCGACGCTGATCGTAACCGAACTGGCGCGCCTAGACCTTTCTACGGATCCGGCGATGCAGGCAGCGTTTAACGAGGTCGAGCCGATCATCGAACTGGCGATCAGGCGCGGGACGTTGTCGACCGAGACATTGCTTGGCCTGGTGGCTGAACTCCAAGTACTTCGTGTCGCCCTACTCGCAACCCCAATGGCAAAGCGGCCGACCGTGTTGCTGGGTTGGCGTGGCTGGACCCAGGGGCGTGACTTCGTAATGGGGCGACATGCGCTTGAGATCAAAGCAACGCTCGGTGACACCTCTCGCCATGCGTTTAGTGGGGTCCACCAACTCGAAGCTCAGCCGCTGCCCGATGGTAGTCAGGAAATGTTGCACCTGATGAGCTTCGGCTTGGCCGAAGTCGACAAAGGGGGACAAGATCTCCCCGAATTGGTTGACGACATCGCGTCTCTGCTCGATGATGGCAGCACCCAAGGAGGAGGCGCGCGCGCTCAGTTCTTTGGGATGATTCGGGAATATGGCGGACCAGGCGCACCCGGCTACGACCACGACACGATGAGAAGCTGGAGCGTCTATCAGGCACGACACGTGATCACTTTCACGAGGCTCTATTCAGTAGATGACCCTGAAATGCGACTCCTCACCAGCGCGCTCATCGGTCAGACCTTTGTAGTTCCCGGCAGCGTGAACTTTGAATTGCAGCTACCAACACGCGTTTCTACCTTCAACCCCGCGGCAAACTGGCAGACCGAAGTCGCTTCGATGCTCGCATGATAAGTCAAGGGGCGCTTCGGAATCTTTGGCAGGCGCACGGCAGTGCGTGCGAGCCGCTGGTCTGCAACCGCTAAATCTAGCACAACCCGCGCCTCCTAAATCCACCCAGCCTGCTCAAAAAACCCAGGCACATCATCCAGCCCCCGCGCGACCGCGTCCGGCTCATAGTCCGCCGGCGGCTTTCGTCCCGTCCCGCGATCGACCCAGACCGCGCGAAAATGCAGGTCGCGGGCGGCGGTCAGGTCGAGGTGCGGGCTGGCGCAGATGTGGACCAGATCGTCCCTGGTCACGCCAAGGGCGCGCCAGGCGTGTTCGAAGATCTGCCGCGACGGCTTGTAGGCCTGCGCCTGTTGCGCCGTGATGACCTGGTCGATGGCGCCGCCCAGCTGCGCGACGTTGCCGGCGATGATGGCGTCATCGGTGTTGGAGATGATCGCCAGCCTGAAGCCGGCCTGCTTCAGCTTTTGCAGCGTCGCGACGACCTCCGGGAAAGGCGGCATGCGGCCGATCGAGGTTGTCAGCAGTTCGGCGTCGCCGGCTTCCGCTTCCAGCGAAAAGTCGCGCATCGCCAGATGCAGCGCTTTGGCCGTCACCTCGGCGAATGAGAGGTGCGGCCTGGTATGCTCGAGCTGGTGTTCGTGCCGGTCGTAGACCGGGATGAATGTCTCAGCCTCGATCCTGCGGCCCTTGCGCGACAGGATCGTCTCCATCGCCGCCATCAGCCCCTCATCCCACTGGATCAGCGTTCCGTAGCAGTCGAAAGTAAGCCAGGTCGGGCGCGGTCCGGTGAGTGCCATTCGGAAACCTTTTGCGGAAGACGTCGGGAGCCCCGGAGACACCTTAGACCACCGCGCGCTTTTATCCAGATGCAGGATTCTCCGCATTGGACGGCCGCCCTCTCGGCCGTCGAGATCATCTTTGCCGCGTCCCGGCACCGTAAGCACCGGGAAGCCGCGCTCGCGCCGCAGGCAGGCCGATTGCGCCCATCTACCAACCACGCCTATGCACTCGCCGTCAGGGTAGAAATCTGGTCGGTGTCGTAGCGGTCCCGCAGCTCGGCAAGCGCCTTCGGATCCGGGGAGCCTGTTGCGGCCAGCCTGGCAAGTTCCTCGAAATAATGCTCGTGCCCGGGCGGCGAGACGGTCATCAGCACGCGGGCCGGCTTTTCGCCGACATTGGTGATGTTGTGCTGCACGCCAGGCGGAATGAACAGGAAGGTGCCGGGGGTCGCGCGGATCACCTTTCCGCCGACGTGCCAGACACATTCGCCGTCAAGCACATAGAAGGTTTCTTCCTGCACGCGATGCACATGCAGGCCGGTGGCGAAGCCGGCCGGTATGGTCCAGTCGAACATGCTCGTGTGTCTGGTATCCCCGCCGGTGACGAGGAACACCATCGGCTGGCCACGCAGCATTACCCCCTTGTTCTCGTCGGGCATGCGGATGACAGGGGCGGCGCTCATTTGATCCTCCATCGGTTCGCTGCGTTTCCCGCAGCCACCGGCGCAGAATGCCTCTACCCGGCCGGCCAGTCGTGAAGCCGTTGCGAAATCATTGCGAAAAGATTGCAAACGGTATCTCCTCCGGAAATGGCAACGAGCCTCGCCTTTGGCCCTTTTCGCATCGACGGCGGAGCCGGGATCCTGTTCCACGGCGAGCAGCCGACGCCGCTCGGCCAACGCGCGGTCGCGCTGCTGGCGCTGCTTGTCGAACGCACGGGCAAGCCGGTTTCGAAGCAGGCGCTGATCGAGGCCGCGTGGCCCGGGCAAGCGATCGAGGACAGCAATCTGACGGTGCAGATCGCGGCGGCCAGGCGGATGCTCGAGAACGCGGCCGGCGGCGGAAGCTGGATCGAGACGCTGCCACGGCACGGCTATCGCTATGTCGGGCCACAGGTCGCGATCGGTGGTCTGGGGCCGGAGGCGCCTACGCTCACATGGCCCGGCAAGCCTTCGATCGCGGTTCTGCCGTTCTCGAACCTGAGCGGCGATCCGGAGCAGGACTATTTCGCCGACGGCATAGTCGACGACATCATCACCGGCCTGGCGCGCATCAACTGGCTGTTCGTCATCGCCCGCAACTCCTCCTTCACCTACAAGGGGCGCGCGGTGGATGTGAAGCAGGTCGGCCGCGAGCTCGGCGTCCGCTATGTGCTCGAAGGCAGCGTGCGCAGGGCCGGCGGCAGCGTGCGCGTGACCGGCCAGATGATTGACACCTCGACCGGCGCCCACATATGGGCCGAGCGCTTCGACCGCGCCTCCGCCGATATTTTCGCGCTGCAGGATGAGATCGCCCTTGCGGCCGTCGGCGCGATCGCGCCGAGCCTGCGGCGTGTCGAAATCGAGAGGGTGAAGCGCAAGCGTCCCGACAGTCTCGATGCCTACGACCTCGTGCTGCGGGCCCAGCCGGACGTGGATTCCGGCATGCCCGAGCGGGTTGCGCAAGCGCTTGTGCTGCTCGAACGCGCCATCGAACTCGAACCGACCTATGCGCTTGCCCACGGCAACGCCGCCATGTGCCGCCATTGCCTGTTCCTTCGCGCCGGCCTGCGGGAAGCCGATCGCGAGGCTTCGATCCGCCATGCCCGGCTGGCCATCCTGCACGGACAGGACGACGCGGCCGCGCTTACCCTTGCGGGGTTTTCGATCGGCATGGATGGACATGACCGCAAGGCCGCCTTCACCGCTTTGGAAGCCGCGCTCGCCGTCAGCCCGTCATCCGCCCTGACCTACATTCTGGGCAGCGTCATCCTCGGCTGGAGCGGCGAAGCCGAGCAAGCCATCGAGTGGAGCGAGCGCGGGATGCGGCTAAGCCCCTTCGACCCATGGGCCTTCGCCGCCTTCGATGCGCAGGCGATGAGCCATTTGCTGCGCGGTCGCTACGACGAGGCCTGCCGCGCCGCATACAGGTCCGTTCAGGCCAATCCCGCCCACAGCATCACCTATGTGCAATTGGCCGCCGCCCTGGCCAAGCTCGGCCGGCTGGAAGAGGCGGCGGCGGCAGCGGCGCGGGTGCGTGAGCTGCACCCGACGTTTCGCTACAGCCGGCAGTTCGCCGCCGTACACTGCGCCCCAGCGCTCTCGCAATGCCTCGGCGAGGCGCTGCAGGCCGCCGGTTTGCCGCAATAGGGCGGCTCTCGGTCCGTTTACCGCACCAAGCCCCTGCAAGCCCAGGCCACGTTCGCGAATGACCGCGGCCCATCCGGCCGGCCTGCCTCATAGGCATCGCGGACGGCGGCCTCGGTGCGCGACCGCTCGGCTGGGTCGAGCGTCATCATGTATCTGCCGAGCGGCCCTTCGCCGGCGCCGATCGGCGCCCAGTAGTCGTCGAAGTCCCGGTAGTCCATGCGGATCATCAGCTCGGTTTCGGTGACGTCGGCCAGCTCCTGCTCGATAAAAGTCCGCTTCATTTCGCCGGGCTGCATCATCGGCTGGAAGCAATAGCGGCTGCGCATCTGGCGTCCGCCTTCGCTGAGCGCGGCCGCCGTGTCGATCATCATGCGCATGCCGGGCATGCCGCCGAGATGGTCCCACACGACGGCCGCGACCACGCCGCCCGGCCGCACCACGCGGCGCATCTCGCCCACCGCCTTGCCGGCCTCCGGCACGAAATGGAGCACGAGCAGCGCCAGCGCGCGGTCGAAACGATCGTCGGCAAATGGCAAGGCGGTGGCGTCGGCCTGCTGGATCTCGATGCGCGGATCGCTGTTGCGCCGCTGTGCCGCCTCGACGAAGACAGGCGAAAAGTCGATTGCCGTGATCGCCGCGAGGTCGGTGGATTTCGCCAGCTCGAAGGTCAGGCTGCCGGTGCCGCAGCCGACGTCGAGGATCTTTTCGCCGCGGGCAAGCCCGGCGAAGTCGATGAATTTGGGCGCGAGCTTGCGGCTCCAGCGGCCCATGAGCTGCTCATATCCGGATGCATCGTGAACGGTGAAGCTTGAGGTCATCTCGCTCTCCCTGCGCTGAAGAGGCGAGGCTAGGCTAATTCCGGGAAAAGTGTGAGGCGGTTTTCCGTCCGTGGTCGCATGACCTGCCTTCGACGAATGGCTAGTGCTTGGGCGTGGGCTCCGCGCGGTTTAGCCCTCACTGGCGGGTCAACATCGCCCAGCTCCGCCTTTCGGTGGGTGCCTGGGCGAGCGAGGCCGCTTCGACCGCGCCGGTTCCCGGCCCGCAGATCCGCGCCTCGCCAGCCCGTTCGGCATCCTGGCGCGACGGGGCCGGCCGAACGCCCGGCCTCAGGGCCGCACGGCGGTCACTTCGATTTCGACCAGGAAGCCGGGGCCGGCGAGGCCCGCGACCTGCACCACCGAACGCGTCGGCAGGTTCGGCTGGTCCTTGGTGCCGAAAAACTTCGTGTAGCCTTTCATGAAGCCGGCGAAATCCATCTTGCCGCCCTTGGCGGGATCGCCGACCAGGAAGACCTGCATCTTGACGACGTCGCCCATCTTCAGGCCGAGATCGGCCAGCGTCTTGTCGATGGACTTCAGCACCGAGCCGGTCTGGGCCTCGGTGTCGCCATAGGCGGCGACCGTTGCCTTGTCGGCCTTCTCGTCGATAACCGACGGCACGGCGCCGCTGAGATAGACCGTGGTCTTGCCGGCCGGCACCTCGACGGCGCGCAGGATCGGAAAATCCGAATTCGGAATCTTGTGGCGAACGACGTCGTCGGCCAGCGCGGCGCCTGCCGCCAGCATTCCCGCCGCCAGCACGGCGGCCCCGATCCATGATTTCCCGATCGATGGTTTCATGACCCGTTTCCTTCTGTTCGAGAGGGCGGCGAGCGCCGGAATGCCCGCCGCGCGGTTTGCGTTGCCGCATGTGCGGGCGACATCCGCCAATCAGCGGACATCCTTTACGTCCTGCGCCGTCACGGCATCCTTGTAGTCGTTGCCGAAATGCGTCCTGACATAGTTGACCACGGCAGCGACCTGGTCGTCGCTCATCATCTGCCCCACCGGCGGCATGCCGTTTTGCCCGTGCAGGACGAGGGTTACGGGATAGCCGCCGGTCTCCAGGTTCTTGTTCTTGGCCAGCGCCGGATAGTGGCCGGCGCCGACCGCGCCTTGCCCCTTGTCCAGGTGGCAGGCGGCGCAGACATTGGCATAGAGCGCCGCGCCATCCTTTTCGGTGAAATTATCGCCCTGGCTGAACGTGACGCCGGCCGAATCGGCGAACGCGCCGGGGGCCGTGAACGCCATGGCGGCGGCCATGGCGGCGATGAGACCGCTGGTTCTTTTGAAGGAGCTGCTCATGATGGGATGCCTCGCGGGATACGGGGTGAACGAAGGGATCGGCATGGCCTCATCCCTGCATGACGCGCTGGTGCAGGCGGGTGATGGCGTTGAGCGAGGACAGGATCGCGCCCTCCTGCCAGGCGGGAATGTAGGAGGCATGCTCGCCGGCCAGCACGATGCGGCCGTCGATCTGGCACAGATTGTCATAATGCTCCTTGCGCGCCTCTTCGGTCCAGTCGCCCGCGCAGCCAAGCGTGAAGGGCGAGCGGTGCCATGCCCAGGAAACGCCGGTCTCGAACTCCTGCTTGTATTGCGGGTGAAGCTGCGCGCCGTATTCCACCGCCTTCTGCACGCGCTCCTGCGGGGTCATGGCGGTGAATTCGTAGGAGTTCGGTCCGTTCCATGTGTAGCAGCCGAGCAGCACGCCCTTGCCGCCGGCATTGAAGCCGGTGCTGGGATAGGAGATCTGCGAGATCGGCAGGTTGGTATAGCTGACGCCGCCGAAGATCGATTCGTCCTCCTCCCAGAAACGGCGCTTCATCTGCAGGCCGACCTTGACCGAGGACGCATAGGGCACCGCCCCGATCGCCGCCTGCATGGCGCCGCCGACCTGGATTTCGATCTGGCTGAGGATGGTGAGCGGAATGGTGCACACGCACCAGTCGGCGCTGGCCTCCTGGGCGGCGCCGGGGTTTCTCGCGTCCTCATAGGTCACCGTCACACCCTTGTCGTTCTGGGCGATCTTGGTGACCTTGGCATTGTAGGTGATGAGGTCGCCGACCTGCTTGGCGAAGGCTTCGCCGATCCTGCCCATGCCGCCGACCGGCTGGAACATGGTCGTCTGGAATTCGTAGAGCGAGAAGTTGGCGAGGCTGCCCCACAGGCGCGAATTCAGCACGTCGGACGCGCTGAGGACCTGACCCGCCACCGGCTCGGCGCCGATGCCGCCGCCCGGCTCCTTCTCGTAGCCGCGGAACTCGGCGGTCGCGAGGCTGGATTTGTAGCTGTAGTCCTTGTCCAGCGCCCCCCAGGACTGCAGCGCCTCGAGCAGCACCTCCTGGTCCTCCTTGGAGACGAGGCCTTCCAGCTGGCCCTTCTTGGCCGCCTTGGCCAGCAACTCCGAAGTGTGGCCCTTGAAGTCGGTCTGGATCTCGCGCACGCGCTTCGGCTTGCCGCCGAAGGCCTCCGTCGAATGCAGCAGGGCGTTGTGGTTGGTCTGCTGGAACGGCTCCAGCGTCACCCCGAGCCTCCGGCAATAGGCCAACAGCCCGTTGTGATGGTAAGGGATGCGCCAGGGGCCGGGATTGAGGTAGAGCCCCTCGTCGAACTCGCATTTCTGCGTGTAGCCGCCGAGTTCGGTGACGGTGTCGCCCCCGCGTATCGTCCAGTTGCGGCCGCCGGCGCGGGCATTGTATTCGAGGATCTTCACCTTGTAGCCGGCCTGGCGCAGTTCCAGCGCCGCCAGCATGCCGGCCAGGCCGGCGCCCAGGACGAGCACCGAAGCGCCCTTCGGGTCGCCTTCGAGCTTGATAGGTCCTTTGTAATCGGACTCTGCCGCCAGTCCCATGCTGGTCATGGCCTGGTACATTGCGGCGCTGCCCGCCGTGATGCCGATCATTTTGAGAAGGTCGCGCCGGCGCATGCCGGCAAGGGATTGTTCGAGCTGCATGTTCGTCTCCTCGATCGGCGGCACGCCGCGATCCGTCATGCCGCCTGTTGCCGCCGCAAGCTCGAGGCGAGCCCGGTGGACGACGCAAGGCTATGCCTCCAGCCCAGTCTGTTCAACCAACACGCCGCGCTTGGAACAAATGTCCTCGAACCTTGGCGCAATAGGGCACTCGCGGCGTCGCCGGCCGGCATTTCTCACGCCTTCGCGGCCTCGGGGCCGGCGGCCCGACCGCTTGCTGTGCCAATTGAAAGGGCATGCCTGGCCGGCCCCGACAGCGGGAAAGTCCAGCGGAAATCCCATGGCCGGCCGGCGCTCGCGGCGCCGGGTTTCATGGTCCGAATGTCTGCCTTGTCGGTCGGGCGGTCAGCCTGCCACGGCCCGCACGCTCTCCCTCTCCACCAGCGGACATTCCAGCTTGGTGATCGGATAGCGCCCCCGTCCCACCGCTGCCGGCGCTTCGAGCTGTTCGATCGCCCATTGGCCCATCGCCATATGCGGCAGGATCGAGGTGGTGAGCGGCGGGAACAGATGCCTGGCGATTTCCTCGTCGTCATAGCCGACGACCGAAATGTCCTGCGGGATGTGCAGGCCGGCTTCCTTCAGGGCTTCGTAGCAGCCGATCGCCGTGCGGTCGTTCTGGCAGAAGATGGCGGTCGGGCGGTCCTTCAGCGCCAGGAGCTTGACGGTCGCGGCATAGCCGGCGCTGGCCGACCAGTCGCCCTCGACCACCAGTTCGGGATCGAAGGGGATGTCGGCGGTGGCGAGCGCGCGGCGGTAGCCTTTCAGCCGGTCCTGTGCTGCCTGCATCCAGGGCTCGCCGGTGATGGTGGCGATGCGGCGGTGGCCGTGGCTGATCAGGTGCCGGGTGGAGCTCTGGCCGCCGGCGATCTCGGAGGGCACCACGGCGGGGAAGGCATAATCCGACGTGTAGCAGTTGAGCAGGATCACCGGGATGTCGAGGCTGTAGAGGAAATCGGGCGCCGTGATCTCGCGGGTGAAGATGGTCATGTAGATCAGCGCCGAAATGCCCCGCCGGGTCAGCGCCTCTATGGCGCGCGGCTCCATCACGGCGTCGCCCATCGTCTGCGCCACCAGAAGCACGTTGCCGGCGTTCCACGAGGCTTGGCGCGCGCCCTCGATGGCGACGACGGCTTCCGGGCTGGTGGCGAGCTGGTCGACGGCAAAGCCGATCACCCCGTCCAGCCCGTCGAAGGCGGCAGCCGGCGTCTTCAGTGCCGAGAAGGCCGGCGCGCTGTAGCCCAATGTGCGGGCCGCCTCGATCACCCGCTCGCGGGTCTGCCGCGACAGTTTTATGCCAGGCGAATTGTTGAGCACGAAGGAAACAGTCGCCTGCGAGCAGCCTGCGGCGCGCGCAATGTCGGTCATGGTGACCCGGCCCTTGGGCTTCACCGGCGCCTTGCGGCGCCTTGCCGTCGCGATATCAGTGGTCTCGCTCATTCTGTTCGTGTTCCCCGGCCTGTCCGGCCTGCCCGGCGACCATCAAGGCCGCGTCGGTTTATAGAAATATCGCCTGACTTATATCTATTAGCGGGCGACCGGTCTACTGGCTAGGCGGCTCAGGCAGCTTAAATCATAGCATATGAGCCGATTATCCCCTTTTGCGCCAAGCCATTGCATTCTCGGCAAGCCCGGCGGCCGCACCGCCGGCGCGGTCGCCATCGCCCGCTAAACTAATACCGTTTACTAATACGAAAATGCGCTGTAACGTCGGTCCGTCGCGTTCGATTTCCCTGGGGCGCGGTGCATGCGAATGGCCCGATGGCAAGCGGATAGTACCCCGCGAAGCCTTGTCGCGGACATGTGATATGTCAGACAAATCGGACTATTTACGAACGGGGGATGAGTCTCTAAAGTCCGTCGCCGTGGCTGGAACGACGCCATCTTCAGTGCCGGGAACCCTTGAGGAGGAGGGCGTCCAAGCCGCGAACGGCAAATCAGACAAGTGCAGGATCGGCCGGTCCGACGACCGGCCAAAACGGGAGGTTGAACATGAAATCCTTGATACGCAATGCATCCGTGGCCACCGCGGCGCTGCTGCTCGGCCTGACGGCGAGCACGATCGCGCGCGCCGACGACAAGCCGACGCTGGCCTTCGTGGTCAACGGCGCTTCCGACTTCTGGAAGGCGGCCGAGGCCGGCGTCAAGAAGGCGCAGGGCGAACTGCCCGACTACAATCTCGAGCTGAAATATCCCGAGCAGTCCTCGGTCGCCATCCAGCAGCGGCTAATGGACGATCTGGTCACCGCCGGCGTCAAGGGCATCATGGTCTCGGCCGTCGATCCCAAGACCTCGACCGACGGGCTGAACAAGATCGCGTCGGAAACAGCACTGTTCACCACCGACTCCGACGCCCCGCAGACCAAGCGCGTCGCCTATATCGGCTCGTCCAATGTCGATGCCGGCAAGCAGGCGGCCGAGATCGCCAAGAAGGCGATGCCGAATGGCGGCAAATGCCTCGGCTTCGTCGGCCTGCTCGGCGCCGACAACGCCAAGGAGCGCATCCAGGGCATGAAGGATGGCCTGGCCGGCACCAAGATCGAACTCGTCGACGTGCGCGGCGACGACATCGACCAGGCCCGCGCCAAGAAGAATGTCGAGGACGCGCTGGTCGCCAGCCCCGACGTCACCTGCATGGTCGGCTTCTACTCCTACAACACGCCGCGCATCTATGAAGCCCTGCGCGACGCCGGCAAGCTCGGCTCGATCACCGTCGTCGGCTTCGACGACGATCCGATCACGCTGGGCGGCGTCAAGGAAGGCACCATTGCCGCCACCGTCGTGCAGCAACCCTTCGAGTGGGCCTATCAGGGCATGAAGCTGATGGCGTCCTACCTCAAGGGCGACAAGTCGGGCATCCCGGCCAACGGCCTCATCATCATCCCGACCAAGATCATCGGCAAGGATGACGTCGACGCCTACGCCGCCAATCTGAAGGCGATGGCTGGAAATTAAGACCGAAGGCAGTTCAGCCGGCTCAACGTCGCTTGGGCCGGCTGCTCTCGCATTGACGAAGCCTTCGAGGCCAGTCAGTCTGCCAAGAGGTCGGCCCGCCAACGCTGTCAGGCATGATGAATTATTCCGACACATCCATCGCCGCGACCACCCCGTTCCTCAGCCTCGAGAACGTGCGCAAGACCTATCCGGGCGTCGTCGCGCTCGATGGCTTCTCGATGGAGGTCAGGCCGGGCGAGGTCATCGGCCTCGTCGGCGAAAACGGCGCCGGCAAATCCACCTTGATGAAGATACTCGGCGGCGTGACGCGGCCCGACAGCGGCACCGTCACTGTCGACGGCGCCGCCCATGACGGCCTGAGCGTCGAGGGCAGCCTTGGCTCCGGCATCGCCTTCGTTCACCAGGAACTCAACCTCTTCGAGAACCTCGATGTCGCAGCCAACATCTTCTTCGGCCGCGAACCGCTGCGCGCCGGGCCGCTCAAGCTTGTCGACCGCGCAAGGCTGCGCGCCATGGTGGCGCCGCTCCTGAAACGCGTCGGCGCCAATTTCTCCGCCGACACGCCTGTCGCCGAACTGTCGCTCGCCCAGCAGCAGATGGTCGAGATCGCCAAGGCGCTGTCGATCAAGGCAAGGCTGGTCATCCTCGACGAACCGACCTCCAGCCTGCCGATCGCCGAGACCGACAAACTGCTCGACGTCATCAAGGCGCTGAAGGCCGACGGCATCAGCGTCATCTTCATTTCGCATCGCCTGCACGAGGTCGAGCGCGTCGCCGACCGCGTCATCGTGCTGCGCGACGGCATGCTGGCCGGCACCTTGCCCAAGCGCGACATCAACCACGACCAGATGGTCAAGCTGATGATCGGCCGGATGCTGAAGGAGCGCGAAAAAGCCTCCGAGGCGGCCCGCGCCCCCGGCGCCGTCGCCCTGTCGGCCAAGGCCATCCGCACCCCGACCTATCCCGGCCGGCCGGTCGATCTCGACGTCAGGCGCGGTGAAATCCTCGGCCTTGCCGGCCTCGTCGGTTCCGGCCGCACCGAGCTGGCGCGGGTGTTCTTCGGCATCGAAAGCAGCCTTGGCGGCACGCTCGAGCTCGCCGGCGAGCCGCTGGCCCTGGGTTCTGCAGCCGATGCCGTCGCGCACGGCATCTTCCTGGTGCCGGAGGACCGCAAGCTGACCGGCATCCTGCTCGACCTGTCGATCGCGCAGAATATTTCGCTGCCCAACCTGCCGGCGCATGCCAAGCGCTCTTTGGTGTCGGCCAGCGCGGAGACCGCCACTGCGGAGAAGCAGAAAAAAGATCTCGGCATCAAGGCGCCGTCGGTGCAGACGCGCACCGGCACGCTGTCGGGCGGCAACCAGCAGAAGGTCGTGCTGGCCAAATGGCTGGCGATGAACCCCAAGGTTATGATCCTCGACGAGCCGACGCGCGGCATCGACATCGGCGCCAAGGCGGAGATCTACGGGCTGATGCGCGCGCTGGCCGACGCCGGCGTCGCCGTGCTGATGATCTCCAGCGACATGGAGGAGGTGATCGGCGTGTCCGACCGCATCGCCGTCATGCATGAGGGCCAGATCTCGGGCATTCTCGACAAGGACCAGTTCAGCCAGGAAAACGTGCTGCTGCTGGCGGTGGGCAAGCAGCCGAAATAGTTTTTGCCGCCGTGGCTGGATGGCCGCGCAGGGAGGCATTGGGGAGAAGACGATGAGCAAGAAAGATCTCGGCCTGCTGATCCTGATCCTGGTGGTCGGCGCGATCGTCGCCATCATCAATCCCCGCTTCCTGCTGCCGATCAACCTCGCCAACACATCGAACCTGATCGGCCTGTTCGGCATCCTGTCGATCGGCCAGGCCTTCGTCATCATCACCGGCGGCATCGAATTGTCGGTCGGCTCGCTGGTCGCGCTCCTGGGCACGCTGTTCATCGACTTCATCGCCGTGCGCGGCATGGAATGGCCGCTGGCCTTCGTGCTCATCCTGGTGCTCGGCGCCATCATCGGCCTGGCGCATGGCTGGCTGATCACGCGGCTCAAGCTGCAGCCCTTCGTGGTGACCTTGTGCGGCCTTTTGATCTATCGCGGCGTCGCCCGCTTCTACACCGCCGACGGCACCGCCGGCTTCGCCTTCGGCCAGAATTTCCCGGAGCTCGAATTCTTGACCGCCGGCCGCTCCTGGGGCGTGCCGAACTCCTTCTTCGCGCTGATCGTCATCGCCATCGTCATGTGGGTGGTGCTGCACCGCTCGGTGTTCGGCCGCTATCTCTACGCCATCGGCAAGAACGAGGAAGCGGCGAAATATTCCGGTATCCGCACCGGGCGCGTCGTCATGGCCGCCTACGTCATCTGCGGCGTGCTGACAGCGTTGTCGGCGATCTATTTCGCCATGTACACGCGCTCCATCTCGCCGGCCAGCCACGGCCAGTTCTACGAGCTTTACGCCATTGCCGCGGCCGTGCTCGGCGGCTTCTCGCTGCGCGGCGGCGAGGGCTCGCTGATCGGCGTCATCCTCGGCACCGTGCTGTTGCAGGAGCTGCAGAACCTCGTCAATCTGCTCGGCATCCCGTCCTCGCTCAACTTCGCGGTGATGGGCGGCGTCATCCTCATCGGCGTGCTGATCGACCAGCAATGGGGCGTGTTCCGCGCGCGGCGGCGCATGGTCGACGCCGCTCGCAAGGGTGCGGTGGGCGCGGCCGCGGAATAGTCGGAGGCATAAAGCGGGCGGCTGCCGTGACCGTTGAAGGATAACGCGCTTCCATCTCGCCCGACCCGCAATTCCGCTCGATTTATCGTCGGCCGTATCTGTGCGGCCCCAAGTGACTTGCAAAGGGGGGCGGCGTCGCGAAAACGGCCTTGCGAGCTCCCATCCGGATTGGAACGAAACCCTTATCTGGGCGTTGTTCAAGGCTTTTCTATTCGGAGGCATTGTCATGGCCGCGAATCCGCTAAGCACCGCCAAGGTGGGAGGTCATCCCATCCATCCGATGCTCATTCCCTTTCCTGTCGCGTTCCTTGTCGGCGCGTTTCTCACCGATTTGAGGTTCTGGGGCACTGCCGACGTCTTTTGGGCACGCGCGTCGATGTGGCTGATTGGAGCGGCTATCGTCATGGCTCTCCTGGCGGCGATTGCCGGCTTTATCGATTTCCTGAGCGAGCCGCGCATCCGCGCCCTGACGGACGCCTGGTATCACATGGTCGGCAATTTGACCGCCGTCGTTCTGGCGCTGATCAATTTCTATCTTCGCTACAGCCAAGGCGCCGAAGCGGCAGTTCGCCCATGGGGAGTGCTGCTTTCATTGATCGTTGTCTGCATCCTGCTGTTTACCGGCTGGAAAGGCTGGGAGATGGTGTACCGCCATCACGTCGCGGTTCTGGACGCGCCGACACAACCGTCGGCAACGCCGACGGCCAGCACGCGTCGTGGCGATCACGACCGGCACGCGGCATAAAGGGAAGGTGTTTCGATGTTCAGGTCAGGCGAGCGCCACCTGAACACCAACACTTTTAGTCGATCAGCCCCGACATGTCGGAGAACGCCATCGCCTTGCGCAGCACCTCGGCAAAGCGCTCGCGTGCCGTCTCGCGCGAACCGCTGTTGTCGATCGAGGTGACGCCGGGTCCGGACAGTGTCACAGGGGCGCTGCGCGCCAGGCGTGCCAGAACCTCGCCGCGCGACTCGCGTCCACGCATCGCCAGCCGCTCGGCCAGCACATCGGGCGAAGCGGTGATCTCGACGATGGCCAGGTTGGCATAGCGTTCCCGCAAGGCAGGGATGATCGCGCGCGATACATTGGCGACAGCGACATGGCCGTTGGCCACTGCCCAATCGACCTCGGCCGGCAGGCCGTAGCGCAGGCCGTGCGCTTCCCAGGAAACGGCGAAGGCGCCGTCGGCTTCGGCCTCGATGAAGGCGGCATCGGCCAGCGTGTCGTGATCCTCGCTTGCCGTATCGCTCGGCCTCGTGATGACGCGGCGCACGAATTCCAGCCGCGTCTCGTCGGCGAAGAGCGCCTTGGCATGGCCGATGATCGTATCCTTGCCGGCGCCGCTCGGGCCCACCACGGCAACGAAGACGCCGTCGCGTATCGGAAACGCCTCGGCCGACAGTTCACGCTCGATCAACGCCGACACCATCATGCGACCCGTCGCCCTTGCCGCCAGACCGTGCGCACCACCGGAACGTCGTCGTCGAGGCGCACGCGTACCAGGTCGGCGCGGCGGCCTTCTTCGATGACGCCGCGATCGGAAAGACCGACGGCCTCGGCCGGGTTCTTCGACACCATCGCCACCGCCTGCGGCAGGGAAATGCTATCCACGACGTCGCCGAGAAAGAAGGCGGACTGGATCAGGCTGAAGGGGATGTAGTCGGACGACAATATGTCGAGCAGGCCGTCGCTGGCCAGCGTGCGCGCCGAGACGTTGCCAGAATGCGAGGCGCCGCGCATGACATTGGGCGCGCCCATCAGCACGCCGAGCCCTGCATCCTTCGAAGCTCTGGCGGCTTCCTCGGTGGTTGGGAATTCGGCAACGCGCACGCCTTGCTCGATGGCTTCGTCGACATGGCCCGTCGTCGCATCGTCATGGCTCGCAAGCACGATGCCGCGCTCGTGGCAGGCGGCGGCGATGAAGACGCGGTTCGGCCCCGAATTCCGTGCCGATTCGCCCATCCGCTTCTCGCAGAATTTCTGGAAATCGTAATCGGTCAGCTTCAGCTTGCGTTGGTAGTAGTAGGCGTAGGTTTCGAGGTTGACGAACTGGCGCTGACCCGGCGCATGGTCCATCAGCGAGGCGAGCTTCACCCGTTCGTCCGTTTCGAAATTGGCGAAGGCCCTGAGGCAATCCGGCGCCGAGACCTCGCAGCGCAGGTGGATGAAATGATCGGCCCGCAATCGATCCATCCGCACGCTGTCCTCGATCGCATCGGCGAGCTTGCGGATGTCGGCGGCGTTGAGATCGGCATCCTCGTCCATGCCGACGCGCAAGGCATCGAGCACGGTGGTGATGCCCGCGGTCGCCACTTGCGCGTCATGGGCAAGCACGGCGGCGATCGGGTTCCACCGCACCTTCGGCCGCGGCGCATAATGGCCTTCGAGGTGATCGGTGTGAAGCTCGACCAGCCCCGGGATGATGAAATCGCCAGCCATGTCCTCGCCGGCTCGGACGGCGCCGGCGGATATGTCGGCGATCAGACCGTCACGCATCGTGAGCGAACCGTCGATGACCTCGTCGGCAAGAACGATGCGGGCGTTGCTCAGAATGGTCTCGGCGGTCATTTCAGGCAGTCCTTGGTTTTTTCTGGCCTTTACGGCTTGTTGCTTCAGGCGGTTTTTCTAGCCGGACGGCGCCCGAGCGCGTGCTGGGAAAGCACCATGAACGGGGCGCCGGGTTCGGGCTCGATGAACAACGTCAACCCGTCCACAGGCACCGGCTGGCGCAGCACCTCGGCGAACAGGCCCTCGATCGCCAGGCGAAGACGAGGGCTTTCCTGTGGCCCGGCCCTGCCGGAAAGCGTCATATGAAAGCGGAAGCTCTCGAAGACATAAGGATAGCCCCACTGGCAAAGATTGCGGAATTCGCCCGGCTTCAGCGAGTTCGGGTTGCGCCGCTCGATCTCGGCCTCCGTCAACGGCGCGCGAAAGCGGTCGAAATCGCGCACCACGTCATCGGCGAAGCGATTGAGCGGAGGCAATGGCGCCTCCGGCACCAGCGCGAAGAAACCGTCGATCTGGCTGACGACGAGACGGGGGATCATCACAACCGGCGTCGCTTCGGCAAAGGCGTCGAGCGCTGTGCGCAACGAGGCTTCGGTTTCGTTGGCCGCTAACCGGAAAGGGGCTTTCAGCGTCGCATGAAAACCATAGCGCCGTGCCGATGCGGTGTGGAAGGCGACTTCCGCCGCCGACAAATCGCCCACCGCCTCCGCCGGTCGCGTTGTGGCGCCGAAGGGGTCACGGCCCAGCCAGTTGGCGGCGATCCCTGCCAATTTTTCGTCCTGCCGGGGGGTGAAGTAGATGGCGTAGCGCATCGAAAATCCTCGTCAGCCCGTTGCCATAGGTGATTTCCATGACGGATTGACGAAGCTTTGAAGGGTTTTCGAAGGCAAATCGACCCCGCCGGTCCTTAGCCGGCGATTTTTCTGATCTGGACCAACAGGTTCAGCCGCAACCGCGGGCCGGTCAGGCCTTCATCAGCCATTCGTGCTCGGGCGCATTGTGGAATTTCCACGTCCGCGTCGGGCCGGCCATGACGTTGAGGTAGTAGAGGTCGTAGCCGTGGCAAGCGGCGCAGGGGTGATAGCCCTTGGGCACCAGCACGACATCGCCGTCCTCGATCGCCATCGCCTCGTCCAGATCGCGGAAGCCGCCCTTGTCGGCGTCGGTATAGACACGCTGGAAGGCAAAGCCCTGCGGCGGGTTGAGGCGGTGGTAATAGGTCTCCTCGAGATAGGATTCATCAGGCAGATTGTCCTGGTCGTGCTTGTGCGGCGGGTAGCTCGACGTATGGCCGCCGGGCGTGATGACCTCGACCACCAGCAGCGAATCGGCCGGCTTGCCCTCGGGCAGGATATTGGTCACGTAGCGCGTATTGGTGCCCTTGCCGCGCACCTCCTGGCCGAGATCGTCGGGTCCGATCACGCGAACCGGCAGGCCGCCGCCGAGGCCGGGCGCCGAGCACACCGCGAGTTCCAGTCCGGTATCGGCTGTCACCGACCAGTCCGATCCCTGCGGCACATAGACAGACCATGGCTTGCCTTCGAAGGGCGACATGCGCTGTCCGAGCATGCCGAGATCCTTGCCGTCGGCCTTGACCGTGCCCTTGCCGGTGACGAACACCAGGCAGACTTCGCGATCGTCCGTCTTTCCCGACGCACTTTCGCCTGGCCTCAGCCGATGCAGGTCGAAACCGACATAGGTCCAGCCGGCGCTTTTTGGCGTCACATGGGCGACACGGCCATGGCCCTTGTCGGCCTTCACCAGCAGCTTCGACATCCGGTTACTCCTTCGGTTCGACTTCGGCGGGCGCCTTGTTCTCGTCGGCCGGCTTATAGAGATAAAAAAACTGCCAGACGCCATAGCCGGCGAAGCCCAGCGCGATCACGCCCCAGAACGGTGTGCCGCTCGCGAACTCGATGATCGACCAGATGACGCAGACCGCGACGACGGCGACACGCCGCCACAATGGCCGGAAGAAGGGGTGCTCGGAATCTTTCATCGCGGCAACCTACAGCAAGCCCGGCCTGGCGAGAACCCGATCAGACATCGGGAAAGCCCTGCGTCTCGACCGTGTAGCCGGCGGCCGTCATCACCCGCATCAGCTCCTTGTGGCCGACCTGCGCCATCTTGAGCGGCGGGTTCTTCTTCGGGTCCTGTTCGGCCTCGACCACGAACCAGCCTTCATAGCCATGGTCGGCGAAACGCTGCACGATGGCGCCGAAATCCAGCGAGCCGTCGCCCGGCACGGTGAAGGCTCCGAGAGCCACCGCATCGAGGAAGGACTGCTTCGTGCGGTCGAGCTTCTCGATCACGCCCATGCGCACGTCCTTCACATGCACATGGCTGATGCGCTTGTGATGATTGTCGATGGCGCGCAGCACATCGCCGCCGGCAAAGGCCAGATGGCCGGCATCGAGCAGCAGCGGAATGCCCGCTCCGGAATGGCGCATGAAGGCGTCGAGCTCCGGCTCGGTCTCAACCACCGCCGCCATGTGGTGATGATAGGAAAGCGGCATGCCTTGCTCGGCGCACCATTCGCCGAATTCGGTCAGGCGCCTGGCATAAGCCTTCATCTCGTCGCCCGAGAGTTTCGGCTTGGTGGCGAGCGGCTTCGAGCGGTCGCCCTGGATCGAGCGGCCGACCTCGCCATAGACGATGCAGGGCGCGTTCACCGCCTTGAACAGATCGATCATCGGCTGGATGCGATCCTTGTTCTTGCTCATCTCCTCATCGACCAGCGTGCCCGAGAACCAGCCACCGCACAGCGTGACGTCGGCCGCCTTCAGGATCGGCAGCATCACCTTAGGGTCGTTGGGGAAGCGCCGGCCCATCTCCATTCCGGTGAAGCCGGCCGAGCGCGACTGGCGCAGGCACTCCTCAAGCGACACGTCGTCGCTGAGTTCCGCGAGATCGTCGTTCCACCACGCGATGGGGGACATACCCAGTTTGGCTTTCAAGTCGTCACTCCGGTTTCTTGTTCACCCTCCCCCTTGTGGGGAGGGTCGCTGCGAAGCAGCGGGGCGGGGGTACGGCGCCAGCCCCCACCCGGACCTTCGGTCCGACCTCCCCACAAGGGGGAGGTAGGGAGTTGGCAGCGCCGAGGTCAATCACCAACGCTCTGCATCCGCCGCTTCTCCTCATAGGCCTTGCGCGCCGCGTTCACTTGGCTGCGCTCGGAGACTTCCGGCACCGCCACGTCCCACCAATGGCCGCCGGCATCGGTGGAAACCAGCGGATCGGTGTCGATGACCAGCACCGTGGTGCGGTCGTTGCCTTTCGCCCGAACCAGCGCCGTCTCCAGCCCTGCGATGGACGGCACCTTCTCGGCGATGGCCCCCATGCTCGCGGCGTGCGCGGCAAAATCGACGTCGGGCAGTACTTCGTGGCGCGCGTCCTTCAGGAGATTGTTGAAGTTGGCGCCGCCGGTTGCCATCTGCAGCCGGTTGATGCAGCCAAAACCCCTGTTGTCGAGCAGCACGATGGTCAGCTTCAGGCCGAGCATCACCGAGGTGGCGATCTCCGAATTGAGCATCAGGTAAGAGCCGTCGCCGATCATGACGACGACCTCTTCCCCGGGCTTGGCCATCTTGGTGCCGAGCCCGCCGGCGATCTCGTAACCCATGGTCGAGAAGCCGTATTCGGCATGATACGAGCCGGGCGCGCCGGCCTGCCAGAGCTTGTGCAATTCGCCCGGCAGCCCGCCGGCGGCATTGAGCAGCGTCACGCCGGATCCCATGGCGCGCTGCACGGCGCCGATCACCTGCGCGTCGGAAGGGTAGGCGGCATTGGTCGACGCCGTCACCTTGGCGGCTTCGGCCTGCCATTCTTTCTTGCCGGCTGCCGCATTGTCGGTCCAGGCGGATGGCGCCTTCCAGCCCTTCAGCGCGGCACCGAGTTCAGCCAAACCTTCGGCCGCGTCGGCGACCAGCGGCGATGCCCGATGCTTGCCGGCATCGAAAGGCTGCACATTCAAGCCGATGATGGTCTTGCCCGAATTCTTGAACAGCGCCCACGAGCCGGTGGTGAAATCCTGCAGGCGCGTGCCGACGGCGAGCACCACATCGGCCTCTTCCGCCAGCCGGTTGGCGGCCGATGTGCCGGTGACGCCCACCGCCGCCATGTTGAGCGGATGATCGTCCGGCAACGAGGATTTGCCGCCTTGCGTCTCGCAGACCGGAATGCCGGCGCCTTCGACGAATTTCGCCAGTTCGTCCGAGGCCTGCGAATAGAGCACGCCGCCGCCGGCGATCACCAGCGGCTTGCTGGCGCCCTTGAGCGCCGCGACTGCGGCCGCCAATTCAGCCCGATCCGGGCGCGTCCGGCGCTGGCGCCAGACCCGCTCGGCAAAGAAGCTCTCGGGATAGTCATAGGCTTCGGCCTGCACGTCCTGGCAGAGCGACAAGGTCACAGGCCCGCATTCGGCCGGGTCGGTCAGCACGGCCATTGCGCGGTTCAGCGCCGGGATGATCTGCTCCGGCCGCGTGATACGGTCGAAATAGCGCGACACAGGACGGAAGCAGTCATTGACCGTCGCCGTGCCGTCGGAAAAATCCTCGGCCTGCTGCAGCACCGGGTCGGGAATGCGGTTGGCGAAGACGTCGCCCGGCAGAAACAGGACGGGCAACCTGTTTACATGCGCGAGTGCCGCCGCCGTCACCATGTTGAGCGCGCCGGGCCCGATCGAGGAGGTGGCGGCCATGAAGCGGCGGCGGAAATTGGCCTTGCCATAGGCGATCGCCGCGTGCGCCATCGCCTGTTCATTGTGGGCGCGGAAAGTCGGCAGTTCGTCGCGCACCTGGTAGAGCGCCTCGCCGATGCCGGCGACATTGCCATGGCCGAAGATCGCCCAGACGCCGCCGAAGATCGGCACCTTTGCGCCGTCGATCTCGGTCATCTGTTTGCTCAGGAAACGGGTCAGCGCCTGCGCCATCGTCAGGCGGATTGTCTTGCTCATTGGTTTCCTCCGCAGTCCCTGTGCCCGTTCTTATGCTGCTTTACGGCCGCGCGCGGCAAGCCATGCCTCGGTCAGCTGCTCGAAGCGCGATGCCATGTCGGCAATCGCTTCGTCGTCCGACATCTTGCCGGAAAGCCATTGTTCGGCGGCGTTGATGAAGATGGTGCGGCCGACCGCAAAACCCTTGACGATAGGCGCCTTGGCCGTCGCTGCGAAGGCGGCCTCCAATTCGTCCTGCGGGGCCTCCAGGCCGAGCAGTACGACGCCGCGGCACCAGGGGTCGTTCTTCAGGATCACGGCCTCGATCTTCGTCCACGCGCCGCTAGACGCCTGCGGTTCGAGCTTCCACCAATCCGGCTTGATGCCGAGCGCATAGAGTTCTTCCAGCGCACGCGGGATGGTCGTGTCGTCGAGCTTGCCGTGCTTGCCTGCGATGATCTCGATGAGAAGCTCTCTCCCCACTTTCCGCGCGGCCTCGAACAGAGCGCGTAATTTCTGCTGCTGTTCCTCCTTCAGGTCCGGTGGATCGTCGGGGTGATAGAAGCACAGGCATTTGATGCAGTGGTCGACCGGCCATTCGATAAGCTGGGAGCCGATGTCCTGCGAGAATTCGAAACGCAGCGGCCGCGAGCCCGGCAGTTCCACCGGCCGCCCGAGCCAGGCGAAGGGATGCCGGGCGAATTCGAACATCGCCTCGCGGCCATGTCTCTCGTCGAGCAGCATGCCGTAGCCGTCGCGCCCGGCGGCGACCTTGGCCGCCGCTTTCACCGTCAGCACCTTGAAATCCTCGATGCGCGACGCGTTAGCGCTGGTCTTGGCAGCCACGTCCTCGAGCTGCACCCGGTGGTCGCAGGCGAACGCCATCAGCAAGGGAATGTCGTGCCGGCGCGTCGTTGCCCAATGGATGTGGTTGATCGCCTCGTCCTTGCGCAAGGCCAGATGCCTGCTACCGTGCTCGAGGAAGAACTGCAATTCCTCGAAGGTCGGATATTCCGGCGCGCACAACAGCCGCGACACGGCGAAGGCGCCGCAGGCATTGGCCCAGGTCGCCGCCGTGGCAAGGTTTTCGCCGCCCAGCCAGCCGCGCAGGAAGCCCGACATGAAGGCATCGCCGGCGCCGAGCACGTTGTAGATCTCGATGGGAAAACCCTTGCCGACGACGCCGTCCTCGAGATCATCGCTGATCGGCCCGTCATAGACGATGCAACCCATGGCGCCGCGCTTGAGCACGATGGTGGCCGAGGACAGCGAACGGATCGTCTGCAGCGCGCTCAGGCAGTCGTCCGCGCCCGAGGCGATCATGATCTCTTCCTCGGTACCCACGACGAGGTCGCAATCGGGCAGCACCGTCTTCAGCTGCGCCGAGACGCGGTCGGACTTGACGTAGCGCTCAAAACCCTCGGCGTGGCCGGCCAGGCCCCAGAGGTTCGGCCGGTAGTCGATGTCGAACACGACCTTGCCGCCCTTGGCCTTCATGATGCGGATCGCCTTGCGCTGGGCGGCATCGCTGTTGGGGCGGGAAAAATGCGTGCCGGTGACGACGATCGCGCGAGCCGAGGAAATAAACGCCTCGTCAATGTCCTCCTCAGCCAGCGCCATGTCGGCGCAGTCGGAGCGGTAGAAGATCATCGGCGAGACGCCTTCGCTCTCCACCGAAAGCAGCACCAATGCGGTCAACCGCTCCTTGTCGGTTTTCAGCCCGTCGGTGTTGACGCCTTCGCGCTTCAATTGTTCACGGATGAAGCGGCCCATCTGCTCGTCGCCGACGCGCGTCAGCAGCGCCGAACGCAGGCCGAGCCGCGCCGTGCCGACCGAGATATTGGCCGGGCAGCCGCCGACCGACTTGGCGAAGGAGGTGATGTCCTCCAGCCGCGAGCCGATCTGCTGGCCATAGAGGTCGACGGAAGCGCGACCGATGGTGATGACGTCGAGCGCAGCGTATTTCGCGTCCACGGCTTCGCTCATTGGAACCTCCCGTCGGGCTTGTTGTGTTGGGGTACACGCGCGAGCGGCAGCGTGGCGCCGAAAAATATGAAATAATAATTCCAATCCATAGTCAATATGGAATGAGCATTCCCCGAGCCAGAATCGCCTTTTTGCCAGCCACTCAGGCCTTACGCCCTTTGCCGGTGTTGCGCCGCTTCTCGCCGACGCCAACGGTCAGCGCCATGGCCAACGCCATCGTCGCCGATAGCGAGCGGAAGCCGGCGAAATCCGCCTCGGCAACCTCGAACCAGACGCTGGCGAACTGGGCAAGCGGTGAGAACGAGCTGTCGGTGATGGCAATGATCGGCACGCCCTGTTCCGAAATCGTGCGCGCCTCCTCGATCGTGGCCGGCGCATAGGGTGAGAACGAGATGGCGACGACGGCGTCCGCCGGCGTCGCAAAGCTGACCATCTCGGCGTTGAGGCCGGCGGCCGATTCGATCAGCTGGTTGCGGATCTTCAACTTGCCCAGCGCATAGGCGATGTAGGACGCCACCGGATAGGAGCGCCGCTTGGCCAGCACATAGATGGTCTGCGCCTTGGCCAGCAGGGAAATCGCTTCTTCCAGGTGCGCGTCGTCCAGCGTGCGCGAAATGTCGTTGAGCGAGGTACTGGCGGCGGCGACAAAACCGTCGAAGATCGCCCGGTGGCCGGCGCCGCCCTCCGCCTTGGCGCGCAGCGCCTGCAACCGTTCGTCATAGGAGGAGTTGCGCTCGCGCAGCCGCTCGCGAAACACCTGCTGGAGGCTGGTGAAGCCGTCAAAACCGAGCTGCTGGGCAAAGCGGATCAGCGTCGAGGGCTGCACGCCGGCCGAGGCCGCGATGCTGGCGGCGGTGCCGAAGGCGATATCGTCGGGATTGTCGAGCGCATAGGCGGCGATCTGGGCGATGCGCTTGGGCAGGCTTTCGCGCCGATCGAGGATCGTGGCGCGCAGCGTCTCGAAGTCGCGAGGTACCCGTTCGTCCATCGTCGGCCCGTCCAAGCTCATCGGTGAAGCGTCCTCTCTGCCCCATCATAGCGAGGCTGCGCAAGAACACCATAAAAAATGAGGCAGACATTCCATTCCGAACAAAAATGGACTAATTCATCCACGCAACGCTTCTGGCAGTGGAGGAACGGAAATGGTCGGCGTCGGTCTCATCGGCACGGGGTTCATGGGCAAGTGCCACGCCATTGCGTGGAGCGCCGTCGGCGCTGTCTTTCCCGACGTCACCAAACCACGGCTTGTCCATCTCGGCGAGGTCAATGAGGATCTCGCCAGGCGCAAGGCCGGCGAGTTCGGTTTCGCCAGGGCGTCCGGTGACTGGCGCGCCGTCGTCGAGGATCCCGAAGTGGACGTCGTCTCGCTGACCACGCCCAACCAGTTCCATCCGGAAATGGCCATCGCGGTTCTTCAGGCCGGCAAGCATTTGTGGTGCGAAAAACCGATGGCGCCGAGCTTCGCCGAAGCCGAGGCGATGGCGGAAGCGGCGAAGAAATCCGGCAAGGTCGCGGCGCTCGGCTACAATTACATCCAGAGCCCGGCCATCCGCCATATCGGCGCGCTGCTGGACGAAAAGATCATCGGCGAGGTCAACCATCTGCGCATCGAGATGGACGAGGATTTCATGGCCGATCCCGAGGCGCTGTTCTTCTGGAAGCACGAGGCATCTTCCGGCTACGGTGCGCTCGACGATTTCGCCGTGCACCCGCTGTCGCTGGTGTCAGCCCTGTTCGGCCGCGTCGCCAGCGTCATCTGCGACATGGCCAGGCCCTATGCCGACCGCAAGCTGGCCGCCGGCGGCCGCCGCGCTGTCGAAACTTACGACATCGCCAGCGTGCTGATGCATCTGGAGAACGGTGTCGCCGGCACTTTGCAGGCCAACCGCTCGGCCTGGGGCCGCAAGGGGCGCATCGCCGTCCAGATCTTCGGCTCCAAGGGCTCGATCCTGTTCGACCAGGAGCGGATGAACGAGTTCCAGCTCTACCTCACATCGGACCGCCCGACCGAACAGGGCTATCGCACCATCCTGGTAGCGCCACAGCACAAGCCTTATGATTTGTTCGTGCCGGCACCCGGGCATAGCCTCGGCTTCAACGATCTCAAGATCATCGAATGCCATGAATTGCTGACCCGGCTCGCCGGCAAACCGGCGCGGCTCATCGAATTCGCCGAAGGGCTGGAGATCGAGCGCACCGTGCATGCGATGGCGCGATCCTTCGAGGAGAAGCGCTGGGTCGATGTCAGATAGTCTCTGCCGCTATCGGGTTGGCAATGGCGGCCTCAGCCGCCGGCGGCAGGAATCTCCCATCCACTGACCCAGATCTGCCGCAACCGGTCGCCTTCGCCCTTGAAGCGCAGTCCTGTCGGCTGGCAATCCTCGATGCGGTCGCTGCGGAAATTGCGGATTGCCTGGCGCAGTTCGCACCAGGCGACAATGTTGGCGGTCTCAGCATAATAGATCAGCGCGATCGGGCGGATGAGGCGCTCGGAAGCGCGGCCAAGCTCGTCGCGATAGGAGAGGTCGAGCTTCTCCTCGTCGCGTATGGCGCGGCGCACCAGCGCCAGATCGATCGCACCTGCGGAGGGCGCGGCGAACCCCCACGCATGCAGCGCATTGGCGTCGAGCGTCTGGCGCAAAGGCGGCGGTACGGCGCTGGCGATCTTGGCGCCGACGCGCTTGGCCGCCTGCTTGAGCTCGTCGTCGCCCGTGCGCTCCAGCAGGGCAAGCGACAGCACGATCGCCTCCATCTCCTCGATCGAGAACATCAGCGGCGGCAAATCGAAGCCGGGACGCAAGACATAGCCGATGCCGCGCCCGCCCTCGATCGGCACGCGCATCGCCTGAAGCGCTGCGATGTCGCGATAGATCGAGCGGATCGTCACTTCCAAGTGCGCGGCGATCATTGCCGCGGTCACCGGCTGCCGCGCCAGCCGCAGGATCTGGATGATCTCGAACAGGCGTGACGCCTTGCGCATTTTTCTGACCCGGTACCGATCACAACTGACACACCATCGTCAGTTGAACCAGCTTATAGGACTGCCTATCGGTTTGAAAATCAACAGGTTCCGCTGCGGCTGGGCCGAGCGGGACAACAGGCAACTGACATGGGCTATGCTGAAAATCTCTGGCTGTTCTTTATCCTCCTGTTCGGCATCATCGCCGTTCCGGGCATGGACATGCTGTTCGTGCTGGCCAATGCGCTGACCGGCGGGCGCGACAGGGGTCTTGCCGCGACCGGCGGCATCATGGTCGGCGGCATGGTGCACACGCTGAACGGCGCGATCGGCGTCGGCCTGCTGATGCATTTCATGCCGATCCTGTTCAAGCCGCTGCTGATTGCCGGCGCGGCCTACATGGCCTTCATCGGCGTCACGCTGATGCGCAGCTCCATCACTGTCGGTCACGACGGGCCCGCCGGCAGCCGCTCGGCATGGAAGGCGTTTCGCCAAGGCCTTGTGACCTGCCTGATCAACCCGAAGGCCTATCTCTTCGTGCTTGCCGTCTACCCGCAGTTCCTGAAGCCGGACTACGGCCCGATCTGGATGCAGGCGACGGTGATGGGCCTGCTGACCGTGCTGACGCAGGCTGCGATCTATGGTGGGCTCGCAATATCAGCCGGCCGCAGCCGCAAGCTGCTGATCGCCAATCCGCGAGCGACCATCCTTGCCGGCCGGGCGGCCGGGCTGCTGCTCTTCGCCGTCTCCGTGTTCACAGCATGGGAGGGCGTGAGGGCGGCGTAGTCTCGGGCTGGACCGAACTGCCGCCCTTCAGGCGCCGGCCGGATCAGGCGGTGTCCTACAGCGTGGCGAGAAGCTCGTCCAGCTGCTCGAATTGCTCGGACATCGCATCCGCCGCCCCGGCGCCGGCGTCGAGGGCTTCCTTCGAGGGATAGAGCTCGCGCATGACCAGCAGCGTCCTGCCGCCTTTTTCCTCGAAGGTCACCGTGGTGGCGGGTCCACCGTCACCGCCTTCGTCATTGGTCCAGACGAGGCGCGAATGCGGTGTCACTTCGAGATACCTGCCGAAGAACTCGGCAGGCTGCGAGTCACCATGCCCGAACACCAAACGGTACCCGCCTCCCACACGAACATCCATCTCGCAGGAACGCAGGAACATGCCCATCGACTTGGGCGCCCACCAGCGCTTGAACAGATCGGGCTTTGTCCATGCCTCGAACACGATGCGCGCCGGCGCGTCGAAGCTTCGCGTAACGACCAACTCCCGGTCGGACGTCCGTTCCACCGTCGTGCGGTTCTGCATGGGGGTGGGCTCATTCGCTCTTGTTTCGTCCATCGGCTTCCTCCTTCCGTTTCATTTCCTCGACAACCTTGTCCAGCTCGTCGAAGCGTGCCGCCCAGAGCTGGCGGTATCTCTCGATCCATGCCGCCTCCTCCTCTAGGCGGCGCAGGCCGAGCTTGCAGGTCCGCACGCGCCCGACCTTCTGCGTGGTGACGAACCCCGCCTGCTCCAGGACGCCGACATGCTTCTTCATGCCCGTGAGGGTCATGTGGAATTTCTGGGCCAAGTCCGTGATCGAAGCATCCGCACGGCCGAGTTGCTCCAGAACCCCGCGTCGGGTGGCGTCCGAAAGCGCGGCAAACGAGGCGTCCAGGCGGGTCGGAGAATACTGAACCATGTGGTTCAGTATGTAACATGCGGATCGGTGGCATGCAAGGAGGTGGAGGGCTGCGGAGCTAAGGGCGGCGTGCTCCCGGGCTGAAACCGGAAACCCCGCCCTTTGCTCCTACCAGATCAGGCGGCGCCCTGCCGGCTCTCCATCGAGGCGCGGCGCGCCGATCGGCGCCATTCCACGGCGCCGGCAAGGCCGTGCAGCACCGTCTCCGTGGTCGCCCAGTCGATGCAGCCGTCGGTGATGCTCTGGCCATAGACGAGCGGCTTGCCGGGCACGACATCCTGCCGGCCGGCGACGAGATTGCTCTCGATCATGACGCCGATGATGCGCGTATCCCCCGCCGCGACCTGTCCCGCCACGTCAGCCGCGACCTTGGGCTGGTTCTCCGGCTTCTTGGCTGAGTTGGCATGGCTGACATCGATCATCAGGCGGGGCGCGATACCGATGCGGGCGAGTTCGACCGATGCGGCTTCGACGCTTGCCGCATCGTAATTGGGCTGGACGCCGCCGCGCAGGATGACATGGCAATCCTCGTTTCCGGTCGTTGCCGCGATGGCGCTGCGTCCGCCCTTGGTCACCGCCATGAAATGATGCGGCTGCGCGGCGGACTTCACCGCCTCGGCGGCAATCCTGAGATTGCCGTCGGTGCCGTTCTTGAAGCCGACCGGGCAGGACAGGCCCGATGCCAATTCCCGGTGGATCTGGCTCTCGGTGGTGCGCGCGCCGATGGCGCCCCAGGCGACGAGGTCGGCAATATATTGCGGCGTGGTCATGTCGAGGAATTCCGTTGCCGCCGGCAGGCCGAGATTGTTGACGGCGGACAGGACGTTGCGTGCCATCCGCAGCCCCTTGTCGATGTTGAAGCTGCCGTCGAGGTCGGGGTCGTTGATCAGGCCTTTCCAGCCGACCGTCGTGCGCGGCTTTTCGAAATAGACCCGCATCACGATCTCGAGCCGGTCGGACAGAGCCTCGCGCAGCGCCGCCAGACGGCTGGCATAGTCAACGGCCGCGACCGGATCGTGGATGGAACAAGGGCCGACGATGACAACAAGTCGGTCGTCAGCCCCCGTCAGGATTGAGTGGATGGTGTTGCGCGAGGCGGCAACGGTGCGCGTCGCCGTGAGTGAGCGCGGTATCTCCCGCATCACCTCTTCCGGCGTGCTCAGCAGTCTCAGTTCCTTGACCCGAAGGTCGTCTGTGGTGGTCAACACGGCTTCCTGCTCCTCTTTGATTTAGAGAAGACCTGCCGGCTGAAACAAAAAAGCCGCCAGGTCTGGCGGCTTGTCGGACTGTTTGCTGCAATCTTCAGATCGAGCGCAATCCTCCCGCCGCCAGCGAGCTGCTAAAGTACCAATAGGTGGCGGTCAGGTGGATCATGTGGCTCATATAGTCGAAGCGGCGGCCTTTGTCACGTACCCTGATGAGAGCCATTTCAGGATATGCCGAACCCCCGCGACGCGGTGGGCCTTTCGGCGATGTTATGCCGCTATTCCGGCGACGCCCCGGCGACGCTCTGGTCGTAGTCGACAAGCGAGCCAGTCATCACGCCGGATTGCGGGCTGACCATGTAGCTGATCAGCCGGGCAAGCTGGTCCGGCTTCACCAACTGCCCCATCGGCTGTGCGGCCTCGGCCTTCTCGAGCCAGTCGTCGGGCGCGTCATGCCATTTCTTCTGCACGATATCCTCGCCCTCGGTGTCCATCCAGCCGGGCAGCACGGCGTTGCAGCGGATGCGATTGAAGCGATAGGCGTTGGCGACATTCTTGGTCAACGTCATCAGCGCGCCCTTGCTGGTCGAATAGGGCGTCAGGAACGACTGACCGGTATGCGCCGACATCGACAGCACGTTGACGATCGATCCGGGGGCCTTTTTCTCAAGCAGATGCGTCACCACGCCCTGCATCAGGAAGAATGGGCCTCGCACATTGGTGTCGAAGATGGTGTCGAAGAGCTCCTCGCTGGTCTCCACCAGCGAGCCGCGCGCCGACGTGGCGGCGGCGTTGACCAGCGCATTGATGGTGCCGAAATGCGAAAGCGCGGTGGCCACGGCGCGCTTGCAATCGGCCACCTTGGAGACGTCCGCGCTGATGAAGATAGCATCGACGCCCGACTTCTTGAGCGTGGCGACAGCCTTGTCGCCCTTCTCCTGCGAGCGGCCGATCAGCGCCAGCGCCCGGCAGCCTTCTTCCGCCAATGCCTCGGCGACCGCGAAGCCTATGCCTTGTGCGCCGCCGGTGACGATGGCGCGCGTTTGTGAATTGCGACCGGCTGATGCGCTCATCGCTCTGCTCCTGTGCTTTAAGTCGTTACTTGTCGAGGCGGACGGTCTGGCCTGATGTCGCCGATTTCAGCGCCGCATCCGCCAGCCGAAGTGCGATGAGTCCGTCCGTCCCGCTCGGTGCTGCCTTCTTGCCCGAGGTCGCGGCGGCGATGAAGGACGCTATCTCGATGGCATAGGCATCGAGATAGCGGGTCATGAAGAAATCGTGCAGCGGCGGGCGCGTATAGCCCTTCTCATTGGCCAGTTCGATCGACACCGGCCGCTGGTTCTCGGCCGCCACCATGCCTTTCGAGCCATGCACCTCGATGCGCTGGTCGTAGCCATAGGTGGCGCGGCGCGAATTGGAGATGACGGCCTGCTTGCCCGACGCGGTTTCCAGGATGACGCTGACCGAGTCGAAATCGCCGGCCTCGCCGATTTGTCTGTCAACCAGCACCGAGGCATGCGCGCTTACCGCCACCGGCTCTTCGCCGAGCAGGAAGCGCGCCATGTCGAAATCATGGATGGTCATGTCGCGAAAAATGCCGCCGGAGCGCGCGATGTAGTCGATCGGCGGCGCGCCCGGATCGCGCGACGTGATGGTCACCATCTCGACCGTGCCGATGGCGCCGTCATCGATCGCCTTGCGCACCGCGGCGAAATGCGGGTCAAAGCGCCTGTTGAAGCCGACCATCAGCGTCGCCTTGGCCTTCTCGACCACGGCCAGGCACTGCTCGACGCGCTTGACGTCGAGGTCGATCGGTTTCTCGCAGAAGATCGCCTTGCCGGCCCTGGCGAAGCGCTCGATCAGGTCGGCATGGGTGTCCGTCGGCGTGCAGATGACGACCGCGTCGATGTCCCCGGATTTCTCAATGGCATCGATCGTGCGCACCTCGGCACCGTAGGCCGTGGCGAGTTCGCTCGCCGCCTTTTCGAAAGCGTCGGCAACGGCGACCAGTTTGGCCTGCGGATTGGAGCCGACGGCGCGGGCGTGGACCTTGCCGATGCGGCCGGCACCGAGGAGGGCGAAGCGGAGAGTCATGGAAATTTCCTCTGGGATGGTTCGAAGCTGGCGAGGCGCCGGTCATGCGCGCGGCTGATTTTCCGGTCAAGACGAGATCGACGGGGAAGCGATGACCGCCGCCTCCGCGCCCGGCCTAGGCCGCGAGTTCGGCCTCTCCGGTCTTGGCGCCGGTGATGTAGGAAACAATATCGTTTCCGTCGGTGTTCTCCTTGCGCAGATTGGCGACGATGCGGCCGCGCCGGAAGACGACGATGCGGTCGCAAAGGTCGAACACCTGGCGCATGTTGTGGCTGATCAGGATCAGCGGCTCGCCATTGTCCTTCAGCGTGCGGATGATGTTCTCGACCTGCGCGGTCTCCTGCACGCCGAGTGCTGCCGTCGGCTCGTCCATGATGATCAGCTTGGAGGCGAAGGTCGCGGTCCTGGCAATCGCCACGCATTGCCGCTGGCCGCCCGACATATGGCGGATGGTGTTCGACAGGTTGGGGATTTTCACCGCCGTGCGCACCAGCGCGGCTTCGGTCGCCTTGCGCATCCCCCGGCGGTCCAGGATCGAAAACGGTCCCAGATTGAACAGTACTTTTTCGCGGCCCAGGAACAGGTTTGACGGCACGTCGAGGTCGTCGGCCAGCGCCAGGTTCTGGAACACGGTCTCGATGCCGGCCTCGCGCGCCTCGATAGGGCCCGAAAAATTGACTTGCTTGCCGTCGAACCAGATCTGGCCGCTAGTCGGTTGCTCGACGGCGGTGATCTGGCGCACGAAAGTCGACTTGCCCGCACCGTTGTCGCCCATGATGGCGACGTGTTCGCCCTTGCGCAGTTCGAAATTCGCGCCTTCCAGCGCCTGCACGCCGCCATAGCGCTTGGTCAGGTTTTCGGTCTTCAGGACGATGTCTGACATGGTCAAGCCCTCAATGCCCGCAGGCGCTGGCGCCACTGGTCGAGAACGACGGCGCCGACGATGATCACGCCCTTGACCATCTCCTGGTAGTAGGCATCGAGGCGCAGGAAGGTGAAGCCGGAGATGATGACGCCGAAGATCAGAGCGCCGATCACCGTGCCGACGATCGAGCCGCGGCCGCCCGACAGCGATACGCCCCCGATGACCGCCATGGCGATGGCGTCGAGTTCGTACATCACGCCCATGCCGGCCTGGGCGGTGAGGTTCTTGGAAGAGAGCACCACCGCGGCGAGCGATGCGAGTATGCCGGCGATGACATAGACCAGGATCTTGTGGTTGGCGATCTTGATGCCGGACATACGTGCGGCGTCCTCGTTGGAGCCGATGGCGTAGCAATGCTTGCCATATCGTGTGTAGGTCATGATCAGTTGGAACAGCACGGCGAGCGACAGGAAGATGATGACGGGCATCAGGCCTTTGCCGATCGCGGCGAAACTGTCGGTGGGAAACGAGATCGGCTGGCCCTTGGACCACCATTTGGCGATGCCGCGCGCGGTCACCATCATGCCGAGCGTGGCGATGAAGGGCGGAATGCGCGTGTAGGCGATCAGGGCGCCGTTGACCAGGCCGGCAAGCAGCCCGCAGCCGATGGCGACCAGCAGCGGCACGATGACCGGCAGGTCGGTCCAGCCCTGCGCCAGGAACATCGCCTTGGGATTGGGATTGCCGTTGACGGTCGCCACCTGCGCGAAGCTCATGGCGATCATCGCGGTGGCGCCGACGATCGAACCCGAGGACAGGTCGATGCCGCCCGATATGATCACCTGCGTCACGCCGATGGCGATGATGCCGACGATCGACACTTGCAGGATGATGATCTGCAGCCGCGCCTCGTTGAAGAGGCCGCCGACATTGCTGCGGGTGTTGAACAGGAAGCTGTCGCCGAGAAAGATGCGGCCGATCAATTCGAAGATGACGACAAGAATGACGAGCGCCAGGAAGACGTTGAATTCCGCCGGCCATATGCGCTTCTTCGCATCATAGCTGACCCCGCCGACGCCATGAGATGTCTGTGCCAATCGTCTATCCTCCGTCAGCCACGGCCGCCCCTGGCGCCTGAAAGCGCTGAGAGGTGGGGCGGCGCCCGGTCTTTTGAGCGCCGCCCCGGAGTGAACCGTTCCGCCGCTCAGTTCTTCTTCAGGAACTTGTCGATGTTTGCCGGCGTCACCAGTTGGAAGGGCACGTAGACCTTGTGTTCGACCTTCTCGCCCTTGGACAGTTTCAGTGCCGCGTCGAGCGCACCGGCGCCCTGGCCGGCCGCGTCCTGGAACACGGTGACGTCGAGGTCGCCTGCCTGCATGGCCGCAAGCGCGTCCTGCGTGGCGTCGACGCCGCCAACGACAACCGTCTTCATGTCGATATTGGCGGCCTTCATAGCCTGGATGGCGCCGATGGCGCTTTCGTCATTGTTGGCGATGACGCCGTCGAACGGCTTGCCGGTCGACAGCCAGTTGGTCATCAGGTTCTGGGCCTCGTCGCGGTTCCAGTTCGACGTCTGCTTGTCGATGATCTTGATGAAGCTGCAATCCGGCGTCGCGATCACCTCTTCGATGTCCTTGGTGCGCTGCACGGCCGCCTGGTTGGAAAGCTCGCCCATGATCACATAGACATTGGCTTCCTTCTTGCCGGCTTCCTTGAACAGGCGGCAGGCTTCCTTGGTTTCAAGCGTGCCGGAATCGGCCTCGTTCGAAGCGACGAAGGCCTGGTTGTCAGGCAGCGTATCGACATTGACAGGTTCGCGGTTGACATAGACCAGCGGGATCTTGGCGGCGGCCGCGGCATCCGACATCGCCTGCGTGGCAGAGGTGTCGACCGGATTGACGATGATGGCGTCGACGCCCGATGCGGCGAAGTTCTTGATCTGGTCGAGCTGTTTGGCGACGTCGTTCTGCGCGTCCTCGACCTGCAGCTCCACGCCGCTCATGCCCTTGGCCTGCTCGATCATGCCGTTGCGCAGCACGGTCAGGAAATTGTCGTCGAACTTGGCCATCGACACGCCGATCTTGGCGGCCATGGCGGACGAACTCATCAGCGCCGCGAAGGCGACGCCCAAAATTATTTTCTTCATTGTATCTCTCCTCCACTTTGGGTGTCCGGTCGCACCGATCTATCCGGAATCCCCGGTCTCCCCGGGGAATCTCTCCCTGATATCATTTCGTCCCGGGGCGGTTCATCACCGGCTGGACCGCCGAACTGCCTGCCCCGAACCAGATGTTCTCGGAACGAAAGAACCAAAATGTACAGCCAGTGAAATATTTATTCCATTTCGGAACGAGGCGTCAAGGGAGATTCCGAATCCGGGCGTGCGATTTTCGGCCGTCTCTGATGGATTCTATCATTTCAGGCGGCCAGTTTGCGGCAGACCGGGCTGCCCGGGCATTTTATCGTTTCATGGAAACGCTCTACCTCCGTCCTGACGCGATCTGGACGGACAACCGCTGCGCGCATTCCTGAAATGGGTTCAGATGTTTTCCGGCAAATAGATGTCGAAGGGGAGGAACGTCTGGCCCGGCGCATTGGCCGCGCCGGTTTCGATGGCATGCGCCATCCGATCGACGAGCTCGCGACAGAGCGCGGCAAGGGGCGTCGAGATCACCATCGTCAGGATGTTGTCGGCAAGCGCGGCGCGCGATTCGGCTGATATCTCGTTGCAGACGACCACCGGCATGTCGGCGGGCTTCGCTGTCCGCAGCGCCGAGACGGCGCCTTCCATGCCGCCGCCGGCGACGTAGCAGCCGACAAGATCCGGATATCGCGCCAGAAGATCGATCATCGCATCATGGGTCACCTGGTTGGCCTCCAGATTGACCAGCGTCTCAAGCACGTTGAAGTCCGGCGCATGCTCGCGAAAGAAGGAGCGGAAACCGATCTCACGCAGCTCATGGCCGTGGAAGCGATGGCTGCCGACAAAAAGGGCGACCTTGCCGGGCTTCCTCGCAGCCTTCGAGATCATCCAGGCGGCGGTGCGGCCGACCTTGCGGTTGTCGAGGCCGACATAGCCCTCGCGGATGCCGGCGGCGAAGTCGGACAGCAAGGAGAAGACCGGCTGCCCCCTGGCCTTTAGCGCCTCCACGACCGCCGTCAGCGTCGGATGGTCAGGGCCGACCACGGCGATGGCCCGCGATTTCGCCGCCAGCCTGCGCATCTGGGCGGCGATCTCATCGGGGGCCAGGGAAGTGGCGAAATCGATGGTTGCGACGCCACGGAAGCGCTGCGATTGTGCCACCGCGAGTTCGAGTTCCCGCGCGAAATCGCCATAGAAAACGTCATTGCCCCGAAGCAGCAGAAAGCCCAGTCGATACTCGGGCAATTCCTGACGCATGCGCTGTTTGATCAGCCCCGCCGCGTGATAGCCGATCTCGGTCGCGGCATCATAGACGCGGCGCGCCGTTTCCTCGCGCACCGGCAGGCGGCTGTTGAGCACGCGGTCCACCGTGGCGACGCTGACGCCGGAGATGCGCGCCAGATCGGTGATCGTCGGCCGTTTCGCCATGTCTGTCCTCATTTGACTGCGCGTCTTTCCTACATCTTGATGATAGGAAATGATAGAAACTATCTTTCTGACGTTGAGTCTATCATGAGCTAGCGTTATTTTCAGCCTCGAAGTCAGGAAATGTCGGGCATTCGCGTGGCGGATGCCTTTGCCGAGGAGGCAACCATGCATGCTGCGCCGTCCCGGCGTGACTACAGCCTGATCGGCCGCGACGCCAGGCTGGCCGTCGAGACCGGCCTGTCGGCGGCCGAATGGTATCACACCGACATTCCCCGCAAGCAGATGAAGGAGCTGATGCAGCGCTCCGACGCGCCCGCGATCCGCGACACGGCGATCTGGATCGCCGCGCTCATCGTCAGCGGCGCCGGGGGTGCCTGGTTCTGGGGCACCTGGTGGTGCGTGCCGTTCTTCTTCGCCTATGGCGTGCTCTACGGTTCGTCCACGGATTCCCGCTGGCACGAATGCGGCCACGGCACGGCCTTCCGCACGCAGTGGATGAATGATGTGGTCTATCAGGTCGCCTGCTTCATGATCATGCGCAACCCGGTGACCTGGCGCTGGAGCCACACGCGCCATCACACCGACACCATCATCGTCGGCCGCGACCCGGAAATCTCGGTCATGCGGCCGCCCGACCTGGTGCGCGCCATCCTCGGCTTTGTCGGCGTGCTCGACGCCTGGCATGCGATGTCAGACATGCTGCGCAACGCCGCCGGCAACATCAGCGCGGCAGAGAAGACTTTTATTCCCGAGCAGGAACAGCCGAAGGCGATCCGCATCGCCCGCATCTGGACCGCGATCTATGCCGCAACCATCGCGCTGGCGCTCTATACCGGCTCGTTCCTGCCCTTGATGCTGGTCGGTCTGCCCAGGCTCTATGGCGCCTGGCACCACGTCATGGTCGGCCTGCTGCAGCATGGCGGCCTTGCCGACAACGTCACCGACCATCGGCTGAACAGCCGCACCGTCTACATGAACCCGGTCAGCCGTTTCATCTATTGGAACATGAACTACCACGTCGAGCATCATATGTTCCCGATGGTGCCTTACCATGCGCTGCCGAAGCTGCATGAACTGATCAAGCACGATTTGCCGGCGCCGACGCCGTCGATCCTGGCCGGCTATCGCGAGATGCTGCCTGTCTTCTGGCGCCAGTTGCGCAACGAGGATTATTTCCTCAAACGCGAGCTGCCGCCGACGGCCAGGCCGTACCGCGAAGATCTGCACAACGACAATGCTGCCTTCAACGCCGCGGCGGAGTGACATCCGCCCGTGAGGGGCCATCGGGAAATTTTGCGGGAGAAATGTATGAGCGACTGGGTCGAGGCCTGTGCCGTGGGAGACATCGACGAGGAAGATGTGATGCGGTTCGATCACGGCGGCCGCAGCTACGCCATCTATCGCAGCCCCGATGACGAGTATTTCGCCACCGACGGCCTGTGTACGCACGAAAAGGTGCATCTCGCCGACGGCCTTGTCATGGACGACATCATCGAATGTCCCAAGCACAATGGCCGCTTCAACTACAAGACAGGCCAGGCCAAAGGCGCGCCTGCCTGCGTCAATCTCAGGACCTATTCGGTCAAGGTCGACGCCGGCAGCATCCTCGTTCAGATCGGATGACCGGCATGACGCGGGGAATGGTTGTCATCGGCGCTGGCGAATGCGGCGGCCGGGCAGCGCTTGCATTGCGGGATCTCGGCTATGAGGGACCGGTGACGCTGGTCGGCGACGAGCCGCATCTGCCCTATGAACGGCCGCCTCTGTCCAAGGACGCAATGGCCGGCGGCGCGCCCGAGATCAGGGCGATCGCAAGCGATGAAATCCTCGCCGAAAAGTCGATCCGGCATATCCATTCCGTTCAGGCTTCAGCGATCGATCGCGCCACGCATACTGTGCGCCTGTCGGACGGTTCGGTTCTGCCCTACGACAAGCTGCTGCTGGCGACCGGCTCGACGCCCCGCAAACTGTCGATGCCTGGCCTTGATGGGCGCTGCGTCTACCTCCGCACCTTCGCCGATGCGCTGGCCATCCGCGCCCACCTCAAGGCGGGTAACCGCATCGCGATCATCGGAGGCGGCTTCATCGGGCTCGAGCTCGCGGCGGCGGCCCGCAAGCTCGGTACTGCGGTCACTGTCATCGAGGCGCAGCCGCGTATCCTGATGCGCGGTGTACCGGCCGAGATCGCCAAGGTCGTCCATGACGCCCACGTCGCCGAAGGTGTCGACATAACATGCGGCGAAGGCATTGCCTCGATCGCCGACGACGGCAGGCAAGTGCGCATCGCGCTTGCCGGCGGCCGCGAAATAGCCGCCGATCTCGCCATCATCGGCATCGGCGCCGTGCCGGTGACGGCGCTTGCCGCCGAAGCAGGACTGGCCATCGACAACGGCATATCGGTCGATGCCGAACTGCGCAGCAGCGACCCCGACATCTTCGCTGCCGGCGACTGCTGCTCGTTCCCGCTTGCCGTCTATGGCGGCCGCCGCGTGCGGCTGGAGGCCTGGCGCAATGCGCAGGAGCAGGGCGCGCTGGCGGCAAGAAACATGCTGGGCGCCGCAGAGGCACATGCGGCGGTGCCGTGGTTCTGGTCGGATCAGTATGGCCTGTCCCTGCAGATCGCGGGGCTCTCCGACGAAGGCCGCAGCACGGTGCGCCGCGATCTCGGCGAGGGCGCCTTCATCCTCTTTCACCTTGCCGAGGACGGCAGGCTGGTGGCCGCCAGCGGCATCGGCCCCGGCAATGCCGTCGCCCGCGACATCAGGCTGGCGGAGATGCTGATCGGCAAACGGGCGAGGCCGGCGCCGGAAGCGCTCGGTTCGCAGGCGGTGAAATTGAAATCGCTGCTGGCGGCGTAGGACGCAACGGCAACTGTCAGGGTCTGCGGCGCAGGCGTTGGCAAATCAACGTCAACGCGCCGGATCCGCCCTAAAACAGCGCCTTCAGCTCCGGCAGTTTGTCATTGACCAGCCAGCCGTAATAATTCTCTTCCGGCAGCTTCACAGGCTCGCCGGCGGCGCTGCGCTTGTCGTTCTCCGCCTTCAGCGCATAGGCGCGTTGCTCGGGATTGCCGACATTGTAGAGCGTGGCGGTGAGGCCCGGATTGCCCGAAATGTCGAAGCCGGCGATGCTCTTATAGGCGTCGATCGATTTCCGGATCGTCGCGGCAACGTAGGGCAGCGTGAGGTCGGGATCCATGATGGTCTTGTAGACCGCATTGGGATCGCCGACGTCGAGCTTCGGCAGGCCGGAAACCTTGTGCACGAGATCGCTCATCTGGAGCGCGGTCAGCGGATTGAGCTGGCCGAGACCAAAGGTCTGGCCGGCATAGTAGGGCTGGAAGAAAGTGGCGCCGAAGCGGTCGTTGGGGAAATCCTCGCCGCCGACGGTCTTGCCGCGAAATGAACGGTTCCACACCTGCTCGCGGCATTCCCACAAATCGTAACTGTCGGACATCCCAGTGCATTTCCTGAATTCCGGCCGCTGCACGAAATCCGTGATGTCCTCGCCGTCATAGGCGAAGGACAGCTTGCTGGAGAGATAGGAGATCGCCTTGACGTAGTAGGTCTGCAGCCGGTCGTAGGCGTCGACATTGTAGGTGTGCTCGCCGACGATGGCGCCGACAATGTGCATTGGATCGATACCGTAGACGCTTGCCGCCTTCTTGATCTTGCCGCGCAGGTCGGCGTCGTTCTGCAGCAGCGCATAGACCTTGCGGTACTTCGCCTGGAACGTGGTGTTGGTGGCCTGCGTGCGCCGGCTTGAGGCTCCCGGAATGCTGGGCTGCTCGGCATTGCGGTTCCCCGGCGGCACCATGGTCGCCGCGTCGGCGCCGAACATCGTTGCCGCCAGCGTCAAGCCGAGAATGACCAGGATCAGTTTTTTCATGCGCCCGCCGCCTAGAGAATTGCCGCGCAAACTAGGTAAAGCTCTTGGTCGAGTCGAGAGCGGCCCTGCGCTCGGCAGAACGAAAGGTGGCCGAATGATACCATCCGGCCACACATGATCCATTCGCCCGACAGGCGCCGGAACGATCCGGCGCGCGCCTGCTCAAAGAATGAAGCGCGACAGATCGGTGTTCCTCGACAGGTCGCCGACATGTTTCTCCACATAGGCGGCATCGATGGTCACCGCAGTGCCGTTGCGGTCCGGCGCATCGTAGGAGATATCGTCCAGCACGCGCTCCATTACCGTCTGCAACCGCCTTGCGCCGATATTCTCGACGCTGGCGTTGAGATCAACGGCGATGCCGGCGAGCGAATCGATGGCGTCGTCGGTGAAGGTCAGGTCGACGCCTTCGGTCTTCATCAGCGCGATATATTGCTTGATGAGGCTCGCTTCCGTCTCGGTCAGGATGCGGACGAAATCCTCTTTCTCCAGCGCGCGCAATTCGACGCGGATCGGCAGGCGGCCCTGCAGCTCTGGTAACAGGTCGGACGGCTTCGAGACGTGGAACGCACCCGATGCGATGAACAGGATGTGATCCGTCTTCAACGGCCCATATTTGGTCGCCACCGTCGTGCCCTCGACCAGCGGCAGCAGGTCGCGCTGCACGCCCTCACGCGAAGGCCCGCCCGAAATATCCGACCGGGCCGCGATCTTGTCGATCTCGTCGAGGAAGACGATGCCGTCATTTTCCGCAGCGTCCAGCGCCCGGCGCACCACCTCGTCCTGGTCGAGCAGCTTGTCGGACTCGTCGTTGACCAGCAGGTCGTAGGATTCCTTTACCGTCGTCTTGCGCAATTTAGTCTTCTTGCCGCCCATCGCCTTCGACAGCATGTCGTTGATGTTGAGCACGCCGATATTGGCGCCCGGCATGCCGGGAATCTCGAAGCCGGGCATGCCGCCATTGCCGGTATCGGCCACTTCGATCTCGATCTCCTTGTCGTCGAGTTCGCCCTCGCGCAGCTTCTTGCGGAAGGAATCGCGCGTGGCAGGGCTGGCAGTCTTGCCGACCAACGCCTCCAGCACGCGTTCCTCGGCGTTGACATGGGCGCGCGCCTTGACGTCCTCACGCATCTTCTCGCGCACCAGGCCGATGGCGACCTCGACGAGGTCGCGCACGATCTGCTCGACATCGCGGCCGACATAGCCGACCTCGGTAAATTTGGTTGCCTCGACCTTGACGAAGGGCGCGCCGGCCAGCCGCGCCAGGCGGCGCGAGATTTCGGTCTTGCCGACGCCGGTCGGCCCGATCATCAGGATGTTCTTCGGCATCACTTCTTCGCGCATCTGCCCTTCCAGCTGCTGGCGGCGCCAGCGGTTGCGCAAGGCGATGGCCACGGCGCGCTTGGCGTCCTTCTGGCCGATGATGAAACGGTCGAGTTCCGAAACGATTTCGCGGGGAGAAAATGTGCTCATATCACTAAATTCCACTTTGCCACTGCTTGATGGCCTCGAACGGATGCAGCAGCATGATCACGTTGAGTGTCAGATTGTCCCGGATAAGATAGCCCGTACCCAGTTCGAAGAGGATGGCGAGACTGACGATCACCCATATAGGTAGCCTTCGCGCCATCACAAATCCCAGCACCATGGCCAGTGTGTCGGACACCGAATTGATGATGCTGTCGCCGTAATAGTCGAGCGAGATGGTGCCGGCGCGGTAGCGCTCGATGATGAACGGGCTGTTCTCGATCAACTCCCAGCCGCCCTCGATGAAGACGGCGAAAGCCAGCCTCAAGCCGACCGGCGAGCGCGGAAACAGGAACCTGGCCAGCGCATAGAACAGGAAGCCGTGGATGATGTGCGAGAATGTGTACCAGTCCGATATATGCTGGGAATTCTCGGAACTGTTCACCACGCCGTGCCAGAGTTTGACATAGCCACAAGTACAGATCGGCGGGTGCCCCATGCCGTAGAGGGCTCCGGCCTGGAAGATGAGCAGGCCAAGGACGAGCAGCAGTCCCATGCGCCAGCTGTCTTCATAGGCCGAGACCAGCCTGTCCTGACCCGATGCGTCCATGCCCCATTACCTCTCTTGCGCGTCGCCATGCGTGTCGGTTGCGTCGACAGCCATCAGCACGACATCGCCATATCTGGACTGCCGGCGATCGATTGCCCGAAATCCCGCCTTTTCATAGGCGCGGATGGCGCGGCCATTGGATGGGTCGGGATCGATGATGACGCGCGGCACGCCCTCCTCGAACAACTGCTCGACGAACTGGCGCACGATCGCCGAGCCATGGCCGATGCCGACCAGCTCCGGCCGGCCGATCGACAGGTCGATGCCGAGCGTCCCGAATGGCTGGTCGGCATAGGGATGGTCGTCCTCCAGATGCGGATCGTAGCTCTGCAGATAGGCGATCGGCTTGCCGTCGAGTTCAACGATCAGCGGCTCGACCGAAATCGAGTCGATATGATCGCGAATCTCGGCGATTTCCGTCTCCGGGTCGTCCCACCACTCAGCGACATGCGGTTCGGCGAGCCAGCCGGCGATCATCGGCAGGTCTTTCGTGGTCACCGGCCGAAAATCATAGCTATCGTCTTGTTTGGCCATGATCTCTTACGCGGTTCTTCGGATCAGGATCATGGTCGCCGGCCGGTCAGCCGGCATCGAGCGTTTCGACGACGAAATTGTTGTTGGTGTAGACGCAGATGTCGGAGGCGATCTGCATCGCCTTTCGCGCGATCTCCTCGGCGTCCTTGTCTGTGTCCATCAGGGCGCGGGCCGCAGCCAGCGCATAGTTGCCGCCTGAACCGATGGCCATGACGCCATGCTCGGGCTCGAGCACGTCGCCGGTGCCGGTCAGCGCCAGCGAGACCGACTTGTCGGCCACCAGCATCATCGCTTCCAGCCGGCGCAGATAGCGGTCGGTGCGCCAGTCCTTGGCGAGTTCGACGCAGGCGCGCGTCAACTGGTCGGGATATTGTTCGAGCTTGGCTTCGAGCCGCTCCAGAAGCGTGAAGGCGTCGGCGGTCGCGCCGGCGAAACCGGCGATCACGTTGCCGCCCTTGCCGATGCGGCGCACTTTCCTGGCGTTGCCCTTCATGATGGTCTGGCCAAGGCTGACCTGGCCGTCGCCGGCGATCACCACCTTGTTGCCCTTGCGCACCGTCACGATGGTCGTGGCGTGCATGGTCAGTTCATTGGACATTTGCTGCTCCGATTCGCGTCATCCCTAAAAGGCGATTGGCGCGGTACGAGTGACTTTGATCGACCCATATGTATGCATGGGGGCGGTGATTGCAAACGCTCGATACCGGCCTGGATGGCAACTGGCAATCGCCGGATCATGCTGCTAGAAGGCTTTCGTTTTCAAACAGGCGAACGCCTGAAGCGCTTAAACTCACGGACAAGGACAAGCCCATGCTGCCCCGTTCCGCCGAAATCAGCCGCGAGACCAGGGAAACCGACATTGCCGTGTCGGTCCATGTCGACGGCTCCGGCAAATCGGACATCGTGACCGGCGTCGGCTTCTTCGATCATATGCTCGACCAGCTTTCGCGCCATTCGCTGATCGACATGACCGTTCGGGCCGAGGGCGACCTGCACATAGACGACCACCACACGGTCGAGGACACCGGCATCGCGCTTGGGCAGGCGCTGGCCAAGGCGCTGGGCGAGCGGCGCGGCATCATGCGCTATGCCTCGATCGATCTTGCCATGGACGAGACGCTGACGCGCGCGGCGATCGATGTCTCCGGCCGTCCATTTCTGGTGTGGAACGTTTCGTTTTCCTCGCCCAAGATCGGCACCTTCGACACCGAACTCGTGCGCGAGTTCTTCCAGGCGCTGGCACAAAACGCCGGCATCACGCTGCATGTCACCAATCACTATGGCGCCAACAACCACCACATCGCCGAAACCTGTTTCAAGGCGGTGGCGCGTGCGCTGCGGGCGGCGCTGGAACGCGATCCGCGCCAGCCGGACGCTGTTCCCTCCACCAAGGGATCTTTGAAGGGATAGCGTCATGGCCAGCTATGTCGTGATGGAACCGCCCGGCTTTGGCGAAAAGGCCGATGCGACGGCCCTTGTCCGCGACGGCTTCACCTGGCTCGGCCTGCTGGTGCCGCCGCTGTGGTTCGCCTGGCATCGGCTGTGGATCGAAGCGGCACTCACCTTCATTGTCATGGCGGTGCTTTCGGTGCTTGGCGAAAAGCTCGGTCTTGGGTGGGCCGGCTCGCTGCTGTCCCTGCTGGTCTCGCTCTATGTCGGCCTGGAAGGGCAGGCGCTGCGCATAGCGGCGCTCCGCCGCCGCGGCTGGCGCGAATGGGGGGTGGTCGAAGCCGGTTGGCTCGATGATGCCGATGCGCGCTTTGCCCTGGAGGCCGAGCGGCATGCGGATGAAGCCGAGCCCGCGCCGCGCCTGGTGCCGGACGCCGCCCTGGCGCGCCCGGCGCAGCCGGGCATGGCGCTTGGGCTGACCCACATTCCGGGAAGACGCTGACATGCGCGTTGCGATCATCGATTACGGCTCGGGCAATTTGCGCTCGGCCACCAAGGCCTTCGAGCGCGCGGCGCGCGAGGCGGGCATCGCCGCCGGCATCGACCTGACGGCCGACGCCGAGCGGGTGCGCACGGCCGACCGTGTCGTGCTGCCTGGCGTCGGTGCCTATGCCGATTGCGCGGCCGGCCTGCGTGCCGTCCCCGGCATGTGGGAAGCTGTCGAGGAAGTCGCCATCGCCAAGGGACGTCCGTTCCTCGGCATCTGCGTTGGCATGCAGCTGATGTCTCAGCGCGGTCTCGAAAAGACAATCACCGATGGCTTTGGCTGGATATCAGGTGACGTGAAGGAGATCACGCCGGCCGATCCCGCACTGAAGATCCCGCAGATCGGCTGGAACACGATCGAACTGATGCGCAAGCATCCGCTGTTCTCCGGCGTTCCAACCGGGGCAACCGGCCTGCACGCCTATTTCGTCCATTCCTATCATCTCGATGCGCGCAAGCCCGACGAGGTACTGGCGGTCGCCGACTATGGCGGCCCGGTAACGGCGGCCGTCGCCCGCGACAATCTCGTCGGCACGCAGTTCCACCCAGAGAAGAGCCAGGCGCTGGGCCTCGCCCTGATCACCAATTTCCTGCGCTGGAGGCCTTGAGGAGCCATGAGCAAGAAGGGCTATTGGATGGCGATGATCGATGTTCGCGATCCCGATCTGTACAAGCGGTATATCGAGGCGAATGCCGTTGCCTTCGCCAAGTACGGCGCGAAATTCGTCGTGCGGGCCGGGCGCCACGAGAGCCCTGAAGGGCCGACTGGCAACCGCCATGTCCTGGTCGAGTTCGAATCCTACGCCAAGGCGTTGGAATGCTATCATTCGCCGGAATATCAGCAGGCCTCGAAATACCGGCTTGCCGCCTCATCAGGCCATTTCGTTATTGTCGAAGGCGCCTGAGAGAATGATCCTGTTTCCCGCCATCGACCTCAAGGACGGCCAGTGCGTGCGCCTCAAGCACGGCGACATGGCGACCGCGACCATCTACAACGAAGACCCGGCCGCCCAGGCAAAGGCATTTGAAGAGCAGGGCTTCGAATGGCTGCATGTCGTCGACCTCAACGGCGCCTTCCAGGGTCAGAGCGTCAACAGCGCCGCCGTCGGCGCCATCCTCAAGGCGACGAAGAACCCGGTGCAGCTCGGCGGCGGTATCCGCACGCTCGAACAGATCGAGGACTGGCTCGACCGTGGGCTTGCCCGTGTCATCCTGGGCACCGTGGCCGTGCGCGACCCCGACCTGGTCAGGCAGGCTTGCAAGGCCTTTCCGGGCCAGATCGCCGTCGGCATCGACGCCAAGGGCGGCAAGGTAGCGGTCGAGGGCTGGGCCGAGGCGTCGAGCCTCGGCGTCGTTGAACTGGCCAGGAAATTCGAAGGCGCCGGCGTCGCCGCCGTCATCTACACCGACATCGACCGCGATGGCGTGCTGACCGGCATCAACTGGGATTCCACGATCAGCCTCGCCGACGCCGTGTCGATCCCCGTCATCGCGTCGGGCGGCCTCGCCTCGATCGCCGATATCGTGCGCATGACCATGCCCGACGCGCAAAAGCTCGAAGGGGCGATCTCGGGCCGTGCGCTTTACGACGGCCGTATCGATCCGGCCGAAGCATTGGCGATCCTGAAAGGCGCGCCCCCGGTGGAGATGCGATCTTGAAAGTCTCGATAATCCTGGCCTCCTATGACAGCGGCCATTATCATGGCGGCATGGGCCAGGGGCCGGACGCGCTGATTGCGGGCGGATTGGTCGAAGCCCTGACCATGGCCGGCCACGATGTCGCGGTCGAGGACATCGGCAAGGTCGGCGATGCCCAGGAGCGTGAGATCGCCACCGGTTTCGCTGTCTGCAATGCCGTTTCGGGCGAGGTCCGCATCGCCCGCGACAGGGGACGCTTTCCCATCGTGCTGGCCGGAAACTGCCTGACATCAGCCGGTGCGGTCGCCGGCGAAGGCGCCGACGCGATGATCTGGGCCGACCAGCACGGCGATCTCAACACACCCGACACATCCATATACGGGTTTCTCGACGGCATGGCGCTGGCCACCGTTCTAGGCCTGTGCTGGCGCCCGATGGCGGCGGCCGTCCCCGGTTTCAAGCCTGTCGATCCGTCGCGCTGCGTGCTGATCAACGCGCGCGATCTCGATCCGGCCGAAAAACAGCTGCTCGACACATTGCCGGTGATCCGCACGGAATGTCCCGGAGCGGCAGAGGCGACCGAGAAACTGAAGGCCGCGGGCGCTCAACGGGCGCACATGCATCTTGATCTTGATGTGCACGATCCCGAGGCGCTGCAAGCCAACCGCTATGTCACGCCGGGCGGCCCTGGCCCGGAACAGTTGCGCCAGGCGGTCTGCGCCATGGCGCTCTCCGTTCCCATATCGGGCATCACCATTTCCGCTTACGATCCGGCCTTCGATGCGCAGGCCAATGTGCCGCCGCTCGTCGGCGAATTGCTGAACGATCTCCTGACCACGATCGAGGGCCGTTGACATGCTGAAGGCTCGCGTCATCCCCTGTCTCGACGTCAAGGGCGGCCGCGTCGTCAAGGGGGTCAACTTCGTCGATCTCGTCGATGCCGGCGATCCGGTGGAGGCCGCCAAGGCCTATGACGCGGCTGGCGCCGACGAACTTTGCTTCCTCGACATCACCGCGTCATCGGACAATCGAGAGACCATCTTCGATGTCATCGCCCGCACCGCCGAGCAATGTTTCATGCCGCTCACCGTCGGCGGCGGCGTGCGCCAGGTCGCCGACATCAGGAAGTTGCTCCTGGCCGGCGCCGACAAGGTGTCGATCAACACGGCAGCGGTCAAGAACCCGGATTTCGTTGCCGAGGCCGCCGACAAGTTCGGCAACCAGTGCATCGTCGTCGCCATCGACGCCAAGAAAGTGTCGGGCGCCGGCGAGGCCGACCGTTGGGAGATCTTCACCCATGGCGGACGGGAAAAAACCGGCATGGATGCGATCGAATTCGCCCGGAAAATGGTCGATCGCGGTGCCGGCGAGATCCTGTTGACCTCGATGGACCGCGACGGCACCAAGGCCGGTTACGACATCGCGCTGACCCGCGCGGTGTCGGACGCGGTGCGCGCCCCGGTGATCGCGTCGGGCGGCGTCGGCACGCTCGACCATATGGTCGAAGGCATTCGCGACGGTCATGCAGGTGCCGTGCTGGCGGCCTCCATCTTCCATTTCGGCACCTATACGATCGCCGAGGCCAAGGCCCATATGGCGCAAGCCGGCCTGCCGATGCGGCTGGACTCCTCGGGCGATCGGCCCTAGAGGCTTGCGGCTAAGAAACAGGGCCAAGGCGCCATGACTGAGTTTTCACTCTCCGACCTGGAGACAATCATCAGCGAACGCGCCCATTCCGGCGATCCGGACTCTTGGACCGCCAAGCTTTACGCGCGCGGCATTGAGAAGGCGGCGCAGAAGCTCGGCGAAGAGGCGGTCGAGACGGTGATTGCCGCGGTCAAGGGCGACAAACGGGCCCTCGTTTCGGAAAGTGCCGATCTTATATATCATTGGCTCGTCGTTCTCGGCATTTCGGGTGTGCCGTTGGGCGACGTGCTCAGGGAGCTCGAAAGCCGCACCGGGCGTTCGGGCATCGCCGAGAAGGCGTCACGGTCCAAGCGCTGACCGCGAGGAGGGCAGGAATCTCGATGGATCAGCTCGCACCGACCGAGAAATATTCCCCCTTTCGCTTCTTCTCGGCCGAGCAATGGTCGCAATTCCGCGCCGACACGCCGCTGACGCTGAGCGAGGATGAATTCCGCCGCCTGCGGTCGCTCAACGATCCGATCGATCTCGAAGAGGTCAAGCGCATCTATCTGTCGCTGTCGCGGCTTCTGTCGGCGCATGTCGAGGCCAGCCAGTTGCTGTTCCGGCAGCGCCAGGCATTCTTCAACGCCTCGGACGTGGTCAAGACGCCCTTCATCATCGGCATCGCCGGTTCGGTCGCGGTCGGCAAATCGACCACGGCGCGCGTGCTGAAGGAACTGCTCGCGCGCTGGCCGTCCAGCCCCAAGGTCGATCTCATCACCACCGATGGTTTCCTGCTGCCCAACGAGGTGCTGCGCCGCGAAAACCTGATGGAGCGCAAGGGCTTTCCCGACAGCTACGACGTCGGCGCGCTGCTACGCTTCCTCTCCGGCATCAAGTCGGCGCTGCCCGATATCCGCGCCCCGGTCTATTCGCACCTCACCTATGACGTCATTCCCGGCGAGTTCGTCACCATCGACCGGCCCGACATCCTGATCTTCGAGGGCATCAATGTGCTCCAGCCCGGCAAGCTGCCGCAGGACGGCAAGATCGTACCTTTCCTGTCCGACTTCTTCGACTTCGCCATCTACATCGATGCCGACGAGAAGCTGATCCACGAATGGTACATTTCGCGCTTCATGCGGCTGCGCGAGACCGCTTTTCGCAATCCGGAATCGTTCTTCCATCGCTATTCGCAGTTGTCGGAGGATTCGGCGCGGGCGATTGCCGAAGGCCTGTGGACCAACATCAACTTGAAGAACCTGCGCGAGAACATCCTGCCAACACGGGCCCGCGCCGACTTGATCCTGCGCAAAGGCGCCGACCACCTGGTCGAGGAAGTGGCGCTGCGCAAGCTTTAGCGGCGCGATTAACGGCACTTTAGGCTATCCGGGCTAGTTTTCGGTGCAATCTTAGTGGGATCGCAAGCAGCTATGCCTTCGTCCCCGTTTCGATCATGGCCTTTATTCTTTTGCGAAGGCTTGTCCTTGTAGAGGCAGTCGTATGAGCTTGTCGGGCGCAAGAACGTTCGATGCGATAATCGCATCTCACTACCGCATCGGCAGTTTGCGGCAATTCTTGCTCGTTGGACTGGTCGTCGTGATCTCCTTTTTCATGCCTTGGACAGCGGGCGGCAACACCGATGTGAGTTGGATAATCATTATCTGCGAGAAGATTTTTTCTGGTCAGAAACTCTATGTCGACATTCTGGAAACCAACCCGCCTTTTTCGGTCGCTCTGTATATCGGACCAGTGTGGTTGTCCCACAGGTTGGGAATTTCGCCGGAATTGGCGATCGAATATTTCATCTATCTCATCTTTGTCATTTCGATTTTGTTGTCGGCCCTTGTGATCGAGAAAGGCAGGATCTTTGTCGATCTCAGAACCCAGTGGGTCTATCCCATGCTCGCGGTTCTGCTTCTGATCATGCCAGGGAATATTTTCGGACAACGCGAGCATATCGGTATGATGCTGTTCATGCCGATGCTGTTCCTGATGATGTGGCGTTCCAACGACAGTCCAGGCCAGCATATACCCTTCGCGCTTGCGTTCGCCGTCGGGCTGGCGGCAAGCGTGCTGCTGCTCGTCAAGCCGCACTGGGCACTTGGCATCGCGCTGCCTTATCTTGTCATCGCTTGGCGAAAGCGGTCGCTGATGGCCTGCTTGACCGTCGAAAACATCGTCATAGGCGCGATTTGCACGACGTATCTCGCCAGCGTGCGAATATGGTTCCCGGAGTTTCTTGATACGTTCTTGCCTTTGCTGATGCGCTATTATGTCAGTCTACGAGCCAACATAAATATTCTGGTAGCGCTGCCAACCTTTGTGGTGTTTGTCGTTTTCATAGCTTTCCAGATGCGGAAATCCGTCTGGCGAAGTGATGTGACAATTGCGGTTGCAAGTGGCGCAGGCTTCTTTGTCTCGATGGCATATCTTGGCAAATATTGGCCCAATCACCAGTATCCGTATCAGCTTGCGTTGCTGATCGCGATGCTGTTGGCTGTTGCATCGCGACGGCAAAAAGTGCTCGCGCTTTCAGGAGAAGAAGCGGCCTCGGAGCGCGCCAATGCAAGGCTTCATTCTAGCGCCGCCTTTGCTGTGGTAGTCGCTCTGACGGTAACGCACCACCAGTTTTACCAGGTGCCGGAAAAGAGCCTGGTCGATGCAATCAAGGCCCGATACTCCTCGCCGTCCATTGTTCAGGTCAGTTCGGATCTTTCCGTCGGGAATCCGCTGGCGAGGATGGTCAATGGCCGCTGGCTTTCAGCCTACGCTCATGATTGGGTTGGCGCCCATGCGCTTTGGGGTTTGATGAAAGGCAACTATCACGGCGAAGACGAACGAATAGCGCGGCACGACCTCGACAACTATACGCTCTATGTCAACTCCTTGATCCGCGACAACAAGCCGGACATCATCCTTGTCGATCGCTTGGACAAGAAGAAATCGGTGTTGTCGTTGGCGGCGAATTATCCTCCAATATGGACTGTCTGGATGCGTCAGAACGCTGACTTCCAGGCCTTGATGAGCAATTACGACGAGATCGCGCTAGGAGACTACATCGAGGTCTATGCGCGGCGCAGCAGTGCTCACTAACTCTTCGTCACCCGCCGCAGCGTCAGATTGATCCTGCCGCCATTTTTCAGCAGCGCCGAGGTCGAGGGATAGATGCGGTCGACGCCGTGGAAGCAGAGGCGTCCTTCGCCGCCGAGCACGACCACGTCGCCGCTCTTCAGCCTGAACGACCGGGTCGCCCCCTCGCGCGTCGCCTGGCCGACCCTGAACAGGCAATCGTCGCCCAGGGAGACCGACACGACGGGTGCTGAGAAATCCTCTTCGTCGCGATCCTGGTGCAGGCCCATCTTTGCATCCGGCGCGTAGAAATTGACCAGGCATGCCTGCGGCGGATGCGGGTAGGCCGAGACCTCTCGCCACAGCCGCATCAGCACGTCCGGGATCGGCGGCCACGGCGCCCCCGTCACCGGGTGCGTCGGCTGGTAGCGGTAGCCGCGTTCCTTGTCGGTGACCCAGCCGAGCGGGCCACAATTGGTCATGCGCACGCTCATTTCCTTGCCGGTACGCGGCATGGCCGGCACGAACAGCGGTGCCTGCTGGACGATGCCTCTCACATCCTCCACCAGCGCCTCCTGCACGTCGCGGGACAGATAGGCCGGCATGTGGCGGACGCCCTTGGGCAGAACGAGCATGAGGTGGGTCGCTAGCTCCGTTTCGTCGGTTCAACATTGCCATCTGAAACCGAAAACGGCGACCCGAAAGCCGCCGTTCCCGACAGATTCGCGTTTCCCTTGATCAGGTGAGGTCTGGGATGCGAAGGACCTGCCCCGGATAGATCTTGTCGGGATGGGTCAGCATCGGCTTGTTGGCCTCGAAGATGACCGTGTTCTTGGCGCCCTTGCCCTTGCCATAGCTCTTTTCGGCGATCTTCCAGAGATTGTCGCCCTTCTGGACGGTGTAGAAGGTCGGTTCCTTGGCCGCGGCCGCCGCCGAACCGGAAGCCGGTGCGACCTGCAACTCGTCCGCCTGCACCTTGGAGACGCCGAGCGTGTTGCCGACGGCGATGACCGCCTTTTCGAAAACCGACTGGTCCTTGACCACGCCCTTCAGCACCGCCGTGTCGCCCTGAACGACGACCTGCACGCCATCGGTGCCGAGCTTGTGCGAATCGAGCTCCTTCTTGAGCGTATCGGCGTTGGGCGCCGCTTCCTCGTCACCGCCTATACCGAGCTTTTTGCCGACGCTCTTGACGAAATCGAACATACCCATTTCCAGGTCTCCTTGCTGTGGCAAAGAGTAAACCTTGCATCTACGATCCGAAATGGGAAGCCGTTTTATACACGCGCCTGGTGTGTTGCTTAATCGTTCTCTATCCGGCCGCGCAGTTTCTTGATGGTGCCGCGTCCGGCCTTGCTCTTCAGCCGCCGTTCGACCGCGCCTTTCGACGGCCTCGTCTTCTTGCGCGGCGGCGGTGGCGGCTCGGCCGCCTTGGCGACCAGCGCCGCCAGCCGCGCCCGTGCGTCCGCGCGGTTCTGTTCCTGCGTGCGGAAGCGTCCGGCCTCGATGACGATGACGCCGTCCTTGGTGGCGCGCTGGCCGGCAAGCCTGATCGTGCGTTCGCGCACGCGTTCAGACAGGCCGGGCGCGTTGCGTGCATCGAAGCGCAACTGCACCGCCGTCGCCACCTTGTTGACGTTCTGCCCGCCGGGGCCGGACGAGCGGATGAAATCCTCGTGCAGATCGCCCGGATGGATCACGGCATCGTCGGCAATGATGATTGTATCGTCGCTCGTCATGCCGCAGTCATGGCGCGGCGGACGAAAAAAGAAAAGGCCCGATCGGGGACCGGGCCTTGTGAGGACGGCTGAGCGTGGTGGGCGACTATTCCGCCGCTTCCTGCATGTGCGGCGCCGCGCCGAGGACGGAGGCGTCGACATGGCTTTCGAACTTCTCGAAATTGACGGCGAACATGCCGACCAGCCTTGCCGCTTGCCGGTCATAGGCCGATTTGTCGGCCCAGGTCGATCGCGGGTCGAGGATGGCGCCGTCGACGCCCGGGACCGCCACCGGCACCTCGAAGCCGAAATTGACGTCGGTGCGGAAACCAGCCGTCTTCAGTGAGCCGTCGAGGGCCGCGGCAAGCAGCGCGCGCGTCGCCTTGATCGGCATCCGCCTGCCTGTGCCGTAGGCGCCGCCGGTCCAGCCGGTGTTGACCAGCCAGCAGTCGGCACCGTGCTGCGCGATCAACTCGCGCAGCAGATTGCCGTATTCCGAGGGATGGCGCGGCATGAACGGCGCGCCGAAACAGGTCGAGAACGTCGCCTCGGGCTCGGTCACGCCCTTCTCAGTTCCGGCCACCTTGGCCGTGTAGCCGGACAGGAAATGATACATCGCCTGCGCCGGGGTCAGCCGTGCGATCGGCGGCATCACGCCGAACGCGTCAGCGGTCAGCATGATGATGTTCCGGGGATGGCCGGCGCGCCCCGTCTTGCTGGCATTGGGTATGAAGTCGAGCGGGTAGGCACAGCGCGTGTTCTCGGTGAGCCGTCCGTCGTCGAAGTCCGGCACGCCGTGGGCGTCGAGAACGACGTTCTCCAGCACCGTGCCGAAGCGCTGCGTGGTGGCGAAAATCTCCGGCTCCGCTTCCGCCGACAGCTTGATGGTCTTGGCGTAGCAGCCGCCTTCGAAATTGAAGATGCCGTGCGGTCCCCAGCCGTGCTCGTCGTCGCCGATCAGCGTGCGCGACGGATCGGCCGACAGCGTCGTTTTGCCGGTGCCCGACAGGCCGAAGAAAATCGCGGCGTCGCCGCCAGGGCCCTCATTGGCCGAGCAGTGCATCGGCATCACGCCCTTGGCCGGCAGCAGGTAGTTCAGCATCGTGAACACCGATTTCTTCATCTCGCCGGCATAGGAGGTGCCGCCGATCAGCACGATCTTGCGGGTGAGGTCGACGGCGATCACGGTTTCGGTGCGGGTGCCGTGGCGGGCGGGGTCGGCGCGGAAGGAGGGCAAGTCGATGATCGTCATCTCGGGCACGAAATGGTCGAGCTCCGCGGCTTCCGGGCGGATCAGCAGGTTGCGGATGAACAGCGAATGCCAGGCAAACTCGGTGATGACCCTGGTGGGCAGCTTTAGCTCATGGTCTGCGCCGCCGACCAGGTCCTGCACGTAAAGATCCTTGTCCGCGGCGTGCGCCCGGAACTCTTCGAGCAGCGTCTCGAACTGCTCCGGCGAGATCGCCTTGTTGTTGTCCCACCAGACTTCAGGCTCGGTGGCGCCGTCGCGCACGACGAACTTGTCCTTGGGCGAACGGCCGGTGTGCTGGCCTGTTTCGGCGACCAGCGCGCCGTGCGCGGTCAGCCGGGCTTCGCCACGCCTGATCGATTCCTCGTAGAGGGCGGCCGCACCGAAATTGTAGCGCACCAGGCCAGAGGTTCTGAGACCGATACGATCGATCGCGCAGGCAGGATTGCGTTTGCCGACTTCCGACATGGGTGACCCTTCTCCGATTTGCCGCATCTTTGCCGGCGCGTTTCCGGCACGCCCACTACGCGAGCTTAGACGGTGAGAACCAGAAAAGCCGAATGATATCAAATCATTAATCGATTTAAATATTTTGAAAGTTGTTTAAATCGTTTATATATGCAAAAAGTTTCGTGGTTGCCCAAAGGATTGGCGATGCTCGTTCGTCCAATCCATGTCGAGGTGCGATCGTGGCCGCCGGCATGCCGCGCGTGACAGCGGTGAAGGCCTATGCCACATTTTGTACCTAATTTGTCCTGCAAAAGCCCCTTCTCTACGAAAGAAGGGACAGCTCATGAGGGAGCCGCTTGAAATGGCAACAATCGCGCTTGTCGATGACGACCGCAACATTCTGACCTCGGTGTCGATTGCTCTCGAGTCCGAGGGATATCGCGTCGAGACCTACACGGATGGTGCGTCCGCGCTGGAAGGCCTGGCGGCGCGCCCGCCGAATCTCGCCATCCTCGACATCAAGATGCCGCGCATGGACGGCATGGAACTCTTGCGCCGGATGCGCCAGAAATCAGATCTGCCGGTCATCTTCCTGACCTCCAAGGACGACGAGATCGATGAGTTGTTCGGCCTCAAGATGGGCGCCGACGACTTTATCCGCAAACCCTTCTCGCAGCGCTTGCTGGTCGAGCGGGTGCGCGCGGTGTTGCGCCGTGCCAGCGCCCGCGAGGCCGCGGCAAAAGCGCCCAGCCAGCAGGCGCGCTCGCTCGAGCGCGGCCAGCTCGTCATGGACCAGGAACGCCATACCTGCACCTGGAAGGGCGAACCGGTGACGCTCACCGTCACCGAATTCCTGATCCTGCATTCGCTGGCACAGCGCCCCGGCGTCGTAAAAAGTCGTGATGCGCTGATGGATTCGGCTTATGATGAGCAGGTCTATGTCGACGACCGTACCATCGACAGCCACATCAAGCGGCTGCGCAAGAAGTTCAAGGCCGTCGACGACGACTTCGAGATGATCGAAACCCTTTACGGAGTCGGATACCGGTTCCGCGAAGCGTGAATAGGCAGTAGACAATAGAGAATAGTCGGTAGTCAGTTTTGAATGGTGCGAGCGGCCCCCCGTGCATCGCCGCGATCTCAGCCAGCCATTTCTCTATTCGCTACCCGCTACTCACTAATTACTAAGCAGGGAACTGCTGTTCGATGGCAGTGGAAGCACAGCGGAGCAGATCGGCGGGCGTTGCAAGGCGGCCGGCGCGGATCATGCCCGCGTTCCTGTCGAAGCTCACCGTGCCCATGCGCCGCTTCCTCGGCCATCACATCTTTTCCAGCCTGACGCGGCGTATCCTCTTCCTCAATCTCGCCGGCCTCGCGGTCCTGGTCACTGGCATTCTCTATCTCAACACCTTCCGCGACGGGCTGATCGACGCCCGCGTCGAAAGCCTGATGACCCAGGGCGAGATCATCGCCGGCGCGATCGCCGCCTCGGCGACGGTCGAAACCGATTCGATCAGCATCGATCCGGAAAAGCTGCTTGAGCTGCAGGCCGGCGAAAGCCTGGGACCGGGCTCGGACCAGCTCGACAATCTGGATTTCCCGATCAATCCTGAACGCGTCGCCCCGGTGCTGCGCCGGCTGATCTCGCCGACCCGCACCCGCGCCCGCATCTACGACCGCGACGCCAATTTGCTGCTCGATTCGCGCCATCTCTATTCACGCGGCCAGATCCTTCGCTACGATCTGCCGCCGGTCGACGAGGAAGAGCCCGACCTTGTCGAACGCATCCAGAAGTTCATCTTCGACTTCTTCCGCAACACCGATCTGCCGGTCTATCACGAGCAGCCGGGCGGCAACGGCGCCGCCTTCCCGGAAGTGGTCAAGGCGCTGACCGGCAGCCCGTCGACCATCGTCCGGATCAGCGAACAGGGCGAGCAGATCGTTTCCGTCGCGGTGCCGATCCAGCGCTTCCGCGCCGTTCTCGGCGTGTTGATGCTGTCGACCGAAGGCGGCGACATCGACAAGATCGTCGCCGCCGAACGCAAGGCGATCCTGCGCGTCTTCGGCATCGCGGCGCTCGTCACCGCCATCCTGTCGATGCTTTTGGCCTCCACCATCGCCAATCCGCTGCGCCGGCTGTCTGCGGCGGCCGTGCGGGTACGGCGCGGCGTCAAGAGCCGCGAGGAAATCCCTGATTTCTCCGACCGGCAGGACGAGATCGGCAATCTGTCGATTGCCGTGCGCGACATGACCAACGCGCTCTATGCCCGCATCGAGGCGATCGAGAGCTTCGCCGCCGATGTTTCCCATGAATTGAAAAACCCGCTGACCTCGCTGCGCAGCGCGGTGGAAACCTTGCCGCTGGCCAAGAACGACAATTCGCGCAGCCGGCTGATGGAGATCATCCAGCACGACGTCAGGCGGCTGGACCGCCTCATCACCGACATTTCGGACGCCTCCCGTCTCGACGCCGAGCTGGCGCGGGATGACGCGGGGACGGTGGACCTGAAGAAGTTCATCACCGACCTCGTCGCTGTCTCGCGTGAAACGACGCGCAACAAGAAGGCGGTCGAGATCGAGCTCAGGGTCGCCAAGCTGCCGCAGGGCGTCAAGGGCTATTTCGTCGTCGGCCACGACCTGCGCATCGGCCAGGTCATCACCAACCTGATCGAGAACGCCCGCTCCTTCGTGCCAGAGGAGCGCGGCCACATCATCCTGTCGCTGGCGCGCACCGGCAAGTTCAACATCCTCACCGTCGACGACAATGGTCCCGGCATCCGCGCCGACAACATCGACCGCATCTTCGAACGCTTCTACACCGACCGGCCCGCCGGCGAGGCGTTCGGCCAGAATTCGGGCCTTGGCCTGTCGATATCCAGACAGATCGTCGAGGCCCATGGCGGCACGCTGACCGCCGAGAACATCCCCGGCACCAAGCCAGGAGAGATCAAGGGCGCCCGCTTCGTCGTTACGCTGCCCGCCGAAGCATGATCCCGAAAGTGGGAACCGATTTTCGGATCAAATCGTGCTAAAAAGCATGATGCCGGATATCGCAGCTTTACGGTCGTCATCCCCGGGCTTGTCCCGAGGATCTGGCGCGCAACGAGACCATGGTGTGAAAACAATCGAAAGGCCGGCAGATCCTCGGGACAAGCCCGAGGATGACGGTGGAATGACCCGGTCCGGTCATGCAGCATGAAAACATCCACGGAACCGCGATCCTGATCGGCGATCGCGGCGTCCTCATCACCGGGCCGTCCGGCGCCGGCAAGACGACGCTGGCGCTGACGCTCCTGGACCATTGCCGGGCGCGCGGCCTGTTCTCGCGGCTGATCGGCGACGACAGGCTGCTTGCCTCGGCCCACGCCGGGCGGCTGGTCTGCCGCGTGCCAGCGACCATCGCCGGTCTCGCCGAGGTGCCAGGGTTCATGCCACGCCCGCTGCCATTCGAGTCGGGCGGCGTGATCGACCTCCATGTGCGGCTGGTGGCGAAGACAGAAATGGCTCGCTTTCAAGAGGAAATCAGCGAGCCGGTCGCGGGCTGCCCGGTGCCGCGCATCGACCTTGCGGAGCGCAACATTGCCGCTGCCTTGCCCGCGGTGATGGCGCGGCTGTCGATCGCGCCTTTTCTATGATGTGCCCGGGGTTTTTTGCTGCAATGCGTCAAAATGGCATGGGCCGGCGCAATTTTGGGCTTGTCAACGAGCCGCGCGTCGACAAGATAGCGCTCCCGCCGCCTGGAATGGCTGGCGAGCATAAAATACGCCTGTGAAGCGGCGATGACGGGAGCCACCAAAGAATGATCGGACTCGTGCTTGTAACGCACGGTCAACTGGCCACCGAGTTTCGACATGCAGTGGAACATGTCGTCGGGCCACAAGACAATTTCGAAACCGTGGCGATCGGGGCTGACGACGATATGGAGCAGCGCCGGCGCGACATCGTCGACGCCGTTGCCCGTGTCGACACCGGGGCGGGCGTCATCGTGTTGACCGACATGTTCGGCGGCACGCCTTCGAACCTTGCCATTTCCGTGATGGAGTCCGGCCGCACCGAAGTCATCGCCGGCATGAATTTGCCGATGCTGATCAAGCTCTCGTCGATCCGCAAGGGCGACAACATGGCGGCGGCCCTCGACGAGGCGCAGGCGGCGGGGCGCAAATACATCAATGTCGCCAGCCAGCTCCTGAGCAGCAAATGAGCACGATGTCGTCGGAAAAGGACCAGATCGTCCGCGAATTTCCGATCGTCAACCAGCGCGGCCTGCACGCGCGCGCCTCGGCCAAGTTCGTACAGCTCGCCAGCGGCTACAACGCGTCGGTCCATGTCGAGAAGGACGGCGTCAAGGTCGGCGGCACCTCGATCATGGGCCTGATGATGCTGGCGGCAAGTCCGGGCTATTCGATTCGCGTCACCGCCAGCGGTCCCGAAGCGCTTGAGGTCATGAATGCGCTGGAACAGCTGGTGGCGTCCCGCTTCGGCGAGGAATGCTGATCCCTTACCTCCATACGAAAGACATGCAGGGATAAAGATTTCTTTATATCCCATTGTCGTGTTGACGCCGATCTGCTAGTCAGGCGGGCAATTCGCGCCCTTCGACGCGCCTGCCGGCGCGGGCGCATCCGCAACCAATTCAATAGCGTAACAATTCGCATCGGAGCACTGCCATGACGGGTAGCAAGGACTATGTGGTCGCCGACATCTCGCTTGCCGGCTGGGGCCGCAAGGAAATCGAGATCGCCGAAACCGAAATGCCGGGCCTGATGGCCTGCCGCGAGGAATTCGGCTCCAAGAAGCCGCTCAAGGGCGCGCGTATCACCGGCTCGCTGCACATGACCATTCAGACCGCTGTGCTGATCGAGACGCTGAAGGCGCTCGGCGCCGATATACGCTGGGCGTCCTGCAACATCTTCTCGACCCAGGACCATGCGGCCGCGGCCATTGCCGAGGCCGGCATCCCGGTCTTCGCCGTCAAAGGCGAGACGCTGGAGCAGTACTGGGACTACACCGACAGGATTTTCCAGTGGGCCGATGGCGGCACCTCCAACATGATCCTCGATGATGGCGGCGACGCCACCATGTACATCCTGATCGGCGCGCGCGCCGAGGCCGGCGAGGACGTGCTGTCCAATCCGCATAGCGAGGAGGAGGAATATTTCTATGCCCAGGTCAAGAAGCGCATGAAGGCTTCGCCCGGCTTCTTCACCAAGCAGAAGGAAGCGATCCGGGGCGTCACCGAAGAGACGACCACCGGCGTCAACAGGCTCTACCAGCTGCAGAAGAAGGGCTTGCTGCCTTTCCCGGCCATCAATGTCAACGACTCGGTCACCAAGTCGAAATTCGACAATAAATATGGCTGCAAGGAATCGCTGGTCGACGGCATCCGCCGCGGCACCGACACCATGATGGCCGGCAAGGTCGCCGTCGTCTGCGGCTATGGCGACGTCGGCAAGGGCTCGTCCGCCTCGCTTAAGGGCGCTGGCGCCCGCGTCAAGGTCACCGAGGTCGATCCGATCTGCGCCCTGCAGGCGGCGATGGACGGCTTCGAGGTCGTCACGCTCGAAGATGCCGCACCCACCGCCGACATCGTCATCACCACCACCGGCAACAAGGATGTCGTCACCCTCGACCACATGCGTTCGATGAAGGACATGGTGATCGTCGGCAACATCGGTCACTTCGACAACGAGATCCAGGTGGCATCGCTGCGCAACCTGAAATGGACCAACGTCAAGCCTCAGGTCGACATGATCACCTTCCCCGATGGCAAGCGCATGATCTTGCTGTCGGAAGGCCGCCTGCTCAACCTCGGCAACGCCACCGGCCATCCGAGCTTCGTCATGTCGGCGTCCTTCACCAACCAGGTGCTGGCGCAGATCGAGCTGTTCACCAAGGGCGAGCAGTATCAGAACCAGGTCTACGTGCTGCCCAAGCATCTCGACGAGAAGGTCGCGCGCCTGCATCTCGACAAGCTCGGCGCCCGCCTGACCGAACTGTCGGGCGAACAGGCAGCCTATATCGGCGTGACCCCGCAGGGTCCGTTCAAGCCGGAACACTACCGCTATTAACCAAAGCTGAATTTCCTACCAGATATTGACGCCGGGCGATTGACTTTTCGCCCGGCTTTATTTTTGCGCCGAATGATTCTTCACGCCGATTCCAGCAGGCGCTATTGTTGTGATTCGCGGTCCGGGGACGAGGACCGGCGTACGCATCAGGGCGGTCTTGCATTCAGGCGGCGAAGAGGACCAAGACATGCCGGGGGATAACCCGCTTCACGCGGGACGGGCCGTTTCCGGCGGCCATGACGATTCGAGGATTACCGGCACCGCCACGCGAGGCGAGCGCCTTTCATTGCGCGCGCGCGCCGGGCTGTTCCTTGCCGGCTCCGCACTTGGCTGGCCTTTGGCCGGCACGGCGGCCCACGCCCGGGCTGCTGGTGCGGAGGCCGCCAGCCTGTCGGTGAGCACGGTCGAGGTCGTGCAGCTTGCCGTCTTTGTCGGAGTGATGGGAGCGGCATTCCTGTCGGCCATCGTTCTGATCCGGGAGAGAGCGCGTACCTCGGCCGAAAATGTCGAGCTCAGGAGCCGCATCGCGGACATCAACGCGGCGCTGCGCCGTTCGGAGGCGCTGCTCAATCTGCGCGACCAGCGTGTCGTCGTCTGGGCCTCGGAGAACAAGAAACCCGAGATCATCGGCACGCTGCCGGTCGAAAGCGGCGCGCCCGAGGAACGGGCCGCCTTCCTTGCCTTCGGCCGTTGGCTGATGCCGCGCTCGGCGGCGGCACTCGAGCATGCCGTCGCGGGGCTGCGCGAAAAGGCCGTGTCCTTCGACCTCGTCATCGAAACCCAGACCGGCGCTCCGCTGGAAGTGCATGGCCGCAAGAGTGCGGCGCATGTGCTGGTGCGGTTCGTTTCCCTTTCCGAGACGCAACGCAGCCAGGCCCGGCTGAAGATCGAGAACCAGCGGCTGGCCGCCGACCATGATACGATGATCGGCCTGCTCGAGGCGCTGAAGATGCCGGCATGGCTGCGCGGCGAGGACGGCCGCCTGAGATGGGTCAACCGGGCCTATGCCGAAGCGGTCGAGGCTGAAAGCGCGGAGATGGCTGTCCGCGACGCCAAGGAATTCCTCGGCGGCCAGGCGCGCGAAGCGATCGCTGCCCAGCACAAGTCCCATCCGGTCTTCGAACAGACGCTTTCCACGGTGATCGAAGGCGACCGCCGCGTTTTCGCGGTGACCGATTTCGCCGGCGCCGACGGTTCGGCCGGGCTTGCCTGCGACACCAGTGCAATCGAAACCATCCGCAGCGAATATGAGCGCACCGTGCGCAGCCACGCCGACACGCTCGACCAGCTCAACACGGCGGTCGCGATCTTCGACACCGACGAGAAGCTGCGCTTCTTCAACCAGGCTTTCCAGAAACTCTGGGGCCTCGATGCAGGCTTCCTGCACAGCGCGCCCGATAACGCTTTGCTGCTGGATCGGCTGCGCAGCGAGGGCAAGATCGCCGAGCAGCCGGAGTGGCGCCGCTGGAAGGAAGGCCTGCTCGGCGCCTACCGCGCGGTGGAATCGCAGGAGCATTGGTGGCACCTGCCCGACGGCAAGACCATCCGCGTCGTCGCCAATCCGCAGCCCAAAGGCGGCGTCACCTGGGTGTTCGAGAACCTGACCGAGAAGATGGACCTCGAAAGCCGCTACCGCACCGCGGTGCGGGTCCAGGGCGAGACACTCGACAACCTCGCCGAAGGCGTGGCGGTATTCGGCCCCGACGGCAGACTGCGCCTGTCGAACCCGGCATTTGCTACTTTGTGGGGCCTTGACGCCGAAACCGCCAGGCCCAATGTCCATGTTTCCGCAATCCGTGAGCTTTGCGACCGGCAAGCGATCGACAGCCCGTGGGGCGGCTTCGTCGCAGCCATCACCGGCTTCGACGACGAGCGCCGCGACCGCCACGGGCAGACCGAGCTCAACAGCGGCACCGTGCTGCGCTACGCCGTGATCCCCCTGCCCAACGGGCAGGTGATGATGACCTTTGTCGACGTCACCGACAGCGTCCGTGTCGAACGCGCGCTCAAGGACAAGAACGAGGCGCTGGAGAAATCCGACCAGCTCAAGAACGAATTCGTCCAGCACGTGTCCTACGAACTGCGCTCGCCGCTGACCAACATCATCGGATTCACCGAACTGCTGTCGCTGCCGGCCACCGGTCCGCTGACGCAGAAGCAGCGCGAATATGTCGAGCATGTCGGCTCGTCATCCTCGGTGCTTTTGACCATCGTCAACGACATACTCGACTTAGCCACGGTCGATGCCGGCATCATGCAGCTCGACATTTCCGAGGTCCATGTCGACCGCACCATCGCCGCCGCCGCCGAGCTGGTTGCCGACCGGCTGGAAGAGCATTCAATCAGGCTCGAGGTCGATGCCGCGGCGGCGCCGAAGACCTTCCACGGCGACGAAATCCGCATCCGCCAGATCCTCTATAACCTGCTCAGCAACGCCGCCAACTACGCGCCGGAGGCCAGCGCCATCCGGCTCGCCTGCCGTCAGTTGGCGGACGGTGTGGAATTCTCGGTCCACGACGATGGACCCGGGATGCCGCCCGACGTGCTTGATTCGGTGTTCCGCCGCTTCGAGCCGCGCGCCAATGGCGGCCGCCGGCGCGGCGCCGGGCTCGGCCTCTCGATCGTCAAGAGCTTCGTCGAGCTGCATGGCGGCAGCGTCCGCATCGAAACCGGCAAGGACAAGGGCACGACCGTCATCTGCACCTTTCCCGACATGCCGGGCATCCGCGCCGCGGCCGAGTAGCGCACTCGATGGCCGCATTGATGCTCGAGCGTTTACTCGCCGACGAAACACAGACGGCGCGGCTGGGTGAGGATCTGGCGCTGGCGTTGCGCGCCGGCGATGTCCTGGCGCTGAAGGGCGATCTCGGCGCCGGCAAATCGACGCTGGCGCGGGCGCTGATCAGGGCGTTGGCCGACGATGCCGGCCTCGACGTGCCGAGCCCGACCTTTACCCTGGTGCAAAGCTACGACACGCGCATCCCGGTCCATCATTTCGACCTCTACCGCCTGTCCTCGGCAGCCGAGCTCGATGAACTGGGCTTCGACGAGGCGTTGGCGCAAGGCGCGGCCCTCGTCGAATGGCCGGAACGGGCTGAGGGTTATTTGCCTGGGACCGCCGTGCTGATCGAATTGGTCCAGCATGGTGATGGCCGATTGGCGAAACTGTCCGGGCAAGGCGCTGCCTACGATCGCGTGGCGCGCTCGCTCGCCATGCGCGGTTTCCTCGAAAGCGCTGGATGGGGCGAGGCCAGCCGCCGCCATTTCATCGGCGATGCCTCTGCCCGCTCCTACGAAATTGTCTCGCTTCCAGGCCATGCCGCGAGGGTGCTGATGAACTCGCCGCGGCTGGTGCTGGGTCCGCCGGTGCGCGACGGCAAGCCCTATGGCGTCATCGCCCACACCGCCCAGTCGGTGTCCGCCTTCGCCGCCATCGACCGCACGCTGCTCGCCGCCGGGGTCAGCGTCCCCAAAATCCATGCGCAGGATCTCGACCAGGGGTTCCTGCTGCTCGAACATCTGGGCTCCGAAGGGTTCCTGGACGGACATGGCAGGCCGGTCGCCGGGCGTTATGAAGCGGCGGCCGAACTGCTCGCCATGATGCATGACAAGACCTGGCCCCACCGGATGGAGGCCGCGCCCGGCGTGTTTCACGATGTGCCGCCCTTCGATCGCGACGCCATGCTGATCGAGGCGGACCTGCTGGTCGATTGGTACGTGCCGATGCTGACGGGCGCTCCGGCGGGCGATGCCTTGCGCGTCGGCTACCACAAGGAGTGGAACGCGGTTCTCGACCGGCTCGCGAACAGCCAATACACGCTGATGCTGCGTGACTTTCATTCGCCGAACATCATCTGGCGCGCTGAGCGCTCTGGCCATGAGCGGCTCGGCATCGTCGATATCCAGGACGCGCTGATCGGCCCCGCCGCTTACGACGTCGCCTCTCTGGCCATGGACGCGCGCGTCACCATCCCGCCAGGCATCGAGAAACGCACGCTCGATGCCTATATCGCCGCCCGCCACGCGGCCGACCCATTTGACGAGGCGGCGTTCCTCGAGGCCTATGCGATCATGGCGGCGCAGCGCAATTCCAAGATCCTCGGCATCTTCGTCCGGCTCGAAAAACGCGACGGCAAGCCCTACTATCTGAAGCACCTGCCGCGTATCCGCGACTATCTGCGCCGGGCGCTGTCTCATCCTGCCCTGGCCGGCCTTCGCGAGTTCTATACCGCCCACGGTCTGCTGGAGGAGCAAACGCCGTGACAACGATACCGGACGGCGAGTCCAAAACTGCGATCGTGCCCAAAACTGCGATCATGCTTGCCGCAGGGCTCGGCAAGCGCATGCGGCCGATCACCGACACGATCCCCAAGCCGCTGGTCAGGATCGCCGGCAAGACGCTGCTCGACTGGGGCCTCGACAGTCTCGCCGCGGCCGGCATCGGCAAGGCCGTCGTCAATGTGCACTATCTCCCCAAACAGATCATCGCCCATCTCGGTGCGCGCCATGCGCCACGGATCGTCATTTCGGACGAGAGCGAGCGGTTGCTCGATTCCGCCGGCGGCATCGTCAAGGCGCTGCCGGAGCTAGGCGAACAGCCCTTCTATATCCTCAACGCCGACACCTTCTGGATCGACCACGGGACGCTCAATCTCAATCGCCTCGCCCTTGCATGGGACGCCGCGAAAATGGATATTCTGCTGATGCTGGCGGATCTCCATCAGGCGACCGGACACTGCGGTAGCACCGATTTCCTGGTGGCGCCGGACGGCACCCTGCGGCGTTCCAAGGGCGATCCGGCGGGCCTGATCTATGCCGGGGCGGCGATCGTCCATCCGCGCATCTTCAAGGGTGCCCTGCCGGAACCGCATTCGCTTAACGCCTACTTCGACAAGGCGATCGCCGCCGGCCGGCTGTTCGGCATGCCAATGCATGGCCATTGGATCACCGTCGGCACCCCCGACGCCATTGCGAGCGCGGAAGCGGCGGTCGCCGACGCGCTAGCCGAGTCGCAATGAGCGGCCCGGGCCGCGTTTTCTCCATTCCTCCCGGTGCGCCGTTTCTGCCGACGCTTGCCGAGGCGCTGCTGGCCGGGCGTCTTGTTCCGGGCTTTCGCTTCGATGGCGACCCGCTCGCCTTGGCCGATGTCACCATCTATGTGCCGACGCGCCGCGCCGCGCGCGCCTTGCGCGGCGTCTTCGTCGACAGTCTCGCGGCGAGAGGCGGCGGCGGTTCGGCGATTCTGCCGGTCATCCGACCGCTCGGCGAATTCGACGAGGACGAGGCCGCGTTCGAGACGGAAGCGTCGGCGGCCATCGACCTCGCGCCGCCGATCGCGGCAACCGAACGCCTGTTGCTGCTGGCGCCGCTGGTGCGTGCCTGGAAACGCCGCTTGCCGGCGCATGTGGCGGCGCTTTTCGACGAGGAGATCGTCATTCCGGCCTCCGCCGCCGATGCGATCTGGCTGGCGCGCGACCTCGCCCGGCTTATGGATGAGATCGAGACGGAAGGCACGGACTGGACGCGGCTCGCCGATCTGGTGAGCGGCAATCTCGCGGGATGGTGGCAGGTCACGCTCGATTTCCTCGGCATCGTCACCGAAGCCTGGCCGAAATTCCTTGGGGAACGGAATCTCTCCAACCCGGCCGCGCATCGCAGCGCCTTGATCCGGCTGGAAGCGGCGCGGTTGCGGCGCAATCCGCCCGCTGGGCCGGTTATCGCCGCCGGTTCCACCGGCTCCATCCCCGCCACGGCAGAGCTGCTGGCCGCCATTGCCCACTTGGCGGGCGGAGCCATCGTACTGCCAGGCCTCGACCGGACGATGGATGAGCCGTCCTTCCAGGCCATCACGGCGCCGGGCGCACGTCCGGCCGTGCTCGGCCATCCGCAATACGGCCTCGCCAAGCTGATCGGCACCATGGGTGTGCTGCGGGGCGATGTCGAGGAGATCGGCGCGGCCGGACATGAACTCGCGCTTCGCGCCGCCCTCGTCGGCGAAGCGCTGCGGCCGGCCGAGACCACCGAATTGTGGGCCGAGACGCGCAGCGGCTTTTCCGTCTTCGACATCGAGCAGGCGTTCGCCGGCGTGAGCCTGCTGGAAGCGGCCAGCGAACGCGATGAAGCCGTGGCGATCGCCGTCGCGCTCAAGCGCGCGGTCGAGCAGCCCGGCCAAAGAGCGGCCCTCGTTACCGGTGACCGTGCGCTGGCGCGCCGCGTCTCGGTCGAACTCGGGCGCTTCGGCGTCGTCGCCGACGATTCCGGCGGTGTGCCGCTTTCCAACACGCCCACCGCCGGCCTGCTTGGGCTGGCGTTGCAGGCGGTGTTCCGTCCCGGTGACCCGGTCGGCCTGCTGTCGCTGCTCAAGCATCCCCTGCTTGCCCTTGGCCTGGACCGGATGAGCGTTCGCCACGCGGCGGAATTGATCGAGCTGGTGGCGTTGCGCGGCGGCACCGGCCGCCCCGACATCGCATCGCTGCCGGACCTGTTCGAAGCCCGCCTGGTTGACCTCGGCGGCGACAGCAGGCGGCCTTTCTGGTTTGCCCGGCTGACCGTGCGCGCTATCGAGGACGCGCGCGATCTGCTGCGGCGGCTGGTGGAAGCCGTGGCGCCGCTTGCCGCCTTTCGGGGTCAAGCCGACGCCGGTCTTGTGGCGCTCGTCGGGGCCAGCGTCGTGGTGCTGGAAAATCTCGGCCGTGCGGCCGATGGCGGACTTGGCGCGCTTTATGCCGGCGATGCCGGCGAGAAACTGGCCGACCTGTTGCGTGGACTGGTCGCGGCGTCGGTGCCGCTGTCGTTTGCCGCCGACGAATGGCCAGACGTCATGGCGGCGCTGGTCGCGCCCGAGACGGTCAAGCCGGCGCAAGGCACAGACAGGAACATTGCCATCTGGGGGGCGCTGGAAGCCCGCTTGCAGAATGTCGACACGCTGGTCATCGGCGGCATGAACGAAGGCGTGTGGCCGCGCAAACCCGAAAGCGACCGTTTCATGTCGCGGCTGATGAAGACCGGCATCGACCTGGAGCCGCCCGAACGGCGCATTGGCCTTGCCGCACATGATTTCCAGATGGCCATGGGGGCGGCGAAGGTGGTGCTGTCGCGCTCCGCACGCGCCGGCGACGCGCCCGCCGTGCCCTCGCGCTGGCTGCAGCGCATTCTCACTTATATAGGGAAGGATCAGGCAGCCAGGCTTGCCGAACGTGGCGAGGAACTCATCGCCTGGGCGCGCGCGCTCGATACCAGCCCGCGGCGGGACTTCGCGCCGCGCCCGCAGCCGAAGCCGCCGGTCGCGCTGCGTCCAACCCATTTCTCGGTCACCGAGATCGAGACGCTGCGTCGCGATCCCTACGCCATCTATGCCAGGCGCATCCTCGGCCTGCTGCCGCTCGACCCGGTCATCCGCGACCCGGGTGCGGCCGAGCGCGGCACGCTGTTCCATGCCATCCTGCATCTGTTCTCGGGCAGCGTGGCCGATCCGCGTGCTCCCGATGCGCTGGCCGGCCTGCTCGCCGCCGGCCGGACCTGCTTTGCCGAGGCAGCACTTCCCGCCGATGTCGAGGCGGTGTGGTGGCCGCGTTTCGAAAAGCTCGCCGCCAGCATCATCGAATGGGAACGCGGCCGCGCTGGGGCCGTGGCCCGGCGCCACGCCGAGGCGCGAGCGAGCAAAACCATGGTCGGCCAATCCGGCATCACCCTGTCGGGCTATGCCGACCGGGTCGATCTTCTCCATGGCGGCATGGCCGACATATTGGACTACAAGACCGGCTCCTCGCCTTCCAAGGCGCAGGCGCACACGCTGCTGTCGCCGCAACTGGCGCTGGAGGGCGCGTTGCTCAGGCGCGGTGCTTTCCAGGAACTCGGCGCGCGCGAGCCCTCGCAATTGGCCTTCGTCAGGCTGAAGCCGAATGGCGAGGTTTTCGAGGAATCGATCCTCGAATACAACCGGCAGCCACGCACCGCCACGGACCTCGCCGAGGAAGCCTGGGCGCGGCTGGAGAAATTGCTCATCCACTATGCCGATCCGGCGGCCGGCTATCTGTCGCGGGCACTGCCGTTCCGCGAAGGCGAGACCGACGGCGACTACGACCATCTCGCCCGCGTGCTCGAATGGTCGGCGGGCGGCGATGCGGATGAGGGAGGGGAGGCATGAAGAAAGCCTACCCCATCCCCGGCGAAACCGCCTCCAGGCAGGCCAGCGCGTCGGATCCGAGGAATTCCGCCTGGGTGTCGGCCAATGCCGGGTCCGGCAAGACCCATGTGCTGGCCCAGCGCGTCATCCGGCTCCTGCTTCGCGGCACCGATCCGTCGAAGATACTGTGCCTGACCTATACGCGTGCCGCCGCCGCCAACATGTCGAACCGGGTGTTCTCGACCCTGTCGGAATGGACCGCGCTCGGGGATGCCGAACTGGCGGTGAGGGTCGAGGCGCTCGATGGCCGCCGGCCCGACCGCGAAACCATGCGCCGCGCCCGCCGCCTGTTTGCCGAGGCGCTGGAAACGCCCGGCGGGCTGAAGATCCAGACCATCCATGCCTTCTGCGAATCGGTGCTGCACCAGTTCCCGCTGGAAGCCAACATCCCCGCGCATTTCGAAATGCTCGACCCGCAGATGGAGGCCTCGTTGTTCGCCGCCGCGCGCCGTGAGATGATTTCGGGCAGTGCGGCGGATCGGCCGGACCTCGCCGATGCCTTCGCCGCCGTGCTCGAGCGCGGTGGCGAGGCAGGGCTCGACGCCCTGCTCGCCGAGATCGTCCGCAAGCGCGACGAACTGGGCGCCTTCATCGGCGAAATCGATCGAGGCGGCCCGAACTTCCAGACGCTGTTCGACGAATTCCAATTCCGCCCCGGCCAGACCGCCGAAGGCATAGCGGCCTCCCTCTGGCCTCTGCCCGGCTTCCTGCCGGATTATTTTGCCGGCTTCGCCCAGGCGGCGGAAACCGCCGACGCCAGGACGGTGCTCAACAACATCTTGCCTCATGCGCGCCTGGCTTTCGCGGAAACCGACCCCGTGCGCCGCCTGCAACTGCTTTCGCGGGCTTTCCTGAAGGCCGACGGCGACGTCTACGATCCAGCCAAGGCCTTCAAAAAGGCGCTGCTCGACCGGCTGCCAGACCTGGCGGAGCGCTATCTCTCGGCGACCGCCGCAATCGTCGAGACGGTCGACCGGCTCGCCCTGTTTCGGATGCTGGAGGGGACGCGCGCCGCGCTGACGCTGGCCGACTGGCTGATCGCCCGCTACGAGCAGTTGAAGCGTGGCCGCGGGTTCCTCGACTTCAACGACCTGATCACCCGCACCGTCAGTCTCCTGGCCAGGCCCGATGCCGGCCCGTGGGTGCAATACAAGCTCGACCAGGGTATCGACCACATCCTGCTCGACGAGGCGCAGGACACCAGCCCCGACCAATGGGAGGTGGTGAAGCGGCTGGCCGAGGAATTCTTCGCCGGCATCGGCGCCCGCGACACTGCGCATCGGACGATCTTCGCCGTCGGCGACGAAAAACAGTCGATCTATTCTTTCCAGGGCGCGGCGCCGGATTCCTTCGCCGACAGCAGGCTCCTGTTTGCGGGCAAGGTGCGCGACGCCGAGGCGCCCTTCGCCGATCTGAAGCTCACCTGGTCGTTCCGCTCGACCGACGATGTTCTGGCCGCCGTCGACCGTGTCTTCGCCGATCCGGTCGTGCGGCGCGGCATCAGCCATGACCCCGACCCGCTGAGCCACAAGGCGATACGCAGTGATGCGCCGGGCTATGTCGAGGTCTGGCCATCCATCGGCGCCGACGTCGTCGACGAGCCGGACGACTGGACGCAGGCAGTCGACCATGCCCGCGCGCCGGCGGTTCGGGTTGCCGAAAACGTCGCCGCCACCATTACCGGCTGGATCGGCAATGGCGAGGTCATTGAAGGCCGCGGCAAGAGGCTGCGCCCCGGCGACGTGCTGGTGCTGGTGCGCAAGCGCGATCGCTTCGTCCATGCCCTGACGCGTGCCTTGAAGCGTCGCGACATTCCGGTGGCCGGCGCGGACCGCTTGAGCCTGCCCGGCCACATCGCGGTCAAGGACCTGATCGCGCTCGGCCATTTCCTGATCCAGCCGCAGGACGATCTGTCGCTCGCCGCCGTGCTGCGGAGCCCGATCTTCGATCTGTCGGAAGAGACGCTTTTCACACTGGCCGCGCAAAGACCGTCCGGCCTGTCGCTGGCCGCATCCCTGCGCCAGCATGCCAGCCAAAGCGAAGCGCTCGCGGCGGTCGCCGCTCAACTCGACATCTGGGCCAACGAGGCCGCCTTCAAGCCGGTGTTCGAATTCTATGCCGGCCTGCTGGCGCACGGTGGCGTGCGCAGGAAGATGATCGCACGGCTCGGGCCGGAAGCGGGCGACATTCTTGACGAATTCCTGAGTTTCTGCCTTGCCGAGGAGCGGACCGGCCTGCCCGGGCTGGAAGCCTTCCTGTCGACGCTGGAGAGCGCCGGCCCCGAAATCAAGCGCGAGATGGACCAGACCCGCGACGAGGTCCGCGTCATGACCGTTCATGCAGCCAAGGGGCTCGAGGCGCCTGTAGTCTTCCTGGTCGATGGCGGTTCGGCTCCGTTCAGCGATCAGCACCTGCCGCGCCTGATGCCGTTCGAGGGTTCGGGGCTGAACTGGAGCGGCAAGGGCTTTCTCTGGCGCTCGGCCAGCGATGTCGCCAACGGCATTTCGAAGGCTGCCGCGGCCAGGGCGCGCGATCTCGCCGATGACGAGTACCGGCGGCTGCTCTATGTCGGCATGACCCGGGCCGAGGACAGGCTGATCGTCTGCGGCTATCACGGCAAGCGCGCGCCGAACACCGGCACCTGGCATTCGCTCGTCAGCCGTGCCCTGGTCGGGGCGCCGGAGAGCGCCGAGTATCCGCACCCGGCCGGCGGCGTTTCAGTGCATCGCTTCCAGGTGACCGGGCTGCCGCCCTTTGCGCCGGTCGCCGAAAGCGAGGCCAGGCAGACGCGGGACTTCGGGCCGCCGCCCGAAACCTTGTTCAGGTCGCTGCCGCCATACGAGGACCTGCCGCGCCCGCTGTCGCCATCCGGAGCCTCGGTCCTGATCGACGAGGGCAAGGAAAGCGTCATCGAAACCGGCTCGCCGGTGCTGGATGGCGACGCCGAACCCGGCTTCGCCGTCATGCGAGGCCTGGCGCTGCACAAGCTGCTGCAGATGCTGCCCGGCGTGGCGCAGGACGAACGCCAGGGCGCGGCCGAACGCTATCTCGCCCGCGCCGGCGCGCAATGGCCGGGTGGAGAGCGCGAAAAAGCCGTCGCCTCGGTGATGGCGATCCTTGCCGACCAGCGCTTCGCGCCGCTTTTCGGGCCCTCTTCGCGCGCCGAAGTGGCGGTCATGGGCAGCCTCGACGTCAAGGGCACGAAACGCTCGATTTCCGGCAAGATCGACAGGTTGGCGGTGACGCCGGACCGCGTATCCATCGTCGACTACAAGACCAACCGGCCGGCGCCCGCTTCGCTGGGAGAGGTTCCGCCCGCCTATCTGCTGCAGCTCGCGCTCTATCGCGCCCTGCTGCGGCCGCTCTATCCCGGCCGCGAAGTCACGGCGGCCTTGCTGTTCACGGAGGCGCCACGGCTGATCGAGCTGCCGGCTCGGGCCATGGATGACGCACTTGCCCGACTCACGCGAGCGTGACACAAGAACTGCTTGAAGAAGGGCGCGGCAACCACCACATTTGGTGCGACGAAAAATTTCGAAAGGATTTCCGCATGGCTACCGTCAAGGTCGACAAGAACAATTTCCAGACCGCTGTGCTCGACGCCAAGGAGCCGGTCGTGGTGGATTTCTGGGCGGAATGGTGCGGTCCCTGCAAGATGATCGCGCCGGCGCTGGAAGACATCGCCAATGAACTCGGCAGCAAGGTGAAGATCGCCAAGCTCAACATCGACGAGAATCCCGAACTGGCAGCGGAATTCGGCGTGCGCTCGATCCCGACGCTGATGATCTTCAAGGGCGGCGAAAGAGCCGATGTGAAGGTTGGCGCCGCGCCCAAGACCGCGCTGTCGCACTGGATCAACGGTAATCTCGCCTGATCCATTCGAAATTCCCGATATCAAGCCCGGCCAATCGCGCCGGGCTTTTTGTTGGCGTCATCGGTCGCCCGTTCTGGCCCTGACATGCGGAGCCTCCATGTTTTCTGCTGACAGCAGAAGCAGGGAGAGAAAAAATGACCGGATCCGCCAAGGCCACCGTCTTCATCGACAATGAGCGCGTCATTGTCACGGAATATCGCTTTCAGCCGGGCGACAACACCGGCTGGCATCGCCATGGCCATGACTATGTGGTCGTGCCGTTGATGGACGGCAAGGTGAAGCTTCTGACCAAGGACGGCGAATCCTTCGCCGAAATGAAGAAAGGCGCGCCCTATTTCCGCAGGGAAGGCGTCGAGCACGACGTCATCAGCGCCAATGAGGGCGAATATGCCTTCATCGAGATCGAGCTAAAATAGCGGCGTTCGCCTCGAATACGGCAGCGGAAATTCATGGAGAGTGTGGCGAGCCATCAATTGCCATCTTGATGGCAGATACAAGCCGGGATACATGTCTTTTCAACAAGGAGTTTGAAATGGCCGAACCCCAGCTCTCAGTCCGTAGCGCAAAGGCACGCGACCTGGCTCATCGACTTGCTCGTCGCGAAAATCGTTCGATAGCGGATGTGGTGGAACGGGCGCTTGAATCGTACGAGATCCGGGAGGCGGGACGCGAGCCTGCCTCCACGTTCTATGCCCGCATTACGGCCAGTTGTGGCGCCGATATTGATCTGGAGGAAGTCATCCGCGACGGGCGCCTGGTTCATCCTGGACCCGAGCTTTGATTTTCGTCGACACCAACGTGATTTCGGAGACACTCAAGAAGGCACCGGACGAAGCCGTTCTGGCCTGGCTTGTCCGCAACGATGCTGAATTGGCCCTTCCCACGGTGACGATTGCTGAAATTGCTTTCGGCATCCAAAAAATCCGACCTGATGAGCGTGCGGACCGCCTAGAGGAGGGACTTTCTCAATGGCGCCGTCGTTTCGCCGACCGGATTTTTGGGCTGACGGAAGAGGCTGCGCTAGCTTACGGGGAGATCATGGGAACCGCCAGCCGCCTAGGCCGTGGAATGTCGGCTCCCGATGGCATGATCGCCGCGATCGCGCGTGTGAATGGTGGTCGGCTGGCGACGCGCAACCTCAACGACTTTGGCGCCGCCAACCTCGACCTGATCTCACCGTGGGATTTCTAGAGCCTTTCACGTTTTGACGGAAGCGTACCCGGCGTTTTCGAAGTAGTTCTTGCATTCGGCTGCCTCGATGGTTTCGACGAGGTGGCCGATGTGGCGCCAAGTTTCCTCGACGGTGCGTTTCTGAGCCTGACGCATCCAGTGTTTGATCTTGGCAAAGGCCTGCTCGATCGGATTGAGGTCCGGAGAGTAGGGCGGCAGGTACCAAAGCCTGGCGCCAGCAGCCTTGATCATCTGCCTGATGGCCGCCGACTTATGACTTCCCAGGTTGTCCATGACGACGATATCGCCGGGCTTCAGCACGGTGATGAGCTGCTGCTCGACATAAGCGCGGAAGCATTGGCCGTTGATTGGCCCGTCGAAGACACAAGGTGCCGCGAGCCGATCCCAGCGCAGCGCGCCAAGGAAGGTCAGCGTGCGCCAATGGCCGTGCGGAGCCAAGCCGCGAAGCCGCTTGCCCCTCGGCCCCCAGCCTCGCAACGGAGCCATGTTGGTCTTGATCCAGGTCTCATCGATGAAGACCAGGCACTGCGGATCGAGACCGGTCTGCCAAGATCGCCATCGCTGACGCCTGCGGGCAATATCGGCGCGCGCCTGCTCAAGGGCGAACAGCGTTTTTTTTGAAGCTCAGGCCCTCGCGGCGCAAGAACAGCCACACCGCGTTGTGCGAGACCTTGACCCCGCGACCAGCCAACTCATCCTTCAGACCGTGCAGCGTCAGATGCGGCATCTCACGTATACGCGCCTCGATGAAGGCACGGTGCGGCTCCAGTAGCCTCTTGCGATGCCCACCCATCTTGCCCGGTGCTACCGAGCCGGTCGTCCCATGACGCTGCAACAGCTTCACAGCGGCCGAAATCGAAATGCCAAACCGTTTGGCGGCAGACCGGCGGCTTTCACCACTCAAAACCGCCGCCACAACTCGCTCGCGAAGGTCATTGGAAAGAGGTCGGGTCATCAGATGCTGGCCTCCACTCCAGCCAGCATCTTGAATCACAAAACCGACAAATCGGGAATCCCCTTCGATTCCATCAAGCCGTGAACCGCTCTAGAGCAATTCCTGGAAAAATGTGTACGGTTTCCCGGAAAACGCGCGTAGCGCTTTCCCTTGGGAGTTGCGCAAAAACAAAGAGATAGAGCGGTTCGCCGTTTCCATGAAACGGTGAACTGCTCCAGCGTTGAAACGAATTCACGCGAAGCGTTTTTGGTATGTTGTGCCATGACGCCCAAGCCGAGATCGCTTCCGGCGCCGGGTAGGATAGATTTCTGATTATCGGTATGTCACGTCGGCGGCGTGCCGTTCTCCGCCAACACCGCTCCAGCCAGATAGAGCGACCCGCCGATCAGGATGCGCGGCGGCGGGCCGTCCCAGGTGTCACGCAGCAACATCAGCGCGCTGGCGACGGAACTCACCGGCTCGGCCGTCAGCCCGGCCTCCGTGGCGCGGGCCGCCAGTTCGTCGTTCGGCACGCTGGCGTCGCTCAGGCTCACCGGCACCGTATAGACGTGCCGGGCGAGGCCATTGAAGGCGCGGAAATAGCCGCTCTGGTCCTTGGTGTTGATCATGCCGGAGATGAGAAAAAGCGGCCTGGGGTTCTTCTCTTCCTGTTCGGCGAGCGCCTCGGCGACGACCACGCCGGCGCCCGGATTGTGGCCGCCGTCGAGCCAGATGTCGGCGCCCTTGGGCGCCAGTTCCGTCAGCCTGCCTTGCGACAGCTTCTGCATCCGCCCCGGCCAGGCGACAGTGGTCATCGCCTTCTCGGCGGCACGGTGGCTGATCTCGAAGCCGGCTGCCTTGACGGCGGCGATCGCCGCGGCGGCATTGGCGAACTGGTGGCGCCCGGGCAGCCGCGGCGGCGGCAGATCCATCAAGCCGTCATCGTCCTGATAGACCATGCGGCCGTTCTCCTCGAAGGCAAGGAAATCCTGTCCATAGACCAGGGTCGGGCAGCCAAGCCGCTCGGCGGTTTCGATCAGCACCTGCTGCGCCGCCTCGGTTTCCTGCGCCCCGATGACCACCGGGCAGCCGCGCTTGATGATGCCGGCCTTCTCGGCGGCGATCAGTTCGACGCGGTCGCCGAGATAGGCTTCGTGGTCCATCGACACCGGCATGATCACCGAGACAGCCGGCCTGGCGATGACATTGGTGGCGTCGAAGCGGCCGCCGAGACCGACCTCGATGATGGCGGCATCGGCCGGATGCTCCGAAAACAGGATGAAGGTGACGGCGGTGAGGATCTCGAAAACGGTGATCTTCTCGCCGCCATTGGCCTTGGCGACGCGGGCGATAGCCTCGGCGAAGATATCGTCCTCGACCAGCCTGCCGCCGCCATCAGCCGCCAGCCGGTAGCGCTCGTGCCAGCTGACCAGATGCGGCGAGGTGTGCACGTGCACGAGCCGGCCGGACGCTTCCAGAAGCGCCCGCGAGAAGGCGGCGCAGGAGCCCTTGCCGTTGGTGCCGGCGATATGGATCACCGGCGGCAGCAAGTCCTGAGGATTGCCCAGCCGCTCCAGCAGCCGTGAAATGCGGTCGAGCGAAAGGTCGAAGCCTTTCGGGTGAAGCGCCATCAGCGCTTCGATTTCACGGTCGGCGGCAAGCGTGGTCATGTAAGAGTCCTAAGCGCGCGATGGATCGCGCGCAATCGCGGTTCGCGGCAAAGAGTGTCGCGTCAGGCCTGCGGCCGTGCTTCCGTGGCGACCACCGCCGGCGGCAGGATTTCCGGTTCCAGGAGCTTGTGCTCTTCCGGCATCTTGAGCAGCATCTTCAAGAGCCGCGCGATGGTCTGGCGCATCTCCAGTCGCGACACCACCATGTCGACCATGCCGTGCTCCATCAGATATTCGGAGCGCTGGAAGCCGTCCGGCAGTTTTTCCCGGATGGTCTGCTCGATGACGCGCGGTCCGGCGAAGCCGATCAGCGCGCCTGGCTCGGCGATGTGCACGTCGCCCAGCATGGCGTAGGAGGCAGTGACGCCGCCGGTGGTCGGATTGGTCAGCACGACGATGTAGGGAAGGCCGGCCTCCTTCAGCCGGTCGACGCCGACCGTGGTGCGCGGCAATTGCATCAGCGACAGGATGCCTTCCTGCATGCGCGCGCCGCCGGAAGCGGCGAACAGGATCAGCGGCCGCTTGCGCTGCACGGCCACCTCGAAGGCATGAACGATGGCGTCGCCTGCGGCCATGCCGAGCGAACCGCCCATGAAGGCGAAATCCTGCACCGTCACCACCACCGGCAGGCCTTCCACGGTGCCCAGCGCGTTGACGATGGCATCTTCCAGGCCGGTCTTGGCCTTGGCGTCCTTCAACCGGTCGGTGTAGCGCTTCTCGTCACGGAACTTCAGCGGGTCCAGCATGACCTTGGGATTTTCGAGCTGCTCATATTTGCCGTCGTCGAGGAAGTATTTCAGCCGCTCCTTGGCCGAGATCTTCATGTGATGGCCCGAAGAGGGGATGACGAACTGGTTGGATTCCAGATCCTTGTGGAACACCATCTCCCCGGTCTCGGGATCCTTGATCCACAGGTTTTCGGGCATGTCGGTGCGCCGGCCGAGCATCGAATTGATCTTCGGGCGAACGTAGTTGGTGATCCAGTTCATCGCTTCGGCTCCTGTCCTGACGAAGAGTTAGAGCAATTCCAGGAAAAGTGTGAACCGGTTTCCGTCCGGAATTGCGGTAAAACAAAAAGATAGAGCGGTTCGGCGTTTCCGTGAAACGGCAAACCGATCCAGGGCATGCCGCCCGGGATGGCGACGTGCACAAGACCTGAGGTAGGAAAACTATTCGGCGGCAGCAAGGCGGGCCGAGCGCACGCCCTGTGCAAGGCCGCTGACCAGCGTGGCGACGGCCTCGGCCGGGTCGGCGGTCTTTTCGCCCTTCGGCCCCAGCACATTGGCGACCGCATTGACGATCGCGGTGCCGACGACGACGCCGTCGGCATTGGCGCCGATGACGCGCGCCTGTTCGGCGGTCTTGACGCCGAAGCCGACGCAGACCGGCAAATCGGTATGGCCCTTGATGCGCTTGACCGCCGCAGCCACCTTGCCGGTGTCGGCCAGCGCGGAACCGGTGATGCCGGTCATCGACACGTAATAGACGAAGCCGGACGTGTTCTGCAGCACCTTGGGCAGGCGCTTGTCGTCGGTGGTCGGCGTTGCCAGCCGGATGAAGTTGATGCCGGCTTTCAGCGCCGGGATGCACAGCTCCTCGTCCATTTCCGGCGGCAGGTCGACAACAATCAGCCCGTCGATGCCGCTGGCCAATGCGTCCTTGAGAAAGCGGTCGACGCCGTAGATGTAGATCGGGTTGTAATAGCCCATCAGAACGATCGGCGTCTCATTGTCGCCGGTGCGGAAGTCAGCCGCCATCTTCAGCGTCTTGACCAGCGTCTGGCCGCCTTTCAGCGCCCGCAAGCCCGCGGCCTGGATCGCCGGGCCATCGGCCATCGGATCGGAGAACGGCATGCCGAGTTCGATAATGTCCGCGCCGGCCGTTGGCAGCGCCTTCATGATCGACAGCGACGTCTGATAGTCCGGGTCGCCGCCCATGAAATAGGTGACGAGCGCCGGGCGGCCTTCGTTCCTGAGCTTCGCCATGCGTCGGTCGATGCGGGTGGTCATGTCTGGCCCTTTGGACGAATTTTGCTCATAATCAACTCCCAAATCGAAACTGTCCAACGGGCCTAGATCTCCATGCCCAGCATCGAGGCAACCGTATGCACGTCCTTGTCGCCGCGGCCGGACAGGTTGACGATGACGATCTGGTCCTTGTCCATGGCGGGCACGATCTTCACCGCATGGGCGATGGCGTGCGCCGATTCGAGCGCCGGGATGATGCCTTCGACGCGCGTGGTCAGCTTGAAGGCCTCCAGCGCTTCGTCGTCGAGGATCGGCACATATTCGACGCGGCCAGAATCGCGCAGCCAGGAATGCTCCGGCCCGACGCCGGGATAGTCCAGGCCGGCCGAGATCGAATGGCCGTCCATGATCTGGCCGTCGGCATTTTGCAGGAGATAGGTGCGGTTGCCATGCAGCACGCCCGGCGCGCCGGCATTCATCGAGGCGCAGTGTTCGACGCCGTCGAGGCCACGCCCGCCAGCCTCGATGCCGATGATGCGGACATCCTTGTCGTCGAGGAACGGATGGAACAGGCCGATAGCATTGGAACCGCCACCGACGGCGGCAATGATGGTGTCGGGCAGCCGGCCCTCCTGCTCGAGGATCTGCGCGCGCGCCTCCGAACCGATCACCGACTGGAAGTCCCGCACCAGCTCCGGATAGGGGTGCGGGCCGGCCGCGGTGCCGATCAGGTAATAAGTGTCCTCGACATTGGTCACCCAATCACGAAGGGCTTCGTTCATGGCGTCCTTCAGCGTGCCGTGGCCGGCGGTCACCGGCCGCACTTCGGCGCCGAGCAGCTTCATGCGGAACACGTTGGGGCTTTGGCGGGCAACGTCGGTGGCACCCATATAGACGACGCAGGGAAAGCCGAAACGGGCAGCGACGGTGGCCGACGCCACGCCGTGCTGGCCGGCTCCGGTCTCGGCGATGATGCGCGTCTTGCCCATGCGCTTGGCCAGCAGGATCTGGCCGAGGCAATTGTTGATCTTGTGCGAACCGGTATGGTTCAGGTCCTCGCGCTTGAAATAAACCTTTGCGCCGCCCCCGAGGCCCTTCGCGGAGGAAACCTCACGAAGATGTTTCGTCAGGCCCTCGGCGAAATAAAGCTTCGACGGCCGTCCAGCATAATGGGTCGAAAGATCGGTGAGCTCAGCCCTGAAATCCGGATCGTTCTTGACCTCGTTCCAGTGCCGTTCGAGGTCGAGGATCAACGGCATCAGCGTTTCGGCAACGAAACGACCCCCGAAAATGCCGAACATGCCCTGTTCGTCGGGTCCCGTACGGAAGGAATTGGGTGTCGCCGGCTTGTTCATCGCCGATCTCCTGGCATCTCGATTTTAGTTGAGCATGTCTTGTCGAAAACCGGTTCCACTTTCCGGGACATGCTCGGGTTTGAGCCGGTCAGGCGGCGCGGTCGTCTCGCGCTGCCTTGACGGCCCGGAAAAACTGCTCGATCAGCGCCGGATCCTTGACGCCCGGCGCGCTTTCCACGCCGGAGGAAATATCAATTCCGGGCGGGCTGGCAAGCCGAAGGGCATCGCCGATATTGGCGGCGTTGAGCCCACCGGAAAGCATGTAATCGAGCCCGGCGTCAAGGCCGGCCAGGATGCGCCAGTCGAACGCAACGCCATTGCCGCCCGGCAGTTCGGACCCCTTCGGCGGCTTAGCGTCGAACAGGAACCGGTCCGCGACCCCGACAAACGGTTTGATGCGCTCGAGATCGGCGGCTTCGCTGAGCGGCAGCGCTTTCATGACCGCCAGGCCATAGCGGGCTTTCAGTTCGGCCACGCGCTCTGGCGTTTCCGAACCATGGAGCTGCAGCATGTCCGGGCGCACGCGGTCGATGATCTCGTCCAGGATGGCATCATTGGCGTCGACGGTAACGGCAACCGCCAAAGCCTTGCCGCGGGCGGCTTCGCGCAGCCGCCCGGCTTCGGCGGGTTCGACGTAACGCGGGCTCTTGGCAAAGAAAATGAAGCCGACATGGCTGGCGCCGCCGGCCAGCGCCGCGGCCATTGCCTGGTCGGTCTTCAAGCCGCAGATCTTGATGTCGAGTGCCATGGCGCGGGAATTGGCATGAAATCGAGGCAGAGTCGAGAAAAAGCATGCTGTTTGCCGGCAAGGCCAAAGGCGCTACCTATTCATGGGAAGCATGCAAGGCGGGAGAACATCATGGCCGACAGAACCGTTGCCGAACTCAGGCAGAAGATCGCGCAGGCGCGCGAAGTGATTGCGCATCTGATGGAGAAGGCCGCCTTCAACGGCGCCGAGGCGCATCGGGCGCTCGACTATTTCGGCGGCGACGCATTCGACCGGAATTTTTTGCCCTGGCCGCATCACGCCGAAGAGGGGCTGCGGCCGGAGGAGCTGAATGCGGCGAATGACGATTGAGCGATTTGCGCCCTGGTAGATGCCCGGCAGGGCAGCGGGGGGCGAAGGAACGCTACCTAGCCATTTAATCGACGGCCGCCTCTGAGCGACGCGTTATTCTATTCAAACACAATCGCCTGCAGGGCGCCGCCATTGCGCTTCAGCCAGTCCTTGCAGCGGTCGGTGTCGGGGCAGAGCTTTTCGCACAATTTCCAGAATTTCGGGCCGTGGTTCATCTCTTTCAGATGCGCCACTTCATGCGCGACGAGGTAGTTGATGACGGGCGGCGGCGCCATCATGATGCGCCAGGAAAAGGACAAATTGCCTTCGGAGGTGCACGAGCCCCAGCGGCTGGACGTGTCCTTGTAGCGGATCGCCTTGGCGCGCTTGCCAAGCGCCTCGGTGTGCCTGGCCACCAGCTTCTCGATCTCCTTCTTGGCCTCGCGTTTCAAAAAATCGGCGATGCGGCGCGGCAGGTGGATGCGCTCGCCATGCACGACCAGCAGCGGGCCGCGCTCGTCGCGCGACACGGTGACGGTGCCGCGCTTTGACGGTTCATGGACGATGCGATGCGGCACGCCGCGTACGGGTATCTTGATGCCCGGCCGTACCTGCGGCCGCGTCGGCACCTTGGCCAGCCGCTGCTCCAGCCAGTCCTGATGACGGTCGAGGAACCGCTCCACCTCGCCGCGACGCAGGCCCGGCGGCACGGTGATACGCAGACCCTGGCCGCCGGAATCGATGCGCAGCGTCAGACGGCGCGCCCTGTCGCTCTCGACGATCTTGAGCGGCAGCGTGCGGCCGGCGACGCAATATTCGCGCTCCACGACAGGCTTGGGCTTCGTCAGATTGCGGAAGAATCCGAGGGTCATGGCCGGACGATACGCGATTCGAGAAAAACGAATAGAACAAAAAAGCAACGGCGCCGCTCGCGCGGCGCCGTTTTTTTGCAATCAGCTCTGCCCTGCCGCGCCACGCGTCCTGTGGGACGCACAAGCGACAGTGTAGCACTTAAAAGTGGCGCGCGACCCTCTCCGAAAATCGGTTCCGGTTCTCGGAGACATGCGCCGGGCTTCAGTCGTCAAGCAGGTTCGAGCCCTTGCCGCGCTTGGTGGGGGCCGTGCCGGTGCTTGGGTCGGATTTCGCCGGCGCGGTCGACTTGTTGCGGTTGGCCATGAAGCGATCGAACTCGTCCTGATCCTTGGCGCGACGCAATTCGCGGGCGTAGTCGTCGAACTCGGTCAGCATCTCGTCGAGCTTGCGGCGTTCCTCTGCCAGGCGCTCAAGCTCCTTTTCGCGCCAGTCATCGAACGCGACGTTGCCGGTGCGGGCGGAGCCGTGGCCCCAGCGCGCGGCTTTGTCGGAACCGCGGCGGCAGCCGGCGAAGATGCCGTCGGTCGCGCGGTTGACGTCACGCTTGAAGCCCTCGAGCCGGTCGCCCCAGATGATGTAGGCGAGCATGGCGAAGCCGAGCGGCCAGAACACCATGAAGCCGATCACCATCAACGCGATGGTTGCCGGCGTCCAGGCCGGGCGGATCAATGCAGATGTGTTCATTTTCTCCCATTCCTTCGGTTGGAGACAGCCAGGACCGGCTGCGTGGAATCGAAATGGGAAGGCAAAAACGGCGATTCAAGACAATGTCGGCTAAAACCGGACAAGCTGCTGAAATGATTATCGCTTTTTGAGCATATCGAGGAAAAGCACGACCAGCCCGGCAATCAGTCCCCAGAATGCGGCGCCGACGCCGAACAAGGTCAGCCCGGAGGCGGTGACGACAAAAGTGACGGTGGCGGCCATGCGCTCGCTTTCGTCCCTGAGCGCGATCGCCAGCGCGTTGGCCAGCGAGGCCATCAGCGCAAGACCCGCAACCAGCACGATCAGGCTCTGCGGCAGGACGGCGAAGATCGCCACCAGAGAAGCGCCGAAAATCGCGAAGATCAGGTAGGCAAGCGCATAGAACGGCCCTGTCTTCCAGCGCTCGGCGGGATCGGGATGAACGTCGAGCCCGGTGCAGATAGCCGCCGAAATTGCCGCCAGATTGGTGGTCGAGCCGCCGAACGGCGCCGAAAGCAGCGAAAACAGGCCGGTGATGCCGATCAGCGGACCGGGTTCCGGATGGTAGCCGGCGGCGCGCAGCACGGCGAGGCCCGACAGGTTCTGCGAAGCCATGGTGACCAGGTAGAGCGGCACTGCCAGGCCGATTATCGCCTTGCCGGTGAACACAGGCGCAATCACAGTGAGCGTCGACAGTTCAGGAGTGGGCAAACCGCCGACGCGGCCGGTGAGAAACGCGGCGAGCCCGCCGCCGACCAGCACTGCCAGCACCGACAGCGCCGGATTGAACAGGCGGATGACGAAGAAGGCAGCGATCAACGGCAGGATCAGCCAGGGGTCGACGGGAACAGTCTTGACCGCGTTGAGGGCGAAGGTGACGACAATGCCGGCCAGCATTCCTGAAGCGACCGAGGGCGGTATCCCCGAGATCAGTTTCGTCAACGGCCGAAACAGCCCGGTGGCGACCAAAAGAATGGCGGTAACGATGAAGGCGGCGACGGCCTCGCCGATCGAAAAGCCGCTCGACGCCGCCATCAGCGCCAGGCCCGGCGTCGACCAGGCGGTGATGACGGGCATCTTCGTTCGCCAGGACAGCCACAGGCTTTCTACCGCCATGGCCAGGCAGATGGTGGTCACCCAGCTCGCCGTCTGAATTTGCGTCGCGCCGACCGCGTGGGCGGCGGCAATGACGATGGCCAGCGTGCCGCCGAAACCGACGATGGCCGCGACAAAAGCTGAGACCGGGATGGAAAGGCGCATCGTCACTTGCCCCGCCCGGCCATGTCGCCGACCGCCCGCACCAGCATGTCGAGATCCTGCGGCCGCGACAGCCGGTGGTCGCCGTCGGGGATCAGCGACAGCGTCACATCGTCGGCCGGCAGCAGGCTGACCAGCTTCAGCGCATGGCTCGACGGCACGTCCCGATCGGCCAGCCCCTGCACGATGTGGACGGGGCAATGCGTGTCGAGCGGGCCGGTCATGACCAGGTTGTCGCGCCCATCCTCGATCAGGGCGCGCGTGTAGATGTAGGGCTCGGTGGAATAGTCCGACGGCTCCTCGAAGAAGCCTTTTTTGGCAAGGTCGCGCTTCTGCGCCTTGGTCAGCGCCGGTTCGACCAGTTCCGCGGTAAAATCCGGCGCCGGCGCCAGAAGCACCAGGCCGACGACGCTTGCCTCGCCTGCCTTGCGCAATTCCTGCACCATGCGCAGCGCGATCCAGGCGCCCATCGACGAGCCGACCAGGATCTGGCTGCCGCTGGCGAAATGCCGGAACACGGCCAGGCTTTGCGAAAGCCATTTCGAGATCGTGCCGTCGGCAAAGGCGCCGCCGGATTCGCCGTGTCCGGAATAGTCATGACGCAGGAAGGCGCGGCCTTCTTTTGCCGCCCAATCCGATAGCGTTTCAGCCTTCGTGCCCATCATGTCCGACTTGTAGCCGCCGAGCCAGACGACGCCAGGCGTCGCGCCCGCAATATGGCGCACCGCGATGTTCGATCCGTCGACATCCAGAAAGACAGGGGCAGTCATGGCTTTTTCCTCGCGCCGTCGTTCGGCGCAGGGTCTTGTGACACAGCCTGTGGCGTGGCGAAAAGTGCTCGCGATCTTTCTTTGTTTGGTGCAGGCAGCGATCAGGTGATTTTCTGTCAATGCTGTGCTATTGACTCCGCCCGCGCGCTCCCCACATTGGCGCGTCCACATATCAAGACCTGCAAATCCAGAACGAAACGGCCAAGGAGACCACGACCATTCGCAGACCTTTCAAAGCAGCGGCGCCGACCAAGGATGGGCCGCGCTCCAATCGTGACATCCGGGTTCCCCGGGTCCAGCTTATCGACGCCGAAGGCCAAAACCGTGGCGATGTTTCCATCAACGACGCATTGCTGCTCGCCGAAGAGGCAGGGCTCGATCTCGTCGAGATATCGCCCAACGCGCAGCCGCCCGTCGTAAAAATCCTCGATCTCGGCAAGTTGAAATACGCCAACCAGAAGAAGGCGGCCGAGGCGCGCAAGAACCAGAAGGTCATCGAGATCAAGGAGATCAAGATGCGCCCCAACATCGACAGCCACGACTATGAGACCAAGATGAAGGCGGTGCGCCGCTTCTTCGAGGAAGGCGACAAGGTCAAGCTGACATTGCGCTTCCGCGGCCGCGAGATGGCGCATATGGAGCTCGGCATGCAGCTTCTGAACAAGGTGCGCGAGGAAGTGGCTACCATCGCCAAGGTGGAAGCGGAGCCGAAGCTCGAAGGCCGCCAGATGATGATGGTGCTGGCGCCGCGCTAGATCACGATGACGTCAGGCTCGGACATCGCGCTCTAAATCCGCCTGAATTGTGCTACAGGGCGTCCCGGCGATCGGCGGGACGCCTTATTTCTTGGCTCAAAGCTGCGATCGCCGGCAAAGCTCTTCGACGATCGGATTCCTCCCTTGGACAAAAAACTCAAATACGGGCTGGGTAGCTACCAGCGCACCCGCAGGCTGGTGCTTGCCGTGCTCGTGGTGGTGCTCTTCGCAGCCCTGCTGTTCGGGCAATCGACCTTCCCGCCCGACACGGCGATGCATGAAACGATCGAGATGTTCGGCGTGCTGCTGATTTTCCTGGGCATCGTCGGGCGCCTTTGGTCAACACTCTACATAGGTGGGCGCAAATCTTCCGAAGTGGTGACGGGCGGGCCCTATTCGATCACCCGCAACCCGCTCTATGTGTTCTCGACCGTGGCCGCGGCCGGCGTCGGCGCGCAGATCGGCTCGTTTTCCGGCATCATTCTGTTCGCTGTCCTGTGTGCGGGCGCCTTCCATATCGTCATCCTGCGCGAGGAGAAATTCCTCAAGGAAGCGCTCGGCGCGCCCTATCAGGCCTATCTGGCAAGAGTGCCGCGCTTTTTCCCGAAGCTTTCCCTCTACCAGGAGGGCGACACCGGCAACTTCAAGCCGCGTCTGCTGTTGAACACACTTCTCGACGGCCTGGTATTCCTCATCGCGCTGCCAGCCTTCGAACTGATCGACGGCGCCCAGCAGTCGGGTATGCTGCCGGTGTTGTTTACGCTCCCCTGATCGAGGACCGAGCGACGCATCCCGGCGTCGGTAAAGCGCGGCGCGGGGGTGTGGTGCGGGGGGTGTTGCACAGCCGCCTGCTTTGACGTATAGGACCGCCGTTCCAAGAAAACCGCCCGGCAGGGCATGCCGTGGCGGTTTCATTTGCTTTTCGGGCTTTGGTCGGCCCGAAGCGAACAAAACAAGAGGCGTGAAGTGCCGCAGGCACGACAGGGACCTCATAGAAACGGAGTAGCAAAATGCCCAAGATGAAGACCAAATCGGCCGCCAAGAAGCGGTTCAAGATCACCGGTACGGGTAAAGTCCTGTCGGCTGCGGCCGGCAAGCGTCACGGCATGATCAAGCGTTCCAACAAGTTCATTCGAAATGCCCGCGGCACGATGGTTCTGGCTGAACCGGATGGCAAGAAGGTCATCAAGAATTTTCTGCCGAACGGCCTCTGAGCATTCGGCCGAACACGAATTTGTTTTACGCAATTCCGAACGGAAAACCGCAAGGCACTTTTCCTGGAATTGCTTTTAAGGAGATCATGACATGGCACGCGTAAAAAGAGGCGTCACCTCGCACGCCAAGCACAAGAAGGTCCTGAAAGCCGCGAAAGGCTTCTACGGCCGCCGCAAGAACACCATCCGCATCGCAAAGCAGGCGGTGGAAAAGTCGTTGCAGTACGCTTACCGCGACCGCAAGAACCGCAAGCGCTCGTTCCGCGCCCTGTGGATCCAGCGCATCAACGCCGCGACCCACGAGCACGGCCTGACCTATGGCCGTTTCATCGACGGCCTCAACAAGGCTGGCATCGAGATCGATCGCAAGATCCTGTCGGACATGGCCATCCACGAGCCGCAGGCTTTCGCCGCGCTCGTCGCCAAGGCCAAGGTTGCTCTTGAGTACCTCAAGAACACCACCCCGAATGCTTTTGAAAGCGCTGTCGCCTAGGACCAGCGCTTCCCAAGCATTCGAAATTCTGATTTGGGGAACCCGCGCTGGCACGGCTGGCGCGGGTTTTTTTCTTATGCCTGATGTAACCAAATTGGTGACACGCCCGGTGATGGTGGGTTGCCCGATCGAGAGAGTTTCGCCGTGAACGCCACCGCTGGAAATCTTGAAACCCTGGAAGCTTCGCTGCTCGCCGACATAGCGTCGGCTGCTGATGAGGCCGCGATAGAAGCCGTGCGCGTCGCGGCGCTGGGCAAGAAGGGATCGATCTCGGAAATGCTGAAGACGCTCGGCTCGATGAGCGCCGAGGAGCGCCAGGTCAAAGGCCCCGCCATCAACGGCCTCAAGAACCGTGTCACCGAGGCGCTCACCGCGCGCAAGGCGGAACTCAGGGATATCGCCATCACCGCCCGGCTCGCCGCCGAAAAGGTCGACGTGACACTGCCGGTGCGGCAGTCGCCGGCCGAGCGCGGCCGCATCCATCCGATCAGCCAGGTCATCGACGAAATCGCGGCGATCTTCGGCGATCTCGGCTTCGCCATCGCCGAAGGGCCCGACATCGAGACCGACTATTACAATTTCACCGCGTTGAATTTCCCGGAAGGCCATCCGGCGCGCGAGATGCACGACACCTTCTTCTTCCAGCCGGACGAGAAGGGCGAGCGCAAGCTGTTGCGTACCCACACCTCGCCGGTGCAGATCCGCACCATGGAGAAGCAGAAGCCGCCGATCCGCATCGTCATTCCGGGCAAGACCTATCGGCAGGATTCCGACGCCACCCACTCGCCGATGTTCCATCAGGTCGAAGGGCTGGTGATCGACAAATCGGCCAACGTCGCCAACATGAAATGGGTGCTGGAAGAGTTCTGCAAGGCCTTCTTCGAGGTGCCGTCGGTCAAAATGCGCTTCCGGCCGTCCTTCTTCCCGTTCACCGAGCCAAGCCTCGAGGTCGATATCCAATGCGACCGCTCGCGGCCCGGCGAGGTGCGCTTCGGCGAAGGCTCCGACTGGATGGAGATCCTCGGCTGCGGCATGGTGCACCCCAACGTGCTGAGGGCCGGTGGGCTCGATCCGGACGAGTACCAGGGCTTTGCCTGGGGCATGGGCATCGACCGCATCGCCATGCTGAAATACGGCATGCCGGACCTGCGCGCCTTCTTCGATGCCGATGTGCGCTGGCTGTCGCATTACGGTTTCCGGCCGCTCGACATGCCGACCTTGTTCGGAGGCTTGAGCGCGTGAGAGCCAAGACCCTTCCTGCTGCGATACATTACGGAACAGCATCATGAAATTCACCCTCTCCTGGCTCAAGGATCACCTCGAGACCGATGCTTCGCTCGATGAGATCGTCGAGCGGCTGACCTCGATCGGCCTCGAGGTCGAGCATGTCGACGACAAGGCGAGCCTGAAGCCCTTTGTCATCGCCAGGGTGTTGACGGCGGTGCAGCATCCCGACGCCGACCGGCTGCGGGTGCTGACCGTCGACACCGGCGACGGCAAGCCGCCGGTGCAGGTCGTGTGCGGCGCCCCCAATGCACGCGCGGGCCTGATCGGCGCCTTCGCCGCGCCCGGCACCTATGTGCCCGGCATCGACGTGACGCTGACGGTCGGCAAAATCCGGGGCGTCGAAAGCCACGGCATGATGTGTTCCGAGCGCGAGCTGGAGCTTTCCGACGAGCACGACGGCATCATCGACCTGCCCGAGGATGCGCCGGTCGGCACCAGCTTCGCCGCTTATGCCCATCTCGACGATCCGGTCATCGAGATCAATCTGACGCCCAACCGACCGGATGCCACCAGCGTCTACGGCATCGCCCGGGATCTCGCGGCGAGCGGTCTCGGCCGCCTCGTCGGCGGCGCAATCATGCCGCATGTCGGCAATGGAATGTGCCCCGTCAAGGTGACGATCGAAGCGCCGGAACTCTGCCCCGGCTTCGCGCTCAACCTGGTCAAGGGCGTCAAGAACGGTCCCTCGCCGAAATGGCTCCAGCAGCGGCTGATCGCCATTGGCCTCAGGCCCATCAGCGCGCTGGTCGACATCACCAACTACGTCACCTTCGATCGTGGCCGCCCGCTGCATGTCTTCGATGCAGGCAAGGTCGCCGGCAATCTCGTCGTACGCCGCGCCAGGGATGGCGAAAAGGTACTGGCGCTCGACGGCCGCGAATACACGTTGACGCCGGAGATGTGCGTCATCGCCGATGACAATGGCGTGGAATCGATCGCCGGCATCATGGGCGGCGAGCGTTCCGGCTGCGACGAGAACACGACCGACGTGCTGATCGAATCCGCACTCTGGGACCCGATCACCACGGCCCGCACCGGGCGTGCGCTCGGCATCATCACCGATGCCCGCTATCGTTTCGAGCGCGGGGTCGACCCCGAATTCATGGTGCCGGGCGTTGAGCTCGCGACCCGGCTGGTGCTCGATTTCTGCGGCGGCACGCCGACGGAAATCGAGGTGGCCGGCTATGCCGGCCATCAGCCCAAGATCGTCTCCTTCCCGCTGTCGGAAGTGAAGCGGCTGACCGGCATAGAAGTGCCGACGGCGGAAAGCCTCGATATTCTCACGCGTCTCGGCTTCAAGCCTGAGGGCTCGGGCGATGTCGTCAATATCGCAGTGCCGTCCTGGCGCCCCGATGTCGACGGCAAGGCCGACCTGGTCGAGGAGGTAATGCGCATCCATGGCGTCGACAACATCGCTTCGCAGCCGCTCGGTGCGCATGACGCGGTTAACGGCAAGATCCTGACGACGCTGCAGATCCGCACTCGCGCGGCCAAGCGGGCGCTGGCCGTGCGCGGCATGATGGAGGCGGTCACCTGGTCGTTCATCCCCGCCAGGCACGCCGAACTGTTCGGCCGCGGGCAGGCGTCGCTCAAGCTCGCCAACCCGATCGCCGCCGACATGTCCGACATGCGGCCCTCGCTGCTGCCCGGCCTGATCGCAGCCGCCCAGCGCAATGCCGACAAGGGCATTGGCGACGTGGCGTTGTTCGAGGTCTCCGGCACCTATGAGGGCGACGGCGCCGACCAGCAACGGCGCGTCGCCGCCGGCGTGCGGCGCGGCACCGCCAAGCTCGACGGTTCCGGCCGCAACTGGGCTGGCAATTCCGGTCCGGTCGGCGTGTTCGACGCCAAGGCTGATGCCATCGCCGCACTGGAAGCCTGCGGCGCGCCGGTCGAGCGGCTGCAGATCGAGGCCGGCGGCCCGTCCTGGTACCATCCTGGTCGCTCCGGAACGATCAAGCTCGGACCGAAGACGGTGCTCGGCACGTTCGGTGAATTTCATCCCAAAACGCTGGAAGGCCTCGACGTCTCCGGCCCGCTCTGCGGCTTCGAAGTGTATGTCGATGCCGTGCCCGAGCCCAAGGCAAAGCCGACGAAAACCAAGCCCAGGCTGGATCTCTCCGCCTTCCAGGCGGTGAAGCGCGACTTCGCCTTCGTCGTCGACAAGGCGGTCGAGGCCGGCACGCTGGTACGCGCGGCGCTCGCCGCGGACAAGAAGCTGGTCACCGGCGTCTCGGTCTTTGATGTTTTCGAGGGTGCGTCACTGGGCGAGGGCAAGAAGTCCATCGCCATCGAAGTGTCGATCCAGCCGGTCGAGAAGACGCTGACCGACGAGGATTTCGAGGCTCTGGCCAAGCGCATCGTCGAGAATGTCGGCAAGCAGACCGGAGGCGTGCTCAGGGCATAGCCTCTTTCCGGGATTGCGGGAACGTGGCGAATCGCCCTCCAAAGGGCGATGGACCATCTGCGCTATTCCGGGCTCCCGTTCGAAACACAGCGTGCTGCGTTTCTCGATGTCGTGTCGAAGGACGTCTTGCTCCATGACGCTCTGGCTCGGGCACGTCGCCTTGCTCTGCCCGACTGGCTGGTGGTCTCCGGCGTGCTCTACAACTCGGTCTGGAACCATCTGACGGGGAAGCCGTCGGGTTATGGCATCAAGGATGTCGACCTGTTCTATTTCGACGACAGCGACCTGTCCTACGAGGCCGAAGACGCCGTCATCCGCCGGGCGGCGAAGCACTTCCAAGGCTGCCCCTGCCGGTCGAGGTGCGCAACCAGGCGCGGGTGCATTTGTGGTACCCGCAGAAGTTCGGGCGGCCCTGTCCGCGTTACACGAGTTCGAGCGAGTCGGTCCGGTTCTTTGCGTCGAAGACGCATGCGGTCGGGCTGCGATACGACGCGGATGGTCAACTGGAACTTGTGGCGCCGTTCGGTCTCGACGACGTCTTCTCGTTCCGCATCACGCCGAACCGGGTAATGGACAATCGGCGAACGCATGAGGTGAAGGGGGCACGAGCCAAGGCGAACTGGCCGGAGATCACGGTAGTGCCGTGGTAGGGGCGCACAGATCAAGAATGTCTGAGCGAGGCATCCCCCTCTGCCCGGCAGGGCAGAGGGGGGCGTCTCGCACCAACGCCTCAGCCAAAGGCGCCGAGACTCCTCACCCATTCACCAACGCCAGCAATTCCTCGGTGTAGCGCTTGCCCATGACCTTGTCGGGCGACAGGGCATCGCCGATCGCCGCAACCTCCGCCGTGCTCAGCTCGATCGCCGCCGCCGCCGTGTTCTGCTCGAGATGGCGGATTTTCCGCGCGCCGGGGATCGGCACGATGAAATCGCCCTGGTGCAGCACCCAGGCCAGCGCCAGTTGCGCCGAGGTCACCCCCTTTTCGGTCGCCAGCTTCTCCAGCGTAGCGACAACCTTGGCATTGGCTTCCATGGCGTCGGCCTGGAAGCGCGGCAAGGTACGGCGCCAATCGTTGTCATCAAGCGTTTCCGGCTTGGCGATCGTGCCGGTGAGCAGGCCACGGCCGAGCGGGCTGTAGGGAACGAAGCCGATGCCGAGTTCGCGGCAGACGGCGAACACATCGTCCTCGGGGTCACGGCTCCACAGCGAGTATTCGCTCTGCACGGCCGCGATCGGATGCACCGCATGCGCCCGGCGGATGGTGGCGGCACTCGCTTCCGAAAGGCCGAGCGCGCGCACCTTGCCTTCGCGCACCAGCTCGGCCATGGCGCCGACCGTATCCTCGATCGGCACGTTCGGGTCGACGCGGTGCTGGTAGTAGAGATCGATGACATCGGTGCCCAACCGCTTCAGCGACGCCTCGGCGACGGCCTTGACGTGCTCGGGGCGGCTGTCGACACCCGCCATCCGATCGGTGCCGGTGCCTTCCTCCAGGATCTTGAAGCCGAATTTGGTGGCGATCGTCACCTTCTCGCGCACCGGCTTCAGCGCCTTGCCGAGCAGGATCTCGTTCTCGTAGGGCCCGTAGACCTCCGCCGTGTCGAAGAAATTGACGCCGATCTCGACGGCGCGATGCAAGGTGGCGATCGCCTCGGCTTCCGGCTGGCCGCCATAGCCAAAGCTCATGCCCATGCAGCCGAGGCCGACCGGGAAAACTTCCAGTTCAGTACCGAGTTTGCGGGTTTTCATCACGCGTCTCCTTGTTGCGATGCTCAGGAGATAGCGCCTTGCCTTATGTTCGATAATCGGCTCATATGTGCACGGGGCATTCGAGAAAATAGATCAATGAACCGAGCACATCTTTCACAGCTTGCGGTGCTGGCAACTGTTGCCCAATGCGGCAGCTTTCGCGGCGCGGCCAGGGAACTGGCGATCGCGCCGTCGGCGGTCAGCCATGCCGTATCCAGCCTTGAGGCGCGGCTTGGCGTGCGGCTGTTGGCACGCAGCACCCGCAGCGTTGCCCCGACCGAAGAGGGCGCGCGGTTGCTGGAACGATTGCGGCCGGCCCTGTCGGAGATCGATCTGGCGCTGGAGACGGCGGTCGAAGCGCGCGACCGGCCGGCCGGCAATCTGCGGCTCAGCGTGCCGCGCACGGCAGCACACCTGGTGCTGACGCCACGGCTCGGCGCCTTTGCATCAGCCTATCCCGATATCGTACTGGAGATCGTCATCGAGGACCGCTTCACCGACGTGGTGGAAGGCGGTTTCGATGCCGGCGTGCGGCTTGGCGAAAGCCTGCAACGCGACATGATCGCGGTGCGCATCGGGCCCGATATCCGCGGCGCCGTGGTCGGTGCTCCCTCCTATTTCGACACCATGCCCAGGCCGCGCCATCCGCGTGACTTGTCCGACCATCGCTGCATCCGCTTCCGCTTCTCCAGCGGTATTCTCTATCGCTGGGAATTCGCCAAGGATGGCGAGGAGATCGAGTTGGCGGTCGAGGGACCGTTGATTCTCGACGAAGACCAACTGATCGCCCAGGCGGCGGTCGACGGGACCGGGCTTGCCTTCGTCTTCGAGGATTATGTCCGCGGGCCGCTCCGCGATGGCCGGCTCGTTCGCGTGCTGGAGGATTGGTGTCCATCCTTCGACGGTTTCTTCGTCTACTATCCGAGCCGCCGCCAGATGCGTCCGGCGCTCAGGGCTTTTGTCGATTTCTTCAAGGTGAGCGGATAGGCTCTCCTCTCCCTTGTAGGGAGGGTGGAAGAAAGCCGACGCGGCATTCGTTCGCCTTCCATGCGAGCTTCGATCATAAATACCCCGACCCGCTACGGCTGGGCGGCAATCCTGCTTCACTGGCTGATCGGGCTGGTCTTCATCGGCCAGTTCGCACTCGGTTTCGTGATGGTCCGCATCAGCAGCCAGCGCGCGGCTTTCGAGCTCATCCAGTTGCACAAGTCGCTGGGATTCCTGCTGCTCGGCCTTGTCATCCTGCGCATCGCCTGGCGGCTCGGCAATGCGGCGCCGGCCTTGCCTTCCTCGGTCGGAACCTTGGAGCGCCGGGCGGCGCCGCTCGCTCATCTGGCGCTTTACGCTTTCCAGCTTGCTCTGCCTCTGTCCGGCTGGGCGCTGGTCTCGGTCTCGACGCTGGAGATCCCCAGCATGCCGTTCAACCTGTTCGTGATGCCCAATCTGCCGCTTGCCGAATCCGACGCCGCCGAAAATTTCTGGGCGGCTGCGCACTGGTATCTCGCCTATGCCGCCGCCGCGCTCGTGGCGCTGCATGTCGCAGCGGCATTGCGCCATCATTTCCGGCTGAAGGACGATGTGCTCGCGCGCATCGTCACGCCTTCCTCAGGCCGGGAATAGAACGGGTTTTGGCCTCGTTTGTAAGCGAGGCGCGAAGAGCGTTGCCTCCAAAAAGGAAATAATCTCATGTATGCGCGCATCCTCGGATCGGCGGTCCTTGCCACTTGCCTTGCCTTGCCCGCCTGGGCAGCAGTTGTCCTTGGCGATGCCGCCGGCAGCTATACGATCAGCCAGGCTGCCTCCTCGATCCGCTTCACCATCGGCAAGGCCGGCGGCGGCGGGTTCGATGGCTCCTTCGCCCGCTTCAAGGGAACGATCCGCATCGACAACAGCGATGTCGGGCGCTCGAAGGTCGACCTCACCATCTTTCCCGAAAGCGTCGGCACCGGCCAGGGCCGCATCGACGCCTTCCTGCGCTCCGACGCGGTGTTCGACGCGGCCAACAGCCCCGAAATCCAGTTCCGCTCGACCAGCGTGACCCGCACCGGCGATAGGACGGCCCTCGTCACCGGCCGGCTGACGGCGCGCGGCAAGACGTTTGCGGAAAAGTTCACCGCCGAGCTCGACAGCCTCAAGTCCGGCACGATCAAATTCCACGTCACCGGCAAGGTGCTGCGGTCGCGCTACGGCATGGATGTTGGCACGCCGCTCTATTCCAATGTCGTCGACTTCGACATGACGCTGACGGGAAAGAGGAGTTAGCCTTGGCGAGTTGGTCATGCCGAGGCGAAGCAAGAAACGAAGCGATGCAGCGCAGATGACGGCGGCGCAGATTGGCTTTTTCCCTGAATTAGGGCACACCTCCATCGACATAATCGACATGGAGAAGCCTGATGTTCCGATGGGGTGTATTGTCGACGGCCAAGATCGGCCGCGAGCAGCTTTTGCCGGCGATCGTGGAGGCGGAGAATGGCGTGCTGTCCGCCATCGCCAGCCGCGATCACTCGAAGGCTCGTGCGCTGGCCGACCGCTTCGGCGCGCCGCATGCTTTCGGTTCCTATGAGGAGTTGCTCGCCTCGAGGGAGGTTGACGGCGTGTATATCCCGCTGCCGACATCGCAGCATGTCGAATGGACGGCCAAGGCCATCCAGGCGGGAAAACATGTGCTGGTCGAAAAGCCGTTGGCGCTCGACGCCAAGGACATCCCGCCGCTGATCAAGCTGCGCGACCAGAAGAAGGTGCTGGTCTGCGAAGCCTTCATGGTCGTCTACCACCCGCAATGGATCAAGGTGCGCGACCTCATCGCCAGCGGCGCCATCGGCCGGCTGCGCCACGTCCAGGGCGCGTTTTCCTATTACAATGTCGACCCCAACAACATGCGAAACCAGCTCGATCTCGGCGGCGGCGCGCTGCCCGACATCGGCGTCTACCCGACCGTGTCGACGCGCTTTTCCACCGGCAAGGAACCGCTGCGCGTGCAAGCGACGATCGAGCGCGACAAAAAATTCGGCACCGACATCTATTCCTCGATCCGCGCCGATTTCGGCGACTTCGAACTGTCCTTCTATCTCTCCACCCAGATGGCCGCGCGCCAGGTGATGGTGTTCCATGGCGAGAACGGGTTCATCGAGGTGTTCTCGCCCTTCAATGCCGGGCTCTACGATCACCACCGCATCGAGCTGCACAATCAGAACCACACCGAGGCGCAGGTGTTCCGATTTCCCGGCACGCAGCAGTATCGGCTGGAGGTCGAGACCTTCGCGCGGGCGGCCCAGGGCGGCAAGGAGCGGGTCTTCACGCTGGAGGAATCCGTGCTCAACCAGAAGGTCATCGACGCCATCTTCCGCGCCGGGGGCAAGGACGGCTGGGAGGCGGTCTGACCAGCATTGATATAAATCCGGTTCGGGATCCATACATTAGCCAGCTAAGGGGAGGGGGAATTGGCTGACGACGCGGATGTGATCATTGTCGGCGCCGGCCTTGCCGGGCTGGTTGCCGCGGCGGAGCTGGCCGAGGCCGGCAAGAAGGTCGTCATCGTCGACCAGGAGCCGGAACAGTCGCTGGGGGGCCAGGCCTTCTGGTCGTTCGGCGGCCTGTTCCTCGTCGATTCGCCCGAGCAGCGGCGCATGCGCATCCGCGATTCGCACGAGCTGGCGCTCGAGGACTGGCTGGGCACCGCCGCTTTCGACCGGCCGGAGGATCACTGGCCGCGCCAATGGGCGGAAGCCTATGTCGGCTTCGCTGCCGGCGAGAAGCGCTCCTGGCTGCTCGAGCGCGGCATGAAATTCTTTCCCGTGGTCGGCTGGGCCGAGCGCGGCGGCGGCAATGCCATCGGCCATGGCAATTCCGTGCCGCGCTTCCACATCACCTGGGGCACCGGTCCCGGCGTGCTCGAGCCCTTCGTGCTGCGCGTACGCGAGGCCGAGAAGCGCGGATTGATCTGCTTCAAATTCCGTCATCGGGTCAACGAACTGACGCGGACCGGCAACGCCGTGACCGGTGTGCGAGGTGACATCCTCGAGCCGAGCACCGTGGAACGCGGCCACAAAAGCTCGCGTGAGATATCAGGTGATTTCGAGCTTCGTGCGCAGGCCGTGATCGTCGCTTCCGGCGGCATCGGCGGCAACCATCAGCTGGTCCGGGAAAACTGGCCCAAACGGCTGGGTGGGGCACCCAGGCGCATGATCACCGGCGTGCCCGATCATGTCGACGGCCGCATGCTGGCGATCACGGAAAACGCCGGCGGCAGCGTCATTAACCGCGATCGCATGTGGCACTATGTCGAGGGCATCAGGAACTGGGCGCCGATCTGGACCGACCATGCGATCCGCATCCTGCCCGGTCCGTCCTCACTGTGGCTCGACGCGCGCGGCAAGCGCCTGCCGGTGCCGCTTTACCCCGGTTTCGATACGCTCGGCACGCTCAGCCACATCATGAGCACCGGCTTCGATTATTCCTGGTTCATCCTGACCAAAAAAATCATCCAGAAGGAGTTCGCGTTGTCGGGCTCCGAGCAGAACCCGGACCTGACCGGCAAGAGCTGGCGCCAGGTGCTCGGCCGCGCCACATCAGGCATTCCGGGGCCCGTCAAAGCGTTCATGGACAAGGGTGAGGATTTCATCATCGAGGCCGAACTGCCCGATCTGGTGGCGCGCATGAACAAGCTGGCCGGCGGTGAACCGCTGCTCGACGTGGCGCAAGTCGAGCGCGAGATCCGCGCCCGCGACCGGCAGCTCGACAATCCCTTTTCCAAGGACATGCAGATCACCGCGCTGCACGGTGCGCGGGCCTATCTCGGCGACCGGCTGATCCGCACGGCCAAGCCGCACAAGATGCTCGATCCCGCCAACGGCCCGCTGATCGCGGTCCGCCTCAACATCCTGACCCGCAAGACGCTGGGCGGCCTGCAGACCGACCTCGAAAGCCGCGTGCTGAGAGCGGATGGCGAGCCGGTTCAGGGCCTCTATGCGGTCGGCGAAGCCGCCGGTTTCGGCGGCGGCGGCGTGCATGGCTATGCGGCGCTGGAAGGCACGTTCCTGGGAGGCTGCATCTTCTCCGGCCGCAGCGCCGGCCGGGCGGCGGCGCGTTCGGTGGCCTGAACTCCGGACAGCCGCATTTCGGGACAGGATTGCATTGCGGATAAGCCGCGCGATCAGACCGGCCGGCCGAACGGATTTCCGGCACACGCTGGCTTGGTCATCTTCTGTCAATTCCCATGCGAGGAGCTCTCACCAGATCCACTCGCCCCTTGCCGAGCGCCGACACCGCCTCGACGATGCGCGTGAAGCTGGCGCGGGCGCGGCCGACCGTGTGCCTCGCCCTGAGATAGCCGTGCACCAGCCCTTTCTCCTCCAGCCAAGTGGCCCGCCCGCCGGCCGCAACGATCCGGTCGCGATAGGCCTCGCCGTCCGACGACAGCGGGTCGCACTCGGCGGTGATCAGCACCGTTGGCGGCAGGTTGGCGAAATCGGCGTCGGCGAGCGGATACAAGGTGATGTCGCCGGTCTGGTCCACGCCGCCGGTACGGATGTGCTTGTAGAATTCCAGGTCGCGCGTGGTCAGCATCGGCGCTTCGGCGTGCCTCACATAGGAACCGCGCGAACGGTCGCCGCCGAGCCCTGGATAGATCAGCACCTGCCCGATCGGCCTCTTCGCGTGGCCGCGCGTGGCATGGCTGACCGCCGCGCAGAGATTGCCGCCGGCGCTGTCGCCACACAGCAGGACCGGTTGCGCATAGGAAGCTGCCGCCCATTCGAAGGCGTTCATCGCGTCGTCGAAGGCGGCCGGATGCAGATGCTCCGGCGCCAGCCTGTAGTCGACCGAGACCACCTCATAGCCGGTGCGGCCGCAAAGCTCGGCACAGACGTCGTCATGGCTGTCGAGCCCGCCAAGGATGAAACCGCCGCCGTGGCAATAGAGCACCGTTGCCGTGGCCTGCGATGCGCTGCGGTAGATGCGGATCGGGATATTGCACGCCGGCCCCGCAATAGCGGTGGTTTCCGCTGTCACCCCCTCGGGATAGCCGGCAAAGAACTCCCGGCACATGCGGTCATAGATCTCGCGCTGTTCGGCAATCGTGTAGTCGATCGTATCCGGCGGATAATAGGAACTGGTCCGCTCGATGAAGGCCCGGGTCTCGGCGTCGATGAGGATTTTGTAATCGGTCATCTTGACTGGGCCAATTGCCAACGTCGAGTCTGCGCGCCCCCCTCTGGCCTGCCGGCCATCTCCCCCTCAAGGGGGGAGATCGGATGTCGCGAAGGCTTTCGCCAACCTTCTACGTCGCCGGAAAAGCGCCGAGCCTGAAGCTGCCAATCTCCCCCCTTGAGGGGGAGATGGCCGGCAGGGCAGAGGGGGGTGCTTGGCGCTGTCATCTCCGCAGAGTCACTTCCCCTTCCAAACCGGGTCGCGCTTTTCGGCGAAGGCCCGAAAACCTTCCATGTTGTCCTCAGAACCATAAAGCGCGTCCACCGTCGCTAACTGCCGGCGCGTCACTTTGTTCATCGCGTCCTGGAAGGTGAGCGCTTCCGCCACGCGCGCGGTTTCCTTGATCGCGGCGAAGACAAGCGGTGGGCCGCTGGCGAGCAGGCGGGCGATCTCCCAGACACGGTCTTCCAGCTTCTCCTTCGGCAGCACCTCGTTGACCAGGCCCCAGCGATGCGCCTCGGCAACGTCCATCCAGCGGCCGGTGAGCAAAAGGTCCATGGCGACATGGTAGGGGATGCGCTTCGGCAGCTTGATGGTCGCGGCGTCGGCAAGCGTGCCGGCGCGGATCTCCGGCAGCGCGAAGGAGGAATGGTCGGAGGCGTAGATGAGGTCGCAGGACAGCGCCAGTTCGAAGCCGCCGCCCACCGCCATGCCGTTGACGCAGGCGATGACCGGCTTGTTCAAGTCGCGCAGTTCCTGCAGCCCGGCAAACCCGCCAACGCCATAATCGCCGTCGACCGCATCGCCGCCGGCGGCCGCCTTCAGATCCCATCCGGCGCAGAAGAACTTGTCGCCTGCGGTCTTGACGATGGCGACCCGCAGTTCCGGATCGTCGCGGAACGCCTTGAAGGTCTCCCCCATCAGCCGAGAGGTCTTGAGGTCGATGGCGTTGGCCTTGGGCCGGTCGAGCGTGACCTCGAGGATCGAACCTTCACGGCGGGTCGAAATGACGTCAGGCATTCTTGTTTTCTCCCAGCACCAGAAGCGCGTCGGCGATCCAGGCGCCCTTGCCTTCCGCGCAGACGATCAGCGGATTGATGTCGAGTTCCTCGATCTCGCCGGCATTCGTCTGCACGAAGGCAGCAATGCCCGAGATGGCGTCGATGGCGGCCGCGATATCGGCCTTGGGCCGGCCACGGTAGCCTTCGAGCAGCGGGAACAGTTTGAGGCCGCGAAGTGCGGCCTCGATGTCGTCGCGCGTCGCCGGCAGCATCAGCGTCACGCTGTCGCGCAAGAGCTCGACCAGGACGCCGCCGGTGCCCAGCGTCATGACAGCGCCGAACATTGGATCGCGGGTGAAGCCGACGATCAGCTCGGCGACGCCGTCGCGCACCATGCGCTCGACATAGAGGCCCGTGCCGAGCGGCAAAAGGTCGTGCGCCGCCGTGCTGACGGATTCGGCGTCCCTGAGGTTGAGCCTGACAGCGCCGACCTCGGATTTGTGGGTGACACCCAGCGCCTTCAGTGCGACGGGGAAGCCGAGCGCCATGGACGAGATCACCGCCTCGACGGCACTGCCGGCGCGCTCGCCCTTGGGCACGGGCAGCCCGGCCTTGATCAGCCGCGCCTTGGCTTGCGCCTCGTCGGGCGTGACATGCCCGCCGCCGGCAGCACCGGAGGCGGAGGTGTCGACCGGCTGCGCCTGCGGCTCGCGCCAGGCCCAGCCAATGAAGGCGGCCGCCTGGGCGGCATCCATCGCCTCGGAGATGCCGAATAACGGCACCATGCCCCGCGCCATCAGCTCGGCGGTGTATTCCTCGGGCAGGTTCTCGGGCAGTGACGAGACGATCGCGCCATGCGCCTTGTTGGTCTTGAGCGCCGATTCGAAGGCGCGCAGCGTCGCCCACCAGTCGGTCACCGAGCAGCGGTCCGGGCGCGGAAAGTCGAGCACCAGCATGTTCAAATCAAAGCCGCCCGACACCATGGCGGTGAAGGTGGCGGTCATTGCCGGTTCGTTGTTCCAGATGAAGGTGTGGTAGTCCAATGGATTGGCGACCGCGACCAGTGGCCCGAGCGTCGACTTGACATGGGCGCGGTGTTCTTCCGTCAGCACCGGGAAGTTGACCCAGCGGCCTTCGGCGCTGTCGGCCATGACCGACGCCTCGCCGCCCGAACAGCTCATCGATGACAGGCTGTAGCCGGGCAGCGGGCCGGTGACATGCAGCAGCTTCAGCGCCTCGATGAAGGCGGGGATGGAATCGACGCGCGCGATGCCCAGGCGTTTCAGGAAGGCCCCGGACGCTGCGTCGGAGCCGGCGAGTGACGCGGTGTGCGAGACGGTCGCTTGCCTGGCCTGTTCCGAGCGGCCTACCTTCATGGCGATGATCGGCTTTTTCAATTCCCTCGCACGTGCCGCCAGCCGCTCGAAGCCGGCTACCGAATCGAAAGCCTCGATGTGCAGGCCGAGCGAGGTGACGCGCTCGTCCTCGATCAGCCCGAGCGCCATTTCGGAGAGCCCGGTCTGCGCCTGGTTGCCGGCGGTCATCAGGAAGGCGATCGGCAGGCCGCGCTTCTGCATCGTCATGTTGATTGCGATGTTGGACGACTGGGTGATGATGGCCACCCCCTTGCCCCCGTCGGCCAGCCTGATGCCGCCATGCTGGTCGGGCCACAAAAGCGCGCCGTCGGCATAGTTGATCAGACCGTAGCAGTTCGGCCCGATGATCGGCATCTGGCCGGCGGCGGCGACCAGTTCGGCCTGCAGCCGCTCGCCATCGGCGTCATAGGCTTCGGTTTCGAGGAAACCGGCGGCAAAGCAGACCGCGCCGCCGGCGCCGCGTTCGGCCAGCGCCTTGATCACTTCGATGGTCAGGTGTCGGTTGACGCCGACAAAGGCGGCGTCCGGTGCGCCGGGCAGGTCGGCGACCGAACGATACGCCTTGCGGCCGGCGACCTCGTCCTTGCTCGGGTGCACCGGCCAGATCTCGCCGGCAAAGCCCATCTTGATCGACTGTGCCACGACCGCGGCGGCCTGCGCGCCGCCGAACACGGCGATCGATCTAGGGCGCAGAAGGCGTTCAAGCTTGTGCATCGATCAGGCTCCGAACGGGCGCAGCAGCGCCCGCGAAATGATGTGGCGCTGGATCTCCGACGTGCCTTCCCAGATGCGCTCGACGCGCGCATCGCGCCAGATGCGCTCCAGCGGCAGGTCGTCCATCAGCCCCATGCCGCCATGGATCTGGATGGCTTCGTCGGCGACGAAGGCAAGCATTTCGGTGGCCTTCAGCTTGGCCATGGCCATGTCCTGGTCGGTGACGGTGCCCTGATCGTACTTCCAGCCGGCTTCGAACACCATCAGGTCGGCGGCCTTGAGCTCCGTCGCCATGTCGGCGAGCTTGAACGACACGCCCTGGAACTTGCCGATCTGCTGGCCGAATTGCTGCCGCTGCGCGGCGTATTCGAGCGCGTGGCCAAGCGCCCGCTCCGCGCGGCCGAGACAGGTGGCGCCGACCTGCAGGCGCGTGGCCCCGAGCCAGGAATTGGCGACGTCGAAGCCTTTGTGGACTTCGCCCAACACCTGGCTTGCCGGAAGGCGGCAATCGTCGAATTCCAGGATGGCGTTGGTGTAGCCGCGGTGCGAGACGTTGCGATAGCCCTCGCGCACCGTGAACCCCTTGGTGCCCTTGTCGACGAAGAAGGCGGTGATCTTCTTGCGTTTGCCGCGCGGCGAATCCTCTTCGCCCGAAGCCATGAAGACGATGGCGAAGTCGGCGAGATCGGCGTGGCTGATGAAATGCTTGGTGCCGTTCAGCACCCAATCGCCGCCATCCTGAACGGCCGTCGCCTTCATACCGCGCAGGTCCGAACCGGCACCCGGTTCGGTCATCGCCAGGCAGTCCCATTTCTCGCCGCGGATGCAGGGAAACAGATATTTTTCGCGCTGCTCCGGCGTGCCGGCCAAAAGGATGTTGGAGGGGCGCGCGACGCAGGTCCAGTGCAGCGCATAATTGGCGCGGCCGAGTTCCTTCTCGTAGAGCAGCCAGGTCACCGTATCGAGCCCGGCGCCGCCGACGTCGGCCGGCATGTTGGCGGCATAGAGCCCGGCTTCGATCGCCTTGGCCTTGAGTTCCTCGATCAGTTCGCGACGCAGCACGCCGGTGCGCTCGACCTCGCGCTCATGCGGGTAAAGCTCATTCTCGACGAAGGCGCGCGTCGTCTCGACAATGAGCTTCTGTTCCTCCGACAGACCGAAATCCATGGTCTCAGCCTTTCTTCTTTTTCTTTGGCTTTTCCGCCTTCTTCACCGGCTTGGAGGCCTTCCCCTTCTCGGCCGCCTTGGACGCAGCCGGCTTTTTCGCCGCCAGCTTAGCCAACTGCCTAGTATAGTCCTTGTGCAGTGCGCCTGCGCCCCAGCCCTTGCCCTTGTTCTGCTTCGAGAGCGCATCCATGATGGCGACCAGATTGTCGTCGCGGATCTTTTCCAGTTCCCGAATCGACAGGCCATGCGCCTGGTCGTCCGACTGCGTGGCGATCAGGTCGACCAGCTCGTCGTTGAACTCCGGTACGTCCATCAGCTTGGTCCACGGCCATTTCAGGCAAGGGCCGAACTGCGCCATGAAATGGCGCATGCCGGCTTCGCCGCCGGCGACGCGATAGACCTGGAACATGCCCATCTGCGCCCAGCGCAGGCCGAAGCCATAGCGCATGATGTCGTCCAGTTCCTCGACGGTGCAGATCCCGTCCTTGATCAGCCACAGCGCCTCGCGCCAGGCGGCTTCCAGCAGACGATCGCCGACAAAGGCCTCGATTTCCTTGCGAATGACGACAGGCTTCATGCCAATCGAGGCATAGATCTCCCTGGCGACCTCGATCGCCTCGGGAAAGGTCTGGTCGCCGCCGACGATCTCGACCAACGGCAGGAGATAGACCGGGTTGAACGGGTGGCCGACGACCAGCCGCTCCGGATGCTTCTTCATCGCCACCTGCATATCGGTCGGCTTGATGCCTGATGTGGACGAGCCGACGATGGCGTTGGCCGGCGCATGGGTGTCGATCTCGGCCAGCACCTTGTGCTTGAGGTCGAGCCGTTCCGGCACGCTTTCCTGGATGAAATCGGCGTCGGCGGCCGCCTCGGCGATGGTCTTGGCGAAGGTCAGTCTGCCCTCCTTCGGCAGGCCGCCTGGAACCATCTGCTTATAGGCGCGGCGCGCGCCCTTCATCACTTCTGAGACCTTGCGCGAGGCTTCGGGATCGGGATCGAAGATCGACACGTCGATGCCATTGAGGAGCAGCCGCGCCACCCAGCCGGCGCCGATGACACCGCCGCCGATGGCGGCCGCCTTGTTGATGATGCTCATTGTCAGGCTCCGGTTCTTTTGCTGGCTGTCTGTGGATCCGACAGAGGCACGCGCTCGCCCGCACGGATCACCGATGGGTCGTAGGCCTTGCGGGCGAAGACTTCGAGCACGAAAGGCCGGAAGAACTCGATCGGCAGCGTCTCGTAGTCCGGATCGAAGCTCGACTGGTCCCAGCGCTCGCAAAACTGGTCGCAATCCTCGAAATAGGCATGGCCGGCGAAGCGGTCGCGCGCGTGGCGGTTGCCGCCGAGATGATGGGCATAATAGAGGCGCTGGAAGTCGCCGTGCTTTTCCACCACCCAGGTGCATTGCTCGCGCACGAAGGGTTTCAGGATCGAGGCGGCATATTCGTCGTGATTGTAGGGCGCGTAGATATCGCCGATGTCATGCAGCAAGGCGCAGGCGATCCAGTCGGTGTCGGCGCCATCACGCCAGGCCCGCGTCGCCGCCTGCAGCGAATGGCCGAGGCGGGTGATCTTGTAGCCCGACAGGCCCTCGTCGAGCTGCACCAGCGCGTCGAGCAGCCGCTCGCCGGTCCTGGCGGCATAGTCGATCTCGTGCGCGGTCAGGAATTCGTAGTCTTCCCTGTCGCCATCCTTCATCGCCGTGAATTTTACGGTAGCCATATCGACCCTCCCTGCGAATAATTTATGCCGCCAGCGGCGCCCGCTTCGTCAGGTTCAGCTTCTTGCGCACCTCTTCCGGGCCGAGGATCCTGGCGCCGAGATTGGTGACGATGCTGGCGGCGCGCTCGACCAACTGCGCATTGGTCGCCAGCACGCCCTTGTCGAGCCAGAGATTGTCTTCGAGCCCGACGCGGACATTGCCGCCGGCCAGCACCGCGGCGGCGGCATAGGCCATCTGATTGCGGCCGATCGAAAAGGCCGACCAGCTCCAGCTCGACGGCACGTTATTGACCATGGCCATGAAGGTGTTGAGGTCGTCAGGCGCCCCCCAGGGCACGCCCATGCAGAGCTGCACCAGCGCATCCGGCTTCAGCACCTTTTCCTCGACCAACTGCTTGGCGAACCACAGATGGCCGGTGTCGAAGGCCTCGATCTCCGGCTTGACGCCGAGCGCGGTCATCATGCCGCCCATGGCGCGCAGCATGCCGGGCGTGTTGGTCATGACATAGTCGGCCTCGGCGAAGTTCATGGTGCCGCAGTCGAGCGTGCAGATTTCCGGCAGGCACTGGCGCACATGCTCCATGCGGTTGGTGGCGCCGCCCATGTCGGTGCCCTTTTCATTCAGCGGCAGCGGCGCCTCGGGCGAGCCGAACACCATGTCGCCACCCATGCCGGCGGTGAGGTTCAGCACCACGTCGACATTTGCCTCGCGGATGCGCTCGGTCACTTCGCGGTAGAGATGAACGTCGCGCCGGGGCTTGCCGGTTTCGGGGTCGCGCACATGGCAGTGGACGATTGCCGCACCCGCCTTGGCCGCGTCGATGGCTGAATCGGCGATCTCTTTGGGCGAGCGCGGCACATGCGGGCTGCGGTCCTGCGTGCCGCCGGACCCGGTCACGGCACAGGTAATGAAAACCTCCCGGTTCATCGCAAGCGGCATGAAACTCTCCTCCCAATCGAAACAGGCGCCAAGCATCGCCCGGCTTGCCGAAAACTGCTTTGCGTTTTACGAAGCTTCCATGACTAAAGGCGAAAAATTGACGATCTTTCGCGCCGAGCGCTCGCCGCTCAAGGTGACGCTGCTGGTGTTTTCCGGCTCGTCCATCATGTGCGTGGCCTCGGCGGTCGACCCGCTGCGCGCCGCCAACCGCATATCCGGCGAGACATTGTTCGATTTCAAGCTGGTTTCCGTAACAGGCGAGGCGCCGGTCACCACCTGCGGCCTGCCGGTGGCGGTCAGCGGCCGCTTCGATGCGGCCGAGCCGACCGACGTTCTTGTCGTCGTCGCCGGTTTCGGCACGCAGAATTATGCGACGTCGGCTCTGCTCTCGGGTCTGCGCCGTGCGGCACGGATGGCCCGCGCGTGCGGCGGCGTCGAGGCCGGTACATGGCTGGTCGCGCGGGCCGGCTTGCTCGAAGGCCGCAGCGCCACCACCCACTGGGAAGACATGGAGGAGTTTTCGACCGCCTTTCCCGGCGTCGACGTCCGCCCGGACCGTTACGTCATCGACGGGCCGGTCTTCACCTCGGGCGGCGCCTCGCCGACCTTCGACCTGATGCTGCACCTCGTTCGCACCCGCCTTGGCATGGCCGTGGCGCTCGATGTGGCGAGCGTCTTCATTTACGACCAGGCCCGTGCGGCCACCGACGCACAGCCGCTGGTCTCGCTTGGCCGGCTCGACGGCTATGACCCGCGCCTGGCGCAAGCCATCCGGCTGATGGAAGCGCATGTCGACCAGCCGTTGACGGTTGCCGCCGTTGCAAAGCGCGCCGGGGTTACGGCGCGGACACTGGAGAGCATCTTCCGCAAGTCGATCGGCGAGACGCCGGGCGCCTATTATCTCAGATTGCGCCTGGGCGCGGCGCGCCGGCTGGTGGTCGACACCAGGGTGACGATGGCCGACATTGCCGGGCGGACGGGATTTTCGTCCGCCGCGGCATTTTCGAGAGCGTTTTCAAGAGCTTTCGGCGAGGCGCCGGTCAGGCTGCGCCGGGGTTGACGTGCATGTCGCGCAAAGCATGCCCACGGGCTTGACCCGAGGGTGGGAAGCGGTTGATCAGGCAGCGTTCTGCCGGTCGCCGCCACTATCGATCTGCGAGCGCATCTGTCTTGCCAGATGGGTCTCGAAACGGCTGGCAACGGCGCGGTCCCATTCGTTGGAGCGGCGCGCGCCATCCTTCGGATGCGGCATTGCCATCAGCCGGTCGATGATCGACCCGGCCTCGCCATTTGAGAGCAGGGCGTCGATTTCACGTTCGTGCTGCATATCGTTTCGCCTCCTTCTTTCCTCTCCCGCCACGAGCCCTTCTTATAGGAGATTCGTGACGGCCGTTTGAAGGCAAGAGCGAGGCGATTGAGGGGCGATGCGGGGCAAAACCTTGCTGTTGGTCTTGGCCCCGAGCGCAAACGATTCTAGGCATCAAATCCGGCTGTCAGTGAGGATTTCCGGCGAATCGTTTCTCACACATAGCGGTTGACGATGTTCTCCAGCAGTTCCTGGCGGCCGGAGCGCGGCTGCGGCTCGATCTTCTTCTTCACGACGCGCTCGGCGATGTCCTCCAGCGTACGCTTGCCGGCAAGCATCGCTTTGGCCTCGGCGCTGTTCCAGCCCGCGTAGCGCTCGGCAAGCGGAGCCGACAGCGCCTTGTCTTCGACCATCTTGGCGGCCGCTTTCAGGCCGCGCGCGCAGGCATCCATGCCGCCGATATGGCCGATCAGCAGATCCTGCGGATCGAGCGACTGGCGGCGCAGCTTGGCGTCGAAATTGGTGCCGCCGGTCTTGAAGCCGCCCGCCTGCAGGACCTGGTAATAGGCCAGCGCCATCTCCGGCACGTTGTTGGGGAACTGGTCGGTGTCCCAGCCCGACTGGTAGTCGTTGCGGTTCATGTCGATCGAGCCGAAGATGCCGAGCGCGTTGGCCAACGCCAGTTCGTGCTCGAAGGAATGGCCGGCCAGGATGGCGTGGCCCTGCTCGATATTGAGCTTGACCTCCTTCTCCAGGCCGAAGCGCTTGAGGAAACCATAAACGGTCGCGACATCGTAGTCATACTGGTGTTTTGTCGGCTCCTGCGGCTTCGGCTCGATCAGGATGGTGCCCTTGAAGCCGATCTTATGCTTGTAGTCGACGACGAGGTTGAGGAAACGGCCGGCCTGCTCCTGCTCGCGGGCAAGATCTGTGTTGAGCAGCGTCTCGTAGCCCTCGCGTCCGCCCCAAAGCACATAATTCTCGCCCTTCAGCCGCTTGGTGACGTCGATGCAGCTCTTCACCGTCGCCGCCGCATAGGCAAACACATCCGGATCGGGGTTTGTCGCGGCACCCGACATGAAGCGGCGGTGGGAGAACAGGTTCGCCGTGCCCCACAGGAGCTTGACGCCGGTCTGCTTCATCTTGGTGGCGAAATAGTCCGCGATTTCGTCGAGGCGGGCGGAACTTTGTGAAAAATCCTTACCCTCGGGCCGCACGTCGGCGTCGTGGAAGCAGAAATAGGGCACGCCGAGCAGCGAGAACATCTCGAAGGCTACATCTGCTTTCAGTTTTGCCAGTTCCATCGTATCGACGCCGCCGGCCTTGGGGAACCACGGCCGATCGAAGGTCTGGCCGCCGAACGGATCACCACCCGGCCAGGCGAAGGAATGCCAGTAGGCCACGGCGAAGCGCAGATGGTCTTCCAGCCGCTTGCCGGCCACCAGCTCGTCCGGGTTGTAGAACCGGTAAGCCAGCGGATTGGTCGAATCCGGCCCCTCATATTTGATCTTCTGGATGTCGCCGAAAAAGCCGCTGCTCATGGTTTCCTTCCTCTTCGAAATGGTTCCGCCGATTACCTCAGGCGTAATTGGTTCCGTTCTTCCATTGGGCGAAAAAGGTCATGTCAAAGCCAACGAAGGAGACAGATCATGACCGATCTCAACAAGATCGCCGAAAGCTACATCACCGCCTGGAACGAGAGCGACGCCGCGCGCCGTCAGGCCCTGCTCAGGGCGACCTTCACCGAAGACGTCAGCTATCGCGATCCCATTATGCAAGGCGACGGCCATGAAGGCATCGCGGCGCTGATCGACGGCGTGCAGCAGCGCTTTGCCGGCTTCCGCTTTTCGCTGAAAGGCACACCGGACGGGTTTGCCGACAAGATCCGCTTTTCCTGGAACCTCGGCCCGGAAGGCACGCCTTCCGTCATCGAAGGCACCGATATCGGCATCATCGAGAACGGCCGCCTGAAGAGCATCACCGGGTTTCTGGATAAGGTTCCTGCGCAGTGAGGCTTTGCTGTTAGGATGGGCGCTAGGCGCCCCCCTCTGGCCTGCCGGCCATCTCCCCCTCAAGGGGGGAGATTGGCTGTCACGCAGACTTTCGCCAACGACCAACGTGGAAAGAAATGAGGCATCGCCAAGCCTGCCGATCTCCCCCCTTGAGGGGGAGATGCCCTGCAGGGCAGAGGGGGGCGCCTCACGCAGACTCACGCCGTGGCGCCCTTGATGGCCGGGTACAGCGCCCGATATCGTTGATAGGCATCGGCGTAGGCGCCACCGAGCTTGGCATCCGGCTCAATGGTCGCATCCGTCCTCGGTGCCGTGCAGATGCTGAGCGGATCGGTGCCTGTCGCCGCGATCAGCCCCAGCCTGGCCGCGCCGAAGGCGGCGCCGAAATCGCCGTCAGCCGGGATATCCACCGGCACCTGAAGCGCGGTGGCGATCGCCTTCAGCCAGTAGCGCGAACGCGAGCCGCCGCCGATCGCCGTCACGCGTGTCAAGCTCGTGCCGGCCGTCCGCAACGCTTCGAGGCTGTCGCGGAAGGCGAACGCCACGCCTTCAAGCACGGCCTGGGTCAGCACGGCGCGGCTCGATTCATGCGCCAGTCCGGTGAAGGAGCCCCGAATGACAGAATCATTGTGCGGCGTACGCTCGCCCGAGAGATAGGGCAGGAAGGATACGCCGGTCGGCGCCTTCAGCGTGTCGCCAAGTTCTCCGGTCAGGTCGCCGGCGCTCTTGCCCGAGATTTCCGAGAGCCAGTTGAGCGAATCGGTCGCCGACAGGATGACGCCCATCTGGTGCCAGGTATTGGGCAGCGCGTGGCAGAAAGTGTGGACCGCGCTTGCCGGGTTGGGCAAATAGGATGCGTTGGCGGCAAACAGCACGCCCGACGTGCCCAGCGACACGAAGGCATGGCCGGCACGGACCGTGCCCATGCCGCAGGCGGAAGCCGCATTGTCGCCGGCGCCGCCGGCAATCGGGATGCCGGCTTCAACGCCCCATGTCGACGCCAGCTCGGCGCGCAGCCCACCGGCCTTCTGCGTACCCTCGACCAGGGACGGCATGTGCTTTTCATCGAGCGACGTCGCCGCGAGCAGGTCGGCGGACCAGCGTCGCTTGCCGACGTCGAGCCAGGAAGTGCCGGCCGAATCCGACATTTCCGAAATATGCTCGCCGGTCAGCCATAGCCGCAGGAAATCCTTGGGCAGCAGCACCTTGGCCACCTTGGCGAAGACGGCGGGTTCGTTGTTCTTCACCCAGGCGAGCTTCGGCGCGGTGAAACCGGGAAAGACGATGTTGCCGGTCAGCTCGCGAAACCGCGGGTCGGCGTCGAGCGCGGCCGCCTCGACATGGCTGCGCGTATCGTTCCACAGGATGCAGGGGCGCAGCACCTTGTCAGAGGAATCGAGCAAGGTCGCGCCATGCATCTGGCCGGATAGGCCAATGCCTTTCACCGCCGCGAACTGCCGGGGATGGGAGGCCTTCAGTTCGGTGATTGCGTCTTCGCAGGCGCGTATCCAGTGGTCCGGATCCTGTTCGGACCAGCCGGGATGCGGCCGCGAAACATCGAGCGCGCCATGGCCGGAACCGATGATGGTCTGTCCGGCATCGATCAGCAGCGCCTTGACGCCCGACGTGCCCAGGTCGAGGCCGAGATACATGGTTTCCTCCCCTGCCATTATTTTTTTCGGATCTCGAAAAAATCTGGCCGAGCCAGTTTTTAAGGCAAGATCCGTCGCGGGTCAATTCTCTGACAAATCGATCGCGCGTCGCGAAAACAATGCCGACAGCGGACTGTCCGGCCGGGCCAGCGCACGCTCGGCTGCCAACGCCTTCGCCAGGGCACCGTCGCCGGCCCGCAACGCCGCCTCGATCAAGGTGAGATCGATGATGTCGCGTTGCGCGTGGCTGCCGCCGAAACGGTGTGCGATCGCCCGGATCGGCCGGATCAGGCGCACGGTCTCGCCGAAATCGCCCTTGCCGAACGCTTCGGTCGCCCGCGCCAGCGGATAGCCGACGTCCCGGGTGAAGGCGGCATTGTCGTCGCTGCCGCGCATCGCCTCACGCTGAGCCTCGAGCAGGGTGTGTGCCGGCGCCTCCAGGCCGGCGCCGACAAAGGCCATCATCGCATGCACGTCGTTGAGGGCGTAGTTGCCGGCGCCTGCCTTTGGCAGCCAACTGGCGGCGAGCGTTGCCCAGCGATCGCCGACATCGACGCCGCCCAGATGCAGCCGCCACAGGATCGCCGAGGCATCGACCATGTTGAGCGCCAGCGTCGAGCGGGTGCCGTAGACCGGCCCGTCATAGAGCGCCAGCACCTCGTCGGCCTCGCCGAGATCATAATGAAACAATGCCAGATGCCACCAATTGTGCACCTGGAGAAAGCTCTCCTTCGTCCACGCGTCCGGGTTGGCCCGCATCCAGGCAATGCCGTCCCTTTGCCGGCTTTGCATCTCCATCACATGGGCAACGGCATGCTGCGCCCAGCCGTCGCGCGGCTCGATCTCGACCGCGGTCCGCCCGAACGTCTCAACCCGAAGGCCTGCATGCCGAGAATGGCGTGATAGCCGGGCATGTCGCTGCTCCAGGACGGCAGGGCGCGGGCTATGCGGTCGCGCAGCATACGCGCATTGCCGGTGAAGAAATCGATCTGGTGGCCGGCCTGCAATGCAAGTGCGTCGAGCGGCGTCTCGATGGCGATGTCCTCCAGAACGCCGGCGGCGTCGTGCCAGCGCCCGTCGGCGAGATGGCCGAGAGCCGCGACATGCGCCTTTTCGCGCATTGTTGCCGCAAGCGGCAGCGCCGCCGCGTGACATGCGCTTGCGATAGCCGTCGCCTCGCGCTCGGTGGCCAGGCCGAACAGGTAGCCCTTCAGCACATGCGCCATGACGAAGCCGGGATCCTGCGCGATGGCGCGGTCGACTGAGCCGACGGGATCGCCGACGAAACATTGCAATTCGCGCAGCGCCTGGCTGTAGGGCATGAACCCCGCTTCCGTCGCGCCCGAAAATGTCAGGCCGAATGCATCCTTGATCGCCATACCGACTTTCGACGTCCTGCTGATCGAAATCAGATGCTAGAGCATCGACGGTCGGACCGCCAACCGAAGAGGTCGGACCTCATCAACTCAAGCTGGCGGCGCGTGTCCTCAATTCCCCGAACGCATTGCCACCGTGGCGATGCCGGCGCCGACCAGCAGCGTGCCGCCTGTGCGGTTGAAGACGCGGATCGCCCTGGGGTTGCGCACAAGGTTGCGCGCCCGCGACGCGATCAGCGCGTAGCCGAAGGCATTGGCGAAGGCGAGCGCCAGGAAGGTCGTCTCGAAGATCAGCATCTGCGTCCAGAAATCGGCGTGCCGGTCGAGGAACTGCGGCAGGAAGGCGACGAAGAAGGTGATGCTTTTCGGGTTGAGCGCGGTGACCAGCCAGGCATGCCCCGTCATCCTGGCGGAGGACACGGCATCGGTGCGCGGCTCGGCCTTGAGCGCGCCGCCGGCGCGGAACAGTTTTACGCCGAGATAGACCAGATAGGCCGCGCCGATCAGCTTCAGGATCGTGAAGACGGTGGCCGAAGCCGCCAGCAGGGCGCCGATGCCCAGCATCGACAAGGTCATCGCCGTGAAGTCGCCCAGCGCCACGCCGACAGCCATCGGCAGTGCGGTGCGCCAGCCCTGGCCGAGCGCATAGGACACGACCAGAAGGATGGTTGGTCCCGGAATGACAAGGAGAATGGTCGAGGCGGCAGCGAAGGCGGCCCAGTTTTCGAAGGACATGCTCGTCTCCCTTGAGCTCAAAGAAGAGGATAAATCCTTGGGCCCGGGAGAATGTAAAGAGGTTTGTTTCCACGCAACTCCGGACGGAGAACCGCCTCGCATATTTCTGAAACCGCCGGCATTCAATGCCGCCAATGGCAACTCGGCGTCAGTTCGCGCCGCCCAGCATGGCCACGACATCGGCAAGGCTGACATTGGCACCGAGAACTGTCGCAGCCGAGACAATGGCCGCGGCAAAAAGCTTGATGTCGGTTTTTAAGGTCTTGCACATGGAACCCCCTCGCTGGTCACCAGGAGAGGTAGGAAGCACCGGTGCCGGGATTATGACCCCGACCGAGGTGATTTTGTGCAGGCGACGCTGGTTGGCGATCACGGAAGGGGCGCCACGGCGCCCAGCCAGCCCGCAAATGCAGGCGGCGCAAGGCCTTCACGCTTTATCAACCATGAATGATGAAAATGCCTGTCATCCGGCCGGACCGTGCTTCCCGCCGACAGCGTAGGGTTGGGTACATGCGTGAGTTGCCGCAAGGTCTGAGGCCGCCGCGAAACGGCCAAGCAATCGAAACCGATAGTCTTCTCTCCCGCCGCGCCGTTTTATCCGGGGCAGGGGCATTGGCCTTGCTCGGCGTCGCCGGCTGCTCGACTTCGGGCGGCGGCCTGCCGGCGCTCGAGCTCGACGACACGGTCACCGGTTCGCTGCGGCCGATCCGGCCGAGCATCAGCGTCGACAAGAACATCACCAGCCCCGACCTCATGTACGCATCCCTGAGCGACGGCGGCTTCAATGTGCCTGAGGTGCCCTACCTCAAGATCAAGCCGGAATTCCGCCGCCAGATCGTCGTCGACCAGACGGGCGAAGCGCCCGGCACCATCGTCGTTCATCTCAACGAGCGCATGCTCTATCTTGTCCAGCCGGGGGGCGATGCCATCCGCTACGGGGTCGGCATCGGCAAGGACGGCTTCCGCTGGTCCGGCCGCGCCAACATCCAGTACGGAAGGGAATGGCCGACCTGGACCCCGCCGCCGGAAATGATCGCCCGCAAACCGGAATTGGTAAAATGGCAGGGCGGCCAGCCCGGCGGCCTCACCAACCCGCTCGGCGCTCGCGCGCTCTATATCTATCAGGACGGCAAGGACACCGGCTACCGCATCCATGGTTCGCCCGAATGGTGGAGCATCGGCCAGGCCATGTCGTCGGGCTGCGTGCGCTTGATCAACCAGGACATCATCGACCTCTACAGCCGCGTTTCCAAGAAGAACCAGGTCGTCGTCGTCTAGCTAATGCCTCACCTCCCGGCCGCCGGCGTGGCCGGTCGTTTCTGCCGTTGCGCGATGGCCAAAGACAGGCGAAGGTGCCTGAAATTCAATCGCCCGGGAGAATTTCACCAATGGCCGGAACTTTCGTCATCGCGCAGGGCGGCGGCCCGACGGCCGTCATCAACCAGACCGTGGTCGGAGCGACGCTGGAGATCCGCAAGCGGCATCCCGGCGCCAAGGTCCTGGGCTCCATCCATGGCGTGCGCGGTATCCGCGACGGCAATTATGTCGATCTCTCCGCCGTCCCGGAAGATCGCCTGCGGCTGATCGCCGGAACGCCGAGCGCGGCCCTTGGCTCGACGCGCGACAAGCCGGATGCAGCCTATTGCGAGGTCGTCCTCGACGGCCTGAGGAAGGCCGGCGCGGATGCCTTCATCTATATCGGCGGCAATGACACGTCGGGCACGCAGCAGATCCTGACCGATGCCGCCGGCGGCAAGATCGCCTTCGTCCACGCGCCCAAGACCATCGACAATGATCTCGAGGAGAACGACCACACGCCGGGCTTCATCTCGGCGGCCGAGTTCGTCGCCGGCGCTTTCCTGTCCGTCGATCTCGATTTCCGCGCTCTGCCCGGCATTTATGTAGGCATCGTCATGGGCCGGCACGCCGGCTTCCTCACGGCCGCGGCCGCGGCCTGGCAGCTCGATCCCGACAGCGGTCCGCATCTCGTCTACGTGCCGGAGCGGCCGTTCTCGGCCGCCGCCTTCATCGAAGACGTGCGCGCCACGCTCGACCGTCATAAGCGCTGCATCGTCGCCGTCTCGGAAGGGGTCAGCACCGCCGACGGCAAGGCGCTGGTTGAAAGCCTGGTGCCGCCGGAAAAGCTGGAGCGCGACCAGCACGGCAACGTCAAGCTGTCGGGCAGCGACCTGCCGGCAGCACTCGAGCGGGCGCTCGCCGAAGGGCTGCCAGGCAAGCGCGCCCGCGTCGATGCGCTGGGCTACATGCCGCGCGGCTATGTCGGCGCCATCAGTGCCGTCGACGCGCAGGAGGCGTTCGACGCGGGAGCTTTCGCGGTCACCGTGGCCGAACAGGGCGGCGGCTCCGTGGCGCTGCAATATGACGGCACCAAAACCGTGCTGAAGAAGGTGCCGCTGAAGAACGTGGCCGGCAAGACCCGTCACATGCCCGAGAACTTCATGAAGCCGGACGCCAACCATTTGTCCGACGCCGGCATGGCTTACCTGAAGCGGCTGGTGCCGGAAAAATACAAGGTCGGAAAGCCCTTCGTCTGATCCCAGGCTCACACCTGATGCCAGGCTCACACCTGATGCCAGGCTCACACTTGATGCCGGGCCGCTTCTGATGGAGAACTGGTTCAGCAGGAGCATCGTCGACGACAAGACGACCATGCTGACCGAGCCGTTCGTGCATGCCTATGTGCGCGCCAACATATGGCACCTCACCGGCCGCGACGCCGACCTTTTGGTCGATACCGGCATGGGCATCCGCCCGCTGGCGCCGGAGATCGAAACCCGGGCCGGCAAACCGCTCATCGTCGTCGCCACCCACATCCATCTCGACCATGTCGGCTCGCTGCATGAATTCCCGCTGCGCGCGGGACCGAGGATGAGCGCCGCGCAATTCGAGAGCATGGATGAGGCGGCGACCTACGCCTACATGTTCCATGACCTCAACGGCGCCGTCTCGCAACTGCCGGCGCCGGGCTGGAAGGCTGCGGATTACAAGATCCCGCCAGCGCCGCTGACGCGCACCCTCGATGAGGGCGACGTCGTCGATCTCGGCGATCGCCGCTTCCGCGTGCTGCATCTGCCCGGGCATTCGCCGGATTCGATCGCGCTGTTCGACGAAGCAGACGGCCTGTTCTTCAGCGGCGACGCCATCTATGACGACCGGCTGATCGACGACCTGCCGGACTCCGACAAGTCGGCCTATCGCCTCACCATGCGGCGCCTGCTCGATCTGCCGGTCCGCATCGGCCATGGCGGTCACGGCCCGAGTTTCGACGGCGAGCGCATGCGCGACATCGCCTCGGCCTATCTCAGCCGAGCGGCTTGTCCATAAGCCGGCTCTAAAATTAAATCTTCGTAAGGTCGCCCGAAAACCCTAAATCGGGCCAATCCGCACCCTAGATGCTGGTTTGTCGATCCGGCCGGCTGCCATGCGCGGCGAGACAGGCAATCCGGCTGTCGACAGCCGACGGATGTTTCCCAGAACCATCCGCGGCCCAGGATCAACTCTCGCCCGGACAGAACGACCATGTCACCTTTCGATATTCTTCGCAGACATCGCGTCGCCGCCCTGCTGGGCGCCGCGCTTATTATCTCCCCCGTTGTCGTCTCATTCGCTCAGAATTCCGGCGGTGCCGGCACGAGCAACGCGGTTGCGACCACCCAAACCCCGGTTCCCGGGATAACTGCTCCCAACGGTTCATTCGCTCCGGTCGTGGCCACGGCCAAGCCGGCTGTCGTGACCGTCACCACGGTCATGAAAACACAGTCGGAAGCAATGGGCGACGCTTCGCCTTTCGATGGCAACTCGCCCTTCGACGACTATTTCCGCCAGTTCTTCGGCGATCAGGGCATGCCGATGCCAAAGACGCCGCCGCAGCGGCAGGGACCGCGGTCCGAAGCGCTCGGCTCCGGCTTCATTGTCAGTGCCGATGGCACCATCGTCACCAATAATCACGTCGTCGACGGCGCTTCCTCGATCAAGGTGACGCTCGACGACGGAACCGAGCTTCCGGCCAAGCTCGTCGGCCGCGACGCCAAGAACGATCTCGCCGTGCTCAAGGTCAAGGCGAGCAAGCCATTGCCGACCATCAAATGGGGTGATTCCGACCGGCTGATGACCGGCGACCAGGTGCTGGCGATCGGTAACCCGTTCGGCATCGGCACCACGGTCACCGCCGGCATCGTTTCGGCCCGCGGTCGCGATCTGCACAGCGGACCGTTCGACAATTTCATCCAGATCGACGCACCGATCAACCACGGCAATTCCGGCGGTCCGCTGGTGGATGTGAGCGGCCATGTCGTCGGCATCAACACGGCGATCTATTCGCCCAATGGCGGCAGCGTCGGCGTCGGCTTCGCCATTCCGTCCGACCAGGCCGAAAAGGTGGTCGCCAAGTTGATGAAGGACGGCTCCATCCAGTATGGCTATCTCGGCGTCGAGATCCAGCCGGTAACGCCCGATGTAGCCAATGCCATCGGCCTCGACCATGCCGGTGGCGCACTTGTTTCGCGAGTCAATGACGGCTCGCCCGCGGCAAGCGCCGGCATCGAAACCGGCGACGTCATCACCAGCTTCGCCGGTCAGGACGTGAAGGATCCCAAGGACCTGTCACGGGCGGTGGCGGACGTCTCGCCCGGCGCCAAGGAATCGCTCGAGGTCTGGCGCAAGGGCAAGGCCATGCAGATCTCCGTCGAGGTCGGGCGCAACGGCGACGATGTGAAGTCGGCATCGACCGACGACTCCGGCGCGCCGGGCGTCGAGCAGGGCCGACGCGCGCCGGCGATAGGCCTCGGCCTGATGGACATCACGCCCGACATTCGCCAGCAGATGAACCTCGCCGACAACGAGCACGGCGCGGTGGTCGCCAGCGTCAACCCCGACAAGCCGGCAGCGGCTGCCGGCATCCAGCCGGGCGATGTCATCGTCGCCGTCAACCAGGCTCCGGTCAAGAGCGCGAAACAGGTAACCCAAGCGATCGCGCAGGCCGGCAAGTCAGGCCGCAAATCGGTGCTGCTGCTGGTGGAACGAGGCGACGCCCAGATCTATGTCGCCGTGCCCTTCGCCAATGGCTGAAAGATGGCCGTTGAGGTAAAGGCGGGCGCGGCAGGCTCGGTCGTCGCCTGGACGAGCCTGCCGCGCCCGCCAAGATAAAGGTTGCCCGCCACCGCTTCTTCGAGAACACTGCGTATGGCCGACACAAGGCTCGACATCCGACGCAGGGGATTGCCGCAATGGTCACGCGAGGTTTCTTTTCAGGGCGGCGTCCACCGACGGATGGCGACGCGCGCATCCCGCCCGGCCAGTATCTCGAGCAAGGATTTCCGGTGCTGTCGGCGGGACCGACGCCGCACCTGCGCACCGAGGACTGGTCGTTCACGCTGAAGCACGGACCGCGCCCGATCAAGAAGTGGAATTGGGCCGAGTTCAACGCATTGCCGCTGAGCAAGATGACGCGCGACATCCATTGCGTGACCGCGTGGACCAAATTCAACACGGCCTGGCAGGGCGTGCTGGTCGACGATATCCTTGCCGATGCCGGTATCGAGCCGCCGACCGCCTTCACGCTGGCGCTGTCCTTCGACGGCTACACCACCAACGTGCCGACAAAGGATCTCACCGCCGGCAAGGCGATGGTGGCGCTGCTTTATGAAGGCAAGCCGATCACGCCGGACCATGGTGGCCCGGCGCGGCTGCTCGTCCCGCATCTCTATTTCTGGAAATCGGCCAAATGGCTGAATGGCCTGCAATTCACCGAACGCGACGAGCCCGGCTTCTGGGAACTGCGCGGCTATCACATCTATGGCGACCCGTGGCGCGAACAGCGCTATACGGACGATCCATGAGCGAGGTGCCATCGGTACAATCACCTGGGCAGACGGAGTCGCCTGGGCAGACGGGGTCGCCCTGGCAGACAGCCAGGATCGTCCGCGTCGAAAAGCGCACGCCGCGTGTCACCAGCTTTTTCTTCGAGCCGTCGCGGCCGTTTGCCTACCGGGCCGGACAGCATGTCGATGTCAGATTGACCGCGCCCGACGGCTATCAGGCGCGCCGCGCCTATTCCATCGCCTCCGCGCCGGAGGCCGGTCCGGTGATCGAACTGGCGATCGAAAGGCTCGAGGACGGCGAGGTCTCTCCCTTCTTCCACGAGGTCGCCGCGGTGGGCGACGAGATCGAGCTGCGCGGCCCGCTCGGCGGACATTTCATCTGGCCCGATGACGATGAGGGACCGCTCCTGCTGGTCGGCGGCGGCTCCGGCGTCGTGCCCTTGATGTCGATGGTCCGCCATCGCGCCGCGCGACGATTGACAGTGCCCGTCGTCCTCGTCTTTTCGGCGCGCGTGTGGGACGAAGTCATCTTTCGTGACGAATTGATCGGCCTCGACGATCGCGGCAACGGCTTCAACCTTGTGCTGACCCTGACGCGTGAGGCTGCGCGCCGCCCGGCGGATTATTCCCGGCGGGTCGACGTCGCCATGATGGTGCGATCCATGGCGCGGCTGCGCCGGCCGCCCGGCCTCGCCTTTGTCTGCGGCTCCAATGCATTCGTCTCCGCCGCCGCCCAGGCGTTGATCGATGCCGGCGTTCCGGCGGATGTCATCCGGACGGAACGCTACGGCGTCTGAGATGTCCGCCTGGCGCCGCTCCTTGGCTGCGGCTGCACGCGGGCTGGATTCTCGCCCGTCCCAGCCTTGCAGCGGCGAGGTCCGAAACCCTCCTGGCAAGAAGAAGCGGCTTCGCCGCCGGTCACGCCTCGATGTCAAGCGCCGAAAGCGGCTTGGAGCAGCAGGCGAGGATGAAGCCATCCTCGATCTCGTGATCGAGGATGCCGCCATTGTGGCTCATCTCGACATCGCCCGAGACCTTCTTGACCTTGCAGGTTCCGCACAGGCCGAATTCGCACGCGGCGGGGATTCTGACTCCCGAGGCGCGCGCCGTCTGCAGCACCGTCTGGCCGGCGACGCATGCGGCATCGACATCCGAAAGCAAGAACCGGACCGGCGTCGCGGCTTCGACAGGAATGGCCGCGCCGTCTCCAGCCGGCGAGGCGAACGGCGCCGGAATTTCCTCCGTCAGAGGCGCTGCAAAGCTTTCCTGATGGTATTTCGCAATGTCGAAGCCGGCGGCTTCAAGCATGCCGCGCACGGCACGCATGAAGGGGTCGGGGCCGCAGCAGAAGATTTCCCGGTCGCGGAAGTCGGGCGCCAAGAGCGGCAGCCGGATGGCGTCGATGCGGCCCATATGGCCGAACCAACCCTCCCGGCTCGACCGTTCCTCGATCATGAAGCCGAGCGACAGGCCTGGCATGCGGCTGCCGAGCAATTCCAGTTCCTTGCGGAAGATGATCTCTTCGGGCCGGCGCGCGCAATTGACGAAGCCGACATCGGTCCATGGCGCGCAGTCGTTCAGCCAGCGCAGCATAGACATCATCGGCGTCACGCCGGAGCCGGCCGAGATGAACAGATATTTGGCTGCCGGGTGGCTGTGCAGCGAAAAGTCTCCGGCCGGCCCATAGGCCTTGACGTGCGAACCGGGCCTCAAATGGTCGAACATCCAGCGCGTGCCGGTGCTGCCGGCCTGCGCCTTCACCGTCACCGCGATCGAGAACGGCCGCGAGGGCGAAGACGACAGCGTGTAGGTGCGCATCAGCGGCCCATCCGCTATCGGCAGTTCCAGCGTCACGAACTGGCCCGGCTTGTAGCGGAACCAGGTCTGGTTATCGGAGCGGAAGGTGAAGGTCTTTACATCAGGCGCCTCATCGCTCACGCCGATCACTTCCAGCACCTGGAGCCTGTCGTTCCAGGGCGTCATCTGATCGAGATGGCGATAGAGGCCGAGATCCGTCATCGCATTCATCCCTCACCTCTCAAGCAACGCTGCGCAGGGCCGGCCGGCCGCCTTCGGCGAGGCGCGGACCGATGAAACGCGCGTACCAGTCCACGAACTGGATGACGCCGCCTTCGTGCAGTTCGGAATAGGGGCCGGGTTCATAGGCCGGCGACAGGATGCCGAAGGCGTTTTCCTCGACGATGCGGCGGTCTTGGTCGTTGGTCTCGGTCCAGACATGGGTGAGCTCGGCGAGATCGTAGTCGACACCCTCGACCGCGTCCTTGTGAACCAGCCATTTGGTCGTCACCGCGGTCTCGGTGGCGCTGATCGGCAGCACCCGGAAGGTGACGGCGTGGTCGCCGAGGATGTGGTTCCAGGTCGTAGGATAGTGATAGAGCAGCAACGAGCCGATGCGGTCGGTGGCAACGCTGTCGGACAGGTTCTTCTTGACCGCGCGTTTTCCCGTCATCGTGTAACTGACGGCATCGCGCAGCAGCGGCGCGCGGGTGGCACGGTATTGCCCGGCCGGGTCGATGCGGAATCTGCTCGGCAGGCCGGCGGCCTCGCATTTGGCCCAGTGAGCCAGCATCTCCGGGTCGCTGTCGGCGCCTTGCACGCCGGTCACGGTCGGCGCCTCAGGAAAGGTCTTGCAGAGCTCCGGATGGTTGCCGGCGCAATGATAGCATTCGCGGTTGTTTTCCCAGACCAGCTTCCAATTGCCCTTCTCGACGATGGTGCTCTCGAAGGCGACCTTTGCTTCGCGCAGCCGATGCGGCAGCAAATAGGGTTCGATCATCGTCCGCATCGGCACGAAATCCGCCGGCTCGTCGGCGAGGCAAATGAAGATGTAGCCGCCGACGCTTTCGCAGGCGACCGGCTTCAGGCCGAACTGGCTCTTGTCGAAACCCTCGGCCATCTGCCTGGCGAACAGCAGCCTGCCGTCCAGTTCGTAGGTCCACTGATGGTAGGGGCAGACGAGCTTCGCCGCCGTGCCCTTGTCGGTGTTGCAGACGCGGCTGCCGCGATGGCGGCAAGAATTGTGGAAGGCGTTGATGTTGCCCTTCTGGTCGCGCACCAGCACCACAGGATAGTCGCCGATCTGCACGGTGATGAAGCTGCCGGGCCTGGGCAGTTCGCAATCATGACCGATGAACAGCCAGTCGCGGTACCAGATCAGCTCCATATCGAGCTTGAAGTATTCGGCGTCGGTATAGAAGGGCTGCTCGAGTGAGAAGCCGTCCCTGCGGCCTTGCAGCCGTTTCAGCATGTCGTTGCGCGCATCCATGTCCTGTCCTCGCATTGAAGTCCTGTCCTCGCATTGAAGGACTGAACGGAGGGGAGAGAGGAAGGATCAAGCCGCGCGCCGGCTTGCGCCGGACATGCACCATCCGCCTCTTGACCGCCCGCCGCGATCAGTCGAGTCCAACATCTCAGGCTGGTTTCCGGGCTCTGGAGCTGTCCTTGCGGACTGTCGCGACACCTTCCCAGGCCTTTGCCCAGTGGTCTCCCGTCGCGACCTGAACTCCACCACCGTTGCGGGGGCAGCGCCGGATTCTGACCGGCTTCCCAATTCTCCGCCTCGTCGTCACGTGGCGGCACCCGAGATGGCAGGATCTAACCATGATCGCCGACTTGTCGTCGGCATGAAAACGACATCGCATCAATGCCGCGCGACACGCATTGGAAACGGTGCGGCCGTCGTTGAAGGGGCAGAAAGGCTCGGCTCGCCGCCTCGGAATTCAACTCGTGGCGGAGCCAAAAAAGGTTAACGGTTTCGAAAAGTGACTATTAGCGCCCTCTAAAATCGAACCGAACGGTTCGTTTCTGTTGACGATGCGTGCAGGACGGTGTGAACACTGCGCCTTCGACACAGTTGGTGATCGCACGATCAGTTTACCTAACTATCTGATAGTAAACGGAAAAAAACGAATGTAGAAGGCCCTGGCACAATTTCAAGTGGTGGAAACTTGGTCCACGCGGAAAAACTTCGTGATTGGAAATGGCGGTATGGCTTTCCCACATCGGGGCTGTCCGAACGACGCGATTTCCTCCCAAGACACGCCGCTAGACGGACGGGAAAAATACTGGAGTATCAAAAATGAAAAAGATCATTCTCACTGCCGCCGCCCTTCTGGCTGTTTCCGGCAGCGCCTTCGCTGGTAGCGACCACTATGGTTCGAATGCCCCTGCGGCCACCGCCGTCGACAGCCCGTACACCGCTTCGACCAAGAAGTCGGAACCGGCTGCCCAGACGCCTGTCCAGGGCGCCGATCGCAACCTCTTCGGCAACAACTAATAGCCGATCTCCAGTTGACGGCGGGCTTTTCCGCCGTCCTGGCGAAATTTGAGAATTCAGGAGACTTGAAATGAAGAAGATCGTTCTTGCTGCCGCCGCCGTTCTGGCCGTTTCGGGCAGTGCTTTCGCCAGCAGCGACAACTATGGCTCCAATGGCGCCAACCAGCCTGCCGTCACCTCGGTCGACAACGCGCACACGGCTTCGGTCCAGAAGTCCGCGCCGTCTACCCAGGCGCCTGTTCAGGGTGCCGACCGCAACCTCTTCGGCAACAACTAACAGCCGATCTCCAGTTGACGGCGGGCCTTCCGCCGTCCTGGCGAAATTCGAAAATTCAGGAGACTTGAAATGAAGAAGATCATCCTTGCTGCCGCCGCCGTTCTGGCTGTTTCGGGCGGCGCTTTCGCCGGCAGCGACAATTATGGCTCCAATGGCGCCAATCAGCCCGCGGCCACGTCGACCGACAGCTCGTACACCGCTTCGACCAGGACGTCGACTCCGGCTGCTCAGGCCCCTGTTCAGGGTGCCGATCGTAACCTCTTCGGCAACAACTAACAGCCGATCCTTCAGCAGCTGGCGGGTAAGCCCGCCACTGCGGTGGAATTTGAGAATTCAGGAGACTTGAAATGAAGAAGATCATCCTTGCCGCCGCCGCCGTTCTGGCCGTTTCCGGCAGCGCTTTGGCCGCCAGCGACAATTACGGCTCCAATGGTGCCAACCAGCCTGCCGTCACCTCGGTCGACAAGTCGCACACGGCTTCGATCCGCGACAGCGGTTCGCCCGTCTACAAGCTGCTCAATTCCTCGGGTGACGTACAGAAGTCCGCCCCTCAGGGCAGTGACCGGAATCTCTTCGGCCACTAACAGCCGAAGCTGATATCAAACAGGAGAGGCGGGCTTTGCTCGCCGCTCCTGTTTTTGCGTGGCCGGCAATTAATTCATGCAATTCATGGCCTGCTCTCAGGCCGCCTTCGCTTCCGTCTCGTGCAGCGCGAAGGATCGCCCATCCGCGTCGAAGATATGAAGGTCTCCGGCGTCGGCGCTCAGCCGCAGCGTCGCCCCGCGCTTGACCTCGACATTGCCCGGCAGCTTGGTCACCAGCGGTAGGTCGGCGCGGCCGATGTCGACATAGACGAGTTGCACCTCGCCGAGCTGCTCGACATAGTCCACCGTCCCTTCGAAGAGATAGTCCGTGCCGCTGGCGATCGTCAGGTCCTCCGGCCGCACGCCGAAGCTCACCGAGGCGCCCTTGGCCGAGGCCGGCGTCGTGATCGGCACCGTAGCCTTGCGGCCGCCGACATGACTGATGACGGTCGGATTGCCTGATTTGTCGATGGTCGCCGGCAGGATGTTCATGGCCGGCGAGCCGATGAACTGGGCAACGAACAGATTGCCGGGTTTCTTGTAGAGCTCCATCGGTGTGCCGACCTGCTCGATATGGCCCTCCTTCAGCACCACGATGCGGTCGGCCAGCGTCATCGCCTCCACCTGATCGTGCGTGACGTAGATCATGGTGGTGTTGGGCATCGATTCCTTGAGCTTGGCGATTTCGATGCGGGTGGCGACGCGCAGCGCGGCGTCGAGGTTCGACAGCGGTTCGTCGAACAGGAACACTTTCGGGTTGCGCACGATGGCGCGGCCGATGGCCACGCGCTGGCGCTGGCCGCCCGACATCGCCTTGGGCAGGCGGTCGAGATAGTTGGTCAGCTGCAGGATCTCTGCCGCCTGGCGCACGCGCTTGTCGATCTCGGCCTTGCTTTCCTTGCCGATCTTCATCGAGAACGCCATGTTGTCGTAGACCGTCATATGCGGATAGAGCGCGTAGGACTGAAACACCATGGCGATGCCGCGCTTCGACGGCGGCACGTCGTTGACGACCTCGCCGGCAATTCTGAGCTCGCCCGAGGTGATCTCCTCAAGCCCGGCGATCGAGCGCAGCAATGTCGACTTGCCGCAGCCCGACGGACCGACGAAAACGATGAACTCGCCCGATTTGATGTCGAGGTCGATGCCGTGCAGAATATTGAGATTGCCGTATGATTTCTTCACTTGCCTCAGCGTGACATCGGCCATGTTTCTCTCCAGTGGTCCCTAGAATTCAGTCGATACGCCCGAACCAGGCGCCGTAGCCGCCGAGACGGATGGAGCTGGTGCTCGCCTGTCCCGAAAATCCGTGTCCGGGCAAAGGTTGCAGCGATCGGCCGCCAAGGTCAACCTCCGCCGGCCCCGATCCCAGGTTGAAGACGCAGACGATCTGCTCGTTGCCCGCGCGGCGCGTGAAGGCGACAGTGTCGCCCTGGCTTGCGATGAAGCTGATATCGCCCTTGGCCAGCGCCGGATGGGCGCGGCGGAAGCCGAGAAAACGCCGGTAGTGTTCGAGCAGCGAATGCTCGTCGCCTTGCTGCACATTGACGGCTTGCGACAGGTGCTTGGCCGGCACGGGCAGCCACGGCTTTGCCTGGGAGAAGCCGCCATTCCTGGCGTTGCCGTCCCACACCATCGGCGTGCGGCAGCCGTCGCGGCCCTTGAATTCCGGCCAGAAGCGGATGCCGTAGGGATCTTGCAGATCCTCGAACCGCAATTCGGCTTCGCCGAGCCCCAATTCCTCGCCCTGATAGATGCAGACCGAGCCGCGCAAGGACATCAGCAATGCCGAGATAACCTTGAGATAGGCGGTCGGGTCGGCTTCGTTGGCGGCCCAGCGCGAAGCCGGGCGCATCACGTCATGATTGGAGAAGGCCCAACACGACCAGCCGTCGCTGGCAACTTTGCCAAAGGTCTCCAGCACCGAACGGACCTTCGCGGCGCTGATCTTTTCCGGCGCCAGGAAATCGAAGGAATAGCACATGTGCACGCGCTTGCCGCCGGCTGTATAGGCCGCGACAACGTCCAGCCCGCGCTGTGAATCGCCAACCTCGCCGACCGCGGCCGTTGCCGGATATTCGTCGAGCAGGGCGCGGAAGCGTTCGAGGAAGCCGAGGTTCTCCGGACGGCTCTTGTCGTAGATGTGGTCCTGGTAGTTGTAGGGATTGACCGCGGGTGCGGTCTGGTCGTTGCGCTGTTCCGGCGGCAGCGGCGGGTTGTTTTCCAGCCCCTGGCTGTGGAAGTAGAAATTGATCGTGTCGAGGCGAAACCCGTCGACACCGCGCTCCAGCCAGAAGCGGGTGACGTCGAGCAGCGCGTCCTGGACTTCACCGTTGTGGAAATTGAGGTCCGGCTGTTCCGCGAGGAAGTTGTGCAGGTAGTATTGCTGGCGGCTGGTGTCCCATTGCCAGGCCGATCCGCCGAAGATCGACAGCCAGTTGTTGGGCGGCGTGCCGTCCGGGCTGGGATCGGCCCAGACATACCAGTCGGCTTTCGGATTGCTGCGATTCGATCGGCTTTCCCTGAACCAGGGATGGATGTCGGCGGTGTGCGACAGCACCTCGTCGATCATCACCTTCAGCCCCAGCCTGTGCGCCTCCGCCGTCAGCGCGTCGAAATCGGCCAGCGTGCCGAACATCGGGTCGACGTCGCAATAATCCGAGACATCGTAGCCGAAATCCTTCATCGGCGATTTGAAGAAGGGCGAGATCCAGATGGCATCCGCGCCGAGCGCGGCGATATAGGCAAGCCTGCCGATGATGCCCTTGAGGTCGCCGATGCCGTCGCCATTCGAGTCCTGATAGCTGCGTGGATAGATCTGGTAGATCACGGCACCTCGCCACCAGTCGCTATCGACGGCGAGATCGGGCCTCGAACTGGCTTTCAAAGCGGATTGCATGGTTTCAGCCTCCTTTCACCGAGCCTGCGAGCAGCCCACGGACGAAATAGCGCTGCAAAGAGAAGAACACGATCAGCGGCACGATGATGGTCACGAAAGCCGACGTCGTCAGGATCTCCCAGTCGCCGCCACGCGAGCCGAGCAAGGCATTGAGCTTGGCGGTCAGCACGATCTGATCCGCCTCCGTGCCAAGGAAAACCATCGCCACCAGGAGATCGTTCCATACCCACAGGAACTGGAAGATGGCGAAGGACGCCAGCACGGGAAATGACAGCGGCAGCACGATCTTGACGAAGATCTCGAAATCGCTGGCGCCGTCGATGCGCGCCGATTCCATGATCTCGCGCGGCAGGCCGGCAATGTAGCTCCGCAAGAGATAGATGGCGAAGGGCAGCCCGAAGCCGGTATGCGCCAGCCAGATGCCGAGATAGGTCTTGGAGGGCACGCCGAAGAAGGCGCCGACGCCGTTATAGAGCTTCAACAGCGGGATCAGCGACATCTGCAGCGGCACCACCAAGAGGCCGATGATGACCGCGATCAGAAGCGCGCGCCCGGGAAAGCGCATCCAAGCCAGAGCGTAAGCCGCAAAGGCGGCGATGAGGATCGGGATGACGGTCGCCGGGATAGTGACGGTCAGCGAATTCATGAAGGAGCGGCCGATGCCTTCCGAAAACAGCACGGTCCTGTAGTTGTCGGTGGTGAATTTCGGCGGCGCCGAGGAGGCATAGTAGACGCGCTGGCCGCGGTCGCCCTCGAACGCCTTGGGCGAGGTCATGACGAAGCTGCCGTCGGCATTGAGCTGCAAGGTAACGCCCTCGCCGAGATCGGCCGATGTGCCGGCCGGAAATTGCGTCGGTGCCGCCGACTTGACGCCGAAGGCGCTGATCTCGCGCGCCGCGCCATCGCCGAAAATGTTGCCCTGGAGGACGAACTTGCCGTCCTTCTCGACCTGCGCCGAGGCGGGCGGCAGGCGTCCGGCTTCGGTCTGGCTGGAACTGGCGAACGAGTTCCACCAGCCCGAGGCGATGATCTGGTCCTTGTCGCGCAGCGACGATACCAGAATGCCGAGCGTCGGCATGGTCCAGATCGCAACGAAGACCAGCACGGCGATGTGAACGCCGAAGCGGCTGGCGAAGGAGTTTCCGGTCGCGACGGTCATCTCAATGTCCTCCCGTCTCTTTGTTGGCCTGGCGTATGTTCCAGACCATGATCGGAATGACCGCGATCATGATGATGATGGCGATTGTCGCGCCGCGGCCGAAATCACCGCCGCCGCGGAACATCCAGTCGAACATCAGATTGGCCAGCACCTGGCTGTTCCATTGGCCGTTGGTCATGGTCAGCACGATGTCGAATACCTTGAGCACCAGGATGGTGATCGTGGTCCAGACCACGGCGATGGTGCCCCAGATCTGCGGCACCATGATTTTCCAGAAGATCTGGAACGGATTGGCGCCGTCGATGACGGCGGCCTCCAGCGTCTCTTCCGGAATACCGCGCAGCGCCGAAGACAGGATGACCATGGCAAAGCCGGTCTGGATCCAGATCAGGATCACCATCAGGAAGAAATTGTTCCAGAACGGCAGCGATATCCAGACCTGCGGCTGGCCGCCGAAATGCTGGATGATGGCGTTCAGGATGCCGATCTGCGTCTGGCCGTCGCCGCGATACTCATAGATGAATTTCCAGATGACGCTGGCGCCGACGAAGGAGATCGCCAGCGGCAGGAAGATCAGGCTCTTGGCGATCGTGCCCCACCAGATCTTGTCCGTAAGCACGGCGATGATCAGGCCAAGGAAGGTGCAGGCGGCGGGCACTACGGCCAGCCAGAGCACATTGTTGAGGATCGAATTGCGGAACTCGCGGTCGCCGAAGGCCCATTGATAGTTGGCCAGGCCGACGAAATTGACGCCGCCGCGATCGAGGAAGGACAGCCGCAGCGTCTCGACCACCGGATAGATGAGATAGATGGTCAGGATGATCATCGCCGGGCCGACGAACAGCCAGGGCCGGATCAGCCCCTGCCGGCGCAGATTGTCGACGGCGGCGGCCCCCGCGACGCCGCGCGAGGGAAAGGTGACGTCGAGCAGTTTGTTGGCGCCCCAGAAATAGGCGACGCAGCCGCCGACGCCGATGATGATGACGAATATGGCCGAGAAAATCTGAGCCGCCATGGGTCCCTCTCCCTGCACGACCCGCCAGGATGGAAACGATCCTTGCGATTGCGCCGCGCGCCGATCTCGTTGTTTGAGCGCGAGCAGGCAGGGAAGCGTGTGGCTCCGTGCCCGCCGCATGCCGGAATGTCTACGCCGTCACGACTGGAACCTGATCCGTCCCGGTCGGCCGGGCTGGGATGTTGCGATGGGCCGGTCGGATCCGGGCCAGTTTGGCCCGGATCCGCTCGGGAGGTGGAAGCCTAGGCCTCCGCGGGTGCGGCTCTTACTTGATCGCGTCCCAGCTCTTCTGAATGTCGGTGGCGACGTCCTGCGCCGACTTGCCGCCGACCAGGTCGATCATGCCGGTCCAGAAGGCGCCGGCGCCGATCTTGCCCGGCATCAGGTCCGACCCGTCGAAACGGAAAGTCGAGGCGTTGGCCAGGATCTCGCCCTGCTTGCGCAGCGCATCGCTGGCATAGGCATCCTTGTTGACCGCCTTGAACGGGGTGACGAAACCGCCTTCGGCCATCCAGATCTCATGAGCGAGCGGCATCTTCAGGAATTCGATGAAGGCGCGGGCGGCCTTCGAGTCCTTGGTGATCATCGCCAGCGTTCCGGCGCCGAGCACGGGAGTGCCCAGTTCGGGCTTGGACGCGTAGGGCGGGAAGTAGAAGAAATCCGCATCCTGGCCGATCTTCGTGCCTTCCGGGAAGAAGGTCGGGATGAACGACGCCTGATGGTGCAGGTAGCATTTCGGCGGCACCGCGAAGAGGCCCTTGGGGCTGTCGCGGAAATCGGTCGCCGCAACCGCCTTGGCGCCGCCATCGACCATCTTGTCGTCGGTCGCGATCTTGCCGAAGATATCGATTGCGTTGACCACTGCCGGGTCGTTGAACGGGATCTCGTTCTTCACCCATTTGTCGTAGGTTTCCGGAGACTGCGTGCGCAGCATGAGGTCTTCCACCCAGTCCGTCGCCGGCCAGCCGGTGGCGCCGCCCGATCCGAGCCCGATGCACCATGGCGTACCGCCGTCGGCGATGATCTTCTTCTCGAGGTCGGCGAGTTCTTCCTGCGTTTTCGGCACCTTGTAGCCGGCTTCCTCGAAATTGTCGGGCGAGTACCAGACCAGCGATTTCACGTCGGCCTTGTAGGGGAAGGCGAAGAAGCCCGGCTTGCCGTCCTTGTCCTTGAAGGTGCCGAGGTCGACCCATGACTGGCCGGCGCCGTAATTGTCCTTGACCCATTTGGCGGTGTCGTCGCCGAGCGGCGTTAGGAGACCCTTGGAAGCGAGATCCTGGATCAGGCCGGGTTGCGGCAGAACGGCGATGTTGGGCGGGCTGCCGGCCTGCGTGTCGATGACGATCTGCTGTTCGTAATTTTCCGAGGAGGAATATTTGATCTCGGCGCCGGTGGCTTCCGAGAAATAATCGAGTACACCGCGAACCAGGGCCTCGTCCTCGCCGCGCCATGGCCCGAAGATCGACAATGTCTCGCCCTTGAGGTCGACTTTCTTGAGCTCTTCGTAGTTTGCCCAGTTGAAACGCTTGTCCTCGCCCGGCTTGAATTTCAGTTCGGCCTGCGCGGGCGCGCCGAGGGCGAGCACGGCAAGCGCGGCGCCCAGCAAAAGCATTTTCTTCATCGGTATTCCCTCCCAGTGGGTCACAAACACCGGACGGAACCTCCATTCCGCCCGCCGACGCCGCAGGACTGTGACTCAGTCGGAAAGGAACCGCAACCTTTCGAAGAGTCTTCCAAAGCGCTTTGGCTTTTTCGATCTCGCCATTGAATCGTCCTGAAGTCAAGAGGTGCAACAAGTTAATCGATTTAATCTCGGGGTTCGATGCCTGGGATATCGCGCTGCAGCACGCTTTTTTTGGCAATGCAGCAGCAATTTATGTTTCAAACCTGCCCCAAGCCCGCCTATGGTCGTCATGGTGTGCCGAGCCTGTTGCAAGACTTGGGTCGATTCAATTTAAAAGCGCTTTGAGGAATGGAGGCCTCTCGTGAACCTGAAGCAGCTCGCGCATATGCTGGCGCTTTCGCAGACCACGGTAAGCCGGGCGCTGAACGGCTATCCCGAGGTCAACGAAGAGACGCGCCGGCGCGTCATGGACGCCGCCAAGCGCCATGGCTATCGCCCCAATCCGAGCGCGCGCCGGCTTGCGACCGGCAAGTCCGGAATGATCGGCTATGTCTTGCCGACGGGTGCTGCCGTCGACATCGACCCGCACTTCGTCGAATTCCTGTCCGGCCTTGGCGACTATGCGCGCTCGCACGAGCTCGACCTGGTGCTGTCTCCCGCCGACGCCGACGACCAGGAGACGACTTACCGGCGCATCGTCGCCAACCGCCAGGTCGACGCCGTTTACATCTCCTCGCCGACGCCGGCCGACCGGCGCGTGGCGCTGGTCAATACGCTCGGTATACCCTTCATCATCCATGGCCGCAGCGAAGGTTTCGATTTCGACTATCCCTATCTCGACATCGACAATGAGGGCGCGTTTCACGAGGCGGCGCGACTGCTCGTCCAGCTCGGCCACCGGCGGCTGGCGCTGATCAATGGCGATGACCGCGAAACGTTCGCCGTGCATCGCGAGCGAGGTGTGCGCCGGGCGCTCGCCGCGAGCGGCCTGACCCTGGGCGACCGCCATGTCTGTTCCGTCGCCATGACCGAGGAGAACGGCTATCGCGCCGCCCGGCGCCTGCTCGAACAGGATGGCGCGCCCACCGCGATCGCCTGCTCCAGCCTGATCATGGCGCTGGGAGTCGTGCGCGCCGTGCGCGACCTTGGCCTGAGCATCCCCGGCGACATCTCATTGATCGCCCATGACGACGTCTTTCCCTGGCTGAAGCCGGAGAACTTCTCCGTGCCGCTGTCGACGACGCGCTCCTCGATCCGGCTCGCCGGCGCCCGCATCGCCGAGCGCCTGGCGGCACGGATATCGGGGCTGGAGGAGGGCCCGCGCGGCGAGGTCTGGCCGGTCGATCTGGTGATCAGGGGATCGGTCGCCGGAGCCCCTGCTCTGGGATAGAGCCAGTCGCTCCGGTGGGCCGAGTTAGACCGCTTGCGGGCGTTGCCGGAAGATCGGTTGCAGTGTCATGGATAGTGGTCTGCCTGCACCGCGCTTGCTTTGGCTTTTAGAGGGTGGCAACCAGTAAGCCAAAGCCATCAACCAGTTCTCCTGGATGCCCACTTGCCGATATTCCCGTTCTCCGAAATGGATCCAATCCAACATCCTGGCCCACCGCCGAAGCGTTCGGAGGTGGTCATCATTGGTGGCGGCATCATCGGCGTAACGACGGCTCTTTTTCTGGCGAAGCGGAACATTCCGGTCACGCTGCTGGAAAAAGGCCGCGTTGCGGCCGAACAATCGTCCCGAAATTGGGGCTGGATTCGAAAGCAGGGGCGCGACGCAGATGAACTGCCAATTGTCATCGAGGCTTTTCGCCTATGGCGGCAACTGGCTGAGGAATGCGGCGAAGACATCGGGCTGGATCAGACAGGTGTGACCTATCTGGCGAACTCCGACAAGGACATGGCCGGTTTCGAAGAGTTCATGAAGATCGCCGCGATCCATGGGCTCGACACTCGCCTCCTGGACGCGGACGAAACCGCGAAACTCATCAAGGGCATGTCGCGCAAGTTCAAGGGCGCAATGACGACGCCCTCCGACATGCGCGCGGAGCCTTGGTTGGCGGTGCCTGCGCTTGCTCGTCTTGCCGTCCGAAAAGGCGCCAAGATCATAGAGAATTGCGCAGCGCGAATCCTCGAAATCTCAGCTGGCAGGATCAGAGGAGTGTGGACCGAGGCGGGATATATTGAAACCTCCAGCGTACTGGTCGCGGGCGGCGCCTGGTCGTCCCTCTTCCTGAGAAGACACGGCGTCTCCATCCCCCAACTCAGCGTCAGGGTAACCGTAGCCGCAACGGAGCCTATGCCTGAAATCTATGCAGGTGCGGCAGCGGACGAACACATCGCTTTCAGGCGCCGACAGGATGGCGGATACACGCTCGCCCCCGGAGGCAGTAATTTGCTCTACCTGGGGCCTGACGCATTCCGGCACGCCACCAAGTACCTTCCCGCCCTCATGGCCAATCCGCTCGGAACCCGCTACTTTCCGTACGCTCCATCGGGTTACCCTGACAGCTGGTCGATTCCGCGCGATTGGACCCCGGATTCCCGGAGTCCTTTCGAAAGAATGCGGGTGCTCAACCCGGCCGCTGAATGCTCCGGTCTCCGTTCTGTAGAGCGCAATTTCAGACGCCTCTTTCCACAGTTCGAAACAGTTCGCTTGAAGGCAGGGTGGGGAGGCATGATCGACGCCATGCCCGATGTCGTCCCCGTCGTGGACCACGCGCGGGCAGTCGTCGGTCTTTTCGTCGCGACGGGAATGAGTGGTCACGGATTCGGTATCGGACCTGGAATCGGTCGCGTCGTTTCCGACCTGATTCAGGGTAACGCGAGTGGGCATGATCTCAGCCGCTTTCGGCTGTCACGCTTCTATGATGGAAGCGCCGTTCGGTTGGGTCCGGCCCTCTAGATGTTTAGTCCAGCATTCGCTCCGTCTCGGCCGTCGCAAATAGCCGTCGACTGAATTTAGGGGCGTGTCGCCAAGGATCATTCCTTCGCTGTCTCGGCGGCCTTGATGTCCAGCAGCCCGTAGCCGAAATCATCGTCCCGCCCTTTCGAACCGAGATCCCGGGCCGTTGCGGCAAGCGCCTTTTCGATGGCGTCGGCCGATCGGTCGGGCGAAGCATGGATGAGATTGGCGATGGCACCACTGACGATCGCCGCCGCAAAAGAAGTGCCGGTGACCACATCCGAGCCCGCGCCGCTCGGCGCCACCATCTCGACGCCCGGCGCCGAGATGAAGACATAGGCGCCGCGATTGGCCTGCGGCATCAGCCCATCCCGGGCGTCGGTGGCGGTCACCGCGATGACGCCGTCGAAGGCGGCCGGGTAGCCATAGGGCGCCTTGGGCCCGTTGTTGCCGGCGGCGGCGACAAGAACCATGCCGAGCGCGCGTGCATTGCGGCAGGCGACGCCGAGCAGGTCGTTTTTCGGACCGACGAAACTCATATTGATGATGCGCACGTCTTGGCTTGCCGCCCAGTCGAGCGCCGACAGGATGACGTCCATGGTCGACTTGCCGCCTTCGAAGGCACGTGCGTGATAGATCCTGGCGCCGGGCGCCATGCCCTTGAGCGCGCCGACGCCGGCGATCAGCCCGTCGATCGAGGTACCGTGATCGCGCTTTTCGACCGCCACGTCGGGCATGGCGTCGAACTGGCCGGCGATGACCCCGGCCAGTGCCGGATTGGTCTCATCGATGCCGGTGTCGATGACAGCGACGCGGACGTTCTCGCCGCTCGCCTGGCTGGAATCGAGCGCGATGCGCTCGAACGCATAGTTGACGATGCCCGCCGCCTGCTGCAGCGAATAGATATGGTTGGGCTCGCGCCGCTGCGTGCGGCCGTCGGCAGCAAGCTGCGCCAGCACGACGCCGACCGGGCGGCCGTCGGGAATGCCGAAGCGCACAAGTGTGGTGCCGAGCAGAAACGATTGGCGCTGCGAGCGCACATCGAGGCCGAAGGAAGCGGCGATCTGCTGCACGGCGCCCGCATCGCCATCGACGGTGACCAGCACCTCGTCGGGCACGAAATCGCCGGCCACGGCGCGTGGCGGCTGAACGGCGATGAGATCGCTCGGCGAGACGATCGGCCCGCCCGAAGGCGGTCCGGCCTGCGTGCCGGCGGGCGGCGCCACCGGGTCCGGCCGTGGCGTCGGCACCGGTGCCGCGGGAGCGGCCGGATTGGGGAACAGGTCGACGATCAGGGCGGGAAGAAACACGGCGTCCGCCGCGCCGCCACTGTCGCCGCCGGCGTTGCCGTCCTTGGCACAGTCGGGGCCTGCCGCATTGGCGCCGTCGCGGCAGTCGATCTTTCCCCGGTTGGCATTGGTGTCGTTGCCTTGCGCCGACGCAGGCCCGGTGGCGATCGTCATCGCCGCCGCAAGGATTGCCGCAAATCGAATGACCGCCTCAGCCGCCATCGGCCGGTTTCCTTCCCTCGATCACGGTGTCGGTGAAAGGCTGGGCGGCAACAAGGCCGAGTTGCCTAGTATAGTCGGCCGCGTTCGCGGCCGGAATGCCAAGCCGGAACACGCCCCCGGCGGCCGGTCCGTCCAGGATCTTCAGTCCGCTGCTGTCGAGAAAGGCGGCGATGTCGGACATTTTCGCGTCGGGCTTGAACTTGACCAGGGCGAACGGCATCTTCGCCATCTCGTCCTGCGCGCCCGCGATCTCGAAATTGCCGCCCTTGCCGCCGGGCTGCACGAACGACTGCACCATGACCAGCGCCAGCAGAGCCGCGGCCGCCGCCCAGGCGACGCCGACCGGCAGCGCCATGAAGCGGCTCCAGACCTGCGCCAGCCAGGACGAACCGGCGGCGGCGCGCACCGGGCCAGCCTCGGCATCGAGCGCCCTGGAAAAGCGGCTCAGCGCATCGGCCGGCGGACGGATCGCCTCATTGACGGCCGCGGTGCTGGAGAATTCGGCCTCCGCCTCGCCAAGAGCCGCCATCGCCGCCGGATCGTTGGCCAGCCATTCCTCGACGGCCTCCAGCTCCGAGCCTTCCAGCGAACCGTTCAGGTAGAACGGCAGCAGCGTTTCCATTTCATCGCGGCGCGACATCTTTTCAGCGGCGCTCATGGCCACCCCCTGTCGTAACCGGCGGCCTTGAGGGCCTCGCCGAGTTTCTTGCGGGCATAAAACATCCGGGTCTTGACGGTCGCGACCGGGATGTCGAGCACCTCGCCGATCTCGGTCACCGATTGCCCCTGATAATAGGCGAGATCGATTACCACACGATGCTCATGCGGCAAGGCATCGATGAAGCGGCGCAGGGCGGTGCTCTTGTCCTCCTTCATGGTAACGATCTCGGGCGTATCGGCGCTGTCGGGCACCGCGGCGGCGGCCTCGTCGTCGATCCAGTCTTCCTTTTTCTTGCGCAACAGGGACAGCGCCTTGAAGCGGGCGATGCCGAGCAGCCATGTCGAGACTTCGGAACGTCCCTCGAAACCCGGCGCCTGGCGCCACAGTTCGAGGAACACCTCGTTCGCGATATCGTCAGCCATCATTTCCGATCCCGTCTGGCGCGCCACGAAGCGGTATATCCGCGCGTGGTGGCGCATGAACAGGAGCCGCACAGCGGCCCGGTCGCCCTTCGCGACCCGCTCGACAAGCGCGCGATCGGTTTCCATCGCGGCCGTCATGGCCGATCGAGCCGCCTGGCTCCTGCCTGCTCTGTCGCTGGTCGGTCCAAAAAGGTTCATCCTCCGCCAAGGAATTTGCGGAGGCTAACCGAAGAAGATGAGCGTTGCCAGTAGGTGTGCTTTTTCCTTCTCCCCTTGTGGGAGAAGGTGGATCGGCGCGCTAGCGCCGAGACGGATGAGGGGTGTTCCAGCGGAGTGAGGCGTTGGTGTTCTCTGGAGCACCCCTCATCCGTCGCCTTCGGCGACACCTTCTCCCACAAGGGGAGAAGGGGAGCTAGCGCAGGAAAGGCTTCGCCTTCATCGTCGCCGGCACCGACACGCCAAGCCGGCTCAGAACCGTCGGTGCCACCTGCAATTGGTCGAGCAACGTGTCGGCATCCGGTCCGTTGCCGCCGCCGAAATAATACAGCGCGAAATCCTGCATCTCGTCATCATGGCCGCCATGGTGGCCGCGGTCGGTCTGGCCATGATCGGCGGTGACGATCACCTCATAGCCGGCATCGCGCCAGCGCGGCAGGAATGCAGCCAGCATGCCGTCCATCGCGTAGCAGGCATGGTCCATCTCATGACAGTCATGGCCGAAACGATGGCCCATCGAGTCCAGCGTGCAGGTATGCAGGATGCCGTAGTCTATGCCGTGGCGGCTGCTCAGCATGGTCAGCGTCGCGAACAGGTCGACATCGCTCGGCGTCATCTGGTTGCGCGCGTTGTAGCCGGTCATGGTGTGGAAGCGGCCATGCGTGATCGGCCCGCCCGGCTCGTCATACTCCATGTCCTCGACGAGGTCGAACGGGTAGGAACGGAAGAACTCCGACCAGTAGGAGTGGGTGACCGCGCCGGTTGTGCCGCCGGCCTTGGTGACCTCCGAGAAGATGTCGGGCTGGCTGACGCGGAAGCGGTTCTCGTTGGAAAGAATGCCATGTGCCTGCGGCGGCACCCCGGTATGGATCGAAGCGTAGCAGCAGGCCGAGGTCGACGGCAGCACCGAGCGCATCTTCCATACCCGCGCTTCGCCCGACTGCACCCAGCCTTCGAGATTGCCCATCAGTCGGCGCCAGTTTCGGTACGGCACGCCGTCGAGGATGATCAGCAACAGTTTGGTCTTGAGCGCCACGAACTGCTCCATGCGATTGTCGGGTGAAACGAGCGCGCCGCGTGTCGCACGGACGCGCGGCGCTTTCGGCAGGGACCTGACGTCAGGCGTTCAGCCAGCATTCGCCAAGCGCGTAGCCGTCCATCATCTCGCCGATCGGGCTCTTGGCGAAGCCGCCGACCTTGTTGGTGGCGGCGTCGATGAACTGGTTGAAGAAAGGGACGATCAATCCGCCTTCGTCGCGCATCAGCACGGCCATGTCGTGATAGATCGCCTTGCGCTTTTCCTGGTCGAGCTCCCCGCGCGCCGCAAACAGCATCTTGTCGAACTCGGGCCGCTTGAAGCGCGTGTCGTTCCAGTCGGCGCTCGACACATAGCCGGTGGAATACATCTGGTCCTGCGTGGCACGCCCGCCCCAGTAAGACAGCGAGAAAGGCTGCTTGTTCCAGACCTCCGACCAATAGCCATCGCCCGGCTCGCGCTTGATCTCGATCTTGATGCCTGCCTTGGCGGCACTCTGCTGATAGAGCTGCGCCGCATCGACGGCCCCGGGGAAGGCGACGTCGGAGGTGCGCAGCAGGATCGAGCCGCTGTGGCCCGACTTCTTGTAGAGCGCTGCAGCCTTTTCCGGGTCGAACTTGCGCTGTTCTATGGCCGAAAACAGCGGATAGGCCTCGTTGATCGGGAAGTCGTTGCCGACCGAACCATAGCCGCGCAGGATCTTTTCCAGCATCTCGTCGCGGTCCATGGCGAGCTTGAGCGCCATCCTGAGATCGCCATTGTCGAAGGGCGCGGTGTCGCAGAACATGTTGAATGGGTAATAGCCCTTGCCCGAAACGTTCTCGATGCTGACGCCGGGGATGCGCTTGACGAGATCGACCACCTTGGGCTCGACGCGGTTGATCATGTGCACCTGGCCGCCCTGCAGGGCCGCCAGCCGCGCCGTCGCATCGTTGATGACGACGATCTCGACCTGGTCGGCATGGCCCGCCTTGTCGCCCTGCCAGTAATTGGCGAAGCGCTCGCCGCCATGACGCACGCCCGGCTGGTTGACGGTCACCTTATAGGGGCCGGCGCTGATGCCCGCGTTCGGATCGTCCTTGCCGCCATTGGGCTGGATGACGAGATGATAGTCGGCCATCAGATAGGGGAAGTCGGCATCGGCGTCGGCAAGCGTGACGACGACCTCCTTGCCGCTGGCCTTGATGCCCTTGATGTTCTTGAGAATGCCGAGTGCGCCCGACTTCGACTTCTCGTCGGCGTGGCGCTCGATGGTGGCCGCGACATCCTCCGCGCCGACCGTCTTGCCATTGTGAAACTCGATGCCGTCGCGGATCTTGATCGTCCAGGTCTTGGCATCCGGGGAAGCGCCGATGTCCTCGGCGATCAGGTTGACCAATTTGTTGTCGGGGGTGAGGCGGACCAGATATTCGCCCCACTGCTTGCCGAAGCTGAAGGTGACCTGGCTTAGATTCAGCGCCGGATCGAGGCTGTTGGTGGATTCGCCGCCCTGCAGGCCGGCCTTGAGAATGCCGCCCTTGACCGGCGTCTGCGCGAAGGCTTTCCCGGCCAGCGTCGTTGCCAGCGCCGCCGACACGCCCAATGCCGCGGTGCGGCCCAAAAAGTCACGCCGCGATATCCGGCCCTGGCCGGCGAGTTCCGCGAGATGGTCGAGTTCAGTCTTCATGTCCTACCCCTTTTTGAAACAACCGCACACAGGCGCTGCCCTCCGAAGGACGTGTGGCCCTCCAGTGTTGCATGCGGATGACGTTCGTCATCTCCTTGACTGGCGAACCGCTAGCTAGTTCCCGGCGCTCGCCATGCGTCGCCCCTTGATCGCCTTTTCCAGCCAGCCGATCTCCATTTCCGGAACCGAGGACAACAGGAGGTCGGTATAGGCATCGAAAGGCGGTGTGAGCACCTTGCTTTTGGAACCGTAACGGACCACCTCGCCGCGATACATCACCGCGATCGAATCGGCGATCGACCTTACCGTCGCAAGGTCGTGGGTAATGAAGAGATATGCGACCTTCTCATGCTGCTGCAGGTTCAACAAAAGCTTGAGAATGCCGTTGGCCACCAGCGGGTCGAGCGCCGAGGTCACCTCGTCGCAGATGATCAGCTTCGGTTTGGCGGCGAGCGAGCGGGCGATGCAGACGCGCTGCTTCTGGCCGCCCGACAGCTCCGCCGGATAGCGGTCGATGAAGCCTTTGCCCATCTCGATCTCGTCGAGCAATTCGGCGACGCGCCGGTCGCGCTCACGTCCCCGCATGCCGAAATAGAACTCCAGCGGCCGGCCGATGATGGTGCCGACGGTCTGGCGCGGGTTCATGGCCACGTCGGCCATCTGGTAGATCATCTGCAGCTGCCGCAGATCCTCCTTCGGCCGGTCGGCAAGCCGGTTGGCCAGCGGGCGCCCGTCGAAGGTCACCGTGCCCTGTTCGGGCGGCAGGAGCCCTGTGATGGCGCGCGCCAGCGTCGACTTGCCAGAGCCGGACTCGCCGACCACTGCCAGCGTCTGGCCGGGATAGATATCGACGGAGACGTTCTTCAGCACCTTGACATGGCCGCCGCCATAGGCGGCGGTGACGTTCTTCACGGACAGGAATGGCGAGGCGCCGGGTTTCTGCTCGGCGTGTTCGATCTCGTGCACAGACACCAGAGCGTTGGTGTATTCCTGGCGCGGTTCCTTGATGATCTGGCGGGTGCCGCCCCATTCGACCAGCCGGCCGTGGCGCAGCACCATGATCTCGTCCGACACCTGGGCGACGACGGCGAGGTCGTGGGTGATATAGAGCGCGGCCACATGCGTGTCGCGGATGGCGTCCTTGATCGCCGACAGCACGTCGATCTGCGTCGTCACGTCGAGCGCCGTCGTCGGCTCGTCGAAGACGATCAGGTCCGGTTCCGAGCACAGCGCCATCGCCGTCATCACACGCTGCAGCTGGCCGCCGGAGACCTGGTGCGGGAAACGCTCGCCGATGGTTTCGGGATTGGGAAGGCTGAGCTTCTTGAACAGCGCGACGGCGCGTTTCTCGGCCTCCGCGCGCGTCGCCCTGCCGTGCAGGAGGGTGGCTTCGACGACCTGGTCCATCAACCTGTGCGCCGGGTTGAACGCCGCTGCCGCGGACTGCGCGACATAGCAGACCTCGCGGCCGCGCAGCTTGCGGAAACCTTCCTTGCCGCCCTTGAGGATGTCGCGGCCGTTGAGGAGCACCTCGCCGCCGGTGATGCGCACGCCGCCGCGCCCGTAACCCATCGAAGACAGGCCGATGGTCGACTTGCCGGCACCGGATTCGCCGATCAGGCCGAGCACCTTGCCCTTCTCCAGCGTCAGCGAGACGTCATGGACGAGCGTGATCGCCCTTGGCGCTTCCCCCGGTGGATAGACCATGGCCTCGATGCGCAGGTTGCGGATATCGAGGAGCGGGCTGGACTTCGCTTTGCTGTCGGCCATCATCCGCGTCCTCCTTTCAGGCTTGTCGTGCGGTTGAGCACCCAGTCGGCGACGAGATTGACCGAGATCGCAAGCGCCGCGATCGCGGCCGCCGGTATGAGCGCCGCGGCAATGCCGAAGACGATGCCGTCCTTGTTTTCCTTGACCATGCCGCCCCAGTCGGCATCCGGCGGCTGTACGCCGAGGCCAAGGAAGGAGAGCGTCGACAGGAACAGTACGGCATAGATGAAGCGCAAGCCGAGTTCCGAGACCAGCGGCGACAGCGCATTGGGCAGGATCTCGCGGAAGATGATCCAGGCGCTGCCTTCGCCGCGCAGCTTGGCGGCTTCGACATAGTCCATGACGTTGATGTCGACGGCGACCGCGCGCGACAGGCGGTAGACTCGGGTCGAGTCGAGAATGCCCATCACCAAGATCAGCGTCACCAGGTTTGTCGGCAGCACCGAGAGCACGACAAGGCCCATGATCAGCGTCGGGATCGACATCAGGAGATCGACGAGGCGCGACAGCAGCGTGTCGAACCAGCCGCCGAACACCGCCGCCGAAAAGCCGAGAATGGCGCCAAGCGAGAAGGACAACGCCGTGGCGAGCACTGCGATGAACAGGGTGATGCGCGCACCGTAGATCATGCGCGACAGCAGATCCCGGCCAAGGTTGTCGGTGCCCAGCCAATGCGCCGCCGACATCGGTTCCCAGACGTCGCCGACGATCTCGCCATTGCCGTGCGGCGCAAGCCAGGGCGCGAAGATGGCCGCCAACACGAACAGGGCCGTCAGCACCAGGCCGACCAGTGCGGGCACGGGGATGCGTTTGATGTCGAGCATGCCCGCCCTCTTCATTTGGGGTGCCTCAGGCGCGGATTGGCGACGATTGCCGCTATATCAGCGACGATGTTGAGGCCGATATAGACGGCGGCAAAGATCAGTCCGACCGCCTGCACCACCGGCACATCGCGCTTGGTGACGTGATCGACTAGATACTGCCCCATGCCGGGATAGACGAAGATCACTTCGACCACGACCACGCCGACGATCAGATAGGCGAGGTTGAGCATGACGACGTTGATGATCGGCGCGATGGCGTTCGGGAAGGCATGTTTGCGGATGACCGCGAAAGCCGAGAGCCCCTTAAGCTCGGCGGTCTCCACATAGGCCGATTGCATGACGTTTAGGATCGCCGCGCGCGTCATGCGCATCATATGGGCAAGCACCACCAGCGTCAGCGCCGCCGCCGGCAGCGCGATCGCCTGCATGCGTTCACCGAAAGGCATGCCGTCATAAACGGTCGAGATGGCGGGGAACCACTGATGCTGAACCGCGAAGTAGAAGACCAGCAAGTAGCCGATGAAGAATTCCGGGAAGGAGGTCGAGGCGAGCGCCAGTCCCGAGATCAGCTTGTCGACCCAGCCATTGCGGTAGCGCACCGCGATCAGGCCAAGCGTTAAGGCTAGGGGAATGGCCACGATCGCCGCCCAGAAGGCGAGGAACAGCGTGTTCCACAGCCGGCCTTTGATCGATGTCGCGATGTCCTGTCCGCTCGACATGGCGGTCCCGAGATCGCCGGTCAAAACGCCGCCGAGCCAGCGGAAATACCTGATATAGGCCGGGTCGTTGAGACCAAGCTGCTCACGCAGATTGGCGAGCGATTCCGGTGTCGCCGACTGCCCCAGGATGGCTTGCGCGACGTCGCCGGGCAGGATCTGTGTGCCGGCGAAGATCAGGACCGAGACGGCCAACAAAAGGAGGATGCCCAGCGCGACGCGCTGGGCCACCAGTTTCACGATAGGTGAGGACATCTGGGCAAGGCCGGCTCAGGCTTCGAGCCAGCACTTTGCCAGGGCGTAGCCATTCATCAACTCCTGGTGCGGATCGTCCACCCAGCCGCCCACCTTGGCGCCGGTGGCGTCGATGAACTGGTTGAACATCGGCAGGATCAGGCCGCCTTCGTCGCGCACCATGACGGCCATGTCGTGATACATCGCCTTGCGCTTGGCCTCGTCCAGCTCGGCGCGCGCCGCCAGCACCATCTTGTCGAAATCCGGGCGCTTGAAACGCGTGTCGTTCCAGTCGGCGGTCGACAGGTACGCGGTCGAGTACATCTGGTCCTGGGTCGAGCGTCCGCCCCAATAGGAGGCGCAGAAGGGCTGCTTGTTCCAGACCTCGTTCCAGTAGCCGTCGCCCGGCTCGCGCTTGAGCTCGATCTTGATGCCGGCCTTGGCGGCGCTCTGCTGGAAAAGCTGGGACGCGTCGACGGCGCCGGGGAAGGCGACGTCGGAGGTCCTGAGCAGCACCGTGCCGTCATGCCCCGACTTCTTGTAGTGGAACTTGGCTTTGTCCGGATCGTATGTCCGCTGCTCGATCTCGGTGAACAGCGGGTAGGAGGCATTGATCGGGAAATCATTGCCGAGCGAACCGTAACCGCGCAGCACCTTCTTCAGCATTTCTTCGCGGTCGATCGCCAGCTTCAGCGCCATCCTGAGGTCGTTGTTGTCGAAGGGCGCCGTATTGCAGTGCATGATGAAGACGTAGTGGCCCGGTCCCGCATGGTTGCGGATGGTGACGCCCGGCACGCGCTTGATCAGGTCGACGATCTTCGGCTCGACGCGGTTGACCATGTTGACCTGGCCGCCCTGCAGGGCTGCCGTACGTGCCGTGGCGTCGTTGATGACGATGATCTCGATCTGGTCGGCATGGCCCATCTTGTCGCCCTGCCAGTAATTGGCGAAGCGCTCGCCGCCATGGCGCACGCCGGGCTCGTTGGTGGTGACCTTGTAGGGCCCCGCCGAGATGCCGGCATCGGCCTTGTCCTTGCCGCCATTGGGCTGGACGATCAGGTGGTAGTCGCTGAGCAGGTAGGGCAGATCGGCATTGGCTTCCTTCAGCGTCAGCACCACTTCCTTGCCGCTGGCCTTGATGCTTTCGATGCCTTTCATGTAGCCGAGCGCGCCGGACTTCGACTTCTCGTCCGAATGGCGCTCGAGCGTGGCGGCGACGTCTTCGGCTGTCACCGTCTTGCCATTGTGGAATTCGACGCCGTCGCGGATCTTCAGCGTCCACACCTTGGCATCGTCGGACGAGCCAATCTCCTCGGCGATGCGGTTCTCGAGCTTGCCCTCGGGGGAAAGCTCGACGATCAGTTCGCCCCACATCTTGCCGAAGGCGAACGGCACCTGCGTCATGAACAGGGCTGGATCCAGGCTGTTGGTGGACTCGCCGCCAACCAGGCCTGCCTTGAGCGTGCCGCCCTTGACCGGGCCGGCTGCTCGCGCCGCGCTCGAAAGCAGCGAGTTGGCGAAGGTCGCGGTGACGCCGAGCGCTGCCGCCCGGCCGAGAAAATCACGACGGCTGAGCTTGCCTGAAGCGACACGTCGGCTAAGGAATTCCAGTTCGTTTGACATTTTGAGTTCCTCACTCTGTTGGTTCGACCTTAGTGGTCGTTTTCTTGTTTCTTGTGAGGGGAATAATGACCGCAAGGGAAAGCGGTAAGCAAGACCGAATGCGACATGCCGTGGCGTAAATGGCACGTCGCAATTGGACCAATGCCTTGCCGCTCAAACAAGCGAGCGAGGAACCGCCTGTTCGAAATCGCGTTCGAAGACGAGTTTTTCGCCTTCGTAAGCTTCAATTCGGGCGCTTACGATGAAGTTTTTGGCGTCCGAGCGTATTTCGGCCGATGTTTCGGTGCGCACCGACCATCCGCTTCGCGACAGGGTTTGCGTCCAATGCGTGCGTCCCCCGGCCGACAACGGATCGTCCGGGTGGATCGTCCAGGTCTCGCGGGCGATGCTGCCGTTCGCCAGGCCATGTGCAAGATCGCGCACCTCGCCGAAATCGTCTTCTATGGAAAGCGTGACGATGCCGGTCTTCTCGTCGCGGTCGACGTGGCGTTCCGAATTGGCCGGGCGGATGGTCTCGGTTGCCCAGGGAGAAGCGGCCTCCGGCGCGGCGAACGTGACCTCGTCGCTTGTCGCCAGCGGGCGCAGCGGCAGCTTCAGCGTCGCCGCCGACAGGCTTAGGCGGACCGGCTCCGGCGAGGGCCAGATCATGGGCCAATAGGCGTTCGAGACGGCTATGCGCAAATGGTGGCCGGCCGGCACGCGATAGGCGCACTGGTCGAGCACGACGCGTGCGGAAACGCTCTCGCCGGGGACAAGCGCTTGCGGGAATTCGTGCGAGAGACGATGCGTGAGGTTGAGTACGCCATAGGAGATCAGCTCGGAGGCGCCATCGGGATGCACGTCGCAGAGCCGCACCGCGATATTGGCCTGCGGGCGGTCGCAGCATAGCCGGACCTCGACTTCCGGCGCGCCGACGATGTCGATCGCCTCGGCGAGTTCCGGCTGGTCGAAACACACCGACAGCGCGTCGTCGGGGCGCTGGTCGCCCGGCAATTCCGGGCCGAAGGTGAACGGGAAATACTCGCCGCCGGCCAGCCCGCAGCTTTGCGGCGAAGCGACGGTGGCGGATTTACCGCCCGCCGGGACCAACTCGATCGTTTGCGTCTTGATGTCGGGCGAAGGCCACTGCCGCTCCGCCACCCAGCGGCCCGGCCGTTCCGGATGCCAGCGCGCTGGCCGCATGCTGTCCATCACATAGGCGCGGTAGGCCGGGTCGGCCTCGACGCCGGTCTCTATGCCCTTCAGCCAGCGATCCCACCAGCGCAGCGCTTCCTGCAGGAAGCCGATTGCCGGCTGGGGCGCGGCATAATGCGGGTATTTGTGGATCCACGGGCCGACGATGCCTTTGACCGGCGCCTCGATGTTGGCGACGAGATGCGAGATGGTGTTGCGGTAACCGTCATGCCAGCCACCGATCGACAGCACCGCGGCTTTGACGGCGGAGAAGTCCTCGCAGATCGAGCCGCGTTTCCAGTAGGCGTCGCGGTGCTGGTGGCTGAGCCACAGCGGCAAAAGGAAGGCCTGGTTCTCAAGCCGTGTCAGCCACAGGTCGCGCCATTTGTTGTTGCCCGCGATCAGCGGGTCCGGTGGCCGTGACGAATAGGACAGCATCGTCGAGGCCCAGCCGAAATTTTCCAGCAGCAGGCAGCCGCCCTTGTAATGGATGTCGTCGGCGTAGCGATCGACGGTCGAGCACAGGCTGATCACCGCCTTGAGCGCCGGCGGCTGCATGGCCGCCACCTGCAGGCAGTTGAAGCCGCCCCAGGAAATGCCCATCATGCCGACATTGCCGTTGCACCAGGGTTGGGCCGCCGCCCAGGCGATGACGTCGCAGGCATCCTGCAATTCCTGCTCGGAATATTCGTCATCCATCAGCCCTTCGGAATCGCCATTGCCGCGCATGTCGACGCGGATCGAGGCATAGCCGTGGCCGGCGAAATAGGGATGCGTCAGCTGGTCGCGAAAGATGGTGCCGTCACGCTTGCGGTAAGGCAGGTGCTCGAGGATGACAGGCACCGGATCGTCGCCAGCGTCCTCCGGCATCCAAATCCGCGCCGACAGCCGGCAGCCATCGGGCATGACGATGCCCATATCGGGCAATTCGACGACCTTGCGGGGAAATTCGGTGACGGTTTTCATGGGCTGGCATAACGCCCCGGTACGCGGCGACTTTCAATCGCCATTCGCGACTGGAGCAGCGAAATATGCGACCTGTACCGCTGCTTGGTGCCCTCAGTTCAGCGGAATGTCATTCTCGGCCTTGTTCGCCTGATAGTCGCCAGAGAGCGCGTCATAAAGTGCTGCAATCTTGCCGATGCGCGCCTCCAGCCGCCCGCGGTCCCCCTCGGGCAGTGCCCGCACCAGCCTGCGTATGGAAAAGCTCTTCCAATAGGCGTTCTCGGCATTGTAGCCGCCGGGATCGAGGGTGAAGACCTCTTTCAGGATTTTCAGATCGTGCGGGATGGCAAAGCTGTCGCGCGAGTCCTCATGAGAGAAAAGGTAGTAGAAATTGTCGAAGCCGGTCCAGGTGATCGCCGACAGGCAGAGCGAGCAGGGTTCGTGCGTGGCCAGGAAGATGGCGTCCTTCGTGTCGACACGTTCGGCTTTGGGCATTTCGTAGAAGCGTTTCAGGCAGTGCACTTCGCCATGCCAGAGCGGGTTTTCGATCTCGTTGTTGGTTTCGGCCAGCACCAGCGAGCGATCGCCTTTCTTCAGGATCGCCGCGCCGAACAGCTTGTTGCCATGGGCGACGCCTTCCTCCGTCTTCGGCACGATGTCGTGCTCGATGACATCGAGCAGGCGGTCGATCAACGAAATGTCGGTCATCACAGGGTCTCGTCGGCGAGATGAATCTCGTAGGCGTGCGAAAAATGGAATTCTTCGAGGTTGGAGCCGTCGCCGCCACGGTCGACGATCAGGAAATCCTGGGGCTCGCCGATCGGCGTCAGCACGCCATGCCAGAGATTGCGGCGGTAGTTGATGCCCTGCCCGGGCGCGGTGATGAAGGCATGCGGCTCCCCCGGACCGTCCTTGCCGTCATGGCAGACGACGACCAGGAACGGTCGTGGCGACAGCGGGACAAAGGCCTGGCTGCCGAGCGGGTGACGCTCGACCATGCGCAGCGTGAGCGGCAATTCGTAAGGCGTGCCGCGCACCATCGAGATCAGCACGCGGGCGTTCGGCCCTACCGCCTCGGCGGTCGCCAGATCATGGTAGCGCTCGGCCTTGCCGCCATTGATCGGGTAGTGGTTGTCGCCGCCCATGTCGATGACATCGCCGAACGGGGCAAAGCCCTCGCGGGTCAGCGGCCGCGCGACGATGGGGGTCACGGCGCACGCCCAGCGATCCCGGCACCGCCGAGCTTGGCGTGCCTGTTGACGTCCTTATAGAGCAGGTAGCGGAATTTTCCCGGTCCGCCGGCATAGCAGGCCTGCGGGCAGAAGGCGCGCAGCCACATATAGTCGCCGGCTTCGACCTCGACCCAGTCCTGGTTGAGGCGGTAGACCGCCTTGCCTTCCAGCACGTAGAGCCCGTGCTCCATCACATGCGTCTCGGCGAACGGAATGACCGCACCCGGTTCGAGGGTGACGATGGTCATGTGCATGTCGTGGCGCATGTCGGCGGGATCGACGAAGCGCGTCGTCGCCCAGCGGCCATCGGTGCCGGGCATCGGCGTCGGCCCGATGTCCTGCTCGTTGGTGAAGAAGGCTTGCGGGACCTCGAGGCCGCCAACGGACTCATAAGCCTTGCGTATCCAGTGAAAGCGGACAGCCGATTTGCTTTCGTTGCGAACAGTCCAGCCGCTCGACGGCGGCAGGAAGGCGAAGCCGCCCGGCTGCAAGACATGTCTTTCGCCGGCAAGCAGGACGGTCAGTTCGCCTTCGACCACGAACAAGGCGCCCTCGGCGCCGGCATCGGGTTCCGGCCGGTCGCTGCCGCCGCCGGGCGCGACCTCGACGATGTACTGCGAAAACGTCTCGGCAAAGCCCGACAGCGGCCTCGACAATATCCAGACGCGGGTCTTGTCCCAGAATGGCAGGGCGCTGGTGACAATGTCCTGCATCACGCCCTTGGGGATGACGGCATAGGCCTCGGTGAAGACGGCGCGGCCGGTCAGAAGCTCACTCTGGCCGGAATGGCCGCCATGTGGAGCATAATAGGTTCGCTCGGGCATCCTGATCGTATCCATGGGTTCAAACCTATTGCGGAAGCATGTCCTTGAGGCGGAAGAGCGCGATGCGCTCGACCTGTTTGCAGGCGGTCTCGAATTCGACGCCGCGGCTGTTGCCGATGCGCCTTTCGAACTCCGCCAGGATTTCTTGCCTGGTCTTGCCCTTCACCGCGACGATGAACGGGAAGCCGAAGGTGGTGACGTAGGCGGCGTTAAGCTTGGAAAACAGCTCGCGCTCCTTGTCGGTCAGCGCATCGAGGCCGGCCGAAGCCTGCTCCCTGGCCGATTCAGCCGTCAGCCGCCTGGCCGTTGCCAGTCTCCCGGCAAGGTCAGGATGGGCGTTGAGCACGCCGAGCCGCTCGGTTTCGCTTGCGGCGCGGAAGACGCGGCAGAGCGCATTGTGCAGACCGCCGGCGCTGTCGTGCGCCGGGCCAAGTTCCAGCTCGTAGGCGCGCTCGGCGATCCACGGCGAATGTTCGAAAACGCCGCCGAAAGCATGCACGAAGGCTTCGAATTCCATCCTCGAAGGGCGCAGCACCGGCGGCTTGTATGGATGGGTCTCGCGCCAATGCCTGGCGATGTCGATGCGCCGCGCCAGCCAGACCCTGTCGTGCGACTTCACATAGTCGACGAAGCGCTTCAGCGCCGCCGCCCGCCCCGGCCGCCCGACAAGGCGGCAGTGCAGGCCGATATTCATCATGCGCGGCCGCCCAGCCTTGCCTTCGGCATAGAGCGTGTCGAAACTGTCCTTCAGATAGGCGAAGAACTGGTCGCCCGAGTTGAAGCCCTGCGGCGTGGCGAAGCGCATGTCGTTGGCATCGAGCGTGTAGGGGATGATGAGCTGCGGCCTGTCGGTTCCTTCATCCGCGAACCAGTAGGGCAATTCGTCGTCATAAGTGTCGGAGACGTAGTCGAAGCCGCCTTCCTCCGCCACCAGCCGCACGGTGTTGACCGACGTCCGGCCGGTGTACCAGCCTGTCGGGCGCGCGCCTGTCACTTCGTAGTGCAGCTTGATCGCCGCTTCGAGGTCGCGGTGCTCGTCCTCGGCGTCGTGGTCGCGGTAGTCGATCCATTTCAGCCCGTGCGAGGCGATCTCCCAGCCGGCATCCTGCATCGCCGTCACCTGGTCGGGCGAGCGGGCGAGTGCCGTGGCGACGCCGTAACAGGTCACCGGCACCTCGGCCTCGGTGAACAGGCGAAGCAACCGCCAGAAGCCGGCCCGCGCCCCATATTCGTAGATCGATTCCATGTTCCAATGGCGTTGGCCGGCCCAGGGAGCCGCGCCGACGATTTCCGACAAGAAGGCTTCCGAAGCCTTGTCGCCATGCAGGACGCAGTTCTCGCCGCCTTCTTCGTAGTTGACGACGAATTGCACGGCCACATGCGCGCCGCCGGGCCATTTCGGATCCGGCGGATTGGCTCCGTAGCCGCGCATATCTCTGGTGTAACGCATCGTCCCTCCCGCGGGGCATCGCCCGAAGTATGATCAGGATATCGAAAGGGTGCTTCTCGCATTCCCCCGAAAATTTTTGAAAGTGTTTTTGTCGCACTCCGCTCGACCGGGACTTATGCATCGCCTTTAATTGGCGCACAATTCATCAGTAATGTTGGCTGTACCGGCCGGTTTGTTCGTATTGGAATGGGAGGCGGACAATGGCAGAAACGTCGAAAGCCGATGGCGGGCGTCTGACGACCCATGTCCTCGACACCGCGACAGGCAAGCCCGCGGCGGGATTGTCGATCGCGCTCTACCGGATCGATGGCTCGGCCAGGACGCATCTGAAGACGGTCGCCACCAACGCCGACGGCCGCTGCGACGCACCGCTTTTGGCCGGCGCGGATTTCCAGACCGGCGAATACGAGCTGGTTTTCGCCGCTGGCGACTATCTGCGGCGCCAGGGAACGAAACTGCCCGAGCCGGCCTTTCTCGACACCGTGCCGATCCGCTTCGGCATGGCGGATGCCGTGCACTATCATGTGCCGCTGCTCGTCTCGCCCTATGGCTATTCGACTTACAGGGGGAGCTGAGACGTGGCCGAGGTCAAGATCCGCAACGACATCCGCTTTATCCTCAACGGCAGGGAGGTCGTACTGTCGTCCGTGGCGCCTGACGCGACCTTGCTCGACTGGCTGCGGCTCGACCGGTCGCTGCGCGGCACCAAGGAAGGCTGCGCGGAGGGCGATTGCGGCGCCTGCACCGTGCTGGTCGGCAGGCTTTCCGCCGGCGAACTGGTCTATGAAAGCGTCAACGCCTGCATCCGCTTCCTGGGTTCTCTGGACGGCACTCATGTCGTGACGGTCGAGCATCTCCGTGGAGCGCCGGGCCAGTTGCACCCGGTGCAGCAGGCGATGGTGGATTTCCACGGCTCGCAATGCGGCTTCTGCACGCCGGGCTTCGTCATGTCGCTTTACGGCCTGTGGATGAAATCGCCGGACCCGTCGGACGCGGCCATCGAAAAGGCCTTGCAGGGCAATCTCTGCCGCTGCACCGGCTATGAGGCGATCATGCGCGCGGCCCGCGCCATCTCCAGCTACGGCAAAGCGCAGCAGGATCCGCTGGCGTTGGAGCGTCGGTCGATCACGGCCAGGCTGGAGGCGATGCGCGACGGGGCACGGATCGAGATCGGCGCCGGCAAGGCGCGGCTCGTCGTGCCGGCTGACGTGGACGATTTCGCCGCCGTGCTCGACAAGGAACCGGGCGCCACCATCGTCGCCGGCTCGACCGATGTCGGTCTCTGGGTGACCAAGCACATGCGCGATATTTCGCCCGTCATCTTCATCGGCAATCTCGACGGGCTGTGCGCCATTGCCGAGGACAAGGGCGTGATCTCGATCGGCGCCGGCGTCACCTATTCCGATGCCTTCGCGATGCTGTCTAAACGCATCCCGGCGCTCGGGCCATTGTTCGATCGCATCGGCGGCGAACAGGTGCGCAACATGGGCACGATCGGCGGCAACATCGCCAACGGCTCGCCGATCGGCGACACGCCGCCGCCATTCATTGCGCTCGGCGCGCGGCTGACGCTGCGCCGTGGAAGCAAGCGGCGCACGCTTCCGCTCGAGGATTTCTTCATCGCCTATGGCAAGCAGGACCGGCAGGCCGGCGAGTTCGTCGAGGCCGTGCATGTACCGGTGCCGGCAAACGAAACGAAGTTCGCCGTCTACAAGATCACCAAGCGCCGCGACGAGGATATCACCGCCGCACTCGGCGCGTTCTTTCTGGTCTTGGCCAAGGACGGCACGGTTGCGGATATCCGCATCGCCTATGGCGGCATGGCGGCGACGCCGAAGCGGGCGGCGGCGGTCGAGAAGGCTCTGCTCGGCAAGCCCTGGACCGAAGAAACGGTAGAAGCGGCGATGGCCGAATATGTAAGGGATTTCACGCCGCTCACCGACATGCGGGCAAGCGCTGAATATCGGGCTTTGGCGGCGAAAAACCTGTTGTTGCGTTTCTTTGTCGAAACCACCGGCACCAAGGCACCATTCCAGGTGTCGCGCAACGAGGCGGCATGATGAACAAGCACGCCGCATCAAATCTAAAGGCCGAGAAGATCGTCGGCGGCGTCGCCACCGACCAGCGCCATGATTCCGCGCACAAGCATGTCAGCGGCAGCGCCGTCTATATCGACGATATGCCCGAACCGGCGGGCACGCTGCATGGCTGCCTCGGCCTTTCCACGGCGACCCATGCCACCATCGTCCAGATGGACCTTTCGGCGGTGCGCGCCGCGCCGGGCGTCGTCGATGTGCTGACGGCAAAAGATGTGCCGGGCGAGAACGATATTTCGCCGACCGGCCGCCATGACGAGCCGATACTCGCAGACGGCAAGGTGCAGTTTTTCGGCCAGCCGATTTTCTGCGTGATTGCCGAGACGCGCGAGCAGGCGCGGCGCGCCACGAGGCTGGCAAGGGTCGAATACGAGGAATTGCCTTTCGTCACCGACATCGGCGCGCTTGATCCGAGCAAGGACAAACTCGTCACGCCGCCTCTGACGCTGAAACGCGGCGACGCGGCTGCTGCGATCCGTCAGGCCCCCCGCCGGCTGAAAGGAAAGATGCGCGTCGGCGGCCAAGAGCATTTCTACCTCGAAGGCCATATCGCGATGGCGGTTCCGGGCGAGGATCAGGACGTCACCATCTATTCCTCGACCCAGCATCCGAGCGAAGTCCAGCACATGGTTGGTCATGCCCTCGGCGTGCCGAGCAACGCCATTACTGTGGAAATGCGCCGCATGGGCGGCGGCTTCGGCGGCAAGGAAACGCAGGGCAACCAGTTTGCAGCGCTGGCCGCGATCGCCGCCAAGAAGCATCACCGGGCGGTGAAAATCCGGCCGGATCGCGATGACGACATGATCGCCACCGGCAAGCGGCACGATTTCCTCATCGACTATGAAGCCGGCTTCGACGATGAGGGCAATATCCTCGGCGTTGACTTCATGTTCGCGGCGCGCTGCGGCTTTTCCGCGGACCTTTCCGGCCCTGTTACCGACCGCGCGCTGTTCCACTGCGACAACACTTATTTCTGGCCGGCGGTGCATGCGCAGTCGGCGCCGCTCTATACCAACACGGTCTCGAACACCGCTTTTCGCGGCTTCGGCGGCCCGCAAGGCATGGTCGGCGCCGAGCGCATCATCGACGAGGTGGCGTTTGCCGTCGGCAAGGACCCGCTCGACATCCGCAAGCGGAATTTCTACGGAACCACCGATCGCAACGTCACGCCCTACCACCAGACGGTCGAGGACAACATCATCCACCGCATCGTCGCGGAACTGGAAGAGAGCGCCAATTACGCTCGCCGCCGGCGCGAGATCTCGGCCTTCAACAACAACAGCCGATTCATCAAGCGTGGCCTCGCGCTGACGCCGGTCAAGTTCGGCATCTCGTTTACCGCTACCCACTACAACCAGGCCGGCGCGCTGGTGCATGTCTACACTGACGGTTCGGTGCATCTGAACCATGGCGGCACCGAGATGGGGCAGGGCCTCAACGTCAAGGTGGCGCAAGTGGTGGCGCAAGAGTTCCAGATCGATCTCGACCAGGTGAAGATCACCGCGACGACCACGGGCAAGGTGCCGAACACCTCGGCTACCGCCGCGTCGTCCGGCACCGACCTCAACGGAATGGCGGCGCAGAACGGCGCCCGCCAGATCAAGGACCGGCTGACCGATTTCGCCGCCGAGAAATACCAGGTGCCGCGCGACCAGGTGCTGTTCCTGCCCAACAGGGTGCGCATCGGCAACCAGGAGATACCTTTCGCCGACCTCGTCAAGCAGGCCTATATGGCCCGCATCCAGCTTTCGGCGGCCGGCTTCTACAAGACGCCGAAGATCCACTGGGACCGCGACAAGGGCGAGGGCCGTCCCTTCTATTATTTCGCCTATGGCGCCTCGTGCTCGGAAGTCTCGGTCGACACGCTAACCGGCGAATATGTGGTCGAGCGCACCGACATCCTGCACGAGACCGGCCGCTCGCTGAACCGCGCCATCGACCTCGGCCAGGTCGAGGGCGGCTTTATCCAGGGCATGGGCTGGCTGACGACCGAGGAACTCTGGTGGGATGACAAGGGCCGGCTGCGCACGCATGCGCCATCGACTTACAAAATCCCGCTGGCGTCGGACCGGCCAAAGATCTTCAACGTAACGCTGGCCGACTGGCCGGAGGCCGGTGAGCCGACGATCCATCGCTCCAAGGCGGTCGGCGAGCCGCCCTTCCCGCTCGGCATGTCGGTGCTGCATGCGCTGTCAGACGCGGTGGCCAGCGTTGCCGATCACAAGATCTGCCCGCGTCTCGATGCGCCTGCGACACCGGAACGCGTGCTGATGGCAATCGAGCGACTGAAGAGCGAGGCGAAGGCCTGAATCCGGCAAAACGTGTAAAAAGGGCCGAAAAAGCCTATATTTCCCAACAGGGAATGTGAAAATGAACGCGAAAGTGCAAAGCCTGAAAGCTTTTCTCGCCAGCGCTGGCCGGGTCGCCCTGGTTGAAGTGGCCGGCACCAAAGGCTCGACGCCACGCGAGAAGGGCGCCTTCATGCTCGTCTCGCAAGCGGCGATATCAGGCACGATCGGCGGCGGCCAGCTCGAATATATGGCCATCGACAAGGCACGGCAGATGCTGGGTGGGGAAGCGGCTTTCGCAGGCTCCCGGACGACGACGTCCGACCCTCCCAAGAAGGGGGAGGGTGAAGAGACCCGCCCCGATGCCGGCGTGATCCTCGACGTGGCGCTCGGCCCGGAGATCGGCCAATGCTGCGGCGGGCGCGTCGAAGTGTCGATCCGCCTCGTCGATGCGACGTTGGCGCAGGAACTGATTTCGGCCGCGGAAGTCGAGCAGGCTGAACTGCCTTATGTCTACATCTTCGGCGGCGGCCACGTCGGCCAGGCGCTGGCCTCCGCGCTCGCCCTTCTCCCTGTGCGCGCCGTCGTCATCGAAACACGGGCCGACGCGCTTGAAGGAATGCCGCAAGCCGTCGAGACGCGGCTGACCCCGATGCCTGAAGCCGAGGTGCGCAACGCGCCCGCAGGCAGCGCCTTCGCCATCCTCACCCATGATCATGCGCTGGACTTCCTGATTGTCGCCGAAGCCCTGAAGCGTGGCGACACCGCCTATGTCGGCATGATCGGCTCAAAGACCAAGAAAGCGACGTTCAGGAACTGGTTCCTGAAATCGGCTGAGGGCACGGAAGCGCAGTTTGCCCGCCTGGTTTCCCCAATTGGCGGTGATGCCGTGAAGGACAAGCGCCCGCCCGTCATTGCCGCGCTCGCGGCAGCCGAAATCATGACGGCGCTGGTCAATCACGGCGCCGGGTCAAATGCCGAACGGCCGCATGATAGGATCATGGCTGGCTAAGGTTACCTCCTGCCTACACCGGTCGTTTCAAGCCCAGATGGTCACGCAGCGTGCGGCCTTCGTAATCCTTGCGGAACAGACCGCGCCGCTGCAGCTCCGGGACGACCAGCGTGGCAAAGGCATCGAGTTCGCCGGGGAACCAGGACGGCATGACGTTGAAACCGTCGGCGGCACCGCCCTCGAACCGCGCCTGCAACTCGTCCGCGACCTGGGCCGGCGTGCCCACGATGCGCCAATGGCCGCGTGCACCGGCGAAATGGCGAGCAAGCTCGCGGATGGAAAGGCCGTCGCGGCGCGATTGCTCGATGACCAGGGCCTGCCGGCTTTTCATGCCTTCGCTATCCGGCAGTTCGGGCAGTGGCCCGTCGAGCGGATAGCGCCGAAGATCGGAGATGCTGAGATAGCTGGACAGCAGAGCCACGCCGACGTCGTCGGGGATCAGCTCCTGCAGCTCCTCGTATTTCGTCCGCGCTTCGGCCTCGGTTTGCGCCACCACCGGGGCGACGCCGGGCATGATCTTGATGTCGTCCGGTTCGCGTCCATAGGCCGCCAGACGACCCTTGAGATCGTCGTAGAAAGCCTTCGCTTCCGCAAAAGTCTGCGCGGCCGTGAACACCACATCGGCGGTGCGTGCGGCGAGGTCGCGCCCGACATCCGAGGCGCCGGCCTGGACCATGACCGGCGCGCCCTGGGGCGAATGCGGCAAATCGAGTGGGTCGCGCACCGAAAAGCTCTGGCCGTCATGGCCGGAAGCTCCGCCGGGGGCACCGCGCCAGAGCGCGGTGACCACCTGTGCGAACTCACGCGCGCGCTCGTAGCGGTCGGCATGCGGCCGCAAGCCAGTCGCGCCGAAATTGGCGGCCTCGATCGGGCTGGCCGACGTGACCAGGTTCCAGCCGGCGCGCCCGCCGCTCAGACGATCGAGCGACAGGAAGGCTCGTGCCAGCCCGTAAGGCTCGTTGTAGCTGGTCGAAGCGGTGGAGACGAGGCCGATGCGACTGGTCTGGACGGCGAGTGCGGAAAGCAGGCTGATCGGCTCGAAGCCGATCGAGCGCGAGGTCTGACTGGCGATGTTGACGTCCGCTTCGCGCAGGCCGGCCGCATCCTCGCAGAACAGCAGGTCGAATTTCGCCGCTTCCGCCGTGCGCGCCAGCGCGATGTAGTGATCGATGTCGATCCCGGCCTTCACATGGGCCTTGGGGTGCCGCCAGGCGGCTATATGGTGGCCTGTCGCCCACAGAAACGCGCCAAGCTTCATCTGGCGCGCGGTCATCGGTCGCCTCCCCCGCTGAGTCCCAGATGCGAGCGCAGCTTTGTGCCCCCATAGCTCTGTCGAAACAGACCGCGCCGCCGCAGCTCCGGCAGAACGCGATCGGTGAAATCGTCGAGCGCTGAAATATGCGCGGACAGCCGGATATTGAATCCGTCGCAATTGTTCGCCCGGAATTCTTCCTCCATCCTGTCGGCCAGCCCGCCGACGCCATTGGCGGCGAGGGATATGTCAGCCAATATCCTCACGGCATCCGGTTCGCGCCCGGACGCGGAAACGCGGCGCCTGAATTCGTCATGGCGTGCCTTGCGCCGCGCTGCCCGCCTTTCGTCCAGCAGGATGACATCGGCTGTGCGCGCGGCAATGTCGAAGTCGCCTGCCGCCAGGCCGGACAGGACCAGCACCGGCGTGTCTTGCGGCGAACGCGCCACGTTCAGCGGTCCGCGCACGGCGAAGAATTCGCCCTTGTGGTCGAGCAGGTGCATTTTCCCGGGATCGTGGAAGCGGCCGCTGTTCTTGTCGAACAGCAGCGCGTCCGCCTCCCAGCCGTTCCACAAACTCTGGACGATGCCGATATATTCCTCGGAGCGGCGGCGAAAATCGTCGCTGGGAAATCCATCCGGCCGGCTGAAATTGGTCGCCTCGCGCGGCGTCTGCGCCATCGTTGCGTTCCAACCGGCGCGGCCGTGGCTGATGATATCGAGCGAGGCGAACCGGCGCGCCAGATTGTAGGGCTGGTGGGCAACCGTCGAGGCCGTGGCGACCAGCCCGATCCTGCTCGTCACCGTCGCCAGTGCGGCGAGCAGCGTCGTCGCTTCGAACAAGCAGCCGGACCCGGCCTTGTCCGGCGCCGTATCGTCGAGGACAATCATGTCCAGCCCGGCCGCTTCCGCCCGCTGCGCAAAGCCGGCCAAGTCGCTGAAGGTGAGCGCGCCGGCCTGCCCGGCCGTGGAGGCAATGTTGAGCGAAACGGTGAGATGCATTGCGGTTAGCTCGTCAGTCGGCGCAAAGCCCATCGACCATGAGGCGGCATCCGCGAACCTAAGTTCGCCTTCGCGCAAGGCAACCCTTTCGACTGGGCCAGGAGCCGCTCACTTGCCGGCCAGTATATCCTTGATCAGCCGCTGGCAGCGCTCGGCCATGAAATCCAGCAGAAGGCGCACCTTCGGGTCCTGCAGCTTCTTGTGCGGATAGACGGCGGCGAACTGCACCGGCGTCGGCGGTGTGGCGGCCAGGATGATCTTCAGCCGCCGGTCGCGGATGAACGGCTCGACCTCGAAGCGCGGCTTGTTGATGATGCCGCGCCCCGACAGCGCCCAGCCGGTCAGCACGTCGCCATCGTCCGTATCATAAGGCCCGTGCACCTCGAATTTCTGCGGCCCGTTCGGCGTCTGCAAGGTCCAGACATATTCGCGCGCGCCGGAATAGCGCAGCATCAGGCAATCGTGCTTCCTGCTGATCAGTTCCTGCGGCTCGGCCGGCTCTCCGCGCGCCTCCAGATATTTGGGCGCTGCGACCAGCACCCGCTCGCATTCCATGATGCCGCGCATCCTGAGGCTGGAATCCTCGATGATACCGAGCCGGAAGGCGACGTCGATGCCCTCTTTCATGATATCGACATTGTGGTCCGAGAGCCTCAGCCGCACCTCGATATCAGGATATTTGTCGTGGAAATCGGGAATGCCCGAGGCGACCAGGCGGCGGCCGAGGCCGAGTGGCGCGGTCACGCGGATGGTGCCGCGCGGCTGGCCGGAAAGGGCCGAGACCGCGGCCTCCGCCTCGGTGATCGCTTCCAGCACCTGCTTGGCGCCGGTGTAGAAGACCGTGCCATGCTCGGTCGGCATCAATTGTCGTGTCGTGCGGTTGAACAGCCGCACACCAAGGTGCTTCTCCAGCTCCTTGATGCGGTTGGAAGCAACTGCCGGCGAAATGCGCATGTCGCGCCCGGCCGCCGACAGATTGCCGAGCTCGACCACGCGGACGAAGACGGCGATGTTGTCGAGATAGGCCATGCGGTTCAGTGGCTTTCAATCAAGCGGCGTGCGAGCAACCTAGTATTTTCCAATTTTTTTTGAAAGTCATCGCACACCTCGCCTCTTTCCGTTTGCGCGCCACACCGTAAAGTCGCTTCATCGGCAGGGACGACTTCAATGATGGATTTCGCTATTTTCTGGGACTGGCTGAGCTTTGCCGTGCGCTGGCTGCACGTCATCACCGGCATCGCCTGGATCGGCTCCTCCTTCTATTTCGTCGCGCTCGATCTCGGTTTGCGCCAGCGACCGGGCATGCCTGCCGGCACCTTCGGCGAGGAGTGGCAGGTGCATGGCGGCGGCTTCTATCACATCCAGAAATACCTGGTCGCGCCGGCCGAGATGCCGGAACACCTCACCTGGTTCAAATGGGAATCCTACGCCACCTGGCTGTCCGGCTTCGCCATGCTGTGCGTGGTCTACTATGCCGGAGCCGACCTGCTCCTGATCGATCCCAACGTGCTGCCGATGTCTGTACCGGTCGGCATCCTCCTGTCGCTGGCGACGATCGGCGTCGGCTGGGTGGTCTATGACCTGCTCTGCCGTTCGCCGCTGGGCAAGAGCGATACCGGCCTCATGCTGGTGCTCTACTGCGTGCTGGTGTTCATCGCCTGGGGGCTGACCCATCTGTTCACCGGCCGCGCCGCTTTCCTGCATCTGGGCGCCATCACCGCCACGATCATGTCGGCCAATGTCTTCATGGTCATCATCCCCAACCAGAAGATCGTCGTCGCCGACCTCATCGCCGGCCGCAAGCCAGATCCGAAATACGGCAAGATCGCCAAGCAGCGTTCGCTTCACAACAACTATCTCACGCTGCCGGTGTTGTTCCTGATGCTGTCGAACCATTATCCCCTGGCGTTCGGCACTGAGTTCAACTGGATCATCGCCTCTCTGGTGTTCATCATCGGCGTGCTGATCCGCCATTACTTCAACACCGTTCACAAGCGCGCCGGCAACCCGCACTGGACCTGGCTCGGCGCCCTTGTCCTGTTCCTCGTCATCATTTGGCTGTCCACCGTGCCGAAGGTGCTGACCGGCGAACCGAAGGCGTCCGCCTCGGCGCAAATCTATGTCGCCTCGGCCCATTTCCCGGCGGTGCGCGACACCGTGCTCGGCCGCTGCTCGATGTGCCATGCCCAGGAGCCGGTCTATGAGGGCATCTACCATGCGCCCAAGGGCGTGATGCTGGATACCGACGCCAACATCGCCGAGCATGCCCGCGAGATCTATCTGCAGGCCGGCCGCAGCCATGCCATGCCGCCCGCCAATGTCAGCCAGATCACAGACAAGGAACGGGCGCTGCTGGTGGCCTGGTTCGAAGGCGCGGGGAAATAGGCATGACATCGACGCTTCTGCGTGGCCGCACGCTGTCCTTCGTGCGCTGGCCCGAAACCATCGATGATCATTCCGCCTGGCGCTACGAGGAGGATGGCGGCCTGCTGATCCGCGACGGCAGGATCGTCGCCGCCGGCGCTTACGTCGATGTTGAAAGGCAGGCAGGCGAGGCAGCGAGAAGGATTGATCACCGGCCGCATCTGCTGCTGCCGGGCTTCATCGATGCCCATGTGCATTTCCCGCAGATGCAGATCATCGCCTCCTACGGCGCCGAACTGCTCGACTGGCTGAACGCCTACACCTTCCCGGAGGAGACGAAATTCGCCAACGCGCAGCATGGCCGGCGCGTCGCACGGCTGTTCCTCGACGAGATGGTGCGCCACGGCACGACGACGGTGGTCGCCTACTGCTCGGTGCACAAGGCGTCCGCCGAAGCCTTCTTCGCCGAATCGCATGACCGCAACATGCTCAACATCGCCGGCAAGGTGATGATGGATCGCAATGCGCCCGATGGCGTGCTCGACACGCCGCAATCGGGCTATGACGACAGCAAGGCGCTGATCAGGGAGTGGCACGGCAAGGGCCGGCAACTTTATGCCATCACCCCTCGCTTCGCGATCACCTCGTCGCCGGAGCAGATGGAGATGGCCGGCGCGCTATGCCGCGAACATCCCGACCTGCATATCCAGACGCATCTGTCTGAAAACCATGCCGAGATCGCCTTCACGCAGGAGCTTTATCCGTGGTCGCGCGACTACACCGATGTCTACGAGCATTACGGGCTGCTGGGGAAAAAGAGCCTGCTCGGCCATTGTATCCATCTGTCGGAGCGGGAGGCGGACGCGCTTTCGGACTCAGGCTCCGTAGCCGTGTTCTGCCCGACCTCGAACCTGTTCCTCGGCTCTGGCCTCTTCGATTATCAGCGCTACCGCACCCGCGATAAAGCCCTCCGCATCGCCGCCGCCACCGATGTCGGCGGCGGCACCAACTATTCCATGCTGCGCACCATGGACGAGGGCTACAAGGTGATCGCGCTGAACGGCGAGAAGCTGAACCCGTTCCAGTCCTTCTGGCAGGTCACGCGCGGCAATGCCGAAGCGCTGTCGGTGGCCGACAAGATTGGCACGCTGGATGAAGGCACCGACGCCGATATCGTTGTGCTGGATGCCAGAGCGACGCCTGCAATGCGGCTCAGGATGGAGACCGCCGAGACGCTGGCGCAGGAACTCTTTCTTTTACAGACGCTGGGCGATGACCGCGCCGTGCGCGAAGTCTATGTGTCGGGACGGGCTGCCAAGAGCGACATAGCGATTTAGGATGTGTCGACAAGTTCCTTGACCCGGCGGCAACCATCGGTCAAAGCGTGCGGCGACGTTGACAGGGGAACGACATGGCCGTTGCCGAAGACATCGCTCTGATCAAGAGACAGGAGGAAGTCCTTGTCTTTCCCGCCTTCGACGAGGCGGTCGCGTTCAGTATCGGCGCCGCGATCCGCGACCGGGCGCTCGCCGAAAATCTCCCGATCATCGTCGATATCAGGACCTTCGACCGGCCGCTGTTCTATGCCGCAATGCCGGGCTCGAACGCTTCCAACCCCGACTGGGCGCGGCGCAAGATCAATGTCGTCAGGCGGTTCCTGAAAAGCACCTACCGCATGGTGCTGGAACAGCAGCGTCCCGATCGTACTTTCAAGATCGGCGAGGGGCTGGATAGTGCCGACTACGTGCTGGCTGGCGGCGGCTTCCCTGTGACTGTGAAGGGCGCCGGCGTCATCGGCGTCATCGCTGTATCGGGCCTGCCAGAGCGCGAGGATCATGGCGTGGTGGTCGATGCTCTGTGTGATCATTTGGGCATCGACAAGCGCGAGTTTTCGCTGCCGCCCGAGGAAAAATCGTGACGTTGACGCCGCCCCTCATCCGCCTGACGGCACCTTCTCCCCGTATAGTGACGGGGAGAAGGAATGCTCACCAGCGCCGGCGACCCCCTCTCCCCGTCTCTTTACGGGGAGACGGTGAGGGGCAGCGCCGACGGTTGCTCAATTCGAAAGACGCCGATGGCGCCAGAGGATGACCTTGTTCGACCCCAAATCCTTTCTCGTTTCAATCTTCGACGCGGCCGTCGCCGCCGCCGATCCGGAGCGCACCATCCGCGATCATTTGCCGGTCAGGCCCAAGGGCCGCACCATCGTCATCGGCGCCGGCAAGGGCTCGGCGCAGATGGCGGCGGCCTTCGAGAAGGCATGGGACGGCCCGATCGAAGGACTGGTCGTCACCCGCTACGGCTATGGCGCGAAATGCGAGCGCATCGAGGTCATCGAGGCGGCGCATCCGGTGCCGGACGCCGCCGGGCTCGAAGCTTCGCGGCGGCTGCTTGAGAGGGTGCAAGGGCTGACATCAGACGATCTGGTGGTGGCGCTGATTTCCGGCGGCGGTTCGGCGCTGCTGCCGTCACCGGCAACTGGCCTGACATTGGCGGACGAGATCGCCGTCAACGAGGCGCTGCTGGCGTCGGGCGCGCCGATCGCGGCGATGAACACCATCCGCAAGCATCTTTCCACCATCAAGGGCGGCCGGCTGGCCGCCGCCGCCTGGCCGGCCAAAATGGTGTCGCTGGTGGTTTCCGATATTCCCGGCGACAATCCGGCGCTGGTCGCCTCCGGCCCGACCGTTCCCGATACCGGCAGCCGGGCGGATGCGCTGGCCTCGATATCAGCCTACGGCATGAACCTGCCGGCCTCGGTCATGGCGCATATCAATTCACCGGCCGCCGATGCACCAGTTCCCGGGGATGAGCGCTTTTCGCGCAACGAGGTGCATCTGATCGCCTCCGCCGGCGTGTCGCTCGAAGCAGCCGCAGCGGAAGCGGGCCGACAGGGCATCGAGGCTGTCATTCTCTCAGATGCCATCGAAGGCGAAGCCCGCGAGGTGGGCGGGGTTCACGCCGCCATCGCGCGCGAAGTGGCGACACGCAACCGGCCTTTCTCAAAGCCGGTGCTGATCCTGTCCGGCGGTGAGACCACGGTGACGCTGCGTGCCAAGGGGAAAGGCGGCCGCAACTCCGAATTCCTGCTCGCCTTCGCCATCGGCATCAATGATGTCAAAGGCATCGACGCCCTGGCCGCCGACACCGACGGCATCGACGGCTCGGAGGACAATGCCGGCGCCTTCGCCGATGGTTCCACGGTCTCGCGCATGCGCGCGGCCGGCATCGACGCCAAGGCGATGCTGGCAGGCAACAACGCCTGGACGGCTTTCAACGCGGTCGGCGATCTGTTCGTGCCTGGCCCGACCGGCACCAATGTCAACGATCTCCGGGCGATTCTGATCCGCTAATCGCTCGGATCAGGCAGCCATCAGCCGCTTCACCTGCTTCATGTCGTCAAGGAACCGTTCTTGCTCGGCCTCCTTGTCCGCACGGTCACGGATGCGCAGGATGAAGGAGGGATGGATGGTGATGAACACACGCATGCCATCTTCCCGCTCGATCACCTGGCCGCGCATCTTCGTCACCGGAACCGCCTTGCCCAGCAGCGACAATGCCGCCGTTGCGCCAAGCGCCACGGCAAGGTTCGGTTTGATCAGTCCGAACTCCTGGTCGAGCCACCAGCGGCACGCCTGAACCTCACCCGCGTTCGGCTTGGAATGGATGCGACGCTTGCCGCGCGGCTCGAACTTGAAATGCTTGACCGCGTTGGTGACGTAAACTTTTTGGCGGTCGACTCCGGCGTCGTCCAGTATGGCGTCGAACACTCTTCCGGCCGGGCCGACGAAAGGAGCGCCGGCGAGATCTTCCTGATCGCCGGGCTGCTCGCCGACGAAAATCACCTTGGCGCCGTCCGGCCCTTCGCCGAACACGGTCTGCGTCGCGTCCCGCCAGAGCGGACAGCGACGGCAGCCTTTCGCCGCTTCGCGCAGTTCGGCAATCGTCTTGGCGTCGTCATCCTCCGGGAGGCCGGCCGGCTGACGCTTTGGCCAATGCCGCGCCTGAATCTTGGCGTGGTGCGGCGCGGGTGCCGTCGGCATTCTGGCAATCATGGCTATAGCGGCCTTGTCCGCTCCTGCGATCAAATCAGGAATGAGCGAGGCCTCGGGAAGGTTCCGCCAATATTTCTTCGGCATCTCCTTCTGCATGGCTTTCACCTTGAGCCGCGCCGGGTTGAAGATGTTCTCGAAATAGGTGCGCCACAGGGCTTCGGTGTCGTCCTGCGCGGGCGCATCGCCCTTGACCGCCCCCGGCCCGATCGCGAGCCTCTCGCCATCCCAGTCTGCGGATGCATAGGGCGTCAGAATCGTCCAGTGCATGCCGGTGAAACGCCGCACGAAGAAATCGGCATTGCGCTCGACGATGTAATGATCGGGCTCGAACCAGGCGACGTAGTGCTCTTCGTCGCCATCACCGATCTTTCGGAAGCGGACGAAGGCATGCATCTTGTGGCTGTCGCGCCGCACCGCCTTTTCCATGGTCTCAAGCCGCCTGATGTCGGGATCCGATGCAATCGCCAGAAGCTTGGGTTCAGTGCGCAACCGCCACAGCAGCCGGTAGAGAAAGGCAAACCGGCCGGGGTCGGAATGGCAGAAGGCGGTTTCGGCATGGCCGATGAAATCGCGCGGAACCACGAGTTGTGCGCCCTGCGGCACGTTTGGCAAATCGCTCAAGGGCCGATCGGAACCGGCTGCGACATGCCAGCTGATGTCCTCGGGCCTGACCTCGTTCAGTGCCAGCCGTCGCGCCGCGTCGCGCCAGCCGGCGAAGTCGGTCTCGCTTTCGAGCCAAACGCTGTGGCGGGTGAGATCGAGTTCACCGGGCTGCATGGTCAAAACAGCGCCAGTTGTTCGCAGGATTGCACGATCTTGCCGCGCAGGCCGGCCTTGTCGGTCAGCGCGCCTGGCGACCAGCCTTCTGCGACGATGAAGGGCCGGAGCTTGGCGATGGAATGGCAGAGCCGGCCGACATCCTCGAGCCGCAGCCGTCGGTGGCGGCGCGTCTCCAGGATTTTTGCGACCACCTTGGCGCCGAGACCTGGAACGCGCAGCAGCAACTCGCGATCGGCGCGGTTGACGTCGACCGGAAAGCGTCCTCGGTTGCGCAGCGCCCAGGCAAGCTTCGGGTCGATCGTGAGGTCAAGCATGCCGTCGCGGCTGCCGGCCAGGATTTCGGGCTGCGAGAACCCATAGAACCGCATCAGCCAGTCGGCCTGGTAAAGTCGGTGTTCGCGCATCAACGGAGGCTTCTGCAGCGGCAGCGACGACGAGGAATCCGGGATCGGGCTGAAGGCCGAATAATAGACCCGCCGCAGGTGATAGCTGCCGTAGAGCCGGGCGCTGGTGTGCAGGATGCCGTCGTCGGAGGTCTTGTCGGCGCCGATGATCATCTGCGTCGACTGGCCGCCCGGCGCGAAACGTTCGTGCTTTTTGGTCAGCGTCGGCTCGGCTTTTTCTTCCATCTTCCGGCGCAGCCTGGCCATGGAAAGGCGGATGGTTTCCGGCTTCTTTTCGGGCGCCAGTCGCTTCACACCCTCATCGGTGGGGAGTTCGACATTGATCGACAGCCGGTCGGCATAGAGGCCTGCCTTCTCGATCAGTTCCGTCGAAGCCTCCGGGATGGTTTTCAGGTGAATATAACCCGAGAACTTCTCTTCCAGCCGCAGCTTCCGCGCCACTTCGACCATCTCGCCCATGGTTTCATCAGGCGAGCGGATGACGCCTGAGGACAGGAACAAGCCTTCGATATAGTTACGTCGGTAGAAATCCATGGTCAGCTTGACCACTTCGTCGATGCTGAAGCGGGCGCGGCGCACATTGGAGGAAGAGCGGTTGATGCAATAGCTGCAATCATAGATGCAAAAATTGGTGAGCAGGACTTTCAACAGCGAAATGCAGCGGCCATCGGGTGCGTAGGAATGGCAGATGCCCATGCCTTCGGTGGAGCCGATGCCGCCGGATTTCAGCGAATCCTTTTTCGCCGCGCCTGATGAGGCGCAGGAAGCGTCATATTTGGCCGCATCGGACAGGATCGCAAGCTTTTCGCGGATGGTGAGCGCGCTCATACGTTCATGATATGTTCCGAAACGGCGCTGCGCCACCTAATTTGAGGGCGGCGGCGAAAAAGTGATCGCCGCGCGATCACTATGGCATCAGACCTCGTGCAGATAGAGGTGATAGTCCAGCTCGCTGACCGTGCGCGCGACGCGCAGGTATTCGGACTGCTTGATCGCCACGAAGGTGCGGTGCAGATCCTCGCCAAGCGCAGCTTTGAGGAAGCTGGATGCTCTGGCCGCCTCGATCGCCGCGCGCCAGTCGACCGGCATGGTCGTGCGCGTCACCGCCGCCTCATAGCCGTTTCCGGTCGTCTCGGGGCCAGGATCGAGGCCTTCGTCGAGGCCTTTGACGATGCCGGCAAGCACGGTTGCCGCGATCAGATACGGATTGGCGTCGACGCCCGACGGCCGATGCTCGATGCGCCGGTTCCTGGCGTCGCCCGCCGGCACGCGCAGCGCCACCGACCGGTTGTTGACGCCCCAGGTCGGCGCCACCGGCGCATAGGATTGCGAGACGAAGCGCCGCCAGGAATTGGCGTGCGGCGCAAACACCAGCATCGATTCCGCCATGGTCTGGATCAGGCCGCCCAGCCCGCGCAGCAGCGGCAGCGACCAACTCTCGCCGCCGGCCTCCGAAAAAACGTTTCGGCCGGCCTTGTCCTGCAGCGAGACGTGGAAATGCATGCCGGAGCCGGCATATTTCTCGATCGGCTTGGCCATGAAGCAAGCGGTGACGCCATGGCGGCGCGCCTGCGCCCGCACCAGCCGTTTCAGCATGACGAGGTCGTCAGCCGCCCGCATCACATCCTTGCGGTAGTTGAGCGTCAACTCGTACTGGCCGGGCGCATATTCGGAGATCACGGTCTCCGCCGGAATGCCCTGTGCCTTGGCCGCGGCATAGATGTCGGAGAACAGCGGCTCCATGCCGTGCAGATGGTCGACCGAGTAGACCTCGGTCTTGCCCGAGACGCGGCCGTCCAGCACGGCGCGCGCCGGCTGCACCTTGCCGTCGCTGTCGCGTTCATTGGCGAGGAGAAAGAACTCGAGCTCGAAGGCGCCGGCCGGGTACAGCCCCTTGGACGCCAATATGTCGACCTGCCTTGCCAGCGCCAGCCGTGGGTCCGATGCCATCGGCGCGCCGTCGAGATGATACATCGCCATCAATACCTGGCCGCGCGGCGGGCTGGTGCCGTGGAGCGGCACCAGGGTACCCGGGATTGGCCAGGCGCGCAGATCGCCGTCGCCGGTGGTCCAGATCAGTCCGGTTTCGTGCACGTCCTCGCCGGTGATGTCGAGGCCGAGGATCGAGATCGGCATGTGCCGGCCGCCTTCGAAGATGGCTTTCAGCTCGTGCCGGCGCACGATCTTGCCGCGGCCGACTCCGTTGGCATCGGTCAGCACGATGTCGAAGGCTTCGATCTCGGGATGGGCGTCGAGAAAGGCTTGCGCTTCGGTGGGCGAGGAGCCGGAAGGTGAGGTGACGGTGGCACTATCCATGGCCGCTTTTCTCATGCCGCAAGCTCCGCCGCAACCGCGCCGAAGGCGGTGATCAGCCGGTTGACCTGAGCGCCTGACGTCGCCGGCGAGATCAGCATCATGTTGTGGAAGGGCGCAATCAGCACGCCGCGATTGACCAGCGCGACATGGATGGCGGCTTCGAGTTCCGGCGCATGCGCGGCTTCCGCCTCGGCACCACTGCGCAGCGGACCGGGCGCGCAGATGAATTCGACGCGGGCACCGACGCGAGCGACATGCCATGGCAGGCGGTAGCGGTCGATGACCGCGGTCAGCCCGGCATCGAGCCGCCGCGCCAGATGCTCCATGCGATCATAATTTTCTTTCGTCATTACCTCTTCGAGGGCGGCGCGCATGGCCGCGAATTGCAACGGGTTGGCCGAGAGCGTCGTCCCCATGCCGGAATAACCCGGCTCTTTCGCCCTGTTGTAGTCGGCGTAGCGCGAGGCGACCTCGTCGCTCATGCCCCAGACGCTTGCCGGCACGCCGCCGGCGATCGGCTTGCCCAGCACGAAGAAATCCGGTTCCAGTCCGTATTTCCCGGTATAGCCGCCTGGGCCGGTCGAGATCGTATGCGTCTCGTCGATCAGAAGCAGCGTGCCCGCCGCGCGCGTCAGCTTTCGCAACGCCTCGTGGAAACCGGGATCGGCCAGCACCATGCAGGAATTGGTCAGCACCGGTTCGGTGATGACGCAGGCGACATCCTGATCCCTGAGCGCCGCCTCCAGCGCGGCAACGTCGTTGAACTCGATGACCTTGGCGGTGCGGGTCAGGTCGCGGAATTCGCCGGCCAATCCCGGCCGGTTGGCTGGCTTGCCGTCGATCAGCCGCACCATCGTCTCGTCGACCGAGCCGTGATAGCAGCCGTTGAAGACCAAGATCTTTTCTCGCCCGGTGACAGCGCGGGCAACGCGCAGCGCGAAGCGGTTGGCATCGGTCGCCGTCGTGGCGATCTGCCAGAACGGCAGGCCGAAGCGCTGTTGCAACAGCGGTCCGATGGCGAGCGCATCTTCCGAAGGCAGCATGTATGTCAGGCCGCGCCCGGCCTGCCGGCGGATGGCGCGCGCTACCGCCGGCGGCGAATGGCCGAACATCGATCCGGTGTCGCCGAGGCAGAAATCGTCGAGCCTGTTGCCGTCGATGTCGGTGATCGTAGCGCCTCCGGCGCTCTCGACCAGGATCGGAAACGGCGTCGGCCAGTCGTTCATCCAGTGCATCGGCACCCCGCCGAAGAAGCCGGGCAGGCCGTTGCCGGCCTTGGCCTGCGATTTCGGCCGCGCCTTGCGGAAGGCGGCGCCCTCGGTGTCGCGCAATGTGGCAATGCGGTCGCGGCTGACGCCGCCAATGGACGTTTTCGACGTGTCGCTGCTGTGCACGAAAAACCCCTCTGGTGGGGAATAAGGCAGTAGCGCAGTAGGGCAGGGCCGTGGAAAGACGTCAGTGCGCACAACGGCACTTCCTGTCCTCACTCGTTGTTCCCCTACTCCCCTACTCCCTTAACCCGTGATGTCGATAACGCCGCAGTCGCCGGCGGTACTGCCGAAAGCGATGCGGCGTTCCTCCCTGTCCCACATCATCGAGGTGATGGCGCCCTTGCCGGGGCGGCGCAACAGCACCTCCTTGGCGTCGGAAAAACGCACCGCCATCACCATGCCGTCCTCATAGCCGATGGCGACGATATCCTGGCTTGGATGGCAGGCGACTGAGGTCACCATCGCATTGCCGCGCGTGCCGAGTTCCAGCGGCGCCTTGCCCATCGGCCCGTCCTTGCCTGAAAACGGCCAGACGATCGCCGCCGGCGCGCCGGAACTCGCCAGCCACTTGCCTTTCACGCTCCATGACAGGCTTTTGACCTTGGCGGGATAGCCGCTCATGCGCATGTGTTTGCCGTCCGCCAGCTTCCAGCCGTGCAATGCGTTTTCCTGCATGGTGGTGACGAGGAAGGCGCCATCCGGCGAGAAGGTGATGCCGGTATGGGCGCCGGCCCATTCGAGCTCCACCGGCTTGCCCTCGGCGGCCGGGAAATGCAGCGTCGCGCCATTGTAGCGCGCCACGCCGAAGCGCATGCCCTTGGGCGAAAAGGCCAGCCCCTCGACCGAACGCGGATGGGCGAACTCTTTTGTCCGGCCGTCGGCAAAGCGCACATAGGCGGTCTTGCCTGTAGCATAGGCGATGGCGCCTTGCGGGCCAGCGGCGACGCTGGTGACCCACTTCTTGCCCGCGCTGGCGAGTTCGCTCACGTCACCGCCGGCTTTGACGGCGAACACCTTGCCGTCCTCGCCGCCGGTGAGCAACCGGTCGTTGGCCGCGTCATGGAAAGCTGCGAGCAGCCCGTCATTGGACTGCACCGTCTTGTGGCCATTGTCGAGCCGATGGACGGTGCCGTCGGCCATCGCGAAATGCGGCACGTCGCCAAGGAAGACGGCGGCGACGCAATGGCCTTCGAGATCAAGCGGGGCGACGGTTGGCATGAGCTTCTTTGTGGGCTGAATGAAATTGCAGAGGCGGCTTACTCGACGTTTGCGGTTCCGACAACCGTCAGGATCAGCAAAGTGATGAGGGAGGCGGGCATCAAAGCAGCCCCCTGGCTCGAGGATCGGCTGCGAATGATGTCAGTGGCATCACCAGGGTCGGATCCGATCCGGTGAGGCGCTCGGCGCCATAGCCGACATACCACGTTGCGGCCCGCTCGCCCTTGGGATCGATGATGAGCAGAATGCCGCCGCCTTCACCCGCAAGCCGCAAGCAGCGCAACGCCGCCGCCGAGACTTAGGCCTGGCAGGCCTCGAAGCTCTTCCTCAGCCGTTCGGCGTCCAGTTCGCGGCCGATGAACACCAGCCGGCTCTCATGCTTCTCGCCGTCTTTCCAGGCGCGCTGGTGGTCGCCCTCGATGATCATGTGCACGCCCTGGATGACGTAGCGCTCGTCGTCGCCCTTCAAGGCGATGATGCCTTTCAGGCGCAGGATGTTCGGTCCCTCCATCTGGGTGACCTTCTCGATCCAGGGGAAGAATTTCTTCGGATCCATCTCGCCCCCGCGCAGCGAAACCGACTGCACCGTCACGTCATGGATGTCGGAGGGGTGCGCGTGATGGTGGTGCCCATCGTGGTCATGATCGTGCCCGTCATGATCGTGGTGGTGATGATCATGGTCATGATCATGATCATGATCATGATCATGATGGTCGTCATGCGCCTCGAGGAAATGGGGGTCGTTCTCCAGCGCCTTGGACAGGTCGAAGGCGCCGCGGTCGAGCACTTCCGACAGCGCCACGCCGGCGCGGGTGGTGCGATGAATCCTTGCGGCCGGGTTGATGGCGCGGATCGTCGCTTCGACCTTGGCCAGTTCTTCTGACGTGACGAGGTCGGTCTTGTTGAGCACCACGACGTCGGCGAAGGCGATCTGGTCCTCGGCTTCCTTGGAATCCTTCAGCCTGAGCGGCAGGTGCTTGGCGTCGACCAGCGCCACCACCGCGTCGAGCTTGGTCTTGGAGCGCACGTCGTCGTCCATGAAGAAGGTCTGCGCCACCGGCACCGGATCGGCGAGCCCCGTGGTCTCCACCACGATGGCGTCGAAGCGGCCAGGCCGGCGCATCAGGCCCTCGACCACACGGATCAGGTCGCCCCGCACCGTGCAGCAGACGCAACCATTGTTCATCTCGTAGATCTCCTCGTCGGATTCCACGATCAGGTCGTTGTCGATGCCGATCTCGCCGAATTCGTTGACGATCACGGCGTAGCGCCTGCCGTGGTTTTCCGACAGGATGCGGTTCAGCAGCGTCGTCTTGCCGGCGCCGAGATAGCCGGTCAGAACGGTTACGGGAATCTGCGTCTGTGCGTCGCTCATGGCTTGCCTCGAATGGATGGGCCTTGAAAGATCTCGGCCTCGAAAGGGATTGTCGGTTCCATATAGGATGTGCGGCTGGCTTTTGCACGAGGCAAACCGCGAATGGCTGTGGCCCGAACCATAGGCCAAGGTCTCCTCGAAACGGCCGGAGCGCGACGCCCCGCAGACTGTGGGATATTCGTGCGCAAAAGGAGCCTGTGGACGATCATGCCGAGCCGATCCACCGCAATCGCTTTCGCGAAAAGTCGTTTGTCATCTAACTGAAATAATCATCTGGCATTAGCCACGGCGGGTACCGCAATGCTTGCCGGCAAAGCTGTTTCAGGCGCCGGAATCTTTTTGATCGTCGATTGCCAACCGGCCGGCTGCGTCTATGCTGCCCGCACCGGTATGGCCGAAGAGGGATGACCATGGCCAAGGCGGACAAGACTGCGACAATGAGCCGGCTGCATTCGGCGGCAAGGCTGGCAAGAACAGCGCTTGCGGCGCGGCTGCTGGCGCACGGCTTCTATGCCGGCCAGGACCAGATCATGCTGGCGCTCGACCGCGAGGATGGCCAGACGCCGGGCAATCTGGCCGGGCGTCTCGGCGTGCGGCCGCCCACCATAACCAAGACCATCAACCGGCTGCAGGCACAGGGCTTCCTGCAAAAGCGCGCCTCCGACGCCGATGCCCGCCAGGCGCATATCTTCCTCACCGACACCGGCCGCGAGACCATCCGCGCCATCGAAAAGTCCGTCAAGAAGACCGAAAAGCAGGCGCTGAAGGGCCTCGACAAGAAGGAACAGAAGGCGCTGTTCAAATTTCTTGCCCGCATCGAGGCCAATCTCTCGAACGAGGAACTGGCCTTGATCGATGAGGACGCCGAGTTGGACGACTGACCGCCGATTCCGGCGATCAGGCCGCGGCGGACCCGCGGATCAGCGAACACCAGCGTCCCGGCGTCATGCCGAATGCCTTCTTGAATTGCCTGTTGAAATGGCTTTGGTCGCTGAAACCGGCTTCGGCCGCGATCTGCGCCAGCGGCTCGCCGACGGCGATCATGCGCCGCGCGCGCTGAAGCCGGCGCATCAAAAGGAAACGATGCGGGCTGGTGGAGAAAGCGGCACGGAAATGCCTGGACAAGGCATAGCGGTCGAACCCGGTAACCGCCTCCAGCTCGTCGGATCGCACGGGCCGGGCAGAGTTTTCCGTGAGATAGTCGCGCGCCAGCGCGGCCGCCCGCCAAGCCGTTCCCCGCACCGCTCTCGCCGGCTGGCCGGCATGGCTGGCGAGCCCTTGCATCATTTGCGCCAGGAAGTCGGCGACGAACAGCTCGTCGAGTTCCTCTTCCAGTGGACCCAGCGCCGAAAGCAAGGTCGCGCGCAGGCGTTCGTCCGCCACCACGGCCTCCCTGACGAAAGGCAGAGATGCGCCGCCGAGGCAGTCCAGCATCAGTGACGGTTCCAGATAGAGGATCCTGTAGCGCAGCCCGTCCTCGGTTCCGGCGCCGCCATCGTGCAGTTCGTCGGGATGCAGGACCATGATCTGGCCGGGCAGGCTATGCCGCACGGCTCCGCGATAGCGAAAGCTCTGCACGCCTTGCAGCGTCACCCCGATCGCATAGGTGTCGTGGCGATGCAGGTCGAAGGCGCTGCCGTGGAATCGCGCCTCGATGCGCTCCATGCCGGCAGGATCGCGGGCAGCAATGATGCAGTTTTCCGCGGCATCCGCGCACAAACGTCCAAGACCCTGGAACGCCTGACTGCCTAGATCGAGCGACATCGCTTCCTTTCGCCTCGAAAGGGCATAACCCCCGAATGGTCACTGTCTCATGTTCGATACGAAATTTGCAATCGTGCTCAGGGATGATCTGCCGGTCTGGCAAAAACTCAACGTCACCGCTTTCCTGACCAGCGGCGTCGTCGCGCAGTTCCCCGATATCATCGGCGAGCCCTATCGTGACCGCGCCGGCAATGTCTACAACCCGCTGTCGATCCAGCCGGTCATCGTGCTGTGCGCCGACCAGACGACACTCGGCGCAATCCACCGCCGCGCCCTGGAGCGCGGAGTAACGAGCTCGCTCTACGTCGAGGAGATGTTCTCGACCGGGTTCGACGCCGCCAACCGCGCCATCTTCGCCGAATTCGCGCCGGAAGACGCCAAGGTGGTCGGCATCGCATTGCGCGCCGACAAGAAGACGGTCGACAAGATCACCAAGGGTGCTCGCATGCACCCCTGACGACCCGGGCCTGAGCCTGTCCGCAGCTCTTGTTGTGCCAGCCGCTTTTGGCTTGCCGCACGCCCGCAATTGCCGCAAAGGTGGGCCTCAGCCCAGCTTTCCATTCGGCCTGCAAGTGAGTGCTCCCCAAACATCTTCAGAAAGCGCGACGCCGCCGGTGGCGATCCTGTGCATGCTTTCCACCTATGTCTTCTTCACCTTTCTCGACACCAGCAGCAAATATCTCGTCCTGGCCGGCGTCTCCGCGCTCGTCGTCGCCTGGGTGCGCTTTGCCGTGCATGTCGTGCTGGTCGGCGCGCTGTTGCGCGGCTGGCGCGAACCGGCGCGGTTCCGTCCGGTCAACCTGCCGGCTCATGTCCTGCGCGGGCTGTTCCTGTTCGGCTCGACCATCTTCAACGTGCTGGCGCTGCGGTCCCTGCAACTGGCCGAGACGACGTCGATCTATTTCTTCGGGCCGATGGTCATTACCGCACTTGCCGGGCCGCTGCTTGGCGAATGGGCGGGCTGGCGGCGGTGGCTGGCGATCCTGGCCGCTTTCGCCGGGGTTCTGATCATCACAAGGCCGGGAGTCGGCGTTTTCGGCATCGGACACCTCTTCGCGCTCGGCTCGATGCTGTCGAACTGCTTCTATGTGATCATGACCCGACGCATGTCGGCGACCGAGACATCGGAAAGCCTCATCCTGTTTTCGGCGCTGGCCCCGGCGGTGGTGCTCCTGCCCATGCTGCCGTTCTCGTTTTCCCTGCCGCACGATGGCTGGCACTGGTTCATCCTGCTCATGCTCGGCGTGTTCGGCGGCGTCGGTCACTGGCTTCTGGTGCAGGCCTATCGCATGGCCACCACCACCGCGCTCGCCCCCTATCCCTATTCGCAGATGGTGTGGATGATCCTTTCCGGGCTCATCGTCTTCAAGCAGTTCCCCGACCGCTGGACCCTGGTCGGCGCCGCCGTCATCGTCGCCAGTGGTCTCTACATCGTCCATCGCGAGCACCGGCTGCGCTTGCGCAATCGCGCGGTGCTGGATGTCGAGGCGGAAGCGCTGGCAAAAAAACTTTGATTTAACCCCGAAGGATGGCATAAGGCCGCCTTTAAACAGTTTAAAAAAACGGCGGGGAGCGGAAGGCTGGCACAGAAGATCAAGCTGTCGACGATCGCGGACGCGCTCGGCGTGTCCACGGCCACGGTATCGCTGGCGCTGCGCGACAGCCCGCTGGTCGCAGGTGGCACCCGCGACCGCATCAAGGAACATGCCCGCGCCATCGGCTACATCTACAACCGCCGTGCCGCCAGCCTGCGCACCTCGCGGTCGGGCATTGTCGGCGTCGTCGTGCATGACATCATGAACCCGTTCTTCGCCGAGATCCTGCGCTCGATCGAAAGCGAGCTCGACCGCAGCCGCCAGACCTTCATCCTGTCCAATCACTACGACCAGCTCGAGAAGCAGCGCACCTTCATCGACACGCTTTTGCAGCTCGGCGCCGACGGCGTCATCATGTCGCCGGCTATCGGCACTCCGGCCTCGGATATTCTGATGGCCGAGGAAAACGGCCTGCCGGCGGTGCTGATCGCGCGCACCGTCGAGGGCGCCGACGTGCCGGTGTTTCGCGGCGACGATGCCTATGGCACCGGGCTTGCCACCAATCACCTGATCTCGCTCGGCCACAAGCGCATCGCCATGATCGGCGGCACCGACCAGACCTCGACCGGCCGCGACCGCTACCAGGGCTATGTCAACGCCATGGAGGCCGCCGGGCTGGAAGTGCGGCCGGCCTGGCGTATCCCCGGCCCGCGCACCAAGCAGGCCGGCTTCGAGGCCGCCGGACAGTTTCTGGCCCTGAAGGACAAGCCGACAGCCGCCTGCTGCTGGAACGACCTCGTCGCCATCGGCCTGATGAACGGCATCGCGCGCGCCGGCCTGGTGCCCGGCCTGGACATATCGGTCACCGGCTACGACGATCTCGAGGAGGCGGCAATCGCCACGCCGGCGCTGACCACGGTGTGGAACGGTCAGCGCGAGGTTGGCCGCCGCGCCGCCAGCGCCCTGCTCGACAAGCTGAACGGGCAGACGGTGCGGCCCTCGCAGGAACTGATCAAGCCGGAACTGCATGTGCGACAGTCCACCGGCAAGCCGGTGGAGCGCGTATGACAAAGCCCGAGCAACTGCAAGCCGTCGCCATCCTGGTGCCGGGGCATTTCAACGACCATGCGGTCGAGCGCATCGACCGGACATTCAGGCGTGTTGGAATCGAGCGCGCCGACCCCTCCCTGGTCACCGATGAGATGCGTGACAACGTGCGCGCCATCGCCTCGTTCGGCGGCATCAGCGCGGCCCTCATGGATGCATTGCCGAAGCTTGAGATCATCGCCAGTTTCGGCGTCGGCTATGATTCGGTCGATGCCCGCCACGCTGGCGATCATGGCATCATGGTCACCAACACGCCGGATGTGCTGACCGAGGAGGTCGCCGACACCGCCATCGGCCTGCTGATCAACACCGTGCGCGACCTGCCGCGCGCCGAAACCTGGCTGCGCGACGGCAGCTGGCAGCGCAAGGGCAACTATCCCCTGAGCCGGCTTACCTTGCGCGGCCGCAGCGCCGGCATTTTCGGCATGGGCCGTATCGGGCTCGCCATTGCCCGCCGGCTGGAGGCGTTCGGATTGCCCGTCGCCTATCACAACCGGCGCCGGGTCGAGGGCCTGTCCTATCCCTACCACCCGACGCTGAAGGGCCTCGCCGAAGCAGTCGACACACTGATTTCGGTGGTCCCGGGCGGCGCCTCGACGGAAAAGGCGGTCGATGCCGAGATCCTGTCGGCGCTTGGCGCCCACGGCGTCTTCGTCAATATCGGGCGCGGCAGCACGGTGGACGAGGCGGCGCTTGCGACAGCCCTGGCCAAGGGCACTATCGCGGCCGCCGGGCTCGATGTCTTCGCCGACGAGCCGAACGTGCCGCAGGCGCTGCTTGACGCGACCAATGCCAGCCTGTTGCCGCATGTCGGCTCGGCCTCGGAGCACACACGTCGCGCCATGGCGGATCTTTGCGTCGACAATCTGGTGTCCTGGTTCAGCGAGCGCCGGTCGATCACACCCGTGCCCGAGACGGCGCATGTGAAGGCGCGCGGCTGAGCGGTCGGGCTGCCATATTTATTAACGTCAGCTTAACCCTTTGAAATCATTCTTCATCCTGTCCGTACGCATGGATGAGGGTCAGCATGAAAACGCTTTCCGCACTGATCGGAGCCGCCGCCCTGTTTGGCGGCGTTCAGCTGTTTCATGGCGGCACTGGCGAAAGCGTGGCTGAAGAGGCCGCGCCGCCCGACACCTACAGGCTGGTCGCCAATGGTGATGAGGGGGCTTGCGCAATCAAACGCGGCGCCACCGTCTCGGACGGCCTGTCGCTTTTGACGGTGGCTCCGAACTGCCGCCGGCTCATGCCAGGCATCGAGCGGGCGAAATTCTGGCGCGAGCAGGAGGACGGCACGGTCGCCTTCAGCGCCAACGGCGTCGATCCGATCGTCACCTTCGCGGTCGCCGATGGCGACGGCTTCGAATCCTACGCCCCCGCGCTGCCGCTGCTGTCGCTGGCGGCGGCCTGGGACCCGAGCACCGACGACTGATTATTCCGCCGCCGCGCGGGCGCCGGCTTTGGCGGCCGCATGCAGGCGAACCGCATCGCCGAAGGCGCGGAAGATCTTGGCCGAGTTACTATCCGACTTGACCCAGTATTCGGGATGCCACTGGACGCCCACCGCGAAAGCGCGGGCACCCTTGACCGAAACCGCCTCGACCGTGCCGTCAGCGGCGACAGCCTCGATATCAAGCTTTGAGCCCAGCCGGTCGATCGCCTGGCGGTGCAACGAGTTGACCTTCATGTCGCCGGCCCCAAACACACCGGCCAGGCAACTGCCCGCCTTGATCGAAACGGTCTGGTGAATCGCGAAACGATCGTCCTGATTGTCGCTCACCGGCGCGCGGTGGTCGAGCGAGCCTTCACGCTCCTGGATCTCGGTGCCCAGCGTGCCGCCCAGCGCCACGTTCAGCTCCTGGATGCCGCGGCAGATGGCAAGCAGCGGCACGCCACGCTCGATCGCCTTGCGGATCAGCGGCAAGGTGGTGGCGTCGCGTGCCGGATCATAGGGACCATTCGCCTCGCTGGCATCGCCGCCATAGAGCGAGGGGTTCACGTTGGATTTCGAGCCGGTCAGCATGACGCCGTCGACCGACGACAGCAGCTCATCGAAATCGAGCCGCTCGCCGAACGAAGGCACCAGCACCGGGAACACGCCGGCGCCGGCGATCGCCGCCTCCAGATATTGCTGTGGGGCGGCATGCCAGGTGTAGTTGTCGAATTGACGGACGTCGGTCGATATGGCGACGAGCGGCTGCTGCATTTTGGCTTTGTTTTCCATCTGGGCCGGGGAATCCTGCCTTCAAAATAGGTGATCCCAGCACATTTTTCCATGACAAGTTTCGGTCTGTCGGATGGGCCACCAAACGGCCCGTTAGACTATAGTTGCAAGGCCCTGCGCACACGCCGTCAAATCAGGCCGCCACGCTGGACTCGACTCCTTGCCCGTGTATTGTTTCGCCAGCCGTGCGGGGCATCGAGCATGCGCCGCACGTCGGTTTTGTTGATCCAAAAGGGAGGACTTCATGGATCGTCGTTCATTCATCCGCAAGGCCGGGACGACCGGCGTTGGCGCCGCCGCGGCCGCCGCCACGCTCGCCGCGCCGGCCATAGCCCAGTCCAATCCAAAGGTGACGTGGCGGCTGGCGTCGTCCTTTCCCAAATCGCTCGACACGATCTATGGCGGCGCCGAGGTCTTCTCCAAGATGCTTTCGGAAGCTACCGACGGCAATTTCCAGATACAGGTCTTCGCCGCTGGCGAACTGGTGCCCGGCCTTCAGGCGGCCGATGCCACCACCGCCGGCACGGTCGAGGCCTGCCACACGGTGGCATACTATTACTGGGGCAAGGACCCGACCTGGGCGCTAGGCGCGGCGGTTCCGTTCTCGCTCAACGCGCGCGGCATGAATGCCTGGCACTATCATGGCGGCGGCATCGACCTGTTCAACGAATTTCTCGCCACGCAAGGCTTGTTCGGCCTGCCTGGCGGCAATACCGGCGTGCAGATGGGCGGCTGGTTCCGCAAGGAGATCAACACGGTGGCCGACCTTTCCGGCCTCAAGATGCGCATCGGCGGCTTCGCCGGCAAGGTTGTGCAGAAGCTCGGCGTCGTGCCGCAGCAGATCGCCGGCGGCGACATCTACCCGGCGCTCGAAAAGGGCACCATCGACGCAGCCGAATGGGTCGGCCCCTATGACGACGAGAAGCTCGGCTTCTATAAGGTCGCGCCCTACTACTACTATCCAGGCTGGTGGGAAGGCGGCCCGACCGTCCACCTGATGTTCAACAAGGCGAAATACGAAGAACTTTCGCCGACTTACAAGTCGCTGCTGCATACCGCCGCGCAAGCCGCCGATGCCAACATGCTGCAGAAATACGACTATCTCAATCCTGCGGCGGTGAAGCGGCTGGTGGCCGGCGGCGCCAAACTGCGTCCGTTCAGCCAGGAGATCATGGCCGCCTGCTTCGAGAAGGCCAATGAGGTCTACGCCGAAATGGAAGCCTCGAACGCCCCGTTCAAGAAGATCTGGGAATCCATCAAGGGCTTCCGTAAGGAGCATTATCTCTGGGCGCAGGTGGCCGAGTATAATTACGACACCTTCATGATGGTCCAGCAGCGCAACGGCAAGCTGTAGGTAGGGATTGGTCCCTTCTCCCCGTCACTACACGGGGAGAAGGTCCCGGCAGGCAGGTGAGGGGCAGCGCCGGCTTCGGCGATTGAATCGCGGGGGCTTGGGTCTAATGCATGTCGCCCAGAAGCGTGCAGCGGTTCCGGGACATCGACATGCATCAAAACAGAGACTTGAAGCGCGTCGCCTGAATCCGTTTCAGCGCCACGCGCTTTAGGGGCAGAAGGCCAACCCTCGTGTCTTATCCACCCACCATTGGCGCTGCCTCTCACCTGCCTGCCGGCATCCTCTCCCGTAGAGTGACGGGGAGAGGGGAGCTGTCATCGACGTTCTCGCCAGCGGCCAACGTTGCAAGACTTTAGGCTCCGCCCGGCACCACCACCACCTTGACCTCGCCGGCGGCAGGCGGGTTGGCGATCACCGTGGCCGCCTCTTCCAGCGGCACCTGCCGGGAGATCAGCCGGTCGATCTCGATCGCGCCCGAAGCGATCAGCTCGGCGGCGCGGCGGTGCGTGTAGGGATTGAGGAAGGAGCCAAGAACCTTCAACTCGCGAAACAAAAGATCGAAGGGCTCGAACGCCGCCTTCATGCCTTGCGGCACCACGCCGACAATGACGACCGTGCCGCCGGCCCTCGCCAGCCGCAGCGACTGCTCGACCGTTTCCTGGACACCTGCACATTCGAGCACCACGTCGACGCCGCCGGGCACCAGTCCGGCTGGACCGGCGATGGCATCGATGACGTCGGCTGCGCTTGCGTCGACCGTTGCCGTCGCGCCGAGCTCCTCGGCCAGCGCGCGCCGTGAGGCCTGGCGCGTCGACAGGATGATGGTGGTCGCTCCCGCAAGCCTTGCCAGCTGCACCATAAGCAGGCCGATCACGCCGCCGCCAAGTATGGCGACCGAGGAGCCGGGTCTGATCTGGGCCAGGTCGACGCCATGCAGGCAGCAGCCGAGCGGCTCGCAGAAGGCGCCATGCGTTGGCTTCAAGTCCGCGGGCAGGATGAAGGCCTGTTTCTGCGGCAGCACGACGTAGTCGGCGAAGCCGCCGTCGCGATGGATGCCAATGGCATTGAGATTGCTGCACAAATTGACGCGGCCGGCATGGCAATGGCGGCAGCGTCCGCAAGCGATGTTGGGATCACCGGTGACGCGGTCGCCGATCGAGAAGCCGCTCACGGAAGGTCCCATCGCCTCGACGATACCGGAGAACTCATGTCCGGGCGTCACTGGCGGTCTGCAGGGAAACTCGCCGTGGAAAAGATGCCGGTCGGTGCCGCAGACCCCACAGGCCTCGATGCGCACCAGCAGATCGTCAGGCCCGGGAACGGGCTTGGCGACCTCGCGCAGCGTGATGCTGCCAACCGATTCCAGCCGCACCGCTTTCATGGTTTTGCGACCTCCGGCATCAGTTGAAGCTCGGCGGCTTCGACAGGTCCGGCTGTGGTGCCGCCGGTTTGGCGGGCGCCGTGTCGCCGAAGTTCGGCGGCTGCGACAAGTCGGGCGCGGCAGGCGCGGCGGGCGGCGCGGCGCCGTTGCCGGGCGCGGTGCCGGTCCCGGCCGGCGGCGTGCCGAGCGGCGTCAGTCCCGGCACCCCCGGCACCGTATAGTCGATCGTACCGGAATCGACCGCTGTGCCCTTGTAGTGCATCACCATTTGCGGGAAGGCGATGGTGAGCCCGATCATGATCACCTGGATGCAGACGAACGGCACGGCGCCCCAATAGATCTGGCCCGTTGTCACCGGCGCGATCTGCTTGCCGGTCAAGCGGTCGAGATAGGGCACCCGGGCGGCGACCGAGCGCAGGTAGAACAGCGCGAAGCCGAAGGGCGGATGCATGAAGCTGGTCTGCATGTTCACGCCCAGGAGCACGCCGAACCAGATCAGGTCGATGCCGAGCTTGTCGGCGGCCGGCGCCAGCAGCGGCACGATGATGAAGGCCAGCTCGAAGAAATCGAGGAAGAAGGCAAGCACGAAGACCAGGATGTTGACGCCGATCAGGAAGCCGACCTCGCCGCCCGGCAGCGAGGTCAAGAGATGCTCGACCCAGATATGGCCGTTGACGCCGTAGAAGGTGAGGGAGAAGACGCGCGCGCCGATCAGGATGAACAGCACGAAGGACGACAGCCTTGTCGTCGAAGCGAGCGCCTGCTTGACCACGTCGAGCGACAGCCGGCCTTTGATCGCCGCCATTGCCAGCGCGCCGACAGCGCCCATGGCGCCGCCCTCGGTTGGAGTGGCGATGCCAAGAAAAATGGTGCCCAGCACCAGGAAGATCAACGCCAATGGCGGGATCAGCACGATCACGACCTGCTGCGCCAGCCGCGACATCATGTTGATTTTCAGGCGCTGGTCGGCGATCGCAACGATATAGATCACGGCCACGCCGATGCTGGCGCCGAGAATGTCGGCATTGTCGCCGTGGGTCGGTGCGAGATAGCGGTAGGCCGCGTAGGAGATCGCCACCGTTGCCAGCAGCGCCACCAGCAGCGACACGACGCCGTGGCCGAGCGTGCGTGCTTCCAGCGGCAGCGCCGGCATCGAATTCGGCCGCACGATCGTCATGATCAGGATATAGAGCATGTAGAGGCTGGTCAGCACGATGCCGGGGATCAGCGCGCCCGCATACATGTCGCCGACCGAGCGGCCGAGCTGGTCGGCGAGCACGATCAGCACCAGTGACGGCGGGATGATCTGGGCGAGCGTTCCGGAAGCGGCGATGACGCCGGACGCCAGCCGGCGATCATAGCCGTAGCGCAGCATGATCGGCAGCGAGATCAGCCCCATGGCGATCACGGATGCGGCCACCACGCCGGTCGTGGCCGCCAGCAGCGCGCCGACGAAGATCACGGCATAGGCGAGCCCGCCGCGGATCGGCCCGAACAACTGGCCGATCGTATCGAGCAGGTCTTCCGCCATGCCCGATCGCTCGAGCACGATGCCCATGAAGGTGAAGAACGGGATCGCCAGCAGCGTGTCGTTCGACATCACCCTGCTGCCGTAGAAATTGTCTGGCAAGGCATGCAGCAGCGGCCAGGCGAGGTTGATCGAGCCGCCCGAATAGGGCGAGACCAGCACGCCGATGAAGAAGAACAAAAGCCCGTTGGCGGCGAGCGAGAAAGCGACGGGATAGCCGATCAGGAGGAAGAGGACCAGCGAGGCGAACATGATCGGCGCCATGTTCTGGGCGATGAACTCGATCACGAGCGTACCTCGCCAAGCGCCTTAGCCTCGTCTGCCAGTGCCTTGGCTTCGAGTTCCGCCTGCTCATGCGCGGATATGAACGGAGTGGGGTCGTCCATGTCGCCGCGCATGATGGCGATCTTCTTGATGATTTCGGAGATGCCCTGCAGCGCCAGCAGGAAGAAGCCGACCAGGAGGATCGCCTTTGCCGGCCAGATGATCAGCCCGCCGGAATTGTTCGACATTTCGCCGCTGCGGAACGAAAGCGACACGTAGGGGACGAAATAGATGACCATCAGCGTCACGAACGGCATCAGGAAGAAGACATGGCCGAGAAGGTCGATCCAGTGCTGCACGCGGCGCGGGAACAGGCCGTAGACGATGTCGATGCGGATATGGTCGTTCTGCTTCAGCGTATAGGCCGCCGCCAGCATGAAGGCGGCGCCGAACAGGTACCATTGCAGCTCCAGCCACGCATTCGATGAGATGTCGAACACCTTGCGGATGATCGCGTTGGCGGCGCTCACCAGGATCGCCAGCAGGATCAGCCACGATATCCATTTGCCGATGAGCTCGTTCACGCGATCGATCGCCCTGGATAGAGCGAGAAGCCCTGCCATGCATTCCTCCCTTGTTGTCCGAGGCGCGACGGCTCCCCGTTATTTTACGCCGCGCCGCTGTGGCCTAACCGTATGCCGTGCGTGGCAGGACGGGTCAACACAGGAGAGACGCCGGCAATGCGGTTGTGAGACGAGGGAGCGGACAAAGCGCCGGCCGGCGGCGCACGGCTCGGAAAACCGGAACCGGCCGCCGGCAGGGTTCGTGGGCAAAAAATCAAAGCATTAAGGCGATCGTTTCGTATCCGAAACAAGCTATTGGAGGCGCGCGTCATGCAACCAAAGTCTGATGCGGATCACGCGATCTTGGTCTGGTCGCGACCGGCGCCGATCAGCACCAGCATGGCGACGAGGAACAGGTACATCCACGCGTCGCGCCATTCCACGGGGAAATAGCCGGCCCATAGCGATTCGGCCATGCCGAAAGCGGCAGCGCCCAGGGCCGCCCGCGGCGGCGAGAGATAGCCGCCGACCGCCGTTACGAACAGGATCTTCAGCCCGTAGACCAAGCCGGATCCGAAACTGACATTGCCGTAATAGAGGCCGGCCATGACGCCGGCGAGCGCGGCGCAGAAACCGCCGAACAGCACTGCGTGGCGGAACACGGCGCGCACGTCGACGCCGCACATGGCGGCCGCCTTGGGATCGTCGGAGACGGCGCGCCAGCGCCGGCCGAAATTCGAATGGGCAAAGGCCCATGCCGCAAGCGCTACCGCGGCCAGCACCACGGCGCAGTCGAGCAGCTGGATCAGCGTCAATGTCGCCTTGAAGCCGGCATTCTGTGCGAAAACGACAGGCTGCGCCAGCATAGGCGGCAGCCACAGATCATGCGTGTCGGCGGCAATACGGCTTGCTTCCGACAAAACCAGCAAGATGCCGAGCGTGGTCACCACGATCGCATTGGGCGAGCGGTCGGCCAGCGGTTCGAAGACGCTGCGCGACAGGACGTGGCTTATGAGCGCGGCATAGAGGAAAGCCGCCGCGACGCCGAGCCCCACCGCCGCTGTCAGCGTCAGCCACAGCACCTGGTAGCCGAAGGCGGCGGTCAGGATCATCGTCTGCCCGCAAAAGGCGAACAGCGCGCCATAGGCCAGGTTGGTGCGGTGCAGGATGCCGTTGGTCAGCACATAGCCGAACGCCAGCAACGCATAGAGTGCGCCTGAATGCAGCCCGTTCAGGACCTGCTGGAAGAAATACAGCATGCGAAACCCTCGGAGCATGTCGCCCAAAGTACACGGCGGTTTTGGGACAACGAAGCGCTCCAACAAAGAGCGGCGATACCACTCCTGTGCAAGACTTGCATCGGCGATTCTAACTTGTCAAACGCGATTTATCGGTTAGATTTCGGACATGACGGTATCCTGGATCCCCCACCGCTTCACCGGCGGCCTGCTCGCGCTCGACACGGCGAACACCGTCGTGCTGCGCACCGATCCGGAGAGGACCTTCGACCGTTTTGATGATCGGCGCGAGATCGCCCGCTTCGCGGACGCGGCAAGCGGCTTTCGTGCCGCCGAGCTTGGCGGCAGGCGGCTGGCGGTCTCCGCGCCGGCTGCAATCGCGCCTGTCGTGCTGGCGATCCGCGAGGCGACGGATCGGTTGTTTCGCCACGCCGTGTCGAAGGGCGCCGTCGCCACCGATCATCTCTCCGGCTTGCTGGGAGCGTGCGCCGACGGTCTTGCCGGCAGCCGGACCGAGATCGCAACGCCCGGAAAACCGTTCGGCGATCCGGCAACACCGATCGCTTTCGAGGCGGCACTGGCGGTTTCCGCCCTGTCGCTGCTGCGCGAGGACACCGTCACGAGGCTCAGGATCTGTCCCAATTGCTCCTGGTTGTTCGTTGACCGGAGCCGCAATTCCAGCCGCCTTTGGTGCGACATGGCGGTCTGCGGCAACCGCCAGAAGGCAAGCCGTCACTATCGCCGCCGCAAGGCGGCCAATGAGGTCAACAATGTCCAGGATTAGCTCTCGTTCAGCCCTGCTCGGCATGGCGCTGATCGCGGCGATGGCGCTCGGCGCCTGCCGCGACACCGGCAAGGACGGTGAAGGCAAGTTGTTCGAGATTTCGGGCAAGATATTCGTCTTCAACTACCGTCTCGCCAGGGCGACCTATGTCGTGACGCTGCGGCCCTTGCAGCCGATGGGAGAGGGCCAGGTCGCGGTCGCCAGCTTCCAGGATCCGGCCGGCGGTGCGCCGTTGGTGGTCGAGCAGAAGGTCTGGCCCAAGCTCGACAAGGTGACACTGGAGAGTCCGGCTTTGACCTGCGTCGTCAAGAACAAGCCCTATACGATTGCCATCAGCATCAAGGGCTCCGACGGCGCGGTCCTGCAGAAGATCGACACCACGCTGATGTCCACCGAAGACCAGTCCATCCTGCCCGACCGGCCGCTCGTCATCGACCAACTCTACACCGCCAATCCCGATCTCGTCGGCCATCCCGACGGCAAGCTGCCGGGCGAGCCGAAGCCGGACTGTTCCAAGGGCACCTGACGCTCGCCGCCAAGCCCGAGGACAAGCGAAATTTTCGTGCGCCGGACGTTGCTCGCGGAGCGATTTCATACCAGGCAAGGGATGACGGCGGATCGTTCGTTGCGCGGTGCCTGGCACGTCCGATTTCGTTTGACCTGTCTTGCAAGGGGAGAAAGGATGCGTCATCCGATCCCGACGCTGGCTGCCTGCCCCCGCGCGGCCTCCGCAGAGGAAATGCCTGATGACGCTGCACGACGTCGCGCTCGACGACAAGTTCGACCTGGGGAAGGAGCGCATCTTCCTGTCCGGCGCGCAGGCGGTCATTCGCATGCTGCTGATGCAGCGCGAGCGCGACCGCCGCGCGGGCCTGAACACGGCCGGCTTCGTCTCCGGCTATCGCGGTTCGCCGCTGGGCGGCCTCGACATGCAGCTGTGGAAGGCGAAAAAACAGCTCGCCCAGGCCGACATCGTCTTCCAGCCCGGCCTTAACGAGGAACTCGCCGCCACCGCCTGCTGGGGATCGCAGCAGACGGAACTGCTGGGCGAGGGCACCCATGACGGCGTTTTTTCGGTCTGGTACGGCAAGGGTCCGGGGGTCGATCGCTCCGGCGACGTCTTCCGCCACGCCAATCTGGCCGGCTCGTCGAAACATGGCGGCGTGCTCGCTTTGATGGGCGACGACCACATGGCCGAATCCTCGACCAACGCGCATGCTACCGAATTCCTGTTCGTCGACTCCATGGTGCCGATCCTCAATCCGGCCGGCGTCCAGGAGATAATCGATTACGGGCTCTACGGCTTTGCCATGTCGCGCTTCGCCGGCACATGGGCGGCCATCAAATGCGTCAAGGACAACATCGAATCGACGGCCTCGGTCGATGCCTCGATCGAGCGGCTGAACATTGTCATCCCCGAATTCGACATGCCGCCCGGCGGCCTCAACATCCGCCACGAGATCGACATGCTCGGCCAGGAGGAGCGGCTGCATGAGTACAAGCGCGCCGCGGCGTCCGCCTTCATCCATGCCAACGGGCTGAACAAGATCGTCTATTCGGGCGGCCGCAACCCCAGGATCGGCATCGTCACCATCGGCAAGAGCTATCTCGACGTGCGTCAGGCGCTGGAGGATATCGGCATCGACGAGGCGGCCGCCAACCGCATCGGCGTGCGGCTGTTCAAGGTCGGTTGCCCCTGGCCGCTCGATTTCCAGCACATTGCCGACTTCGCGCACGGCCTCGATACCATCGTCGTCGTCGAGGAGAAGCGTTCGCTGATCGAGGTGCAACTTCGCGAGAACCTCTACGGCACCGCCACGCAGCCCGTCATCGTCGGCAAGAAGGACGAGCGCGGCGACTGGCTGTTTCCGGCCAAGGGCGCGCTCGACCCCAACGAGATCGCCATTGCCCTTGGCGAGAGGATCGTGAAAACCATCGGACCGTCGGAAGAGATTTCAGCGCGGGTGGCGAAGCTGCGCCAGTTCCAGGCTATGCTCGCAGACGCGTCGGATATCGGCTCCCGCACCCCCTTCTTCTGTTCCGGCTGCCCGCACAATTCCTCCACCAAGGTGCCGGACGGCTCGATCGCCGCGGCCGGCATCGGCTGCCATTTCATGGCGCTGTGGATGGACAGGAATACCGTCGGCTTCACCGCGATGGGCGGCGAGGGGGCGCAGTGGGTCGGCCAGGCGCCCTTTTCCAAGCGCGACCACATTTTCCAGAATCTCGGCGACGGCACCTACAACCACTCCGGCACGCTGGCGATCCGCTTCGCGCTGTCGTCGGGCGCCAACATCACCTACAAGATCCTCTACAACGATGCGGTGGCCATGACAGGCGGCCAGCCGCATGAAGGCGGCCTGACGGTGGACATGATCGCCAGGCAGGTGCGGGCCGAAGGCGTCGAGCGCATCGCCATCGTCACCGACGAGCCCGACAAATATGCCGGCAAGGTCGAGTTCCCGGCCGGCGCCACCATCCATCACCGCGACGACCTCGATCTCGTCCAGCGCGAGCTGCGTGGCGTCAGCGGTGTATCGATCCTGCTCTACGACCAGACCTGTGCCGCCGAAAAACGCCGTCGCCGCAAGCGCGGCACCTTTCCCGATCCCGACAAGCGGGTCTTCATCAACGAACTGGTCTGCGAGGGCTGCGGCGACTGCGGCGTCCAGTCGAACTGCGTCTCCATCCAGCCGGTGGAGACCGAGTTCGGCCGCAAGCGCCGGATCGACCAGTCGAGCTGCAACAAGGATTTTTCCTGCGTGAATGGCTTCTGCCCGTCCTTCGTCACCGTGCATGGCGCCAAGATTCGCAAGGCCGAAGGCATCGCCGGCAAGACCGATCCGCTCGACGGCGTTCCAGCAGCCGCCGAATTCCCGCTCGGCGAACAGGGCTGGGCGGCGATCATCGACGGCGTCGGCGGCACCGGCGTCGTCACCGTCGGCGCCGTACTCGGCATGGCGGCTCATCTCGAGGGCAAGGGCTGTGGCATGATCGACATGGCCGGCCTTGCCCAGAAGGGCGGCTCGGTGTTCACCCATGTCCGCATCGCCCGCACGCCCGATGACATCCACGCCATCCGTGTCTCGGCCGGCAAGGCCGATCTCGTGCTCGGCTGCGATCTCGTCGTGTCGGGTGCCAAGAAGGTTCTGGCCGCGGTGCGCGAGGGTCACACCATCTTCCTCGCCAACACCGCCGAGATCATGCCGGGCGAGTTTGCCCGCTCGGCCGATTTCTCGCTGCCCATCGAGCGCCTGAAGAGGGCGATCCGCACCGCTGCCGGCGACGACAAGGCGCATTTCTTCGAGGCCACCCGCACCGCCACATCCCTGTTCGGCAATTCGCTGGGCGCCAACATGTTCATGCTCGGCTTCGCCTTCCAGCATGGCGGTCTGCCGCTCTCGGCGCAAGCCGTCGAAAAGGCGATCGAATTGAACGGCGAGGCGGTGGGGATGAACATCGCCGCCTTCCGCTGGGGCCGCCGCGCCGCGCATCAGCCGGATTTCGTGCGTGGCCTCGTCGCCCAGCCGGGCAAGGACGGCCAAGCCGCCACGATTGCCCAGACGCTGGACGAGATCATTGCCCGCCGGGTCGCTTTCCTCTCCGCCTATCAGAACGCCGCCTATGGCAAGCGCTACGCCGGCAGGATCGCTGCCCTGCGCGCGGCCGAAGCCAAGGCCGCGCCCGGTTCGACCGCCGTGACCGAAGCGGCGGCCAGGAACCTGTTCAAGCTGATGGCGATCAAGGACGAATACGAGGTGGCGCGGCTCTATACCGACGGCTCCTTCGCCGCCGAGCTCGGCAAGCAGTTCCAGAGTTACGAAAAACTCGAATTCCATTTGGCGCCGCCCATCCTGGGCCGTCGCGGCAATGACGGCAAACCGAGGAAATCGAGCTTCGGCCCCTGGATGATGAAGGGGTTCCGCATGCTGGCGGCGATGAAAGGCCTGCGCGGGACGCCGTTCGACCTGTTCGGCTATTCCGCCGAGCGGCGCATCGAGCGGCAGTTGCTGGCGCAATATGAGGCCGACCTGCAACGCGTCGCCAGCTCGCTGGCGCCGGGCAACATCGAGGCCGCCACGGCCCTCGTCTCGGTGCCGGCACTCATCCGCGGCTACGGCCATGTCAGGCAAGCCAGCGCTCAAAAGGCGGCCGGTGAGCGCCAAAGGCTGCTCGAGCGCCTGTCCGGCATATCGGCGAGGGCAGAACTCCAGGCCGCCGAGTGATGGATACGGCTTGTTTACCTGAACTTGAGTTTCACTACATTCCGTAACGTCACCCGCCTTGACGGCACGGGCAAAGCGGCCGTTCTAAATCTTTCTTAAGGCGAATATGACACTGCTTGACTCCCCAGGGTTGGGATTCAGGCGTTGAATCTGAGAAAAAAGAACGAGATCCCTGTCGACGTCTACATACCGTTCGTGGAAACCTTGTTTCGCGACGGCCTGACGCTGTCGATCGGATTCTTTGCCCAGACCCTGCTGGTGGTGCTCGTTTACTGGAAGACCAGGGATCCGGCCTATCTCGCCGTGACGGTTGGTTTTCTGACGGTTGCTTTCCTGCGCCTGCGCAACATTCGAAAATACCGGAATGCACCGTCGCCCAGGAGCTGGGAAGAAGCGCGCCGCCGCGAGAACGACTATATCCTCTACGGCTCGATGCACGGTTTCATGCTGGGCACGTTCTGCCTCGTCGGCATTTATCTTGCCTATGACGGCTTCGCCGAGATCGCGGCCGTCTGCGTGACGCTCGCCTCCGCCACGTCGATCGCCGGCCGCAATTATGGCTCGCCCAGGATGGTGATGATCTTCATCATGACCATGACCTGGCCCATTTCGCTGGGTTTCATCCTGCGCGGGGACCCTTATCATTTCATTCTCGGCCTGCTTTCGGCGCCGTTCCTGTTCGCCATCAAGCGCTTCGCCGACCTTGTCCGCGAGGTGCTTTTCGCCGCTTTGTCCGAGGAAAAGAAGGCGAACCGCCTCGCCCAGCGGTTCAATCGCGCGCTGAACACCATGTCGCACGGTCTGGTCATGCTTGGCCCGGACGGCCGGGTGGCGGTCGCCAACGCCGAGGCCGCGCATCTGATGTCGCTGAAGTCGGCCGATGCGCTGCTCGGGCGCTCGATCCATGGCTTGCTGATGCGCGGTGTCGCCGGCGGCATGCTGGCGCCGAAGGACTGCCGCTACATCGAAGCACAGCTGACGCGGGCGCTGCGCGAGGGCCGCGACCGCAAGGTGCTCGTTTCGCTCGCCAACGGCCAGCACTACGAATTCTCCGCCCGCGAAGGCAGCCAGGAGCTGGGGGTCATCACCTTCGAGGACGTGACGGCGCGCGTCGAGGCGGAAGACAAGATCCGCTTCATGGCACGCTACGACAGTCTCACCGGCCTGCCCAACCGCGCCTATTTCCACGAACAGGTCGGCGAGGCCATGGCGTCGGGCGACCGCGACCGCCTCTGCGGCCTGGCCGTGCTCGACCTCGACGATTTCAAGAGCGTCAACGACACGCTCGGGCACCCGATCGGCGACGGCCTGATCTACGCGGTCGCCGAGCGGCTTGCGGCCATTGCCGGGCCAGGCTTGACCGTCAGCCGTTTCGGCGGCGATGAATTCATGATCTTCTTCGACCGCATCGAGGATGAGAGCCATCTGGCCAGCCAGCTCGACGCGATATTCGCCGCCCTGCAAGGGGAGGTGGACGTCGCCGGCCATGGGCTGCGTATCCAGGCCAGCGGCGGTGCCGTGCTTTCGCGGGTCAGGGATACCGACGTCGACGCCATGATCGTCAAGGCGGACCTGGCGCTCTATAAGGCCAAGGAGCTCGGCAAGAACGGCTGGCGGCTGTTCGAGGCCGCCATGGACGCCGCTTTCCGCAACCGCCAGCTGATGAAGGCGGACCTTCGCAGCGCGGTGGAAGGCAAGGCCCTGCGCGTCGTCTACCAGCCGATCGTGGCGATGAACACGATGCGCATAGCCAGCTGCGAGGCGCTGTGCCGCTGGGACCATCCCGATCTCGGGCCGATTTCACCCGGCGTCTTCATTCCGCTGGCGGAGGAAATGGGCATCATTTCCGAGATCAGCACCTTCGTGCTGCAGGCAGCCTGCACCGAATGCGCCAAGTGGCCGGACCACACCAGCGTCTCGGTCAATCTCTCCGCCAAGGATTTTCGCAACCGGGACGTCATCCAGAAGGTTCGCGACGCGCTTGCCAGCTCCGGCCTTGCCGCCGGCCGGCTGGAGATCGAGGTCACCGAAACGGCGCTGCTCGACGACAAGTCGCTGACACGCCAATATATCGAGGAACTGAAGCAGATCGGTGTGCGCATCGCACTCGACGATTTCGGTACCGGCTATTCGAGCCTGAGCTATCTGCACAAGCTGCCGCTCGACAAGATCAAGATCGACCGCTCTTTCCTGATGGACGTCACCCAGAGCAAGCGCTCGCTGGAGCTGCTGAAGGGCATTGTCAATCTGTCGCGGCCGCTTGGGCTTTCGGTGACCGTCGAAGGCGTCGAGACCTTCGAGCAGCTCAAGATCCTCGCGCTGGAGGTCAAGCCGGATCTTGTGCAGGGCTTCCTGTTCGGTTCGGCGCTCAGTGCCTCCGGTATCGAGACCATGTCGAGCACGGTTTGGCCTTTCGCCAAGGAGATCAAGAGTGCCAGACGGGCGGCTCGCGGCTGACGCGGCTGCGGAACGTTCTGATTTTAGTAAAATTTGGCTGGTAGTTAACGTTAACGATCAGTAAAGAGCGTTCGGCTCATTTTCATCTTTACATACCGTGGTGCTGTCGTAGTGTTGAGACACGGCGGCATTTACGGGGTTAGTTCATGGATGCGAAGTTGACGGCGCTTCGCCAAGTGGCAAGCGTGAGTGAAGAAAATTCCTCCGACAATATGTCGAGCTTTGCCAGAAATATTTCGGCAATGCTGGAGCGCACCGAGTATCGCCGTTGCGACAAGGGCGAGGACCTCGAGGATATCTATCGGTTGCGCTACAAATCCTATCGCTTGAGCGACATGGTTCCGGAGAATCCGGATCATATTATCCATGACGACCTCGACGAAGCCGAGAACTGCTCGAAATTCGGCATCTACATCGATGGCGAGCTGGTCAGCACGTTGCGCATCCACCATGCGTGCAGCGCCACACCGCAATCGCCGTCCACCACGGTCTATGGCGACATATTGCGGCCGATGCTGGCCGCCGGCGCGCATTTCGCCGATCCGAGCCGCTTTGCGGCCGATCCGGACTGGTCGAGGGCCTATCCCCAGATCCCCTATCTGACGCTTCGTCTTGCCGGCATGGCCTGCTTCTATTTCGACGCGCCTTACTGCCTTTCCACCATCCGCCCCGAGCATGCCGGCTTCTATCGCCGCATCTATTGCTCCGAGCAGATCGGTGAATTGCGCGACTATCCAGGCCTGAACTACAAGGTCGTGCTCTATCGGGCCAACGTCGAAGAGATCCGCGAGCGCTCCTTCTCCCGCTTCCCGTTCTTCCGCTCGACGCCGATGGAGCAGCGCATGCTGTTCGAAACGCCGGGCGCGGGCGAACTGGCGCCGCTGACCATCCTGCCGACGGCAAAATATTTCCGCGAAGCCGCCTGATGTCGCTCATCCGCGCACCCCGGCACTGCGCCAATGTCCCGGGCCGATGGAGCTTTTCGGTCGCTGCGACGTTTGGGTGACGCGCTGGCGCCAATCGTCCGCGCAAAGGAGAAGCTTTGTCTCCTTCAGCAGGCCAGCGCCGAAAGGAAGCCCATATGACCATCTCCACCCTTGCGCTCACTCCGCTCATCTCGCTGATCGCCGGCGTGCTGATCCTGGTCATGCCAAGGCTGCTGAACTACATCGTCGCGCTCTATCTGATCATAGCCGGCCTGCTTGGGTTGTTTCCGCACCTCGCCGGCTGAAGCGAGCGAGCACGGTTGACGCGCCAGCCGGCTTCGTCCGGGATTGCGAGAAAACAAGCAGCCGGAGCGGCTCGGCGATTCTGCCGAAGGCAGGGCCGCTTGTTTCAAATTTCCCTTGAGGAAGTTGTCGGCTGCGATGCGGCAATAGCGCCATTGCTCTCGGCGCGGCTTTTCGCTATGTGCCTGAAAGATGTCTTCGAAGGGGTATTCCTATGGCTGAGCACACGCCGACCGGTCCTGTCGAACTGGGCGCGAAGATGGACTATGCCGAGCACGACCGCACCTATGCGGGCTTCCTCATGCTGGCCAAATACGGATCGCTCTTCTGCGGCGCCATACTTCTGGCGATGGCTTTCGGTTTCTTCGCGGGCGGCTTCTTCTCGGCGACTGTCCTGTTCGTCCTGATCATGGCCCTCGGCGCCTTCATTCTGCGATAGTCTTTCCAAAACCCCATTGCCTTTGACGTCGCCGGACGCCCCGGCCGACATTTTGCGCAAACAGGTTCCAGCCGAAAGGATCATGCGGTGGGACAGACGGTTTTCATCCCTCGTGAGCTCGATGCGAACGAGCCGCGTGTCGCGGCCTCGCCCGATACGGTGAAACGGCTGGCCGGCCTGGGTCTTGAGGTGGTTGTGGAGGCCGGTGCCGGCACGCGGTCGCGCATTCCCGATGAGGAGTTCGCCAAGGCGGGCGCTTCGATCGGCAAGGCCGGCGATGTGGCCAGGGCCGACGTGGTGCTGAAGGTGCGCCGGCCGACGGATGCGGAGCTGAAGAGCTACAAGCGCGGCGCGGCGGTCATCGCCATCATGGATCCCTACGGCAATGATGCCGCCGTCGCGGCGCTGGCCAAGGCCGGGGTGACGGCGTTCTCGATGGAATTCATGCCGCGCATCACGCGGGCTCAGTCGATGGACGTCTTGTCCTCGCAGGCCAACCTTGCCGGCTATCAGGCGGTGATCGACGCGGCGGCCGAATACGATCGCGCGCTGCCAATGATGATGACGGCTGCGGGCACGGTGCCGGCGGCGAAAGTGTTCATCATGGGCGTCGGCGTTGCCGGCCTGCAGGCGATCGCCACCGCGCGCCGCCTCGGCGCCGTGGTCACCGCGACCGACGTTCGCCCCGCCGCCAAGGAACAGGTCGCCTCGCTGGGCGCAAAGTTCCTCGCCGTCGAGGACGAAGAGTTCAAGGCGGCCGAGACATCAGGCGGCTACGCCAAGGAAATGTCGAAGGAGTACCAGGCCAAGCAGGCAGCACTGACCGCCGAGCACATCGCCAAGCAGGACATCGTCATCACCACGGCGCTGATCCCCGGCCGTCCGGCGCCGAGGCTGGTCTCGGCTGACATGGTCGCCTCGATGAAGCCCGGTTCGGTGATCGTCGATCTTGCGGTGGAGCGCGGCGGCAATGTCGAGGGCGCCGAGGCGGGCAAGATCGTGACGACGGCCAACGGCGTCAAGATCGTCGGCCATCTCAACGTGCCGGGCCGCGTCGCGGCCTCCGCTTCGCTGCTCTACGCCAGAAACCTTTTTGCTTTCCTCGAGACGCTGGTCGACAAGGCGACGAAGACGCTTGCCATCAAGCGCGACGACGAACTGGTCAAGGCGACCATGCTGACCGACGGCGGCAAGATCGTCCATCCGGCCTTCGCCAAGGCCGACCAGCAGCCGCCAAAGGGCCAATATATCGAACCGCCCGCGATCCCGGCCAGCACAATGGTCGCCGATGCTTCGCCCGCGCCCAAAAAGCCCAGGAAGACCGCCGCATCCAAATCCTCGCCCAAGTCGAAAGGCACAGCGTGATGGATCAGACCTTGCAGAAAGCCCTCGACCAGCTCGACCAGGCAAGCGCTGCCGTCCGGCTTGCGGTGCAGAACCTGGCGAATGCTCCCGGCGGCGCCGAGGCGGCCGGTGACGCCGCGCACGCGCTGTCGGGCGGCGCCATCGACCCCTTCGTCTTCCGCCTGGCCATCTTCGTGCTGGCGATCTTCGTCGGCTATTACGTCGTCTGGTCGGTGACCCCTGCGTTGCACACGCCGCTGATGGCCGTCACCAACGCCATCTCCTCGGTCATCGTCGTCGGCGCGCTGCTTGCCGTCGGCATTGCCGCCTCGGGCGTCGCCGCCGGCTTCGGCTTCGTCGCGCTGATGCTGGTGTCGGTCAACATCTTCGGCGGCTTCCTCGTCACCCAGCGCATGCTGGCCATGTACAAGAAGAAGGACAAGTGACGTGACCGTCAATCTGGCATCCTTCCTCTACCTGGTTTCCGGCATTCTCTTCATCCTGGCGTTGCGCGGCCTGTCGCATCCGACAACCAGCCGGCAGGGCAATCTCTACGGCATGATCGGCATGGCCATCGCCATCGCCACCACGCTGGCGCTGGCAACCCCGTCGGCCGGACGCTTCGGCCTGATCGTGCTCGGCCTTGCCATTGGCGGCGGCGTCGGCGCCGTCACGGCCAGGCGCATCGCCATGACCTCGATGCCGCAACTGGTCGCCGCCTTCCACTCGCTGGTCGGCCTTGCCGCCGTCATGGTGGCGGCCGCCGCCATCTATGCGCCGGAAAGCTTCGGCATCGGCACGGCGGGCGACATCCATGCCCAGGCGCTGGTCGAAATGAGCCTCGGCGTTGCCATCGGCGCCATCACCTTCACCGGCTCGGTCATCGCCTTCCTGAAGCTTGACGGGCGCATGTCCGGCAAGCCGATCATGATCGGCGGCCGCCATGTCATCAACATCGCGCTTGGCATCGCCTTGGTGGTGCTGATCGTGCTCCTGGTCTCCACCGAATCCAAGCTCGTCTTCTGGCTGATCGTTGCCGCATCGCTGGTGCTGGGCGTGCTGCTCATCATTCCCATCGGCGGCGCCGACATGCCGGTCGTGGTGTCGATGCTGAATTCCTATTCCGGCTGGGCGGCGGCCGCGCTCGGCTTCACGCTCGGCAATCTGGCGCTGATCATCACCGGCGCGCTGGTCGGCTCGTCGGGCGCCATCCTGTCCTACATCATGTGCAAGGGCATGAACCGCTCCTTCATCTCCGTCATCCTCGGCGGCTTCGGTGGTGAGACGGCGGCTCAAGCCGATGATGGCATCGAGCGCACGGTCAAGCAGGGCTCGGCCGACGATGCCGCCTATCTGATGATGAACGCGCAGAAGGTCATCATCGTGCCGGGCTACGGCATGGCCGTCGCGCAGGCGCAGCATGCGCTGCGCGAGATGGCCGACAAGCTGAAGGCCAACGGCGTCGACGTCAAATACGCCATCCACCCCGTGGCCGGCCGCATGCCGGGCCATATGAACGTGCTCTTGGCCGAAGCCAACGTGCCCTACGACGAAGTGTTCGAGCTCGAGGACATCAATTCCGAATTCGCGCAGGCCGACGTCGCCTATGTCATCGGCGCCAACGACGTCACCAACCCGTCCGCGCGCGACGACAAGAGCTCACCGATCTACGGTATGCCGATCCTCGACGTCGACAAGGCGCGCACCTGCCTGTTCGTCAAGCGCTCGCTCGGCTCCGGCTATGCCGGCATCGACAACACGCTGTTCTACAAGGACGGCACCATGATGCTGCTCGGCGACGCCAAGAAGATGACCGAGGAAATCGTCAAGGCCATGGATCACTGACCCGACGGTGTTGATCACAACGAACGGAAAGGAGCCCGGTTCGATGCCGGGCTCTTTGGTTTCCTGGTGTCACGTCCGCATTCAACGGCCGGTCAGGAACACCTCCTCCTCGTCGTCGCGCTGCCTGCCGCCAAGGGCGGCGGCTGCACTGGCGATGAAGGCGCCGATGACAAGCGACAGGGCGCCGAGAAGCGCAAAGGTGGCGCTTGCCTTCCTCGCCGCGTCGGCTGCCTGCTGCGCCTTGACTTTCGCGTCTTGCGCTTTCGCAAGCAGCGTGTCGACCCGCGTCTTGGCGTCTGCCTCGGAGAGGCCGGTGCGCGCGGCGACCAATTGTGCAAGGTAGGTCTTGTCTTCAGCCGACACCTCGCCTGCGGCGGCACCGGCGATCAGGATGCGAGAGGCCTGCCCGGCCGCGGCGGCTTCGTCGCCTGGATTGGCAGCCGCGAGCTTCGTTGGATCAGCCGGCCGGAACAGCGAATCAACCAGATAGGAGGTCGCATTGTCGACCGAGGCGTTGCCGGCATTGGCGGAGGCGCCGGCTGACGCTCCCATTGCAGCGCCGGCAGCCACATTGGACGCGGCCTGTACGCCCGAACCAATCGCGGCGGAAAGCGCCGAGCCGAGCACGCCGACGACCAGCAATGTGGCGAGTGCCCAGGCGAGGAAGCCGTGCGCGGTATCACGGAAATAGACCTCGTCGGTGTGAATGCCGACCCATTTGGTGCGCAGTCGGCCCGCCAGGTACCCGCCGACGCCCGACGACAGCCATTGCACGACAATGAGCCAGATGGCAGTCGATACCGCGAAAGTGGTGGCCGAGGCACCGGAACCCGACCACGGCGAAATCATGCTCAGTCCAAGGCCCGAGCCGAGCAGCATGAGGATGAAGGTCAGCGTCGAAGCCGCGAAGGCGCCGGCGATGATGGGGCCCCAACTGACGGCCGTGGCCGACGATTCCGTTGAAGTTGACGCGCCGACAGCCGTTAGGGTGGAGGACTGCATGGCGGCCCCCTATCGCATGAAAAGCATGAGGAGAATGATGATCGGAATCGGAACTCCTAGCAACCAGAGTAAGATGCCGCGTCCCATGAAAGCCTCCTGCAAGAGATTGTGATCGACATCGTCACAATGTCTTGGAAGGCCTTCTGTTCCGGCGCGGCTTCATTATTGGCGCTCGTGGAGCACGCAAGGATTCAAAAAGCTGGTTGGAGGCTGAGACCTCAAATGTCCAGGTTGGCCGATTGCGGTTTCATCGGCACCAAATCCCGCAAAGCGGAGAAACTATGCCGATTGACCGGGGCTCCCTTCCCTGAAACGATAGTTACGCCGGGGGAAAGCAAATGAATCTCAAGCGGATTTGGCTATTCGCGATCGTTCTACTGCTGGGCGCACGATCGAGAGCAGCAACTGGTGGAAAGGGTTCAACGTGATCGGCTTGGACGGAGTCTCCGCCAACGCGTTATCCGACACCATCGGCACGATCTATGACTGCGCGCTCGATCCGCACCAGTGGCCCGACACTTGCCGAAAGATTGCCGCACTGTGCGAAAGCACGGGGGGCGGAATATGCGTTCATGATATGCGGCAGGTGCAAAATGACCAGTTGTTTGTCTTCGGATACCAACCAGAATTCCTTGATAGGCTGGGGAGCCACTATGCAGAAAGTCCGATGGCGGCAGCGGATATCGTCGCCGAAATCGGCCACGTCAGCGCCCTCTCCATGGAAGAGCTCGAATTGGCCGAAAGCCGGTTCCATAGAGAAGTGCTGAAGCCGTTCGGACTACTGGATATAATCTGGTTTCCGGCGTTGAGGACTGGGGGGCGGATGGCCTCGATGCACGCCTCCAGGAGCGACGCGGCTCCGCAGTACCAACAGCGCGAAATCAGCCTGTTCAAACTTCTTTCACCACATGTCTGCCGCGCGCTCGCGATCTCAGATGCACTCGACATTAGAGCGCTGAGGTCGGAAATGCTGGAAAAGACGCTTGATGTCCTTGTCGCGGGTGTTTTCCTTACCGCACGGGATGGCCGCGTGGTCTATATGAACGCCGCTGCCGAGCGCCAAGTCAGAACCGGCAATTCCATCCGCATCGTGAACAACCGAATTTTTCCCGCCGATCCCGCGGCGCGCGCGGCGCTGTCGAAATCCATTGACGAGGCGTCGCGAGATGACATCGACAAGGACATGAGCGAACATTCCGTGGCGATCCCCGGTGTGGACGGCGCCGGCTATGTCGCAACCCTTCTTCCGGTCGATCGCGGCGAGCGACGCGGCATTGTCGCGCCGTTTGCGGCATCGGTCGCACTGTTCATGCAGGATCCCGTTCAGTCACCACTCATGCCGGGCGAGGCCTTTGCCAGACTCTATAAGCTGACCGGCGGCGAGCTCCGTGTGCTTCTGGCGCTTGCCCAAGGGCTGAGCGGCAAAGAAGCGGCTGACATGCTCGGCATCAGCGAGCCGACCGTGCGCACCCACTTGCAGCACATCTTCTCCAAGACCGACACGCCCCGGCAGTCGGACCTCCTGCGCCTGTTGCAGAACTCGACGCCGGCGATCCGGGGCCCACAGCGACCGGCATTGGTTCCTGGCCGGTCCTGACGCGGCCTGGCTCTCGATCGTGACCTAGGCGGCCGGACCGGCGAAACCGCGATCAACTGCGTTTTTGAGCGCGGCGAACTATTTTCCGTCATCCACAATGTCGGCGGCATGGCGATCTGGCCGGTGAAAATGGCAGGTACGCTGCCATGGCCGACGAGCCGAGCTGCAAGGCCCGAAGGCGGCACGGCAAAATACCAATAACAGTCTCATTGGTTCCGATGATGCGGCGGCTGCGGTCGATTGCATAACATCTCGCATCGCCAATCTTGGACGGTCGCCATGCTTGCTCCTGCCGAACCGCTGGCTTCACTTTGGACGACACCGTCGGAGAGCCCTTTGATCTCATGTTTCTCGAGCATCGGCCGGCATGCAGAAGGATAGGCAACGGATGGAACCGCAAACGACTTCCCTCGCATTAGCGAAAGAGAGAACGCTCCAGGAGACAGAGCATAAATTCGCGATGCGGCTTGCACGGATGTTCAAACGTGCGAAGAAAGCTCCCATCGAGAGCTATCCGATCACCTCCGCGGAGAAAGCTTTGATTGCCAACCTCATGGCGATGCGTTGATAGCGCAAACTTGCCGCCAGCATGTCAGGTGCTTCCAGCCACCAACAAGGATATCGGCCGCCAGCCGCGGCTCATGGCGGGACTTGTCGGAGCCAACTCTATGGCTCGCGGACGATACTGAAATACCGATCGCATCGAGCGCGATTAAAACAAGCCCTTCGGGGAATGTCTGGCGCAGGCTGCCTCTGGGCGCACGCGAACGAAGTCGCAGAGGTTTATGGCCCGCGTCCAGCGCTCAAATGTCCAGGTTGGCCACTGAAAGCGCGTTGTCCTGGATGAACTCGCGCCTCGGCTCGACCTCGTCGCCCATCAGCCGCGAGAACAGCGAATCGGCATCGGTGGCGTCGTTCACCTTGACCTGCAGCAGCGAACGCACGTTCGGATCGAGCGTGGTTTCCCAAAGCTGCTCGGCGTTCATCTCGCCCAGGCCCTTGTAGCGCTGCATGGTCAGGCCCTTGCGGCCGGTCGCAAACACCGCGTTGAGCAGTGCCAACGGTCCCGATATGGGTTCCGAGACATCCTTGCGGCGCAGCACGGGCGGCGCCCCATAGACCTCGCTGAGCCGCTGCGCGTAGCGGTCGAGCTGTCGCGCATCGGCTGAATTGATCAGCGCCATGTCGAGATGGGCGTATTCCTTGACGCTGCGCACCGTGCGTTCGAAGACATAGCCGCCGATACCCTCATTCGAAGTCGACATCCGGCCGGTCCAGCCGCGCTCGGTGTCCTCGGCAATGATGTCGAGACGTTGCGCGATCCGCTCCGCCATTGCATTGGCGCGGCCAAGATCGGCGACGATGTCGGCGTTCAGCCCGCCGGCGATCGCCGCCTGTTCCACGACGCCCCTGTTGTAGCGCGTGTGCAGGCCGTTGATGAGTTGGCGCACGGCAAGCGCATCGTCGATTGCCGCCCGCAGGTCCTGCCCGGCGCGAACCTCGCCGGAGCCGAGCGTGAGCGAGGCTTCTTCCAGCCCCGAGCCGATCAGGAATTCCTCGAACGCGCTTTCGTTCTTGATGTATTGCGAGCTCTTGCCGCGCGTCACCTTGTAAAGCGGCGGCTGGGCGATATAGAGATGGCCGCGTTCGATCAATTCCGGCATCTGCCGGAAGAAGAAGGTGAGCAGCAACGTCCTGATATGCGCGCCGTCGACATCGGCGTCGGTCATCAGGATGATCTTGTGATAGCGCAGCTTGTCGGCGTTGAACTCGTCCTTGCCGATCGACGTGCCGAGCGCGGTGATCAGCGTACCGATCATGTCGGAACTGAGCATGCGGTCGAAGCGGGCGCGCTCGACATTGAGGATCTTGCCGCGCAGCGGCAGGATGGCCTGGTTCTGGCGCGAGCGGCCGCCCTTGGCGGAGCCGCCGGCCGAGTCGCCCTCGACGATGAAGATCTCGGACTTCGCCGGATCGCGTTCCTGGCAGTCGGCAAGCTTGCCGGGCAGCGAGGTGACGCCCAGCGAGGTCTTGCGGGTGATGTCGCGCGCCTTGCGCGCGGCCTCGCGCGCCGCAGCGGCCTGGATCACCTTCTCGACCACGACCTTGCCTTCGCTCGGATGCTCTTCGAGCCAGGTGCCGAGCGCCTCGTTGACCAGCCCTTCGACCACGGGCCGGACTTCAGAGGAGACCAGCTTGTCCTTGGTCTGTGAGGAGAATTTCGGGTCGGGAACCTTGACCGACAGCACTGCCGTCAGTCCCTCGCGGCAATCGTCGCCGATCAGCGAGACCTTTTCCTTCTTGGTCAGGCCAGAGGAATCGCCATAGCCGGTGATCTGACGCGTCAGGGCGCCGCGAAAGCCGGCGAGATGCGTGCCGCCGTCGCGCTGCGGGATGTTGTTGGTGAAGGCCAGCACATTCTCGTGGTAGCTGTCATTCCACCACATCGCCACTTCAACGGTGATGCCGTCGCGCTCGGCGCGGATGGCGATCGGCTTCTCGATCAGCGGCTTCTTCACCCGGTCGAGATATTTGACGAACTCTTCGAGGCCTCCGTCATAGTGCAGTTCATGCTTCACAATGTCGGCATGACGGGCGTCGGTCAGCACGATGCGCACGCCGGAGTTCAGGAAGGCAAGCTCGCGCAGCCGGTGCTCCAGCGTGCCGTAGTCGAACTCGACCATCGTGAAGGTCTCGGACGACGGAAAGAAGGTGATTTCGCTGCCGCTGCGGCCTTCATAGGTGCCGGGCTGCTTGTTCTGCTCGTAGGTGCCGGTGACGCTCAGCGGCGCGTCGGCATTGCCGTGCGTGAAGCTCATCTCGAAGATCTGGCCATTGCGGCGAATCTTGAGCTTCAGCCAGGCCGACAGGGCGTTGACCACCGACACGCCGACGCCGTGCAGGCCGCCCGACACTTTGTAGGAGTTCTGGTCGAACTTGCCGCCGGCATGCAGCTGCGTCATGATCACTTCGGCCGCCGAAATGCCTTCGCTGGGATGGATATCGGTGGGAATGCCGCGCCCATTGTCGATGACGGTGACCGAGCCGTCGGGATTGAGCGTCACCGTGACGAGGTCGGCATGGCCGGCCAGCGCCTCGTCGATGGCGTTGTCGACGACCTCATAGACCATGTGATGCAGGCCCGAACCGTCATCGGTGTCGCCGATATACATGCCGGGCCGTTTGCGGACGGCATCCAAGCCCTTCAAAACCTTGATGGAATCTGCGCCGTATTCGGCTTCGGCGCCGTTGGCGTTCTCAGTCTGGTCGCTCATGAAAACCTGTTGTCTAGAGGCGGCTTGTGGAGCGCGAAAAATCGCCCCCGAATCGCGCTTTCAATATGGCCTAGATATAGGCCTTAAAGGTGGTTTTTCCAAGGTTTGCAGGCATTTCCGGGCGCAAAAGCGCACTGTCGGCGAGCGATTGGCGAGAGCCGTTGACCCTGGCCAGCCGGGCGCGCAGGAATTTAGATCGTGAACGTGTATCTTGACGCCGGCTGTCCCTTGCGGTCGAGCTCCAACCTCCCGTCCAACGCCTTCGAAGCGCGGCCGAAATTCCTGGCGACTTGCGCGTAATCGACATAGGCAACCCCCAGATTGCGCTGCCACCCGGTATAGGCAGGGTCGCCGTCCGCGAGCGCCCGGGCTTGCGCAAGTCTTTCCGCCGCCGCGGTGGCGGAGGTCAAAAAAGCATCAGCCGGCGCGCATCGGCTTCAGCGCCTCGCTCCAGCGCAGCAGCTCCTCCAGCATGGTTCTTGCCCCGCCCTGCACCTGCTCGCTGGCTTCGAAGGAGCCGTCGGTTCCCAGCAGCTTCTGGTACAGCGGCAGCGAGACGCCTTCCGGAACCGGCATGACGCAGACGGAGGTCAGAAGCGGCTTGAGCGCCTGTGCCGCGCGCAGGCCGCCGGAAACGCCGCCATAGCTGAAGATGGCGGCGGGCTTGTATTTCCATTCGCGCGAGAGATAGTCGATCGCATTCACGATGGCCGGTGCAACGAAGTAATTATATTCCGGTGCCACGAAGACGAAGGCGTCGGCGGCATCGACGGCCTTCGACCAGGCCTTGGTATGATCGTTCTGGTAGTTGCCGAGCCTGGGATGGTGCGGCTCGTCCAGTACCGGCAGATCGAAGGCGGCGATGTCGGTCAGCACCGGTTCGAACTTGCCGTGCTCGCGCGCGAACCGCTCCAGCCAGTGCGCGAAAACCGGTCCGGCGCGGCCCGGCCGGGTGCTGCCGATGATGATGTTCAACTGGTGCTTCAAGGCGGGCTCCTTCGATTGACGGTATCCGTTGGTGACCGTGACCTACGGCAGAGCGCCATCATGGACAAGACCGCGCCGTTTGGCGGGCGGTCACAATCAGATGATGGGAGCGCATCGCTCCGTCCCTTCGAGGTAACGGCTTTTACCGTCCGTCGCATGGACGCGCCGTGCGTCAGTCACTACATTTGGACAGAGGCAAGGACTAGCGCGACGCGCTTGCCAGCGGAGCAGCCATGGACACCCAGCCCGCCCCCTTCGTTCCGCCGGCGCCGAGGCCGCGCACATCGCCGCCCTCGACGCTGGAGATGATGCGCATCGTCTATCGCAACCCGCTCGAACTGTGGGGCGAGCCGACCTACAACGAGCCCTGGATATCGGTGAACGGCGTCGGCGGACCGCTGGTCATCGCCAACGACCCCGGCCTCATTCGCCATGTCCTGGTCGACAATGCCAGGAACTACAAGATGGCGACGGTACGCCAGTTGATCCTGCGGCCGATCCTGCGCGACGGTTTGCTGACGGCCGAAGGCGAGGTCTGGAAGCGTTCGCGCAAGGCGATGGCGCCGGTGTTCACGCCGCGTCACATCTTTGGTTTCGCCGGGCCGATGCTCAAGCGCACGCTCGAATTCGCCTCTCGCTACGAGGATGGCGGCACTTCCGACATCGCCCATGACATGACGATGCTGACCTACGACATCCTGGCCGAGACGCTGTTCTCCGGGGAGATCGCGGGGGAACCGGGCAGTTTCGCCAAGGAGATCGACCGGCTGTTCGAGACCATGGGCCGCGTCGATCCGCTAGACCTGCTGCGCGCGCCGGAATGGCTGCCGCGGCTTACCCGCATCCGCGGCCGCAAGACCATGGCCTATTTCCGCAAGATCGTCAGCGATACGGTCAAGATACGCGAACAAAAATTCAGGCGCGATGCCGACGCCGTGCCGCAGGATTTCCTGACCCTCCTGCTCAAGGCCGAGGGGCCGGACGGGCTGGAACGCCCGGAAGTCGAGGACAATATCATCACCTTCATCGGCGCCGGCCATGAGACCACGGCGCGAGCCTTGGGCTGGACCCTCTATTGCCTGGCCGAGGCGCCATGGGAGCGGGAAAAGATCGAGCGCGAGATCGATGCCGTGCTGGCGCGCGAGCCCGATCCGACGAAATGGCTGGACGCCATGCCGCTCACCCGCGCCGCCTTCGACGAGGCGCTCAGGCTCTATCCGCCGGCGCCGTCTATCAACCGCGAGCCGATCGAGCCGGAAAACTGGAAGGATCTCCACATCCCGAGGCGCGCCGCCGTGCTGGTCATGCCTTGGGTCGTCCATCGTCACAGGAAGCTGTGGGACAGGCCGGATGCGTTCCTGCCGGAGCGGTTTCATCCGGGAAACCGCGAAAAGATCGACCGTTTTCAGTATCTGCCGTTCGGCGCCGGGCCGCGCGTCTGCATCGGCGCCAGCTTCGCCATGCAGGAAGCGATCATCGCGCTCGCCGTCCTGCTGTCGCGTTTCCGCTTCGATTCCATCGCGCAAACCAGGCCATGGCCGGTCCAGAAGCTGACCACCCAGCCGCAAGGCGGGCTGCCCATGCGGATCACCTCGCGCCTGTAGTCGCCCGCCATCGGCCTATGGTCAGACCGCCGGTTTGCGCTGGAACTGGCCGGCCGCGCGAAAACGCCAGAGATAGCTGGGCAGGATCGTGCCAAGCGCCTGCGGCTGGATGCCCAGGCCGGCAAGCGTGCGGTTGGCCCTGGCGGCCTCCTCCGACACGACATTGTGCTCGCGCAAATGCAGCACCTGATCCTTGGTCAGCAGCGGGTTGGGCAAGAGGCCCAGGATCGACGCCTGCAGGTTCGCCACCCACCACGGCACCGGAACCAGCAAGCGCTTGCGCTCGATCACCGCGAGCATTTCCTGCATGCTTTCCTTGAAAGTAAGCACCTGCGGGCCGCCAAGCTCGTAAATCTGGCCGCCCTTGACCTTGCCATCGACCGAGCGCGCCACCGCTTCGGCGACGTCGCCGACATAGACCAGCTGGAACTTGGTGTGGCCGCCGCCGATCAGCGGCAGTGCCGGCGAATAACGTGCCATGTTGGCGAAGCGATTGAAGAAATTATCTTCCGGCCCGAAATTGATCGACGGTCGCAGGATGACGGCGTCCTTGACCGTCTCCAGAACAGCCTTTTCACCAAGCGCCTTGGTGCGTGCATAGTTGGATGCGGCTTCCAGGTCCGCGCCCAGCGCCGAAATATGGGTCAGGCCGGCGCCCGCGGCGCGTGCCGCTTCGGCCACCGCGCGAGCGCCGAATTCGTGCACGGCCGTGAATTTCTGTCGGCCGCTCTCATGCAGCACGGCAACCAGGTTGACGACGTGATCGGCGCCCTGCACGGCGCGATCGACAGACCAGCGCACGCGCACATTGGCCTGCACCGGCTGGATCTGGCCGACATTGCCGAGCGGCTGCAAATGGCCGGCGAGATCGGGTCGGCGGCAGGCGACCCTGATGCGATAGCCGCGCTTGGCCAAGGCCCGCACAACGTGGCGGCCGACAAAGCCCGACCCGCCGAAAATGACGACGAGCTTGGGGGTCTGCAGGATTTCGGTCATGGCTGGCTCCGGCGCTCGAAAGCTTGGCTGAAGCCGTTTCATAATCCGTTTCGCGTCAAACGCAAAGGGTGACGCGTCGTCGCTGCCGCCCTGGTTCTCAGAGCAATTCCAGGAAATGTGTGAAGCGGCTTTCCCAGGAAAACAGCTTGGGAATTGCGTCAGGATAAAAGCGCTTCAGAACGCCTTGCCTGACGCAGAAAACCCCGCCGAGGCGGGGTTTTCCGGATGACATCCATGCGAAGCCAGGGGCCGACGGAGCGGCCTGACCTGAGACGGCATCAGGAGGGCGTGAAGCAAGTACGCCCACCCCAGCCCTGGACATCCGACATGGTGCCACCGACCTTCTTGCAGGCCGCGATGAAATCGGCGCTGCAACTGGCGAATTTCGCGTGGCCGTTCTTGCAATAATGGTCCTCGGTGGCGCCGCCGCCCGGCGCTGCGATGACGCCTGGACTGGACGGCTTGACCGGCGCGGCCTTCAGGTTGGCCGCCTGGGTCGCGCCCATGAACGAGCCGAGGAGAAGGACGGCGGTCAGGATGGTGGTCTTGGTGCTGGTCATGATGGTTTCCTTTCATTGAGGTTGGTTTTTCCGGGACGCGAAGGGCATGCCTTGGCGTGGAGCAGGTTTCGATGTGACGTGCTGTTCCCCGGTCTGGATCGGGCAAGCTCATCCTGCCCTGGACAAGCATTGGTCGCCCCGACGCTCGAAAAGGTTCAGACCGCGCGCGAAAAAAACACGCACAGCCGTGCCGCAGGCAGGCGCCGGCGGCTAATGAGCTGAAAAGAAGAAATTATTTCAGGCCGAATAACGCTCGGCGAATTCGGAAATGCGCTGCACCACGGCCTTGGACACGTTGATGCCTCGTGCCTCGGCCTTCTCCGCCGCCTCGGCCCGGGAGCGGCCCGGTATGTGCACGCCGTAGCGCCGGCGCAGCCGGTCGAGCTGATCCTTCATCCGCTGCTCGAAATCCGGATCGAGCAGCTTGGGCTCGACGGCCAGCACGAACAGGCCGGTGCCGGGATTGTCCGGGCCGCCGGTGAACCAGGGCGCATCGAGCGACCAGTTTGCGCCCGACAGACCCGCCGCCAGCACCTCGACCATCAGCGCGATGTTGGCGCCGCGCTGGCCACCGAAGGCGAGCATGGCGCCTTTTATGGCTGCGGCCGGGTCGGTGGTCGGATTGCCGCTGGCGTCGAGCGCCCAGCCTTCGGGGATTGTCTTGCCGTCCTCGGCCGCCTTGCGGATATTGACGAAGGCGGTGGCGCTCGACGATTGGTCGATGACCAGCGGCGGGCCGTCGGCGGCGGGCGCGGCGAAGGACATCGGGTTGGTGCAATAGACCGGCTTGACCGAGCCCGAACCGGCAAGCACGGCGGGACCATTGGTGGCGGCGAAGGAGACCAGCCCCTGCGCTGCCAGCCTTCCGGTAAAGTAGCCGAGGGCGCCGCACGTATAGGCGTTCTTCTGCGAGAAGATGGCGACGCCGAACAGTCTTGCCGCCTTGGCGAGATCGTCCATCGTACGATCGAAGCCGGTATGCGCCAGCCCCGCTTTTGCATCGGAAAGATAGACTGCGAGCGCCGGCCGGGTGATCACCGGCTCGGCATTGCCGTCGATGCGGCCGGCCTCCAGCGCTTCGAGATAGTCTATGAAATGCGACAGCCCGACGGTCGAGAGTCCTTCCGCCTCGGCCGATATGATCGAGGCGGTGAGCGATTGCGCCGCTTCCTCATTGGCGCCCGCACCCAGCGCCGCCATGCGGCACAGCCCGGTTGCCTGTTCGAGACTGAGTTGCATGGCGATTGCCTTTAGTGAGTAGTGAATAGTGAGTAGTCAGCAATGGGTGGTGGCGGCTAGCCGCTTCCTACTCACGAGGTCCTAGCCGATCTTGTTCGGAATCCGCGCCTCGATCCTGCCGAAGGCGAAGACCAGAATGCCGGTGATCGCCATATAGATCAAGGCAAGCAGCAGCAAGGGCTCATAGGTGAGGTAAGTGTCCTGTCTGACCTTCGACGAAACGGCGAAGATGTCGATGACGCTGATGGTCGCCACCAGTGGCGTCGATTTCAGCTGCAGCACGGTTTCCCCGGTCAGCGTCGGCAGCGCCCGGTAGAAGGCCTGCGGCAGCCAGATACGCCGGAAGATCTTCCAGCGGCTCATGCCGAACGCACGTGCGGCTTCGAGCTGCCCCTTCGGCACACCGGCAAAGGCGCCGCGCATCACTTCGCCCTCGTAGCCCGCGAAGGAGAGCGTCAGCGCCAGGACGGCATAAGGCCATGCCTGCCTGAGATAGGGCCACATCCAGGATTCACGGATCCACGGATATTGCGGAAACAACGAACCCAGCCCGTAGTAGAGCAGCCACAGCTGTAACAGCAGCGGCGTTCCCCTGATGACGGTGCAGAAGACCTTCGCCGGCGCCGCGAACCAGATCGGGCCGCCAGCCTGCGCCAATCCGACCGGCACCGCGATCAGGAAGCCCAACAGGCAAGTAACGGCCAGGATCCACAGCGCGCGCCAGATGCCGAGCAAGGCCAGGCCGTAATATTGCGGCAGCCAGTCCCAGCGCATCAAGAAGGCCGCGGACAGCACCAGCCCGAGCGCAATCAGGATCAGCACGATGCGATGCGGTTGCAGCCAGAGCGAGGCGCGGGCCGCGCTGTTGATGATGGCCGCTTCGCTCGCCATTAGCGCGCTTCCTTGATCGACGGCATGCCGCGCCGCGCCCATTTCTCGACGCGACCAAGAACGAGGTTCGAAAACAGCGTCACGGCCAGATAGAGCATGCCGGCCGCGAGGTAGAATATCAGATAGGCCTTGGTGACGCCCGCCGCCTGTCGCGTCGCCAACGTCAATTCGAAGAAGCCGACCACGGCCAGCAGCGCCGTATCCTTGGTGGCGATCAGCCACAGATTGGCGAGACCCGGAATGGCGAAGGGCAGCATTGCCGGCAATGTGATGCGCCGCAAGAGAAGGCCGGGAGACATGCCGTAGGCGCGGGCGGCTTCGATCTGGCCTTGCGGGACGGCAAGGATCGCGCCGCGTATGACCTCGGTCGAGTAGGCGCCCTGGACGAAACCGAGCACCGCGATGCCGGCCACCAGCCCGCTGATGTCGACGCGCTGATAGCCCATGGCGGTCAGCATCTGGTTTATCAGGTCGGTACCGGCGTAGTAGAGGAGCAGGATCAGCACCAGTTCCGGTACCGCGCGCACGATGGTCGTGTAGACCGCCAGCAGGTCGCGCACCACGGGGCCGCCATAAAGCTTGCCATAGGCACCGCCGGTTCCGATCAACAGTCCGACGATCGTGGCGCCGACGGCGATCTCAAGCGAATGCAGCAGCCCGAGCATGAGCGTCCCGCCCCAGCCGACGGGCGCGGGCGACAGGAGTTCGATGATGCCGGCCGCCGAGGCCGGAAGAAATGAATCGATCAGCTTCGCCCCCGGATTGCTGGCTCAATCCGCCGGCGCGAGCGGCCGGCGGCAAGGGTGCGTGGGAAAGGTCGGGCCGGAGGACTTGGCGTCAGCGCCTTGTCTTCCAGCCCATGCGATGGTCGTCAGTTCGACTGCGTGGCATCGCCACGTCAGTTCGACTGCGCGCCATCGCCGCCATATATGTCGAAATCGAAGTATTTCTTCGAGATCTCGTCATACTTGCCGTTGGCGCGGATCGCCTTGATGCCGGCGTTGATCTTTTCCTTCAACTCGGTGTCTTCCTTGCGCACGCCGGCGCCGACGCCCGGTCCGAGCACTTCGTCGTCCGGAGCCACCATGCCCTTCAGGTCGCAGCAGGCCTTGCCCTGGTCGGTCTTGAGAAACTCGCCAAGCGCGATGGAATCGGCCTGCACCGCATCGAGGCGCCCGGCGGCAAGGTCATTGTTGGCCTCGTCCTGCGTCTGGTATTCCTTGATCTCGGATGCCGTGGCGCCGAAATGCTTCTTGGCGTAGACGGCATGCACGGTCGACACCTGGACGCCCAGGATCTTGCCCTTGAGGTCGTCCGGCGCGGAGCCGAATTTCTGGTCCTTCGGTCCGATGATCGCCGTCGGCGTGTTGTAGTACTTATCCGAGAAGTCGATCGTCTTCTTGCGTTCGTCGGTGATCGACATCGAAGAGACGATGAGGTCGATCTTCTTGGTGGTCAGCGCCGGGATGATGCCGTCCCAGGCGACGGGCGTGATGACGCAGTCGAGCTTCTCCTCGGCGCAGACCGCGTCGATGAAGTCGATCTCCCAGCCGACCCATTTGCCCGAAGCATCCGGCGAGGTGAAGGGCGGATAGGGCTCGGCGGCGACGCCGATCTTGACCGGATCGGCCTTGGCCACGCCCATGGCGGCGACGCCGAGCAGCAGCGCTGCGGCGAACGTCTTCAGAACAGTCTTCATTTCACGACTCCCAGTTTGTTGTTGGTTCCCGGTTTTCTTCCGCCCTCGGTTTGCTAGCCGATGTTGCGGATGAATTGCTTGAGCCTTTCGGATCTGGGCGCGCCGAAGATCTGCTCCGGCGGGCCTTCCTCCTCGACCAGTCCATTGTATAGATAGACGACATGCGTCGCGACCTCGCGCGCAAACTTCATCTCGTGGGTGACCAGCACCATGGTGCGGCCTTCGCGCGCCAGGTCGCCGATCACTCTAAGCACCTCGCCGACCAGTTCGGGGTCGAGCGCCGAGGTCGGTTCGTCGAACAGCATGACGCGCGGATTGATCGCCAATGCGCGAGCGATCGCGGCGCGCTGCTGCTGGCCGCCCGACAGGTAGGCCGGATAGACGTCCCGCTTTTCGGCGAGGCCGACGCGGACGAGCAGCTTTTCGGCCTGGGCGATCGCCGCGTCGCGCTTGACGCCCAGCACATGCACGGGAACCTCGATGACGTTCTCGATCAGCGTCATGTGGCTCCACAGATTGAAATTCTGGAACACCATGCCGAGCTTGGAGCGGATGCGTTCGATCTGCCTGCGGTCGGCCGGCACGGTATGGCCGTGGCTGTCGGCCTTCAGCTTGATCTCCTCGCCATTGACGCGAATGATGCCGCTGGTCGGATTCTCCAGGCAGTTGATGCAGCGCAACAGCGTCGATTTGCCTGAGCCCGAACCGCCGATGATGGCGATGACCTCGCCGTCGCGCGCCGAGAGCGAGACGCCCTTCAGCACATGCAGCTCACCGAATTTCTTGTGCAGGTTCTCGACGTGGATGGCTTCGGCGGCGCCGTTTTGCGCCTCACCGGATGGGGCTGCGGCAACTCCCGCCGTGCTCAACGGGTGACCTCCGTGTGGTCGATGGCAGCTCGTCGAACGTCTACCCGGCTAATCAACATACGCTGTACTGCCCCGCTCCAGACTTCAGCATGGACCCAACAGCGCGAGCCCGTCAATCCCGCTCATTACGGCACTTGCGGCCTTGTTGTGCAAGTGTATAAATAGCCTTTCATGAAATTTTCTCGATTTTTTTCAGCTAAGAAGGGCACCGATGAGCGCTTTCGGATCACAGTCCATGGCGGCGACGCTGCGGCGCGTGCTGATGCGGTCGGCTGCCAACGCAATGCGCGACGCCGACAGATCTGCCTGGCACTATGGCCCGGGGTTCAATCCGGCGAAAGCTGCCTCGCAGCACGCGGCCCTTGCTGAGTTGGTGGCGGCTTCCGGCGCTGAAATCGAATGGATCGAAGACAAGGCCGACGGACTTTCGGATTCGGTGTTCACGCACGACCCATCGCTGATGACGAGTCGCGGCGCGCTGATCCTGTCCATGGGTAAGCCATTGCGCGCCAGGGAGCCCTCGCTGCATGAGGAAACCTACACTAGGCTGGGCATTCCGATCCTCGGCCGCGTCGAGGCTCCTGGTCAGGTCGAAGGCGGTGATTGTGTCTGGGTGGACACCCGCACGCTGGCGATCGGGCGCGGTGTCCGCTCCAACCAGGACGGCATCCAGCAGGTTTCCAACCTGCTGACGCCGCTGGGCATTTCCGTCTACGGCTTTGATCTGCCGCTGTGGCAGGGCGAAGAGGCGTGCCTGCATCTGATGTCGGTGATCAGCCCGTTGGCCGACGACCTCGCGCTGGTTTATTCACCGCTTTTGCCGGCCCCGTTCTATCAAATGCTGAAGGCACGCGGCATCCGGCTGGTCGAAGGCGACGCCGGGGAGTTCGCTTCTTCCAACGGCCTCAGCCTTAACGTACTGCCGACCAGCCCGCTCAAGGTCATTGCCGTTGCAGGCTTTCCCAAGACCAAGGCCGCGATGGAGGCCGCCGGCTGCATGGTTGAAGTCTTCGAGGCGGATGCGCTCTGCATCGCCTGCGAAGGCGGGCCGACATGCCTGACGCGGCCGATCCTGCGCCAATGAATGCGCCATCCCGCCGCAAGTTCCGTCGCGAGGGCGAGGAGCGGCGGCGGCAGGATCTGATCGAGGCGACCCTGGACAGCGTGGCCGAACATGGGCTGCAGGGCGCCACCTTGCGCACCATCGCATTGCGTGCCGGCGTCACCGCCGGGCTGATCCGGCACTATTTCCCCGGCAAGGAAGAATTGCTGCAGGAGGCCTACACGGCACTGGTCGGCCGCATGACCGAGCAGGCGAAAGCAGCATTGGTCATGGAAGATGCCTCGCCGCGGCAACGCCTTGCGGCTTTCGTCACCGCCAACCTCAACGCGCCGATCATCGACGCGCGGGTTTTTTCGCTCTGGGCAACCTTCATCGGCCGCGCCGGTGCGGATCCGACCCTGGCCCGTGCCCACCGCGAAGGCTATCTCGGCTTTCGCAACGAGGTGGAGGCGGTTGTGGCCGAAGTGCTCGCCGCCGAACAGTGCAAGCCGGACGCAAGCCAGTTGCGCCACCATGCCATCGCGATCAACGCGATCATCGACGGACTCTGGATCGAAGGCTGCCTGGCCGGCGAGATGTTCTCGCCCGGCGAATTGGCGGCGATCGGGATCAAGGCTGTCGAAGCCGAGCTCGGCCTCGAGCCGGAAAGGGGAGAACACTAATGACGACCATTGGCGAAGCGTTGATTTCACTGCTCGAGTCGCATGGCGTCGACACCGTCTTCGGTATTCCCGGCGTTCATACGGTCGAGCTTTATCGCGGGTTGGCGCGTTCGAAGATCCGCCATGTCACGCCGCGCCACGAGCAGGGCGCGGGCTTCATGGCCGACGGCTATGCGCGCGCCGGCGGCCGGCCGGGCGTGGCCTTCGTCATCACCGGGCCGGGGCTGACCAACACCATCACCGCCATGGGACAGGCGCGTGCCGATTCGGTGCCGATGCTGGTGATCTCGGGCGTCAACGCCACGCCGACGCTGGGCAAGGGCCTGGGCTTCCTGCACGAACTGCCGGACCAGCGCGGCATGATGGAAAAGGTGGCGCTGTTTTCGCAACGCATCACCGAAGCCGGCGAACTGCCCGGCGCGCTCGCCCGTGCCTTCGCACTGTTTTCCTCATCGCGGCCGGGCCCGGTGCATATCGAGATTCCGACCGACGTCATGGTCAAGCCTGCGGATGGGATCGCGGCGGAGCTGAGCAATGCCGCGCCGCCGGCTCCGGCCGCTGCGGCCATCGCCGAGGCGGCCAGCCTTTGTGCGACGGCCAGGCTCCCGCTCATCCTGGCCGGCGGCGGCGCCAAGCGCGCCGAGGATGCGCTGCGGCGCCTGGCCGAAAGGCTGGGCGCGCCGGTCGTCGAGACGACCAATGCGCGCGGCCTGCTCCACCGCCATCCGCTCTGCGTGCCGGCCAGCCCCAGCCTGAAAGCCGTGCGCGCGCTGATGAGCGAGGCCGATCTGGTCATTGCCGCCGGCACCGAGTTCGGCCCGACCGATTATGACGGCTATGGCGATGGCGGATTCGTCCTGCCGGCCAATCTGATCCGCATCGACATCGGCGCCGACCAGCTGGCGCGCCGTCCGGCGACGGTGGCCATCCAGGCCGACTGCGCCGAGGCGATCGAAGCCTTGCTTGCCGCGCTCGGCTCGGCCGACGAGGACAGAGAGGACGGGAAGAACCGCGCCGCGGCGGCGCGAAAGGCGGCTCGCGCCGAACTGACCACCGTCCATGCGGCGCAGGTCCATGCGGTGGAAGCCATCCGCGACGCCTTGCCGGGCGCGATCATCGTCGGCGACTCCACCCAGCCCGTCTACGCTGCCAACCTCTATTACGATCACGACCGGCCGGGCGGCTGGTTCAACGCCGCCACCGGCTTCGGCGCGCTGGGCTACGGCCCGCCGGCGGCGGTGGGCGCGGCGCTCGCCATGCCCGACGCGCCCGTCGTCTGCCTCACCGGCGACGGTGGCTTCCAGTTCACCTTGCCCGAGCTTGGCGCGGCGCTTGATGCCGCGGCACCTGTTATCTTCGTCGTCTGGAATAACAGGGGCTATCGCGAGATCGAGACTTCGATGCTCGACGTCGGCGTGGAACCCGTCGGGGTGTCCCCGGCACCGCCCGATTTCTGCAAATTGGCCGAGGCCTATGGTATCGGCGCCGAACGGCTCACGGATGTCGGCGCCTTGCCGCTCGCGCTGAAGCGCGCCCGGGCAACGGGGCTGCCGCGCGTCATCGAAATCACGGTCGATTGAAACTTCACGCCGGCGTCGATTCTCCTAACTGCATCGTGGTCATTCGCCGGCTTGGCTTTTGCGCGGCATCGATCGCCGCTGCCCGACACATGCAAAGACGCGACGGCTGCCATGTCGAGATATCAATTGAGTGATCGCATGAAAGGCGCGACGCTTCGCGTCGGCGCGGCGAAACAAGCGACATAATCAAAAAAAGACAGGAGCGGTCCAGGATGACGGAAACACTTCAGGGCAGGCATATCGTTGTGACCGGTGGGACCGGTGCGCTCGGCGGCGCGGTCGTAGGCAAGCTGCTGGGCGAGGGCGCGGTCTGCCATGTGCCGAACGCCCATGCCGCGGCACCTTTGCATTTCCCTTTCACCACCCATGAGAACGTCAGGCTGGCGCACAATGTCGACCTCTCGGACTCGGCCAAGGTCGAAGCCTTCTATGCCCAGGTTCCCGCCCTGTGGGGATCGATCCATCTGGCCGGCGGCTTTGCCAAGGCGCCTGTGGAGAAGATCGAATCCGCCTCCTTTGCCGAGATGATGGATACCAATGCCCGCACCGCGTTCCTGTGCAGCCGTGCGGCGGTGCGCTCGATGCTGGCGGCGGGCACCGCCGGCCGCATCGTCAATGTCACGGCTCGCGCCGGGCTCGATCTGCGCCGCGGCTCGGGCATGGTCGCCTATGCCGCCTCCAAAGCGGCGGTCGCGGCGATGACGGTGGCGATGGCGGAAGAACTGAAGCACCAGGGCATCCTGGTCAATGCGGTGGCGCCCTCGACGCTCGACACGCCGGCCAACCGCGCCGACATGCCGGATGCCGATTTCAGCAAATGGGTCAGCCTCGAAGCGGCGGCCGAGGCCATCGCCTACCTTGCCTCGCCCGCCAACCAGGCGATGAGCGGCACGCTGGTACCACTCTACGGCCGCGCATAACGCGCATAGTTAAATTCGAGTTCGGGCTGTGCCCGAGGTTTCGCCAAAGAAAAACCCCGCCGGAGCGATCCGGCGGGGTTTTTGTTTCGGGCCTGTGCGGAAGGGCGATTAGCTGCCCTGCTTCTTCAGCGCGGCGCCCAGGATGTCGCCCAGCGAGGCGCCGGAGTCGGTCGAGCCGTACTGGGCGACCGCTTCCTTCTCCTCGGCGATTTCCAGGGCCTTGATCGAGACCTGCAGCTTGCGGGTCTTCTTGTCGAAGGCGATGACGCGGGCGTCCACCTTCTGGCCGACGGTGAAGCGCTCGGGGCGCTGCTCGTCGCGGTCGCGGGAAAGGTCGGAGCGCTTGATGAAGGTCTCGATGCCGCTTTCCACCAGCCGCACTTCCAGACCGCCATCCTTGACGCCGATGACCTCACAGGTGACGACGGCGTTCTTGCGCAGTTCGCCCGAGGTCGCCGCTTCGCCGACCGTGTCGCGGGCCAGCTGCTTGATGCCGAGCGAGATGCGCTCCTTCTCGATGTCGACGTCGAGCACCTGCGCCTTGACCATGTCGCCGCGATTGTACTCCTCGATCACCTGCTCGCCCGGACGGGTCCAGTCGAGGTCGGAAAGGTGCACCATGCCGTCCACGTCGCCTTCCAGGCCGATGAACAGGCCGAACTCGGTCTTGTTCTTGACCTCGCCCTCGACCTGGCTGCCGACCGGATGGCTGCGCGCGAAGGCCTCCCACGGGTTCTCCAGCGTCTGCTTGAGACCGAGCGAGATGCGGCGCTTGGCCGGATCGACTTCGAGCACCACGACATCGACTTCCTGCGTCGTCGAGAGGATCTTGCCGGGATGCACGTTCTTCTTGGTCCACGACATTTCCGAAACGTGGATAAGGCCCTCGATGCCCGGCTCCAGCTCGACGAACGCGCCGTAGTCGGTGATGTTGGTGACGGTGCCCTTGATCTTCTTGCCGATCGGGAACTTGGTGCCGATCTCCGACCACGGATCGCTCTCGAGCTGCTTCATGCCGAGCGAGATACGGTGCGTTTCCTGGTTGATGCGGATGATCTGCACCTTGACCGTCTGGCCGATGTTGAGGATCTCGGTCGGATGGTTGACGCGACGCCATGCCATGTCGGTGACATGCAGCAGGCCGTCGATGCCGCCGAGGTCGACGAACGCACCGTAGTCGGTGATGTTCTTGACCACGCCTTCGACCACCTGGCCCTCTTCGAGGTTCTGCACGATTTCCGAACGCTGTTCGGCGCGGCTCTCCTCGAGCACGGTGCGGCGCGACACCACGATGTTGCCGCGGCGGCGATCCATCTTGAGGATCTCGAAAGGCTGCGGGTTGTGCATCAGCGGCGAGACATCGCGGATCGGGCGGATGTCGACCTGGCTGCGCGGCAAGAACGCCACGGCGCCGTCGAGGTCGACGGTGAAGCCGCCCTTGACCTGGTTGAAGATGACGCCTTCGACGCGCTCACCCTTGGTGAACTTTTCTTCGAGACGCACCCAGCTCTCTTCGCGGCGAGCCTTCTCGCGCGACAGCATGGCTTCGCCAAGCGCGTTCTCGATGCGCTCGACATAGACTTCGACCGTGTCGCCGACCTTGAGGGTGGATTCCTTGCCCTTAGCACCGAATTCCTTCAGCGGCACGCGGCCTTCGACCTTGAGGCCGACGTCGATGATGGCCATATCCTTTTCGATCGCGGTGATCGTGCCCCGGACAACCTGGCCCTCGCCGGAATGGCCGGCGGTGAATGATTCTTCGAGCATGCTCGCGAAATCGTCGCGAGAGGGATTTGCTACAGACATTGTTTCTCCTGGAATGCCCCGCATCTTTAGCGGGGCGTGCGCCGTGGGTTAGCGTTGCGTTGGCCTGCCGGCGTTCCGGGCAAAGAGCCCTTGGCCGCTTAAGGCGGCAAGTCCGGCGCATGAAGAATGCTGGCAGGCTGGTTCGTGCCCGATATGGGTATTTCCTTCGCCTCCAGCAACGGAAGCACGAGGGAAAACCCGGATCAGGCCTTGTTTCCCTTGGACAGCACGTCGTCGATGACAGCTCTGGCCGCGAGAAACGCGGCTTCTATAGCCATTTCGCTGGTATCAAGCAAGTGCGCGTCGGGGGCAGGTTTCAAGGGCGAGTCGACGCGGCCCATGTCACGCTCGTCGCGGCGCCGGATATCGGCGAGGATTTCGGCGAAATCGGCCGTGCCGCCGATGCTCTCGATCTCTGCCAGCCGCCGTCGCGCCCGCACCTCGGCGCTCGCGGTCACATAGAGTTTGATGTCGGCATCGGGGCACACCACGGTGCCGATGTCGCGACCGTCGAGCACGGCGCCCGGAGGGGATTTGGCAAACTCGCGCTGTTTCTCCACCAGGATGCGCCGCACCGTTGGAAACACCGCGACCTTCGAGGCCGCTTCGCCAACTGCATGAGCCGACAGCACGGCCCGGTCGAGCTTCGCCAGGTCGACTTGGCGCGCTGCCGTCTCTGCCGCCGAGACATTGTCGAGCGGCAAGCCAAGCCGCAGCAAGGCATGGGCGACGGCACGGTAGGTGAGGCCGGTGTCGAGCAGGTTCAGCCGGTAATGATCGGCCAGACGCCGGGCGAGCGTGCCCTTACCGGCTCCGGCGGGACCGTCGATGGCGATGGTGAAGACATGTGTCATTGGCCACTCGCCGCGATTGAAAGGTGCGAAGAATACGGCGAATGCCGCGTTCCTTCGCGCCCCCCTCTGTCCTGCCGGACATCTCCCCCACGAGGGGGGAGATCAGTCGTCGTCGCGGCTTTCGCCAATCGCCGACGGCGCAGGATTGAGCAGAGCGTCAAAGCTGCCAATCTCCCCCCAAGTGGGGGAGATGTCCGGCAGGACAGAGGGGGGCGCTGTCCCGCCAACGTGCCAAGGCTATTGGTTGCCACGACCGTCACTCTATTTCCGCGCCGAGCCCCGTCATCAGGCCCATGAATTCCGGGAAACTCGTCGCGATCATGTTGGCGTCGTCGATCGTCACCGGCTTCTCCGTCGCCAACCCCATCACGAGAAAACTCATGGCGATGCGGTGGTCGAGATGGGTCTGCACGGTCGTGTCCGGGCCATTGGGATGGCCGCCGAGGCCCTTGCCGCCGGGCTTTCCGCGCACCGCGAGCGATGCCTCACCCTCTGTGCAGTCGACGCCGTTGAGCTTCAGTCCATTGGCGACCGCCGACAGCCGGTCGGATTCCTTTACCCTGAGTTCCTCCAGCCCCTGCATCAGCGTCTCGCCCTCGGCGAAGCTGGCGGCAACGGCCAGCACCGGATACTCGTCGATCATCGACGGCGCCCGCTCGGCCGGCACGGTGACGCCCTTGAGTTCGGAATAGCGCACGCGCAGGTCCGCGACGTCCTCGCCGCCGGCATTGCGCGGGTTCAAGATCTCGATCTGACCGCCCATCTCCTGCAAAGTCAAAAGCAGCCCGGTGCGGGTCGGGTTCATCAGCACGTTTTCGATCACGATGTCGGACCCCGGCACGATCAGCGCCGCCACCAGCGGGAAGCCGGCGGAGGAGGGGTCGCCCGGCACCGCGATCGTCTGGCCGGTGAGCTTGCCCTGGCCCTCGATGAAGATATGGCGCACGCCGCGCTCGTCGGTCTCGACCGACAAATTGGCGCCAAATCCTTTCAGCATCTTTTCGGTATGATCGCGCGTCATGACAGGCTCGATGACGGTGGTGATGCCCGGCGTGTTGAGGCCGGCGAGCAGCACCGCCGACTTCACCTGCGCGGACGCCATCGGCACGCGGTAGGTGATCGGGGCGGCATGCTTTGGCCCATGCAGCGTGATCGGCATGCGGTCGCCGGGCGTTGCCTTCAGCACCTGCACGCCCATCTGGCGCAACGGCTCCAGCACGCGGCCCATCGGCCGGCCCGACAGCGAAGCATCGCCGACGAAGGTCGTTTCCATGTCATAGGTGCCGACCAGGCCCATGGTCAGGCGCGAGCCGGTACCGGCATTGCCGAAGTCGAGCGGCCCTTCCGGCTGCAGCAGCGCGCCGTTGCCGGTGCCGCGGATCACCCATTCGTCGCCGCGCTTCTCGATATGCGCGCCCATCGCCTTCATCGCGGCACCGGTGCGCATCACGTCCTCACCTTCGAGCAGGCCGGTGATGCGGGTCTCGCCGGAGGCGAGCCCGCCGAACATGAAGGAGCGGTGCGAGATCGACTTGTCGCCCGGCACGCGCGCCGTACCGGAAAGCGCTTGACATTTGCGGGCGGTGGCCGGCTTGGAAGCGGCGGCGTGAGACATGGAATTTCCCTGGACGGAATGCCGGCGGGCCGGCGCTTTTCATTTGTTGCGGCGGTCTCGTATCACGGTGGGCCGAAATGGTCATCCCCCATGGTCGTCACTTGACGCGAGGCCTTTCAACGCATGGTTTTGTGACGCCGGCTTTTGGCTTTGACAGCGCTGCAAACAGTGGTTAAGGGGACCACTCTTTTATCGACGAGGCTTGCCGTGGCAAAAACCGAACTTGGCACAAAGCGTATCGACCCTGAAACGGGTCGAAAATTCTACGACCTGAACAAGGACCCGATCGTCTCGCCCTATACCGGCAAGACCTATCCGCGTTCCTATTTCGAGGAAGGCAAGATCGCCGCCCTCGAGGAGGAAGAGGAAGTGGCCGAGAAGGAAGTGGACGCCGAGGACGAGGAGGGCGTAGAAGTCGTCTCGCTCGAAGAGGCCGACGAAGACGTCAAGGGCGACGATCTGCCCGATCTCGGCGACGATGAGGATGACGTCGACCTGGGCGACGACGAGGACGATACGTTCCTCGCCGACGAAGAGGAAGAAGACGACGATGTCGCCGACATGATCGGCGTCGGCGACGACGACGACGAGGTCTGACAAGGCCGGGAACGCAAGCGTTTGCCGGCTTTCGCAGCTTGTGAAGAAAAAGCCGCTGATGAAGGCTTGATATTGACGAAGGGTGGGGTTAGAAGCCGCCTGCACTAACGGCGCGGTCTCCAACCCGCGCCGGATCTCTTCGCCGGAAACGGCGCCGGTTGACTGCCGGAAGTGGGGCCATAGCTCAGTTGGGAGAGCGCTTGAATGGCATTCAAGAGGTCGTCGGTTCGATTCCGATTGGCTCCACCAAACAGTCACTTCTCAAATTTCCAGGGTTGTAGAAACCGGATTTAGCTTCGAACATCGCTGTGCGCGGTAGCCTGAAGCGCGCCGCTCGAGTGGTCGACGGGGTCGAATTCGTTCTGGCCGCCCGCTCCAGGGGCGACGTCGCCGCCGAATAGATGGCAAGTGAGGATGAGCCGGTGGCGCGGCGCGGTGCTGGGCTGCCGATTTCGCCGCCGTCGGGCGCGCCGGTGCTTACGCAATATGCGGCCATTGACTAAAACGGTTCCTGTTTTGATTCGCTTTGAACGGGGACCGTCATGAGCAAAGCCCTCACGTCCTTCGCCCTGGTCGCGGTACTGGCAGCGCTGCTCATGGCCTTGAGCCTGGTGGTGGCCAGGCATGGCTACCCCTACGGTGCGATCGGCGTCAGGCGCCTCGACGGCATTGCCGATGCCGGGATGTTCATACCACTCGCCGCCGTCTATTTCTTCAGCGCGCTGCTGATGATGATCCTGCCGATCAGAGCCGCCAGCATCGTGCTCACCCATGCGGCCGATGCCATCTTCTGGACGGTGATCGTGCTTCTTGCCTCCATCGTAGGCTGTCTCGTCGCCAGATGGGCATTCGGCCAGCGCGACGCCCTATGGGCGCTGCTGAACTGGCGGTTCCTGTTTGCGGCGGCCATTGTCGGTTGCCACTTCGTCATGAACGAGCTTCGCCGCAACGTGCTCTTGCGCAGTCTGTTTTTCGTCGTCTTCGCGGCGGCCACGCTGGCCTGCCTGTTCTGGTCGTTCACGCTCTGAAAGCCGTTTCCATCCACATCCAGAGATAGGATGCCAAGCCGCGATCGACATGGATGCGCAGTCGGTCCCGATGGCGGTAGACGATGGCACTGACGCCGGCGAAGGAAAGTGCCGCACTGGGGCTTTCCTGCTTTGGGTCAAGCGTTGATCCGCGCGCGATGAAAGCGTCGATCGCCGAGCCTTCGACCTCGAACACGTGCAGTCCGGCGCTGATCGTCGTAACCGCGAAGCCTTCCGCGTGCCAGCCCGCGGCGATGGCAAGCGGTGTGCTTGACACGACGAGCAGGCGGTCGCGCGCCAGCCGTGCCGCATAGCGGTCACCTTGCGCGCAGCCGAAGGCGCCCACGCCGTTGCCGTCCATGCCGGATATTCGCGCCCAGGCGTCGAGGTTGCCGCTGACCAGCAATTGGTGGAGACCCGGGATCGTGCGCGCTTCGAGACCCGGTGCACCGATGGTTGCCGACTGCCAGTCCGGCGCTGCCGGCCATTTTTGGGCGAGATCACGCATTGAGCCGGTCTCCTGCCGGGTCGAAGGCGCAAGGCGCCGCGATCGTCGCCGTCATCGCCTTGCCGAGATGCAGGATTTCGATTGTTTCGCCGTGGCGGGCCGCGCCGCGCTCGATCAGGCCGAGCGCAACCGGCCGGCCAAGCGCGGGGCTCCGGTAGCTCGAGGTGACAAAGCCCTGGCTGCGCAGCTTGCCGCCACTGCGCTTGATGCCATGCGCGCCGGTCGGCAGCGGCGCTTCGCCGGACGGGACCGTCAGCCCGACCAACTGCATGCGGTCGTCGCGCGAAGCCTCCTCGGTGAGCAGCGAGCGGCGGCCGACGAATTCGGTCTGGCGCTTTGCCCGCGGGCCCCCGACGCCAAGGTCGTGCGGCAGCGTGGTGCCGTCGGTGTCCTTGCCGATCACGATGAACCCTTTCTCGGCGCGCAGGATCATCAGCGCCTCCAGGCCGATGACAACCGCATCGAACGCCTGCCCGGCGTCGCGCAGGCGCGCCCACAGAGGCTCGGCGCGATCGGCGCGGATGGAGATCTCGTAGCTTCTGTCGCCGGTGAAGCTGACGCGGGCGATGCGCACCTCGTCGCCGTCATAGCTGCTCTGGCCGACCGCCATGTGCGGCAGCTCGCCATCGTCGAGCGAAAGGCCGAGATCAATCGTCTCGAGCAGTTTCCGGGCGTTCGGTCCCGAAACGGTCAGGGTCGCCATTTCCGCGGTGGCGTTGTGGATGTAGACGGCGCCGCGTCCAAACCGGTCCTGGCGCCACTCCTCGAGCCGCGCATGCACGGCGGCCACGTGCGAGGACGAGCACGACACGACGAAGCGATGCTCGTCCAGCCGCACCAGCACGCCGTCGTCGAAGACCACGCCGTTCTCGGACAGCATGAAACCGTAGCGGCAGCGGCCCGGCTTCAGCGTCGACATGGTATTGTAATAGATGAAATCGACGAACTCGGCCGCCTTGGGTCCGATCACCTCGATCTTGCCGAGCGTCGAGCCGTCGAACAACGCGACGGACTGGCGGGCGCGGCGGGCCTCGTCCTGGATCGAGCGATCCGCATCGGCGCCGCCGCCACCGCCGTAATGGGCTGGGCGCAGCCAGCCGCCATACTCCTGGAATATGGCGCCGCTGGCACGATGCACGCCCTCCAGCGGCAGCCGCCGCACCGGCGCCATCAGTTCGCCGCTGCGCGCGCCGGCGAAGCTTGCCAGCGGCACCGGCGTGAACGGCGGACGATAGGTTGTGGTGCCGACTTCCGGCACCGTGCGGCCGGTGATCCCGGCCATCAGCGCCAGGCCCGGCAGGTTGGAAGTCTTGCCCTGGTCGGTCGCCATGCCGAGCGTGGTGTAGCGCTTCAGATGTTCGACCGAGACGAAATTTTCGCGCGCCGCCAGTTCTATGTCCTTCACTGTCACGTCGTTCTGGTAATCGATCCAGATGCGTCCCTTCGAACCGGGCGTTGGCCATGCCGCTGTTATGCCGCCGGTCGCCTCGGTTCCGCTGCTGCGCGGCACTGCGGCCTTCGTCGGACCGAGCGACGCGACGGCTTTCTGCGAGCCGGCGAATACCTCCGACAACGAGACCGCGCCTGCGGCAGCTCCGGCCACCGCCATGCCCTCTACCGGATCGCCCGGCAGGAAGGCCGCGCGCGCCTCGCTCCAGGCGAGCTTGCCCTTGGCCTGGCCGAAGAGATGGATGGTCGGCGTCCAGCCGCCCGACACCAGCACGCAATCGGCGTCGAGCCTGGTGCCGTCGTCCAGCGTCACACCCTGGACGCGCAGCTTGCCGGCTGCGGCGGTGAGCGCACGCCCCTCGAGCATCCGCACCTTGCCGAGCGCAGCGGGCATGCCGTCGCGCCTGCTGTCGACAAGCGTCACGTCGGCGCCGGCCTCGGCGGCCGCCTCCGCCACTTCATAGGCGCTGTCATTGTTGGTGGCGACGACGATGCGGCGGCCGGCCAGCACCGCATGGCGCCTGAGATAGCTGAGTGCCGCGTCCGCCGAGAGAATGCCCGGCAGGTCGTTGTTGGCGAATGGCAGGGGCCGCTCGATGGCGCCCGTCGCCAGCACGATCCGGCGCGGCCTGATCCGCCACAGCGTGTCCGGCCGGCCGTCGAAATGGTGTTGGTTGAGCCCGACCAGATTGTGGTCGTAGATGCCGAAGGCGGTGGTCGAAGGCAGGACCAGGTGACCGTCGGCGGAAAGCTCCGCAACGGTCTCTTCGACCCAGACGGCCGCCGGCTTGCCGTCGATCTCGCCGGCGCGGTGGCCAAGCGAGCCGCCGGGTTTTTGCTGGTCGTCGACCAGCATGACGGACTGGCCGGCGCCGGCCGCCAGCCTTGCCGCTGCCAGCCCGGCCGGTCCAGCGCCGATCACCAGCACGTCGCAATGATGGTTGATCTGGTCTGCCGGGCCGGGCGACGTCCAGTCCTTGTCTACCTGACCCAGTCCCGCCATGGCGCGAATGCGTGGCTCGAACATGTGCCAGTCCGGCCACATGAAGGTCTTGTAGTAGAAGGCGGCCGGAATGAAGTGGGAAAAGCGATCGAGGAAGGCGTTGCGGTCGGCCAGCGCATTGGGTGTCGCGTTGACGCTTTTGGCCACCAGCCCGTCGCGCGCCGGCTCGGTCGTCGCGCGTGTGTTCGGCGTCGCCCGCGGACCGCCAATATCCACCAGCGCGTTCGGCTCCTCCACGCCCGCGCCCCAGATGCCGCGCGGCCGGTGGTATTTGAAGCTGCGGCCGACGACCGCGACATCGGCGGCCAGCAGCGCGGAGGCGATGGTGTCGCCGGCGAATCCCTGCACGGTGGCGCCGTCGAAGCTGAAGCGGATCGGGTGCGAGCGGTCGATGGCGCTGCCGCCCGTGCTAAGGCGCGAGGCGGTCACGCCGCGTGCTCCCCGCCCAGGGCAGTCGAAGACAGCACCTTGTGCGTAACCGTGTCACGCGCCATGACGAAGAATTCGCCGCAGTTCATATGCACCCATATCTCGCGCGCCGCGCCTTTTGGGTTGGAGCGCAGATAGAGATAGTTGGCCCAGTGCTCGATCGGCACCTCGGCGCCATCAGGCCTGACATTGCCGGCATCGCCGCCATAGTGGAACTCGGTCTCGTCGCGCGGGCCGCAGAACGGGCAAGGGAAAAGCTGCATGATCGCCTAGTCCTGATCCTTGTCTTTGTGCATGTCAGTGCGCGATGCCGGAGCCGGCCGCTTCGTCGATCAGCCGCCCGCTGGCGAAGCGGCCGAGATCGAAGGGGCGGCTGATGTCGTTGTGCCTGCCCGTTGCCAGCAGGTTTGCCAGCAGCGTGCCGCCGGCGGGGATCGCCTTGAAGCCGCCCGTGCCCCAGCCGCAATTGAGGAACAGATTGGGCAGTGGCGATTCACCGATGATCGGCGAGGAATCCGGCACGACGTCGACGATCCCGGCCCATTGCCGCATCAGCTTCAGCTGGCCGAAGATCGGGAACATTTCCAACAGCCCCGCGATCACTCCCTCCAGCGTCGGCAAATTGCCGCGCTGGGCATAGGAAGGAACGCGGTCGAGCCCGCCGCCGATGACGATCTCGCCCTTGTCGGACTGGCTGACATAGACGCCCGTGCCGGGCGACAGCACCACCGTGTCGAGGATCGGCTTGACCGGTTCGGTTACGCAGGCCTGCAGCGCATAGGAATTGATCGGCAGCCGGAAGCCGGCCCTGGCCGCCACCACCGAGGAATGTCCTGCCACGGCCATGCCGATACGATCGGCGCGGATGGCGCCGCGCGTCGTCTGGACGCCGCGGCAGCGGCCGCCCTCGACGATGAAGTCGGTGATTTCGCAGTTCTGGATGATGTCGACGCCGAGCCGGCTCGCCGCCCGCGCGTAACCCCAGGCGACCGCGTCGTGACGCGCCGTGCCGGCGCGGCCTTGCCAGATGCCGCCGAACACGGGAAAGCGCGCACTGTCTGTGAAATTGTAGATCGGCGCCACCCGGCGCACATCCTGGGGGGAAAACAGCTCCGCATCGATGCCGTTGATCTGCATGGCATTGACGGTGCGTGCCGCGATCTCCATTTCGGCGGTCGAGTGGCACAGGCTGACCATGCCGCGCTGCGACAGCATGACGTTGTAGTTGAGGTCTTTCGACAGCCCTTCATAGAGCCGGTGCGCCAGCCCATAGATCTCGACACTCTGCGGATAATAGTAGTTGGAGCGCACCACGGTCGTGTTGCGGCCGGTGTTGCCGCCGCCGATCCACCCTTTTTCCAAAACCGCTACTCTGGCGATGTCGTGATTCTTTGCCAGGTAATAGGCCGTCGCCAGCCCGTGGCCGCCGCCGCCAATGACGATCGCGTCGTAGGACGCCTTCGGCTCGGGCGAGCGCCAGGCCGGCTGCCAGCCGGTCTGGCCGGCGAGGCCTTCCTTCAAGAGCGACAAGGCGGAATAGAGTCTGGTCATGGCGTGCCGGAAGAGGTTGGTTCAATGCATTGAGGCGTAACGCCATTGTACATATATGTCTAGTTCGTGCCGTGGTGTGAAAGCGGCGGCTATTGCTGGCGGCTGCGCGAAAGCGTTTCCTCGACATAGCGCGAAAAATCCTCGACATCCTGCGCCGTGGGCTCCTGGCCGGTGAAGCTGCGCAGATAGGACGCGACATGCGGCAGGCGGCTGCTCATCGGTTCGTTGAGCTCGAGCGAGTAATAGCCGATCTGCATGAAGTAGAGCACGCGGGCGCGCACGAAGGCGTCTTCCTCGTCATAGCCGTGGCGCCTGAACATGTCGCGGATGGCGTCGACGCGCTCCTCGTCGGCCTCGTCGAGAGCCCGCCTGATGGCGGGCGAACGCCGGGCCCACGCCCTGATCGCGAAATCCAGCTGCGGATCGAACAGCTTCTCGTCCACCCAGCACTCGAAGATGCTCATCACCCCGCGGATGACGGTCGCGGAAGGCCGCGCTGCGCGTTCGACGATGAACCTTGTATTGGTCTGCCGCCAATAATCCAGCAATTGGTCGAGCAGGTCCTGGCGGCTCTTGAAGTACCAATAGAAGCTGGAACGCGACACATCGAGCTTCTGGCCGAGCGTCTGCACACGGACGCGTTCGACGCCGTCCGAAATCAGCGTTTCAAGCGCAAGCTTGAGCCAGTCTTCCCGGGTGACCTTGATGTTGCCGGTGGCGCCGGCGCGCTGGGTTGTCGTGTCGGTGGCTTCCATCGCCACGACGCATGACACGCCGCCCCCGGCAAATCAAGACTATGGACATATATGTACAGACCCGTTCGCGGTGATTGGAACGATGTGTCGCCAAAGCTGTTGGGTCGAGGGCGATGCGGCGCGGGCAGCATGTCGCGCGGGGCCGCGAAGCGAGAAACTTTGTCGCGGTCGCCCACGCAGAGCGTGCTTTCCCGCAGCGCAATTGTCTGGCAAATACAAATCAGCAGATGCCGCCTCGCGGCGAACCAGCAGGAAAGACACGATATGGCACCGCTTCGACAGAACCTCATCGACGGCGAGTGGGTCGGCGATGCCGGCTCCCGCAACATCAACCCGTCCGATACCGGCGACATCGTCGGCGAATACGCTTCCGCGGGTGTCGAACAGGCGGGACAGGCGATCGCCGCGGCCAAGGCGGCGTTTCCCGCCTGGTCGCGCTCGGGTCTGCTGGCCCGCCACGCGGTGTTGAAAAAGACGTCGGACGAGATCCTGGCGCGCAAGGACGAGATCGGCCGCAACCTGGCGCGCGAGGAAGGCAAGACGCTGGCCGAAGGCATTGGCGAGACCATTCGCGCCGCCCAGATCTTCGATTTCTTCGCCGGTGAGACACTGCGCCTCTCGGGCGAAGTCGTGCCAAGCGTGCGGCCGGGCGTCGGTGTCGAGATCACGCGCGAAGCGGTCGGCGTCGTCGGCATCATCACGCCGTGGAACTTCCCGATCGCCATTCCCGCCTGGAAGATCGCTCCGGCGCTTGCCCATGGCAACACCATCGTCTTCAAGCCGGCGGACCTCGTTCCTGAGAGCGCCTGGACCATCGTCGACATATTGCACCGCGCCGGCCTGCCTAAGGGCGTGCTCAACCTCGTCATGGGCAAGGGCTCGGTGGTCGGCCAGGCGATGCTGGACAGCCCGGACATCAACGCCATCACCTTCACCGGCTCGGTCGGCACGGGAAAACGCGTCGCCGCGGCGAGCGTCGAGCACATGCGCAAGTTCCAGCTCGAAATGGGCGGCAAGAATCCGCTGGTGGTGCTCGACGATGCCGATCTCGCTACATCAGTCGATTGCGCGATCAACGGCGCTTTCTTCTCGACCGGCCAGCGCTGCACTGCTTCGTCCCGGCTCATCGTCACGGACGGCATTCATGACCGTTTCGTCGAAGCGCTCAAGGAACGGATGGACAAACTGGTCATCGGCGATGCGCTCGACGCGCAGACCCAGATCGGTCCCGTCGTCGATGCGACGCAGCTCAAGCAGGACGAAGACTATATCGCCATCGGCGTCAGGGAAGGCGCGACGCTCGCCTTCGGCGGCGAGCGGCTCGACCGCAAGACGCCGGGCTTCTTTCTGCGGCCGGCGCTGCTGACCGACGCCACCAACGCCATGCGCAGCTCGCGCGAGGAGATTTTCGGGCCCGTCGCCAGCGTCATCCGCGTCAAGGACTATGATGAGGCGCTCGCCGTCGCCAACGATACGCCATTCGGGCTGACGTCCGGCATCTGCACGTCGAGCCTCAAGCACGCCACGCATTTCAAGCGCAATTCGGAGGCCGGCATGGTGATGGTCAACCTGCCGACGGCGGGCGTCGATTTCCATGTTCCCTTCGGTGGCCGCAAGGGCTCGAGCTACGGTCCGCGCGAACAGGGCCGTTATGCCATGGAATTCTACACCACCGTGAAGACCGCCTACACATTCGCAGGCTGATCGGGGCGCCGGCCGACCGGGCCGGTGAAGCCTTCGCATGCACCAAGAGACGAGGCGATGACAGTTCAAGACGAGGATCTGACCTGGCTCAATCCGCCGCCGCATCATTCCGTCGATGGCGATGCGGTTCATGTGCGCACCGGCAAGGAGACGGATTTCTGGCGCGAGACCTTTTATGATTTCTGGCGCGACAACGGCCATTTCCTCTACAAGCGGGTGGAAGGCGATTTCACCGCGGAAGTCACCGTCAACGGGCGCTATGAGGTGCTCTACGACCAGGCGGGCCTGATGCTCCGCCTCAGCGAAACGCATTGGATCAAGGCCGGCATCGAATATACAGACGGCGTGATGTATTTCTCGGTCGTCGTCACCAACGATGCCTCGGACTGGTCGTTGGCCACCATTCCGGCCGGTCCGGATGGCGTTGCGATCCGGCTGACCCGCCACGCCGAGACCATCCGCGTCCAGTATCTGGATGTCTCCGACGGTCATTGGAAGCCGGTGCGGCTCGCCTACTTCCCGGTCTCGAAGGCGGTCGATGTCGGCATGATGTGCTGTTCGCCGCAGCGCGAGGGCTTCGAGGTCACATTCACCGGCTTTTCGGTCGGCCCGCCGATTTCGCGGGACCTGCACGGCTGAAGCCCGCGCCAACGCCGACGGGACATAAGCGTCATCGCCTGGACCACGCCAGCCAGCGTGCCGCCAGATGCTTCCAGAAAGGGGTGAACCGCGTTCGCCTGTAAGCGTCGCCGGCCATCTTGATGCCTTGCGCCTGTGTCGGGAAGGGATGGATGACGTCGGCCAGCGCATGCAATCCCATGCCCGACCTGATGGCGAGCGACACCGCATTGATCATCTCGCCGGCATGGGCGGCGACCACCGTCGCGCCGAGGATGCGGTCTGATCCTTCCCTGACATGGATTTTGACGAAACCCTCTTCCTCGCCGTCCATCACCGCGCGGGCGACATCGTGCATCAGCACCGTATAGGTCTTGACCGGAATGCCGTCGCGGCGCGCCTCCACCGGATAGAGGCCGACATGGGCGATTTCCGGATCGGTGTAGGTGCACCACGGAACGACCAATTCGCTCAGCCTTTTGCGCCCGAGAAACAGGGCGTTCTGCACCACCATGCGGGCTGTTGCCTCGGCGGTATGCGTGAATTTATAGTCGAGGCAGACATCGCCCGCCGCATAGATGCGCGGGTTTGAGGTCCTGAGATAATCGTCCACCTTGATGCCTTTGGCGTCGTGGGCCACCTCCGCCTCGTCGAGGCCAAGGCCGTCGACATTGGGCGAGCGGCCTATGCCGGTGATGATCTCGTCGACGGAAATGGTCGTCGTGTCGCCGTCCCGCATCAGGTCGGCGAGCTTCTTGTCGCCGTCCCTGCGCACCGCCACCACTTCGGTGTTCAGGCGGACCTCGACCCCCTCGCGTGCCAGCGCGTCCGAAAGGATCTGCGCGGCGTCGCGTTCCTCGCCGGGCAGGAACATCGGCTCGCTCTGCGCCAGGATGACCTTCGCGCCGAGCAGGCAGAAGGCCTGCGCCGTCTCGCAGCCAAGCGGCCCGCCGCCGATGACCAGAAGCCGCTTCGGGCAGTCGACAAGGTCGAACATCGTCTCGTTGCTGAGATAGCCGGCTTCGACTAGGCCGGGAATGGATGGAAACTCCGGCCTCGCGCCTGTCGCGATCAGCGCCTTGCGGAAGCGCAGCGTCGTTCCCGCGACGGTGACGCAATCGCGTCCGTCGAACCGAGCCTCACCGAAATAAACGTCGATGCCTAGCGCGGCAAGCTCCTCCGCACTGTCGGCATGGCTTATCCGTTGCCGGATGCGCCGCATCCTGGTCATCGCGCGCTGGAAATCGACGCGGAGATGGTCCGGCGTATCGGCGCCGAAATTTTCGGCATCGCGCATATCGGCATAGAGCCTGGATGTGCGGATGATCGACTTGGACGGGATGCAGCCGGTGTTGATGCAGGTGCCGCCGATCAACCCGCGTTCGATCAGCGCCACTTTCGCGCCGAGGCTTGCCGCCTCGCTGGCCGCCGTCAGGCCGGCCGGCCCGGCGCCGACGACGACGAGATTGTATGGTCCGCTGGGCTGCGGGTTTCGCCAATGCGGCGGATGGGCGCCCCTGACCAGCTCGACATCATTGTGGTCGGCAGGAAAACCGGCAGCTTTCGTCCTTTCAAGCGACATCGCGGCCACCCGGGCTTGCCGGCTGCGACAGCCATCCGCCTGTGAACCCCGCCTTGTCCAGGCCGCGGCGGATGTACTGGTTGGAACGCATCAGCTCCCAGACCAGGCGCGAGCGGTGGTTCTCGATCATCATCACCACGATGCCCTGGTCGAGGCCGAAATGGCCTTCCGACACCCAGCCGTCGCGGCCGAATTTTCGCCGGTTGGCCAGCGTCGGATTGAAGCCGCTCGGCAACCGGAAATTGTCGATCACCTGGGGATAGCGGTCCGCGAGATGGCGCAGCGCCGCCATGCAGATGTCGGGCGCAAAAGGCAGCGACGCCGGATAGGACCACGGCGCGATCGTGCCGTCGTCCGGCCCGAAGGGCGCACCGCGCGCGACGTAGCCGGAAAACCGGCGCCGCCGCCGTTGTATGCTGCTGCGAAAGCCGCCGGGTCCGTCCCCGGCCGAAAGCCCCCAGAGGTTCTCTCCGTAGCCGTCATAGCCATAGGGGTTGTGCCGGGCATAGTCGCGGTGCAGGTAGGTCGAGCGGCGGCTGTTTTCGAAATAGTCCGAATTCTTCTCGCGCATGAACGCGTCGCGGATGCCGGCGAAATCGATCCAGGCGTGTGAGAACTGGTGCATGAACAACGGACCGCCATAAAGCACGTCGTAGCCGTAGATGTTTTCCCACTGATAGGTCGCCGTCCAGCCCTCGTAGCTGTCGTCGGACGTCGGGCAGTCGGGCGAGGCCATCGACAGGACATAGAGGATCGTCGCCTCATTGTAGCCTTCCCAGCCATAGTGGAGAAAGCCGCTCTTCGGTTTCCAGCCCTGTCGCAAGGTCGGACTGCTGCCTTGCGCCCATCGCCAGTCGACGCGCCGGTAGAGCGCCTCGGCCAGTCGGCGGATTTCGGCTTCCTCGTCATTGTCGCCGCGGAAATAGGCGCCTGCCACGAGAATGCCGGCCATCAGCAATGCCGTATCCACCATCGACAATTCGCAGCGCCAGACCCGAAGTCCGGTGCGCATGTCGAGGAAATGATAATAAAAACCCTTGTGGCCGGTGACGTCAGCGCCACTGCCTTGCGTGCTGGTCCAGAAGAAGCGCAGAGCCGCGAGCGTCAGCTTCACCGCCGCTTCCCGCGCCATCCAGCCGCGCTCGACCCCGATCGGATAGCAGGAGAGCGCAAAGCCGACAACCGCGATGCTGGCCGGTGAATTCGGCCGTGACGTGTCGGCGACCAGCCCGTTTTCGAGGTTCACGTTTTCCAGGAAATAGTCGAAGGCCGCGCGCTGGAAACGATCCAGAAGGTCGTCGTCCGACAGGATGGCAGGCTCGACTTTAAGCAAAAGCGGCAACCTCCAGCCTGGTCGTCGCGATTGCTGGGGAACGGTGCAGGAATTGCGCGCGGGCCGGACTGTCACGCCTTGTCATGTCTCGCCCTCGTTGTTGCCGTTGCCGATTCGGGCCTCGGCCATTGTACGCTTGTCCAGCTCCGTTGGTTGCTTCCTCACGCGCAATTGTAGTTGCTTGCCGCCGGTCGGTCGGGCGGCGCGCCGCGCTGCATCAGTAGGTGGCGCGGCCGCCGGAGGCGTCGAAGACGGCGGCCGTCGTGAACGAGCATTCCTCCGAGGCGATCCAGCAAATCAGCGCCGCCACCTCGTCGACCTCGCCAAAGCGCGCCATCGGTATCTTGGACAGCATGAAGTCGATATGCTCCTGGCTCATCTGCTTGAAGATCGCCGTGCGCACTGCCGCCGGCGTGACGCAGTTCACGGTTATCCCGGTCCTGGCCAGTTCCTTGCCGAGCGATTTGGTCAGGCCGATCACCGCGGCCTTGGATGTGCTGTAGGCGGAAGCATTGGGATTGCCTTCCTTGCCGGCGATCGAAGCGATGTTGACGATGCGGCCGTAGTTGCGCCCCAGCATGTGCGGGACGAGCGCCTTGTTGCAGTAGAAGACGCCGTTGATGTTGATGTCGATGACCAGGCGCCAGTCCTCCACCGAATAGTCCCAGGCGGTCATGTTGGGACCGGTGATGGCCGCGCTGGTGATCAGGATGTCGACCCCGCCAAGCGCCTCGATCGTCGACCGCGCCGCCCGATCCACCGCCGCCGGGTCGGCGACGTCGACGGTCTGGCCATGCAGTGTCGGGATCAAGGCCCTGGCCGCTTCGATCTGGGCGGGGTCGCGGTCCCAAACCGCAACGCGCCCGCCTTCCTCGACCAGCCTCTGTGCGACGGCGAGGCCGATGCCGGATGCGCCGCCCGTAATCACGGCCGAGCGTCCGGCAAACCGTTCCGCGAAAGTCGTCGGCATCTCGTTTCCCCTGTCGTGGCGCAAATCGGCTCCGCACGGCGAAACCATGTTCTGCGGTGACTGTGAGGTCGCCGCCGGCCAAGTTCAAGCCGGCATGCAACTCGATCGTCTGGGCCAATCCCCGAGGCGCGTTACGCCGGGTTCCCCTCGAGCTGCCTGCCCAGCGCTCGCACCATCGCCACCAGCGGCGGATCGCTATTTGTCCGACCCATACAGGAAGAACTGCAGGAACAATTCCCGCTCGGTGGTGATGTCGAGCTTCTCATAGATGCGCCGGCGATGGTTCTTGACCGTGCCGACGGTGATGCGGAGCCGCTCGGCAATGTTGGCGGTCGGATGGCCGGCCAGGATCAATTGCACGAGCTCCCTTTCCCTGACCGACAGTTCCGGCCACAGGCTCGCCGGGGTCGTGGGCTGCTGGCGCGCCGGGGCGCCGGGGCTGGAGGGCGCCGAGCTGCGCGAGAAGTCGCTTCCGCGCGTCTTGATGTCGAGCGCGTGCAGCGCCTCGAACACCGGCAGCCGCTCGGCCAGCAGGGCGATCTCGCCGTCCTTGAACGCGGTGGTCGAACGATCGAGGAAAATGCCGAGGCACCAGTCGCCGCCATCGGCCAGCATGATGCCGACTTCATCGCAGATCTCCGATTGCGCGAGGAAGCCGGCTATGTACTGGCCGCGCTTGGCCTCGTCGTCGGCCAGCCGCTTTAGCGGCATGATCCCCAGCCGGCGCTCGCGCCGCCAGGAAGCGTAGAAGGGGTCGAACACGTAGTAATTATCAAGGTAGCGCCGCACCATCTCGTCGGAGAAGCGCCGGTGCTTGACGAATTGCGGCGTCTGCGTGGCCGAGTAGCGCGTCACCGTCACCAGGTCATGCGCGATGTCGGCGCCGATCAGGTCGATCAGGCAGTCGACATGCCTGTCGGTGCCGGTGGCGGCGATCGCCATGGCGAGCGGCGCCCAGATGTTGCCCATGCGCATGCCCCCTTTTCGGCGACGAGCTCCCACCCGTCATTGTGCCTTTAGGCATATGGCGCAATCCGGTCCCGCGAATCTAGCCTGTGGTCAATGCTCGGCAAGGGAAGGCGACCCGTGGACCAGATCTCTACCAATCCCATCGTCATCGGCATCGATGCCGGCGGCACCATGACCGACACCATCCTTGTCGATCAGGACGGCCGCTTCAAGATCGGCAAGTCGGCGACGACGCCGAAGAACGAGGCCGAGGGGTTCCTCGCCTCGGCCGAGGACGCGGCGGACGCCTGGGGCATCTCGCTCGAGGCGCTGTTCTCGGGCGTCAATGTGGTGCTCTATTCCGGCACCGGCATGCTCAACACGCTGCTGTCGCGCACCGGCAGGAAACTCGGCCTGATCACCACCAAGGGCCTCGAGGACATGATCCTGATGGGTCGCGGCCTGCAGGCCTGGGCCGACTATTCCTATGCCGACCGGCTGCACGCGGTGACGCATCATCACCCCGATCCGCTGGTGCCGCGCCGCCGCACCCACGGCGTCACCGAGCGCATCGACCAGTTCGGCGACATCATACTGCCGCTCTATGAGCATGAGGTCCGTGCCGCGGCGAAAAAGCTGATCGCCGACAAAGTCGAGGCGGTCTGCATCATGACGATCTTCTCTCATGTCAATCCCGTGCATGAGAAGCGCATCGCCGAGATCTGCCGCGAGGAGATCGCTGCTGCCGGCGCCGACATCCTCGTCTACAGCAGCCACGAGGTTCGCCCGGTCATTCGCGAGCAGTCGCGGCTGAACTCGGTGCTGATCGAGGCCTACGCCACCTCGCGCGGCCGCAAGCAACTCAAGGGAATCGAGGACGTCTCGAAGAAATACGGCTTCAGATATGGCGTCCAGACGCTGCTCTCCTTCGGCGGCCTCACCTCGATCAACCATCCGCGCCTGCACGAGACCATGATCTCCGGCCCGATCGGCGGCATTCTGGGCGCGGCTTATGTCGGCAAGCTGATCGGCAACGACTCGCTGATCTGCTCGGATATGGGCGGTACCTCCTTCGACATGGGCGTCATCACGCGCGGCCAGACGCGGATCGAGAACGAGCCGCTGATGGACCGCTTCAAGCTGAATGTGCCGACGCTGCATCTCGATACGATCGGCGCCGGCGCCGGCATGATCCTCAAGGTCGATCCGCTGACGAAAAAAGTCTCGCTCGGGCCGGAAAGCGCCGGTGCCGATCCCGGCCCGATCTGCTTCGCCAAGGGCGGCACCGAGCCGACCATCGCCGATTGCGACGCCATCCTTGGCCGGCTGAACCCGCATTATTTCCTCGGCGGCAAGGTCGTGCTGCAGGTCGAGAAGGCGCGCAAGGCCTTCGAGGAGAAGTGCTCCAGCCTGCTCTGCGTCGGCGTGGAGGAAGCCGCCGAAGGCATGATCGACATGCTGGAGGCAGACGCCAACAACGCGCTGCGCCGCGTCATCTCCGGCCAGGGCATCCACCCTTCCGAGTTCACATTGCTTTCCTATGGCGGCTCGGGGCCGCTGCATCTGGCCGGCTGCTCCAGGGGCATCGGCTTCAAGGATATCATCACCTTCCAGTTCGCAGCCGCCTTCTCCGCCTTCGGCTGCACCACGGCGGATTTCATGCGCCGCCATTCGGTGTCGACGCAGATCGACATCGGCGCCCGCGCAAGCGATGACGAGCTGGTCGCCTTCGGAAGCAAGGTCACCGCGGTCTGGAACGACCTGACCAAGGCCGCTGTCGACGAAATGGTCGCCGACGGCCATGCGCTCGGCAAAATCAAGACGGTGCCGTTCCTGATGATGCGCTACACCGGCCAGCTCGAGGATGTCGAGGTGATGGCGCCGCTCTCGGCGGTTCATTCGGCCGACGAGATGCGCAAGGTCATCGACGAGTTCGAAGCGGTCTACGCCAAGGTCAACCATCGCGTCTCGCGCTATGGCGAAGCCGGCTTCTCGATCACCGAGCTCGGCCTCATCGCCACCGCCGACAAGGTCAAGCCCGTGCTGCTCAAGCGCCCGCTAGGCCGCTCCAGCCCCGCATCCGCGCACAAGGGCGTGCGCGAGGCCTATATTGGCGGCCGCTGGCACAAGGCCGATCTCTACGAGATGGATCTTCTGCTGCCCGGGCATGAGGTGACCGGTCCTGCCATCATCGAACACCCCGCCACCACGCTCGTCGTCCATCCGCAGGACCGTGTCTTCGTCGACGAATGGACGCTGCTCCACTATTCCCATGCTTGAGAGGGCGAACGCCATGCTGGACAAACCCGCCTCCGCCCTGCGTCTGCGCGAGCGGCTGATCGAATCCGAACGGCTCATGGACGAGACCGGCTGCTATGACGGCATTACCGATCTCGAACTGCGCAACCAGGACCCGCTGAAATTCGAGACGCTGCACACCAAGCTGCGCGCCTACTGCGTCTCGGCGCGCGAGATGGCGCGTCGCATCTCGGCTTCGCCCGGCGTGCGCGAGGTGGGCGAGATGGTCGTCGCCATCTACACGCCCGAAGGCGACGCCATCGCGCTCTCCAACGGCATCATGGTGCATGTGCACACGATGAGCCGCTTTATCAAATGGATGATCAGACAAGGCTACGAGGAAAATCCCCGCATCGTCGACGGCGACATCTTCGCCAACAACGACGCCTTCATCGGCACCGTGCAGGTGCCCGACGTGATGGACGTGGTGCCGATCTTCCACTCGGGCAAACTCGTCGGCTGGGCGGGCGCGGTCTGCCACGAACTCGAGGCCGGCGGCATCACGCCGGGCGGCGACGTGGCGCTGGCACAGGAGCGCTTCACCGAAGGCCTGTTCGTCTGCGCCGAAAAAGTCGGCCAGAACGACGAGCTGCGGCGCGACTACGTGATCCGCTGCGAGCGCAATCTGCGCATGCCCATCTACTGGGTGCTGGACGAGAAGGCCAAGGTCGCCTCCTGCATCGACATGCGCGAAAGCGTCAAGGCGCTCATCGACGAGATCGGCCTCGACTACTGGATGAAGGTGTCGAAGGAATTCATCGAGGAGGGCCGCCGCGCGCAGCTCGCCCGCACGCGGCAACTGACCGTTCCCGGCATCTATCGGGGGCATACTTTTTACGGTCATGTCACCAGGGGCAAGCCGGGCTACCAGCCGCTCGGCGATCCCGACTGGCTCTACAACATTCCGATCGAAATGGAGATCACCACAGGCGGCAAGATCGTCATGGATTTCGAGGGCACGCAGCCCTGGGGCTACCATTCCATGAACTGCACGCCGGCCGGCATGGATGGCGGCATGTTCGTGACGCTGACCCAGCACATGAATTTCGAAGGCCTGGTCAATGACGGCGCCTGGATGGCGACGGAGCTGAAGCTGCCGCATGGCACCTGGACCAATCCCGACAACGAGATGGTGGCCACCGCCACGTCCTGGGCGCTGCTCCTGCCGGCCTATGGCGTCTTCCAGCGGCTCCTGTCGCGCTCGTTCATCGCCCGCGGCTTCGTCGAGGAGGCCTTCGTCGGCCAGGTCAACAGCCCGATGATCGAGATGGGCGGCACCAGCCAGTACGGTACGCTGTTCGGCATGGCGCATTTCGAATGCGCGGCCGCCGGTTCCGGCGCGCTCGCCATCAAGGACGGGTTGGACACCGCCTATGTCGGCTGGAACCCGGAATCCGACATGGGCAACATCGAGATCTGGGAACAGAACATGCCGATGGTCTATATCGGCCGCTCGATCGTTGCCAATTCCGGCGGCGCCGGCAAATATCGTGGCGGCTGCGCCTTCCTGTCGACCTGGCTGGTTTCGAAGACCGATCACCTCCGTCTGGTCACCTCGGAACATTCCTCGCGCGTCTTCGACAATGGCGGGCTTTGCGGCGGCTATCCGGCGCCGACCTGCCAAAAACACCGCGCGGTGCGCGACAGCAACATCTTCGAGCTTGCGCAGAAGGGCGCGCCGCTGGCGCACCATACCGGCACCAATCCTTATCGTTCCGAACTCGAGGTCCGGCTCGATGGCCAGCACGTGACGATGGAGGGGCCTTATATCACCGCGCCCCACAAGACCGGCGACGTGTTCACCCATTCCTACAATGGCGGTGGCGGCTATGGCGACGTGCTGGAGCGCGATCCGCTCAAGACGGCATCGGACGTCGAGAACGGCTACCTCACCAGGGAAGCTGCCGAAAATGTCTTCGGTATCGTGCTTGACGAGGACGAGGACGGCTATCCCGTCGCCAATCTCGAAGCCACCAAGCGCCACCGCGCCGAGATGCGGTCGCGCCGGCTCGTTCGGGCCAGGCCGGTCTCGGAGTGGATGGCCAAGGAGCGCGAGCGGGTGAAGGAGGCCGATTTCGCGCCCGAGGTGAAGAAGATGTATGCCAGCGCCTTCAAGCTTTCGCCGCGCTTCGCCAGGGATTTTTCAAGCTTCTGGGATGTCGACGCCAAATCGACCTTCGGCGTGGAGTAGGGACCATGGCCTCGTACAGCAAGGAAGTCATCGCCGATCTGGTCGCGGGCACGCTGCCCTGGCCGCAGACGCGCCGCATCATGAGCGCCTACAAGGACGACGACCGCTTCTTCAAATACGTCGCGGTGCTTCAGAACCGCGTCGGCTGGAAGGATCCCATCCTGCTCCCCGTGGGTGACCACCTCTTCATCTGCCAGAGCGGCGACGAGCGGGTAACCCGTTGCGAATGCGGCCATTCCTTCGGCGACTACCGCAAGAACTGGAAGCTGAAGGCTTCAATTATCGTGCGCGACACAGAGGAGGCGCTGCGTGAGATCTATCCCAACAGCGACCTGCCGGATCCCGAATGGATGGAAATCCGCGAGTTCATCTGCCCGCAATGCGGCACGCTGCACGAGGTCGAGGCAGCGGCGCCGGGCTATCCCATCGTCCATGATTTCGAACCCGACCTGGAAGGTTTCTACCGCGATTGGCTGGGCAAGCCGCTGGAGCCGATGGACAAGGAAAGCTGATGGCAAGGACACGAGATTCGTCACCGGCTCCGAAATGGGCCTCGATCGAGGCTATCTTGGCCTATGAAGTTCAGGTCCTCTCGGGACTGATGGACCGTCCCATGCCGCGTGGAGACCATGCCCGATGACGAACCTCTCCGGCCGCAGCGCAATCGTCACCGGCGGGTTCTCCGGAATGGGTCTGGCGATTGCGACGGCATTGGCGCAGGCCGGCGCCAATGTCGCCGTCGGCTCCTATATCGCTCCTGCCGGCGCCGACAGATCCGACGCCGCCTACTATCCCGGCGCCGACGAGATAGAGCGCGTGCGTTCGGCTCTCGGCGCGCATGGAACGAGGATTTACGCCGCCCATCTCGACGTGCGCGACAGCGGCGTGACGAACCGTTTCGCGGCCGACGCCCAGGCGGCGGTCGGTCCTGTCGACATCCTGGTCAACGCCGCCGGCACCACGGCCGAGCAGCCGGTCTGCGGCCATTCCGACGCGCTGTGGGAGAAGATCGTCGACACCAATCTCACCGGCGCCTTCCGCGCCATCCGCGCCGTGCTGCCCGGTATGATCGAGCGCGGCTGGGGTCGCATCGTCAACATCGGCTCGACCGCCGCCTCGGTCGGCTGGAAGGACAATCCTGCCTATTGCGCCTCCAAAGCCGGTCTCCTCGGCCTCACCCGTTGCGTGGCGCTCGAAGGGGCGGCGCATGGCGTCACCTGCGTCATGATCAGCCCGACCTGGGTCGAGACCGAACTGATGCGCCGCAACGTGGCGCAGGTCGTCGAGCGCGAGGGCAAGGGCCGCACGGCCGAGGACGCGATGGCCGAGATCGCCAGGGGCAATCCGCAGCAGCGTATCCTCCAGCCGCAGGAGATAGCGGCGCTGGCCGTGTTCCTCTGCTCCGATATGGCCAAGGGCATCACCATGGAAAACATACAGATCACCGGCGGAGCACTTTGGTAGCGCGCACGGCTGGCTATGGGCCTCGGTGGAGGAGGCCGGCACTGAACGAGAACTCCAATTCCGTCCGGGCGGCTGTCCCGGACGTGATCTCTCGGCGCTCGCCCGGCTGTAAGACAAGGTGACGGGATTTGCCATTGAGCGCGGGGCGCGATAGGTTATATTGCACTGCACAATGGAGATGCCGTCGATTGCACCCTTCTTACGGAGATGCCTGCCGGCTACGCGGCGGTCCGGGGTAGGCTCGGCGAGAACCTGAGATGAAGATTCCAAAGTCCTTGCTGATCGATCCCGAGAGGAACTCGGTCTACGGCAGTTTTGCCGTTGCCGTTTCGGTCTGGGCATTCTCCTACTCCGTCATATTCGGCCAGGTGCTGATCCTGGCCTATTATGCGGTGTGGCTGCCCCTCATCATGGTCGACTACAGGCGGTTCCTGCGGCATCTGTCCAGCGCCTGGCTGCCATTGTCGTTCGCGGCCTATGTATGCTTCTCCGTCTTCTGGTCGGAGGCTCCCGGCATCACCGCGAGGACGGCCGTCCAGTACTTCTCCCACATCGCCTGCGCCTATGTCGCGGCGCGCGCCGTCAGCGTGCGGACCCTGACGATAGGCGCCCTGGTCGGCATATTCGTCGTCCTGCTCTATTCTCTCAAGGTCGGGGCCTATTCCGAGGACGTCCTCGACGGCACGTATAATTTCGTCGGCGCTTTCGCATCCAAGAACCAGATCGGCTTCGTCGCCTCGCTCGGCATCTATTTCAGCGTCGTCTTCATCGCCTTCCTCAGGCACGGCCGGCTAAGCCTGTTCCTGACGGTGCCGGTCGTGCTTTTGTCGGCCTATCTGCTGGTCATCTCGCATTCGGCCACCTCGATGGCCTCGACACCGGCGGTGCTGGCGCTGGTGATGCTGCTTGCCATGAGCAAGGTGCTGTCGCGACGCTATCGCCGGGTGATCTTCCTGGTCGGCACCGGCATGCTGGTCGTCACTATCCTAGTGGCGCTGAACCTCGGCCTCATGGACTTCGTCCTCGGCCTCTTCGGCAAGGATTCGACGCTCACCGGGCGCACCTATCTGTGGGAGCAGGGCTGGAACGCCGCGCAGAGGGCGCCCATGCTCGGCGTCGGCTATGCCGCATACTGGGTCCAGGGTTTTGCCGAGGCCGAGCGCCTGTGGAACGAGTTCTACATCACCACCCGCACCGGCTTCCACTTCCACAATACCTACATCGAAGCCCTTGTCGAACTCGGCTTCGTCGGCGCGACGCTGGTTTCGCTGGTCATCCTGCGCACGCTCTACGGCCATGTCTCGGCGGTGGCGTTCGGGACATGGCGGGCGGATTCGGTCGTTCTGGCCGGCGTCATGGTGCTGCTCCTGATCCGCTCCTTCGTCGAGGTCGAGATCCTCAACCCCTACATCATGGGTTCCTTCCTGATGTATTTCAGCTTCTTCAAGCTGGCGCGGCTGCCCGTTGCCCGTCCTCGCCGGTCTGCGGCAAGGATCGAGGAGGCAAATGCGGCCAGAGGCTGGAGCGGGCCGGAGCCCGGCACCGACGCGGCTCGATGAATGCGGATCGGTTTCCCGTCTGGGCTTGCGGCAAAACAAGGCGATAGCGCGGCTGGCGATTCGCTCAAACGCCGACCCGCTCCAGCAATTCCAGGAAAAGTGTGTACGGCTTCCCCCGGGAAACGCGCGCAGCGGTTTTCGTCCGGAATTGCGCAAAAACAATGACATAGAGCAGCTCTCGCCGTTTCCGTGAAACAGTCAACTGCTCTATCTCAAGCGGCCTACTGGCTGGGCATTGGCGCCAGCTTGACCTTGATCACATCGCCCGGCAGCACGGGCGTGTCTTCCTTGACCGCAATCTCGCTCGTCTTGCCGTCGGCAGCGCGCAGCAGTGAGTAGATCAGGGTAGGCTCTTCGTTGGTTGCGCTGGCGGCCACGGTGGCGGGATCGGTGGCCTGGGCCATCAATCCTTTCTGCATGTTGACCCTCAGCGCGGCCTCGTTCAGGTCGGCTTCGGTCTGCTGCCGGTCGGCGGCGAGGCTCGAGCTCAGCGTGTTCTGGGCATCGATGGCATCCTGCGTTGCCTTGCTGATCGCTTGCTTGGCGGTGAGGATGGCCGTTTCGTAGTCCAGGATCTTGCCCTGAAGGTCGGTGACGGACTGCTGCGAATCCAGCAGTCTTGCGTTGGCGACCAGGCCTTTCTGGGCCAGCGGACCGATGCTGGTGAGTTGCTGCTGCGCCAGGTCGACCTGCTTCTGCTGGTTGACGATCTTCTTCTGCAGCGATTCGATCTCGGCCTGCAGAACCCCTTTCAGATCGCTGAGCGCCTCGAGCTTCAGCTTCAGCGCCTTCTGGTCAGCCGTGAGGATCGTCATCTCGTCCGCGACGATGGCCTGCAGTCTGGGATCGCCCTCGACCTCCTTCGGTACCTCGAAGCTCGACTTGCCCGCAAGGTCGGCATCGATGCGCGCGCGCTTGACGATCAGTCGAACGCGCTGATCGTCATATATGTCGAAATTGCCTTTGGCGGTGACCAGGTCCTTGCCGAGCTGCGGGCCGTAGTCGGCGCTTCGCCGGATGCCGCCGGCGATGCTGACCGCCTTCAGCACCGTCAGATCGGGTACATAGGGGAATTGGCCGGGGTTCTGCACCTCGCCCGAAATATAGAACGGCCGGAACTGCGCCATTTCGACCGATGCCTCGGGCCGGTCCGACAAAGCGAGCTTGTGCTGCAGCGCCTCGCCGATCGCCGCCGCGACTTCGGCCGTTGTCTTGCCGGATGCCGGCAGTTCGCCGACGAAAGGCACCGACAGCATTCCGGCCGGCCCGACCGTGTATACGCCATTCACCGCCGACCAGTCGCGGAACGTGCCTTCGACGGTCTGCCACTCCGCGATACGGATGGTGAGCTTGTCTTGCGATCCGAGATGGTACTCGTCGGCAATGGCGATCCGAGGCAGGGCGAGCGACAGGGCCAGGCAGCTGGCCACGAGCCGCAAACGCCGCGGGCGGCCCGAATGCGGGCCGCTGCAAAAAACTTCGAACATGTCTATCTTCAACTGAACGTTCCGATCCGCTTTGGCCCCACCAGCCCGATGAGCCTGCGCCCGATGCCTGCCGGGAGAGATCCCCCGCGTGCGATCCGGTTCGCGACCGCTCAGTAGCAGCCGCGCGACATCCAGACAGCCGGAACTGTCTTGATGATGATGCGAATATCCTCGAAAAGTGACCAATTCTCGACATAGTGGCGATCGAACGCGACGCGGCTGTCATAGGAGACGTCGTTGCGGCCGCTGACCTGCCACAGGCCGGTCAAGCCGGGGCGGGACTTCAGGTAATACACGGCGGCGCTGCCATAGATCTCCAGTTCGTCGCGCACGACCGGGCGAGGTCCGACAAGGCTCATGTCGCCCTGAAGGATGTTGATGATCTGCGGCAACTCATCGAGACTGAGTTTCCTCAGGACCGCGCCGACCCTGGTGACGCGCGGATCGTTCTTCAGCTTGCGGGTGGCTATCCATTCCGCCTTGGCGTCCGGATTGGCCGCCAGATAGGCGGCCAGTACCCTTTCGCCGTCCGGCACCATGGTGCGGAACTTGAGACAAGGGAAAATCCGTCCGCCACGCCCGATTCGCCGGTGACCGTAGAAAATCGATCCGCCATCGGAGAATTTGACGAGCAGCGCTATCATCACGAACAGCGGGCTGAGCGCGATCAGGGCGGCCAGTGAACCGGCAATATCGAAACTTCGCTTGATAAGGCCGCCGATCGGCGGTGGAAAATCGACGCCAGCCTGCGAAAACTCCGCTGTGGCCGACTTGGCAACGTCCCTCATGCCAAAACTCCATGCGTTGACCGGATGGTTTACCGCACGATATCAAAAAAATGTTGCAGCGCAACACACAATTTCCCGTACCCTTGAAATAGTCACGTCATGAATTGACTAAATAATAAGCGAGCCTTGCACAAATTTCGGAATATTTAGCACGTTTATGACAATAAATGGGCATAGCCGGAAAAATAGAGGCCCTTTTGGGGCAACTTCTGGGCGCTGCGTTCTTTATGCCCCTGAACCGAACTCGTTGGTGCTTTAGCGCGACACGATATACGAGGGCATTATAATAAAATACTATTCGATATTGTAGAGTTTACTGAAAAGCACCGAAGAGCCGAAGTTGCGCGTAATCCCCCCGTGTGCGTTGCAGCACGAGCGAGTCGAGCGCAAAAGCTCACCTAAAAATAAATGCGGTTGCCCTTGCGGCCATTTGCTCGCCTTAATAGAATTGCAAATTATACCTGTCAAAGTGGCGGCAGGTTGAAAGGCCGGAAGCAACCGGCCGGGAGCGGGCGACTTAATAAGCCCGCATGACAAGGGACGACGCTCGGGTGGGGCAATGACTTGATATACCCGGGCCGGTTTGTGGGCTGTTGGGTATGTCGCTTCCAAAATTCATCGTTGGGATGATTTTCGCTCTTGCGATCGTCGTCGGCTGGTCATGGCTGGGCGGCGCATCAATAGGCACGACGCTGCTGCGCGTCATCATCTGTGCCGTGGTCATCCAGGCGGGCTACTTCGTGCTCGTCTATGCCATGATCGTCAGAAGCGCGCCGACGCCTGCCGACAGGACACGCGAGGCCGAAAGAAAGCTCAGTTCGGCCGAGGTGGCCGAGGGTGAAAAGCTGGGCGGCGCCGGGCGAAGCCTTCACTGACCCAGATCGGCCGGCCTCAGGCAACGTCGGCGGGTTCGGACTCTGATTGTTCGCCCGAAAGCATCCGGGACAATCGGCTTCCGGCTTTCGCCTTCAGCCGCCGATAGTGCCCGACCTCGACTACACGGCCGTTTTCCATCGCCACCACCCAGTCGGCGAAGGCGATCATCGATGGCCGGTGCGCGATGGTCAGGATCGTCATCGAGCCGCGCAACCCGTCGATCGATTGCGCGATCAGCGCCTGGTTTTGCCAGTCGAGCGCGCTGGTCGCCTCATCGAGGATGAGCAGCGACGGCTTGCGCAGCAAGGCGCGCGCCAGCGCGATCCGCTGGCGTTCGCCGCCCGACAACCGCACGCCGCGGTCGCCGACCACCGTTTCGAGCTTGAGGTCGAGCCGTTCGACGAATTCGGCCGCATGGGCCGATCGCAATGCGGCCCATAATTCATCGTCGCTGGCTTGCTGTGCGGCCAGGCGCAGGTTCGCCGCGATCGTGTCGTGCAGGAGAAACACGTCCTGCGGCACGTAGGCGACCTGGTCGCGCCAGCCCCGGCGATTGGCGGCGTCGATCTCGACGCCGTCGACGAGGATCGTGCCGGCTGTCGGCTCGAGCAGGCCGAGCAGCATGTCGGCGATCGTGCTCTTGCCTGATCCCGAAGGGCCGATAAGGGCGGTGACCTTGCCGGCCGGAAGGCCGAAGGTGATATCGCTCACCACGGTCTTGGCGGCGCCGTCCTCGTAGGCGAAGGAGACGCCGCGAACATTCAGTCCGAAATCGAGCGACAGCTTTCGAGCGTCCTCGATCCCGGCATGGCCAGGTTCCCGCTCGGCGTCGAAACGCATCTGCAGGCTGCGCATCGCGGCATAGGCGGGCAGGTTGATCAGGACCTGCTGCGCCTGCGTCTGCATGTCCATGAAGCGCGGCGCGATGCGCATGAAGACCAGCAGCAGCACGACGATCTCGGCCAGGGACAGGTCGAAGCGAACCAGTGCCACATAGATGAACAGGCTCAAGCCGATCACGCTCGCCACCTGGAACAGGGCGGTGCCGGTCGAACTGTTGCGCACATAGGCGATGTTGTCGGCCTTCATCCTTTCGAGTGTCGCCTGCAACTGCGCGAAATAGGTCGCCTCGATGTTCAGGCTCTTGGCCACCTTGATGCCGCCGAGGAATTCCGAGACCGTACGGTATTGATCCTGACGGTTGGTCGTCAGGACCTGGCCAAAGGCGGTGGCCCGCGACCGGAACGGCCGCAGCGCGAGGAACATCAGGATGCCGATGACCACGGCGAACAGCGTCATGACCGGCGAAATGAACATGGAGATCACGAGATAGCCGGCCAGAAGCACGGCGATCTGTACCAGCATCAACAGCGAGAAGGCCGCGCCCTGGACGCGGTCTATGTCCCCGGTCAGCGCATGGTCGAGGTCGGAGCCGCGCATGCGCGTGAAGACGCCCCACCGTGCCTTGCCGATGCTTTCGAACAGGTTCATGCGCAGGCGGTTGATGAAATCGAAGAGAAGCCTGGCCATGTAGACCGATTTGAAGCGGTTGAAGGCGGCCTGCAGCGCGACCAGCGCGACCAGCATGCACAGCATCGTGGTCAGCTTCAGCGTGCCGTCCGGCACCAGCCAGCGCATGAAATCATTGTCGGGCAGCCTGATCGCGAAATCCTGGCCGGAGCGTCCGACCAGCTGCAACAGCGGAACCAGCAGCAGGATGGAGATGCCTTCGGTCAGGCTGCCCATGATCAGGAAGAGCAGCGCCGTCCAGGCCCGTCGCCCGCCTATCTGGGCGATAACGGCGCCGAACCCGGCGATTTCCCGAAACAATGACGGGCGAAGGAGCGACGGTTTCGACATCTCCTGCTACCCCTTTCCGGCCATCAGATCATGCTCGACGAGGCTCACGACCTCGCCGATCCTGTCGAGGCCCGTGGGCACTTCGAGCCTGCACACGCCGACGCGATCGGCGAGGCGTGCGCAGTGCCCGAGATGCGCCGCCGCGAAATCGTCCACCAGGGCGGCTCGGCCGAAGCGCGTGACGTATGAAAATCTGATCACGGCCGGCAAAGCGGCGATGCCGGGCATAGGTGAGATATCAGCCTTTTGGCCGCGCTCGAGAATATAGATGCGGGTTGCCGGAACCCTGTCGCGCGAAAACGCCCCGTGCAAGCGGTGCTGGGCCTTGTTGATAGCCGGATGCACTTGCGGCCGCACTTGTGCCCCTTCAAGCGAAATCGCGGCAGCCGCGTCGGCCGCCAGCTTGATCTGGGGAAAACCCGGCACGATCATCGGCTCGTCCGGATGGCTGAGATCGAGCGCCACGACGTCATCGGTAAGCAGTTCGTGTCCGGCACGGATCATGGCGCTTGCCGTCGTCGATTTGCCGGCGCCCTTGTCGCCCATGAAGATGGCGCTTTTGCCGGCAATCGCGACGGCGCTGGCATGCAGCACGAGCAGGCCGCGCTGGTGCAGGATGAGGGCCATCACCGGGCCCAGCAGCGGAAACGCGATCAGCGCGTCGTCGATGCCTGGCGCCGGCTCGACCTCGATGCGGCAGGCGTCGCTGATCAGGAACGCGCCGACGGCGTGCCACGCCAGATATTGCCGATCCGGTTCGAAGCGGAAAATGGTCGCGGCCTCTGGCGAAGGCTTCGGCATATCGATCGCGCCGACGGTGATCAGCATATCCGCCGCCGCCGGTTCGGCCGGCTCCAGCTCTGGCAAGGCCACCTCGGACGCGATGGTCAGGCCGTAGGCCCGATAAAAACGGCGCTGTCCGCGCGGCCAGCCTTGCGCGTGCGGGCAGAGGGCCAGCGGCTCGTTCAACGGCGTCATGCGGCACTCCCGGCACGCTGCACCTGCCGCAACCACAGCGACAGCGACGCCGAGCGCCAGACATACTGGACATCGAGCGGCGCCGGCCGGTCGGGCCGGCTGAGCAGCCGTGCATAGGCCGCCTTCACGGCCGGCAGGTTTATGTAGGGCTCGATGCGGCCGGCGTCCGGGCCGAGCACCTGTTCCAGAAGGTTACGGTGGTTGCGCAGCATGCCGTTGACGAGATTGCCGGTGAAATCGATCTTGTCGCGCCGCCACTGGACCGCCGCCGGCAGCACGTCTTGCATGGCGCGGCGCAGCACGTAGCGGCCAAAACCGCGGCTGAGCTTCTCCTTGCCCGGCAACGCCAGGCAGAACTCGACCAGCGGCTTGTCCCAGAAGGGATAACGAGGTTCGACGCCGAAATTGGCGGCCGCCTTGTCGAGGACTTCGAAAGCATGCGGCACATAGCCGTTGGAAAGAATCCAGCGGTGGGTCAGCGCCTCGCTGGCGCTGACGTCGGGCGGCTTGTAGCCGGCTCGGTGAACCCGCTCGATAAGCTCGGTGCGGCCGGCAAGATCGGCATTGATCAGGTCGCGCCAGCTTCCGCCTTGCGAAGCCTGGGCCGGTTTTCGCAGCCTGTGCAGGAGCCGGTTCGCGGTGTGCCTGAGCCTGGCCACGCGCCAGGCGGGTCCGTAGATGGTCAGGAACTGGAAGTACATGCCGAGCATGCCTTCGCCATAGGTGTTGGAAGCGCTGCGGATCTCGCGCCACAGCTCCAGCCACTTGCCTGCATTGGCAAGCTCGTGCAGATGGCCGTGACCCTGCGACACGACTTCGTCCCCGCCATGGCCGTCGAGAAGCACCTTCACGCCTTTGCTGCCTGCCGTCCTGTAGACGGTCCGGGTGAGCGTAAGACCCGGCGCCAGGAACGTTCCTTCCTGCTCTTCCAGCACCCGTTCGAATTCCGCGAACGGCGCGTAGTTGCCGACCGGGATCAGCGTGCCGTCGACGCGCTCCTGTTCCAGCACCGCGTCGATGAAGGGGCTTTCGTCCATCGCCGAGCCGCGTTCGAAAACCAGCGAAAAGGTGGGCAGCCTCGGCTTTCCCTCGGACAGGTTTTGCCGGCCCGCCACGCAGGCGATCGAGGAGGAGTCCAGGCCGCCGCTCAGCATGGCCCCGACCGCCGCGCTTCCGCGCATGCGGTTGCGCACCGACTGCGAGAAAAGATGGGCGAATTCTTCGGCGGCGTCCGACCGCATGGGCCGCGACGACGGCTCGATCTGCCAGTATCGCTGCAGCGTCACGCGCTGCGCCGTCACAGTGAGGCTGTGGCGCGCCGGCAGGCGGAAAATATCTGTGTAAGGCGTCGCTTGCGGATCGTCTGGCAGCCCGGCCAGGAAACCCGAGATCTGATGTTCGCTGAGGCGGGCGCCGGCGTCGGTGACGCCAAGGATCGGGCCGATCTCGGAGGCAAAGAAAAAGCGCTGCCCGTCCGCGTGATAGTAGAACGGTTTGACACCGAAATGATCGCGCGCGCAAAACAGCACCTGCCGCTCGGCATCCCAGATGGCGAAGGCGAAATCGCCTTGCAGGTGCACGGGACAGGCTTCGCCCCAGCGCAGATAGGCCCGCATCAGGAGCACGGCGTCGGCAACCGATGCGTCGGGGACGCCGAGCCGTGCCATCAGCTCGTCGCGATTGTCCAGGCGGCAATCCGCGGTGACGGCCAGTTTACCGCCCGCCATCGTCAGCGGGCCGGGGCCGGCTTCATTGGTCGTGTTGAGCCAGGCATGGCCGAGCGCGACAGCCTTGTCGGTCCACCATGAACTGCCGTCGCGGGCGCGATGACGCATGCGGGCCAGCATGCGCTGGATATCGGCGGCGGTCCCCGGCGCCTCGTGCCCGTGCAGGATTCCGGCCACGCCGCTCATCGGTCATTGACCATAGTCGACGAGAGGGACAAACTTGTCTATCGAGCCGCCAAGGATGACATGGTTGCCGCTGATCAGCCATGCATGCGCCTTCAGCTGCTGGCCGGTGTCGCGCTCGATGCCGATGCGGATCTTCGAGGCATTGCCCTGGCGGGCGAGAATGTACTGGCCGGCGAGCGCCTGGGTGAGACAGCTTGCGCGCGGTACCAGGCGGGCTGCGGCGGCAACGCCCCAGGCGACACGACGCAGCTCGCCCGTGCTGGCGCATTCACGTGCCTCCAGCCGGGTGACGATGCCGCGGAGGCGGTTGTAAGAGAACAGGGTCAGCCCCAGCCGAACGGCCGAGACCACCAGCAGGCAGTGGCAGAGGAACAGCATTTCCGGGCCGCTCAGGGAGAGAGCTCGAAGCCGACGCCGCCGGTGCTTGGTCTGGCCGGGACTTTTCTCCGTCGCAGGTTCTTGCCGCAAAACCGTGACCCGCTTTTGCGGAACCTGCCTAGACAGGTTCCTCATGATGCAGCCTCGCAAGTCCGCTATCGGCCAGACCTTTCAACAGTGCGTCGACATCGGCCTTGCAGCGCTCGGCGTCGACATCATAGCGCGCGAGCACGGCCCGGCGGATTTCGACAATTGGTTTCGGCTCCTGGATCAGCTCCCAGATGAACGTGCCTACCCCGTTGAGGCTGTAGTAGATGTTGGATTTCAGGTTGAGAAGCGCCAGGCCATTGCCGAATTCGCAGGCGACCGCTTCCTTGGTCGCACTTACGCGATCGTGGTCAGATGGGTTCCAGTTCATCCGAAAACCTCGTTTGCTACACACTGTCCGCAATGCGTGCCGACAATTCTGGCGATAAAGAAAAGCCGGTTCAGGCAATGAAGAGAAGCCGGGATTTTCACCCCGACTCCCTTTATGGTTCTTGGATTCCAGAGGCCCAACGTGTCCCTCTAGAATCAGGACAGGCTCAGGAGAACGTCAGGTCGCCAATCGGCGTGTGCGCAGGAAATGCTGCGTCGAGCGCCGTGTTGCCGCCACCGCCCTGAGTGATGGTTTCAATCGAACCATGAACCGTCAGGCTGGGCGTTTCGTACTCCTGCTTTTCAACATTCTGTTCCATTTTACACTCCATCAAGGACTGGAAACGGCCTGTCGATTGCCGGCGGCACTTTCATGCTGCGATGCAATAGCTGCATGGCAGCATTTATGAGTCAAGCCTGATTTACCGCGCATTAATCAATTATGGACTGCACGCGAAGACACAGTCGTGAGTAACGATCTCAAGCTTTGGCCTTCATCGCCTTCACATCCCTGCATATGGGCCTGATGCACTAGGTCAGCATAAGAAATTGATTTGCAAATATAAACTTTTTAAGCCCTGTCACTTCAAGGCATGGCGACAAATAATACCGCAGCGCCGGGTCTCTCGGTAAGGTTTGCTACGGAACGCCGAAAACGCCACTCGTCCCTCGTGGTCCAGTGGTTCTCCTCACCGTTCGCCCGAGCCGGTTTCGATAAACGTCGTGGCTGGATTTTTGCGCTGCAAAAGGAAAAACTGGACGGCGCCAAGGTTTTTGGCGATGCTTTGCTTCGCACCTGCAGCATAGGCGTCACGCCGATCGCTTCTGGAGAACCGTGCGCCCGATGGCCCTGACCGAACGTTCATATGAGCGACTGCGCGCCGCCGATTGCGCCGGCGAGATCGCCTATGTGCAGGCCTGTCTGCGGCTGTTTTTCGCGGCGCGGTCCGGCGCCGCGCCCGGCGATGCCTCCGGCCTCGCCGTAGCCAATGTCACCGACATAGCTAGGTTGAACAAGGTCTCGACCTTTATCCTCAAGGTGCTGTCGCGCGCGCCCGCGAACGGGCCGCCGGCCCAGCTCTCCCAATGGCTCGACGCCTACCGCCGGAAGACCGTTTCGATGAACGCGTCCTGCATCATGGATTCGATGGCGATCCAGGCGGCGCTGCGCGACAGGCAGATCGATTTCGTTTTCCTGAAAGGTCCCTTCCAGCAGCATCTGCTTTACGACGATCATTTCATGAAGCCTTCGGGCGATGTCGACATATTGGTGGCGCCGGCCGGGTTTTTCAGGGCGCGCGAGGCGCTCCGCTCGATCGGATACGAGATCGCCGGCAAGTCGCGCTCCGTCTGGTGGGTCCGTTTCCTCGGCGAACAGCACATGATCCGCGGTGACGGGTCGACGCAATCCACTGTCGATCTGCATTATCGGCTCCAGCAGCCCGGCTCGCCCAGCCCGCGCGACGCGGATGGCTTCCTGCGGCGCAAACGGCAGGTCGAGATCACCGGCGTCGAGGTGCCGTTCACATCGGCGGCCGACACTCTGCTGTTGTCCTGCATCAGCGTCGCCAAGGCGCTTTTCAACCGGGAACCCTGCGCCGGTTACGTCTGCGACGTGCGTGCCAGCGCCGACCGCCTGAACGAAGCCGAGCAGCAGCGCCTGCTCGATGCCGCCGCGGCGCAGGGGCTGGATGACACGCTGTTGCTTGGCCTGCGCGCCGCCGACGTGCTCCTCGGCGGCGCCGACACGCTCCTGTCGCAGCGCGCCGCGCGGATGCTGTCGCGCATCGGCAATGAGGACCTGCTCAACATGGTCATCGCGCCATGGCTGTCATCCCTGCGATGGCCGCAGCGGCGCACCGTGTTGTGGGAGTTGTGCGGTCGTGCGCCGGTCCGCTATCTGGCGGAGGCCGGCTGGGCGGCATCGGCCGACATCAGCCGCCGCATCTTCGAACGGCAGGGCAGCCCGTGACGGGAAGCCCGTCGTACATCGAACACGTACAGGGCGAGGGCAGAACGGAACCTGTGCAAGAGGCAAATTCATGTCGATGACGGAATCAAAGGTCTGCGTGATCATCGCGGCCCGAAACGCGGCGCGAACAATCGCGGTGGCCATCGCGTCCGCGCTGCGCGAACCGGAAGTGGCGGAAGTCGTCGTCGTCGATGACGCCTCCACCGATGACACGGCCCAAGCCGCCCGCGCCGCCGATGACGGCAGCGGCCGGCTCGCGGTGATGCGCCTCGACGTCAATCGCGGCCCCTCCTTCGCCCGCAATGCCGCCATCGCGGCCTCGCAATCGCCATTCATCGCCATTCTTGACGCCGACGACTTCTTTCTCGCGGGCAGGTTTCACAACCTGTTTGCCGGCGCGGACTGGGATTTCGCGGCCGACAACATCATGCTCATCAGGGACGACGCCTTGAGCGATGTCACCCAGATCGTCGCTCCGAAGTTCGCGGCCGAGCCGGAATTCCTCGACCTCGAGCGTTTCGTCGAAGGCAACATCTCCAGACGCAACGTGCGCAGAGGCGAACTCGGTTTCCTCAAGCCGGTGATCAGCCGCGCTTTTCTCGACAGGCACGGCCTGCGCTATGACGAGAGCTTGCGTCTGGGCGAGGACTACGAACTCTACGCGCGCGCGGTCGCCAAGGGCGCGCGCTTCAAGGTCATCCGCTCCTGCGGTTACGGCGCCATCGTGCGGGCCGATTCGCTGAGCGGCCGCCACAAGACGCAGGACCTGAAGCGTCTTGCCGACGCCGACCTGGCGCTGCTGGCGATCGACAGCCTGCCTGAGGGCTCCAAAGCGGTGCTGCGCCGCCACGAGCGCCACGTGCGCGACAAATACCGGCTGCGCAATTTCCTCGACGTGAAGGCCGAGCGGGGCCTGGCGTCGGCCGCGGCCTATGCCTTCGCAAGCCAATCCAACCTGGTTCCCATCGTCCAGGGCGTGGCGTCCGACAAGCTCGAGGCGCTGTTTCGCCGCGTCGGGCTTGCCTCCAGGCATCAGCATGTGCCGCCAACGCGTTTTCTCATGGCCGGCACCAGCACGGGCAAAGAGCCTTGAATGCGGTCGGCCGGCCGCGCTCTTGCCAGTGCATCGCGCAAACCATTTCGGGCGGATTTATGAGTTTACGAATTGGGTGGTTGCCTACGCGGCCCGGGGATGGCAGTCTATGTTGCGGTGCAGCAATTAGGATGGCCAATGACCTGGCCTCCCGATCGGACTGCCCGATATTGAACCGGTAAGGGGCCCGGCCGACGGTCGGACCACCACAGGACTTTGACGCATGGCCTCGATATTCGGCTTCAGATCAAGGAATCCGGCCCGCGACCGGCAGACCGACATTTCGCGCCTCGATCGCCTGGCGAAGCTGTTCGAGCAGATCGCGGCGGAGATCGAGGCGGAGCGAAACGGGCTGGAGAATCGTTACAAGGCGACCGCCACGAACGCCGCCTTTCTGGTCGAGGCCATGGAGAACGGCTCGGCGTCTGCGCGCCGTTCCGCCGAGGTCGATGAATTGACGACGTCGATCCTGAATTGCGAGCGCCGCATCGCGGCGTTGTCACGCCAGAACGGCATGGTCCGTGAGCTTCGTCATTCGCTGGATATGGTTTTCGATGAGGACGGGTCGTCCGATATGACGGCCAGCCAGAGGCTCGCCAAACCGGCGGGCGCCGGCAGAGGGTGAAGGCCGAAGGGTGGATTTGGCGCGAGGCGGGAAGGCAGCTTGGGGAGGGGCTGACGAGAGAAGGAAAGCGCCGTTTGGCAATCGCTCGAATGTCTACTTTGGGTTGGGGATGCACAGCACAAAGGTTGAGTTTCGTATGAATGCGGATCCGAGAACCACGTTCACCGTCGCAGTCCGCGGCATGTCGTCAACGCGCCAGGCCAGGCAAGCCCGCCCGGGCGGTTCCACCGGACGCAGAACTGCCCTGGTCGCGCTGGTCGCTCTCGCTGGCTTGTTCGCCGGGGCGGCGCCATCCTGGTCGCAGGATCTGAAGTCGGCGCCCTCATTCGTCGATGATTTCACCAGCTTCAACCGCCAGCGCTGGTATGTCTCCGATGGCTGGACGAATGGCGGCCATCAGAATTGCACCTGGGCGAAGGGGCAGGTCAGTCTAGCGGACGGCGTGCTGTCGCTCGGTTTCGAGAAGCAGAAGACGAAGGACCGCGACTACGCTTGCGGCGAAATCCAGACCAAGCAGCGGTTCGGTTACGGCACCTACGAGGCGCGCATGAAGACCGACACCGGTCCCGGCCTCAACGCGGCTTTCTTCTCCTATATCGGCCCGTCGGACAAGCAGCCCTGGGACGAGATCGACTTCGAGATCCTGACCAAGGACACGTCCAAGGTTCAGGTCAATGCCTACATCGCCGGCAAGGGCAAGAACGAGAAGCTGGTCGACGTGCCGGGCGGCACGGAAAAGGCCTTCAACGACTACGCCTTCGTCTGGCAGAAGGACAGTTTGCGCTGGTACGTCAACGGCCAGCTGGTGAACACCATCACCGATCCGGCAAAGCTGCCCAGCCATGCGCAGAAGATCTTCTTCAGCCTCTGGGGCAGCGATACGATGACCGGATGGTTGGGCGCATTCGCCGATCCCGGCCGCAAGCTCTCGCTGCAGATCGAGCGCGTCGCCTTCACCGCGCAGGGCGACCCCTGCCAGTTTCCGGAATCGCTGGCATGCAGCGTAAAGTAGAACCTATTGGAAAAGTCGATTTGAAACGGTCGGGCCGACCACGGTCCGCTGCCCTGGACAGGAACGAAACAGAATGAATCTGACGGTGTTTGGTATCGGCTATGTCGGTCTCGTGCAGGCCGCGGTGCTTGCCGAAGTCGGCCACCAGGTCGTCTGCGTCGACGTCGACGCAGACAAGGTCGAGCGGCTCAACCAGGGTCTCGTCCCGATTTTCGAGCCGGGCCTCGAAAGCATCGTCAGGGAGAACCACGCCGCCGGCCGCATCAAGTTCACCACCGACGCGGCGGCCGCCGTCAAGCATGGCGAGATCCAGATGATCGCGGTCGGCACGCCTCCCGGCGAGGATGGCTCGGCCGACCTCAAATACGTGCTGGCGGTCGCCGAGACGATCGGCCGGGAAATGGATGCGCCCAAGATCGTCGTCGGCAAGTCGACCGTGCCGGTCGGCACCTGCGAGAAGATCAAGGCCAAGATCGCCGAAACGCTGAAGAAAAGAGGCCGCGAGGACCTGACCTTCGACGTCGCTTCCAATCCGGAATTCCTCAAGGAAGGGTCGGCCGTCGCCGATTGCATGAAGCCGGACCGCATCATCGTCGGCACATCGAGCGAGGGCACAGAGGCGGTGATGCGCGAGCTCTACGCGCCCTTCAACCGCAACCACGAGAAGATGATCGTGATGGACGTGCGCAGCGCCGAATTCACCAAATACGCGGCCAATTGCATGCTCGCCACCAAGATCAGCTTCATGAACGAAATGGCGAACCTGGCCGAACAGCTCGGCGCCGACATCGAGGAGGTGCGCAAGGGCATCGGCAGCGATCCGCGCATCGGCTACCACTTCATCTATCCGGGCCTCGGCTATGGCGGCTCCTGCTTTCCCAAGGACGTGCGCGCCCTGATCAAGACCGCCGAAGGCGTCAAGTTCGACGCCAAGCTGCTGCGCGCCGTCGAGGAGCGCAACAACGAGCAGAAATCCGTGCTGTTCGACAAGGTGAACCGCTATTTCAAGGGCAACCTCAAGGGCAAGACCTTCGCGCTCTGGGGCCTGGCTTTCAAACCCAACACGGACGACATGCGCGAGGCGCCGGCGCGTGTGCTGATGGAGGCGCTCTGGAACGCCGGCGCGACCGTGCAGGCCTATGATCCCGAGGCGATGCAGGAATGCCAGGCCATCTATGGGCTGCGCGACGACCTGCTTCTGTGCGGCACCAAGGAAGCGGCGCTGCGCGGCGCCGATGCGCTGCTGATCGCCACCGAGTGGAAGAGTTTTCGCGCGCCGTCCTTCGACGCGCTGAAGGACGCGCTGACCACGCCGATCATCTTTGACGGCCGCAACCTCTATGATCCCAAGGTCATCGCCCGCCATGGCATCGAATATCACTCGATCGGCAGGATGGCGGCATGAGACCGGGTTTGGGCAATCCAATGTGGGATCGCCGCGACCGGCCGGTTTGCTTGCGATGACGAACGCACAAGACCCGGAAAGGAGTTGCGGCTGATGGTGCTGGACGTAAAGCCGGAGCAGATCACCAAGGACCACTTTGACGTTGTCGCGATCGGTTCCGGTTTCGGTTCGGCCTTCTTCCTGCACGAATTCACGAAGCGGCGGAAGGCGCGCGTCCTGCTCCTGGAATGGGGCCGGCACAACACGCATGAATGGCAGCTCAAGCAGAACGTCAACACCGACATCGAGGACGAGTCGACCTACAAGACCAATTCCGACAAGCCCTGGAACTACACGATCGGGCTGGGCGGAGGCACCAATTGCTGGTTCGCGCAGACGCCGAGATTCCATCCCAACGACTTCAGGCTGAAAAGCACTTACGGCATCGGCAATGACTGGCCGATCAGCTATGACGACGTCGAGCCGTTCTATTGCGACGCCGAAGACATCATGTCGATCTCGGGCGATCCCGACATGGCGGCGCTGCTGCCGCGCTCGAAGCCGTTTCCGCAGCCGCCGCACCGCATGTCGACGCCCGACCGGATGATGAAGGCGGCGCAGCCCGGCCAGCATTTCGTCATGCCGACGGCGCGCGCCCGGGTGCCGACCGCGCAGCGCACCTCGTGCTGCGCCAACCTCAGATGCTGGCTGTGCCCGGTCGACGCCAAATTCACCGCCAATAACGGCCTGATGCATGTCTTCGAACATCCCGACGTTTCGGTCTGCCTCGGTTCGGAAGTGCGCCGGCTCGACCATGTCGGCGAGACCGTCCGCTCGGTCACCTTCGTCCACGCCGGCAAGGAATATCAGGTCAGCGGCGACCTCTTCGTTCTCGGCGCCAATGCCATCCAGAGCGCGGCGATCATGCTCCGCTCCGGCCTGGGAGGCGAATTCGTCGGCCGCGGCCTGCATGAATCCTATGGCTGGAATTTCGAGGTCTATCTTGACGGTGTCGACAATTTCGACGGCAGCACCATCACCACCGGCTTGAATTTCGGCCTCTATGACGGTCCGCACCGGTCCGAGCACGCCGCCGCGTTGGTCTATTTCGAGAACCGCTGGCAACACGGCATGCGCGCCGAGAAGGGGCGGTTGCGCCAGGCGCTGCCGCTTGTCGTGGTGACCGAGAACCTGCTCGACCATGAGAATTTCGTCACGCTCGACGAGGACGACAATGCCTTCGTCAGCTTCAAGGCGCCGTCGGACTACGCGGTCAAGGGCATGGCGCGGGCACTGGAGAAACTGCCCGGGCTGCTTGCCCCGCTGCCGGTCGAACAGCTTTTCGATCGCGGCATCCGGCCAACCGAATCGCATGTCCAGGGTACGCTCCGGATGGGAACGGGCCCGGCCGATTCGGTCGTCGACAGCGGCATGATTCATCACCAGCTCAGGAACCTGGTCGTGGTCGGCACCAGCACCTATCCGAGTTGTTCGTGCGCCAATCCGAGCCTGACCGCGGCAGCGCTGTCCCTGCGGGCGGCGAGCCGGATGGCGTGAAAGGAGCAAACCGGATGATAGAGATCTCGCGACGCTCCGCACTGGCTGTCCTGGCGGGCGGGGTGGTATCGACGGGCATTGCCTACGCGGCCGTGTCCTCGTTTTCGGATGAGGATCTGGTGCGCGTCACGCTCGAGAGATATCTCGGCAAGCTCAACATGCGCATTGAGCATTTGCAGCAGTTCGTCCTGGCGTTCCGCGACAGGAACCCGTGGATATTCCCGAGCGAGAAACTCAGCGACGCCGTCACCTTGCTCGAGGAGACAAGGCTGGGCAAGGCCCGCGCCTTGCTGCCGGAGCAGAAGAAGCAGGATCTCCTGCATTTCGACCGCTGGCTGATCGCCGAATTCCACATGCTGACCGACTACGCCTGGCGCAGTTCGCCGGGCGATCCGATCCGGTTCACCGGATGGCAGCCATGCACCAATCCGTTCGCCAATCTCGAGCAACAGAATGCCTGAAGCGGTGCCGGAGCAAGCTCTCGGGCCACATTGAACGAAACGCGAAAGAACCAGGAGCCAGAACCATGAAAGTTCTTTTTGCAGGCGGCAATGGATACACGCCCGAATTCAGCGGCGGCGTCCAGTCGAGCACCCATCATCTGGCCGAGCAGTTGATCGAGCACGGCCATGAGGCGGCCGTACTGGCCGCCCTGTTCGGCGACGGCGTCTTCGGCTTCAAGGCGCGCGCCAAGATGAAGCTGCTGCGTCAGCCGGCGGTCATCGACAGTTTTCCCGGCTATCCGGTGGTGCGGGCCTGGTTTCCCTGGAAGGCGGCCGAGTTTGCCGTCCGCAGATTGAAGCCGGACGTGGCCGTCGTCCAGTGCCACAAGTCGGTTCCGGTGGGCAAGGCGCTGCAGGCCGAAGGCGTGCCGCTGGTCGTCTATCTCAGGAACGTCGAGTTCCATGAGCTGGGCGGCGATCTGCGCGAGCTGCATTCGGCGCTCTACATCGCCAATTCGCAATTCACCGCGCGCGCCTACAAACAGAAATTCGGCATCGACGCGGCGGTGCTGCCGCCGACCATCAATGCCGCCCTCTACAGCACGCCGACCACGGGCCAGTTCGTCACCTTGATCAATCCGTACGAGGAGAAAGGCTTCGAGCTCGCCGTGCGCATCGCCGGCGCCTGCCCCGAGATTCCGTTCCTGTTCGTGGAGAGCTGGAAGCTCGCCGACGATCACCGCGCCCGCATCGAGCAAACCATCACCCCGTTCTCCAACATCAGGCTGGAGAACCGCACCGGCGATATGAAGACCGTCTATGGCCGCACCAGGATCCTGCTGGCGCCAAGCAAATGGGAAGAGGCCTGGGGCCGTGTGGCTTCGGAAGCCCATTGCAGCGGCATTCCCGTCATCGGCTCGCGGCGCGGCGGCCTGCCCGAAGCGATCGGCCCGGGCGGCGTGGTGCTGGATTACGATGCGCCGCTCGCCGACTGGATCGCGGCCGTCAGGCTGCTGTGGAACGACCGTCGGGAATATGACCGGCTCTCGGCCACGGCGCGCAGCTTCTCCGAGCGTCCGGAGCTCGATCCGGACCGCCAATTCCTCACCTTCTTTTCCATACTGGACAAGGCCACACAGCAGCGTTCGCGACAGGCGGCGTAGCCAAGGCTCAGGCTGGTGCCGACCCCGGCAGTCTCGTGATAGGAATTTTTTCTTGACAGGGTGAAGGCAGCTATGGTAGATTTTCAGTCATGGTGCTGAGTTGCGCCGGAAACCCGCCGCACAGGCGGGTTTTTCGTTTGATACCTCTCGACCGACGCGCCGGCGAACACTCCGAAGGAACCCGTTAATCTGGATTCGCAGCCTTGGCGGATCAGGCCAGGCGCTTGACCCGGCTTTTCAGCGTCTCGTAGCCGCGGGCGCCGAGCAGGGCCCGAGCAAGGGCCTTGGCGGCGCCCTTTCGGCCTTCCTGTGACTTGGCCTGTCGCAACCTGGCCGGCAGGTTGCGCGCCGCCTGGCCGAGCGCCGGGAGCGACAGCGCGTTGGGAAAGCTGACCATGTGCGTTTCGACGCACAGCACCGGTTTGCCCGACAGCTCGGTGATCCTCAGCGCCTGCTCGTGCTCGCTCTCGATGAACAGGATGGCATCGGATTTGCGGTAGAATTCGGCCTTGAAACTGCCATGCGCGCCAAGCCGCTGGCGCTCCGCCTTGCTCGGCAGGTCGAGCATGATCAGATGATCGTACTTGATCTCGTGCTTGGCCAGCCATGCCTCGGTCAGCGCGCGGTATTTCTCCAGCCGGCTGGTCACCAGCCAGCCGATCTTGCGGGTCGCGGTATGGAGCGGCCGCGCTTCGCTAAGGAATTTCTCGTAGGCCGGACCGTCGTCGTTTTCGGCGTCGGTCGGATCGAGGCACAGCACCCCGTCTATGTCGACGCAGCATTGCGCCAGGAATTTGTGATGCATGAAGTTCCACTGGAACATGCGCGGATGCGGCACGACCTCGAAGACGATATCGGTCTCGGCATGCTGCGGCTCAAGCCCGAACACGGCGGCAAAGGTGTAGTCGGCCTCGATGCCGGCACCCTCTATGCGGGCGCGGGCGTCGCGCATGGCGTTGCCGCCGGAGACGCTGTCGTCGATCACCAGCACCTTGCGCATTTCCGCGACCTTGCGGTCGAGCACCGCACGGCGCTTGGTGATGCCCGATGTGTAGACGCGACCCTCGAGGAAGGAGTCCAGATCGGTCATCGGTATGTTCGCCGCGAGGCTGACCAGCGTCGCCGCCAACACGCCGCTTCTGGGGACGCCGACCACCAGGTCGATGTCGCGCGGCAACCGGTGAAGGTTGCTGACGATCGCGTCGTTCATGTCTGAGATCGATCGGTAATGCATGGATCAGGCCTGATGCTCGGGTGAACGGTAAGGGTCGAAAGCGCCGAAATTATCGCGCCTCGCGCGGTGCTGCCGCCGGCGGCCTTGCCGGCAGCATTTTCAAGGCCTCGCGCAAGGCTTCACGGCCGGCTGCGAAGGCCAGCGCGATAACGATGGTGATGAGATAGGCAAGGATGGCGCCGCTGGCCAAGGCGACGACATGCTGCTGCGGCAGCAGCGGCTTGACCAACCAGACCGCCGCCAGCGCCACATGCGCGCCGAGCACGAACGGCGCGGCCGCGCGAAGCACGTGGCTTGCCCGCAGCGGCCCGCTCCTGCCGACATAGAGCCACAGGAAGGGCGTGCGCAGATATTCGCTGACGGCGTAGGCGATCGCCACGCCGAGCGCGCCATAAGGCAGGCCCAGCACGAAAGCGAGCACCGACGTCACGGCCGTGATGATGCCCCAGCGCATGAAGTCGCCGGAACGGCCCTGGCTGACGAACAGCCATCCGGCCGGATTGTTGAGCGGCTGCAGCAGCCCGGCGAAGCCCAGCGCCAGGAAAATGCCGGCGCTCGCGCGCCACTGCTCGCCGAGCACGAACGGAATGAGTATGTCCGACATGGCGGTGGCGAAAGCGACGCCGGGAAGCGCCACCAGCAGGATCAGCGGCATGACGCGAAGATAGGCGCTGCGGTAGCGGTCGGGCTCGTCCTTCAGCCTGGAAAGAGCCGGCACCATCACCTTCGACAGCGGGTTCGTGATCTGGCTGAGCGGGAACAGGAGCAGCTTGTAGGCACGGTCATAGAGGCCGAGCTGCGCCTCGCCCCAGTATTTTCCGATCAGCACGTTGTCGAGATTGCGGGCGAAGAAGTTGGCGAAGTTGAAGCCGGTTATGCCGGCGCCGAAATTGATCAACTCGCTGATTCCGGCGACCTTGCGCGGCAGGCTGGGCCGCCAGCGCGAACTGGCCCAGTAGCACAGCGTCGGCAGCACGGCTCCGGTCAACGTGCCGGCGAAAAGTGCCCAGTAGGAGCGGTCGATGAAGGTCCAGGCGATCGACACGGCAAGACCAGCCACGGCGCCTGCGACATCGATGATGGCCAGGCGGCCGAACTGCATGCGGCGGGTCAGGAGCGCCAGATGCTGCGCACCGAGGCCGTAGGCCATGATCTGCAGGCCCAGCGCCGCCACCAGGCCAGCCACACGTGGCTCGCCGTAGAAGGCGGCGACCAGCGGTGCCGCGCCGGCAAGCACGCAGGCCAGGATCGCGCTGACGGCGACATTGATCCAGAACAGGTAGTTCACCTCGTCGTGCCGTATGCCCGATTTCTGGATGGTCGCCTGGGTGAGGCCGAAATCCTGGAACAGCGCGATGAAGGCCAGCACCGGCGCGCACATCGCCACGACGCCGAAATCCTGCGGCAACAGGAGACGCGACAAAACGATGACGGAAATGATCTGCGTGGCGACCCGCACGGACTGCGACAAGGCCGTCACGACCGCGCCACGCCCGACCGATTTGCGCAGCGAGCCTTCTGGCGGATCGAATGGATTGGCTTCCAAATTCAGGATTCCTGATTCTTGTGCAGGTTCCGCCCAGGAACCATGCAACCGCCGCCGCGGCCAAATTACGGCATTTATTTTGCAGTGCAACAAAAAACGTGGATTTTGCTACGCTGCACCAAAAATGTTGCGATGCAGCAAGACCTGTACTAGGTTCCCCGTGGGTGGGCCAACAGCGGTCGAGTTTTCATGCTGAATGTCTTGTACCTTGTGCATGACGTTTCCGACCCGGCAGTGCGCCGGCGGATTACAATGCTCAGGGCAGGTGGCGCCCAGGTCACGCTCGCAGGCTTCCGCCGCACGGCAAATCCCATTGCCGACGTCGAGGGATTGCGGCCGCTGGATCTCGGCGCGACGCGTGACGGGCGATTCGCCCAGCGTTTGACGGCAGTCGTCAAGGCCGCGGTTTCGATCGGCGCCAGGCTCAGCGGCATGCCGAGGCCCGATCTCATCATCGCGCGCAACCTGGAAATGCTGGCGCTCGCCCGCCGCGCCAACACGGCATTCGGCGCCGCGGTGCCGATCGTCTATGAATGCCTCGACATCCATCGCCTGATGCTTCGCAGCGATGCGGTCGGCAGAGCGCTGCGTGCCACGGAACGTTACCTTGCCAGGGACGTAAAGCTGCTGGTGACCAGCTCGCCCGCGTTCACCGCCAATTATTTCGAGCCGTTCGGCCAGGTGACGGCGCCGGTCGAACTGGTCGAAAACAAATATTTCGAGGCAGCAGCGATCCTGCCGGCCGAGCATGAGATGGCCGAGGCGCCTGTCGCACCACCCTGGCGCATCGGCTGGTTCGGGGCATTGCGCTGCCGCCGCTCGCTCGAACTCCTGGCCGATTTCTCGCGCCGCGCCAACGGCCGGTTCGAGATCGTGCTGCGCGGCCGCCCGGCTTTGACCGAATTCCCGGATTTCCACGCCTTCGTCGAGGCGGAGCCCTGGCTTTCGTTTCGCGGACCCTACCGCAACCCGGAGGACATGGCGGCGATCTACCGGGACGTGCATTTCTCCTGGGCAATCGATTTCTTCGAGGCGGGCCAGAATTCCGATTGGCTGCTGCCCAACCGGCTCTATGAGGGCTGCCGTTTCGGCGCGGTGCCGATCTCGATGGCCAACACGGAAACCGGGCGGTTCCTCGGCCGGCAGGGCATCGGCATTCTGTTGCCCGAAGCCTCACCCGACGCGCTCGAAGCCGCCATCGGCAAGATGGAGGAGCGCCGCTTCAGCACGTTGAAGGAGCGCGTTCTGTCGCGCAACCCCAGGATATGGAGCTATGATCGCAGCGATTGCCGGGCCCTGGTCGAGAAGCTCCGCAGCCTGGCCGCAATACGCGAACCCTTCGCGGCCGAGGCTTTGGCCTAGGATGGAGATCGCCCGATGATGCAAGCGCTCCCCTCCAGCCTGATCGTGATTCCCTGCCTCAACGAGGCAGCTCATATCGGTGTGCTGCTCGACCAGCTCGGCCCCGCGGCGGCGAGGCTCGGCGCCAGGATCGTCGTTGCCGATGGCGGCAGCACCGATGGTACCCCGGCCATTGTCGGCGAGCGCGCGAAAGAGGATCCCCGCATCGTCCTGCTCCACAATGAAAAGCGCATCCAGAGCGCGGCCATCAATCTTGCCGTCGCCAGATTCGGCGATGGTGCCGAATATCTGATCCGCATCGATGCCCATGGCGGCTACCCCGCCGATTATTGCGACCGGCTGGTCGAGGAAGCGCTGGCCACGGGCGCCGATTCGGTCGTGGTTTCCATGCTGACCAGCGGCAGCGGCACCGTGCAGAAGGCGGCCGCGGCGGCGCAGAACTCAAAGCTCGGCACCGGCGGTTCCAAGCACCGGCATGTGTCCGCCGGAGAATGGGTCGATCACGGCCATCATGCGCTGATGCGGATTTCTGCCTTCCAGGCCGTCGGTGGCTATGATGAGACGTTTAGCCATAATGAGGACGCCGAGCTCGATTACCGGCTGAGGCAGGCCGGCTACAGAATCTGGATGAGCGGCAGGACGCAGATGGTCTACTATCCGCGCGCGTCGCTCAGCGGCCTCTACTTCCAGTATCTCGGCTACGGCCGCGGTCGCGCCAAAAATGTCCTGAAGCACCGCGTCATCCCGAAGGTCCGGCAGATGGTGCCGCTGCTGGTGTTCCCGGTGGTTGTGCTCGCGGCCTTTTCCTTCGTGCACTGGCTGGCGGCGGTGCCGCTTTTGATCTGGGCGACTGTGTGCCTCGGCTATGGCCTGTGGACGGCGGTAAGCCAACGCAATGCCGACATCGCGCTTGCCGGCGTCTCGGCGATGGTCATGCATTTCGGCTGGTCCGTCGGTTTCTGGCTACAGCTTCTCGGCCTCGGTGCACGACGCGGGGTCGCGTGATGGCGATTCCAGGCACGAACCGCCGCATCGATATCGGCGTGTGCACGTTCCGCCGGCCGGAACTGGCCGACACGCTGCGCTCGCTCGATGCCATGGACAGGCCGGCCGGTTTCGATGTCCGTGTCATCGTCGCCGATAATGACGACACGCCGAGCGCCAGGGATCTGGTGACGGCGCTGGCGCGCGAACTGTCGCTGCCGATCAGCTATCACCACTGCCCTGCGCGCAACATCTCGATCGCCCGCAACGCCTGCCTTGACGCCAGCACGTCGGATTTCGTCGCCTTCATCGACGACGACGAGACGGCTTCGCCGCGCTGGCTTGCCGAGCTCGTCGCAACGGCCCAGGCAAGTGGCGCCGCCGCCGTGCTGGGCCCGGTCAAGGCGCGCTACGGCGCCGACGCGCCGGACTGGATGCGGCGTGGCGACTTCCATTCGACCTTGCCGGTCTGGGTGCGCGGCGAAATCCGCACCGGCTACACCTGCAACGTGCTGCTCGACATGGATTCGGACAGCCTGCGCGGGCGCCGCTTCAGCCTGGCACGTGGCCAGACCGGCGGCGAGGACACCGAGTTCTTCGACCAGATGCACAAGACAGGCGGTCGAATCGCCTTTTCTCCGGAAGCTTGGGTGGACGAGATCGTGCCGCGGACCAGGGCCGCGTTCGACTGGCTTGGCCGCCGCCGCTTCCGCGTCGGGCAGACGCATGGCCATCTCCTGGGGCGCAATGCGAGCGGCATTGGCCTGGTCAAACAGGTTGGCATTGCCGCGGCAAAGGCAGCCTATTGCTTCGCCGCGGCGTTTCCCTTCCTTGGAAGCCCCGTGCGGCGGAACCGCAGCGTGCTGCGCGGCATTATGCATGTCGGCGTCGTCAGCGGCCTTGTCGGCATCCGCGAGATCCGCCTCTACGGCCAGCCCTCGCCACAGGAAGGAGGCAAGCGTGCAGCCTGACGTCAGCTTCGTCCCGGACGTTTCCTTCGTCATTGCAGCCTACAACGCCGAGGCGACCCTCGACCGGGCGATCGCCAGCGCCATCGCGCAAAAGGGTGTCAGCGTCGAGGTCGTCGTCGTCGACGACAAGTCGCGCGACGCGACGCTCGACGTGGCAAGGGCCTATCCGCAGGACAGCGTGCGCGTCGTGGCGCTTGCGCACAACAGGGGCCCCGGCGGCGCCAGGAATGCCGGCCTCGAGGCTGCCCGAGGCCGCTGGATCGCGGTCCTCGATTCCGACGACGCGGTCTATCCCGGCCGCATCGCCGCCATGATCGCGCGGGCTGAAAGGGCGGGCGCGCAAATCGCCGTCGACAACCTCCAGGTCGTCCGCGAGGACGGCGTGACCGACGATGCGATGTTTCCGACACGCTATCTGGAGGAATTGGGCGAGATCTCGCTGGCCAGCTATATCGCCGGCAACGTCGTCTTCGAATCGAAGTTCAATCTCGGCTATCTCAAGCCGATCTTCGAGCGCCACTTCCTGGAAGAAAACCGACTTCGCTACGACGAGGACCTGATCATCGGCGAAGATTACATATTCCTGGCCAACGCCCTCGCCATGGGCGGCAGGTGCGTGGTCGAGCCTGACATCGGCTATGCCTATCACATCCGCAGCGGCTCCATTTCGCGCGTGCTCGAGCCTCATCACGTCGAGGCGATGCGCAAGGCCGATGCAATTTTCGCTCAAAGCCATCAGATGGACGCGGCCGCGCAAGCGGCGTTCGCCCGGCGCAGCCGCAGCCTGCGCAAGGCAGCCTCCTTCCTGTCGATGGTCCAGCACATCAAGGCGCGGTCTCCGCTCAAGGCGATCCGGACGGCGCTCAGCGACCCGGCGGCGGTCAGGCATATGGGCATGCCGATCGCCGTGCGGTTGCGACGAGTAGCGGCACAATTTGCCGTGGGGGCGGGGAGGTGAAGATGCAGGCACAGGGAGGGATTTTTCCTGGCCTGCGAATGGACTGAAATCGATCTCCTCAGAAGGAATTTGCGATGAAGAAAATCAGGAAGGCCGTGATACCGGTGGCGGGGCTTGGAACGCGGTTCCTGCCGGCGACCAAGTCGATGCCGAAGGAAATGCTTCCCGTCGTCGACCGGCCGGTCGTGCAATACGCCGTCGATGAGGCCTTCGAGGCCGGCATCGAGCACATCGTGTTCGTGACCGGCCGCAACAAGGCGGTCATCGAGGATTATTTCGACCTGCATCCGGAATTGATCGGAACGCTGGAGCAGAGTGGCAAGAAGGCGCAATTGCAGTCGCTGGAAAGCCTGCTGCCGGTGGCCGGCGCCACCAGCTTCATCCGCCAGCAATCCCCGCAAGGCCTTGGCCACGCCGTCTGGTGCGCGCGCGAGGTCATCGGCAACGAGCCCTTCGCCCTGCTTTTGCCTGATATGGTCTCGTTCGGCGGCCGCGGCTGCCTGGCCGAGGTCGCCGATCTTTATGCCGAGACCGGCGGCAACGTCATTGCGGTCGAGCGCTGTGACCCGACCGAGACCAACAAATACGGCATTGTCGGCCGCGGCGCCGACATTGGCGGCGGTTTCGAGGTGACGGCGATGGTCGAAAAACCGGCGCCGGCCACTGCGCCGTCGAATTTCTACATCAACGGCCGCTATATCCTGCAGCCTGAGATCTTCGCCCTGCTCGGCAACCAGCAGCGCGGCGCCGGCAACGAGATCCAGCTGACCGACGCCATGGTGCGCCTGGCGCAGGAGCAGTCGTTCTTTGCCCAGCCCTTCAAGGGCCGCATGTTCGACTGCGGCTCGAAGGAGGGCTTCATCCAGGCCAACATCGCCTTCGCCTTGGCGCGCGATGACATGAAAGGTCCGGTTTTCGAGATGCTTCAGGAGTTCGTCCGGTCGCATGAACGACAGGAAGAAGCCGCATAATGCCCATGTTTCGGGAGCATTGTCGGACGGCTGACGGTTCGATGCCCGGAAGGCCCTGTGGCGTCCGGCATGGAACTTGCGTTGCTTTTCGGCAATGCTCCCGATCTTCGAAGTGCCTGGGAGCCAAGGCATGATCCCGGAAAGCGCAAGGCGGTTTTCGGAAAAGATCATGTTCAAACAGTGAGATAGAGCCCATCCCGATGATTGGGATGGACGGGCTCTGGAATTGGACCGAAGATGAACTATGCCAACTTTCCTCTCGACAAGAGGATGCCATTGCCGAATTCGGAAGCAGGAGACGGCGAAGACTTCATCGATGTCGAGCGGCTGCTTGGCATGGCTGCGCGGCAGGCCAAGGTGGTTGTCCTGGGCGCGGTCATTGGGCTTGTCATGGGCCTGCTCTATCTGCAGACCACGCCGCCCAAATACCAGTCAGTCTCGAGCGTGCTGATCGATGAGGGGCTGAACAAGATCGTCGACGACATTTCGGCGGCGTCGACGACCATGCAGACCGATTCGGCCATCCTGAGCCAGATCGAAATCCTGACCTCGACGCGGCTTGCCGCCGTGGTCGTCGACAAGCTGAAGCTCGACCGCAACGACGCGTTCATGAACCCGCCCCAGTCGGCGCTCGCCCAGGGCATCGGCCTGATCCGCGGCCTGATCCAGTATGTTCGCCCCAGTCCTCCCATGCCGGGCGTCGGCGACGTCACCAAGCTCGACCCGGCCACCCGCGATGCACTGATCGCGACCTCACGTCGTGACTACGCGATCCTCAAATTGCAGAACGAAGTGCAGGCGGAGCGCGTCGGGCGAAGCTATGTCATCGCGCTCGGCTACCAGGCGACGGATCCGGCACTGGCGACCGCGATCACCAAGGCCTATGCCGATGCCTATCTCGCCGACCAGCTCGACGCCTCCTTCGATGCCACCGAGCGCGCCGCGGTCTGGCTGCAGGGCCGGCTGACGGAACTGCGCGAAAGCTCGCAGGCGGCATCGCTCGCGGTCGAGAAATTCAGGGCCGAGCACGGACTGTCCGCCAACAGCGACGGCCAGCTGATGAGCGCCAAGCAGCTTGCCGACCTCAACGCCCAGCTTATCGTGGCGCAGGCCGATACGGCCCGGGCCAGCGCCCGCTACCAGCAGTACAAGTCCATCGTCGAAAGCGGCTCGGAGAACGCCTTCAAGGATGCCGCCATATCGAGCGACCAGCCGAGCAGCTCGGTCATCGCGGCGCTCAAGACACGCTATCTCGCCGTCGCCAAGCGGCAGCAGGATGTCGAGGCCAATTTCGGGCCGCAGCATCCGCAAGCGGTGGCGCTCGCCAAGGAGAAGGCCGACATATCGGCGCAGATATTCGGCGAGCTGAAGCAGCTGACCGAAAGCTATCGCAACGAATATGAAGTGGCGCTGGCGCGCGAGACCGCGCTCAGGGCCAATGTCGCAGCGGCGCAAGGCAAGAGTGCCATCGACAACCAGTCGCAGGTCAAGCTGCGTGAACTCGACCAGAAGGCGACGGCGCTCTCCACGCTCTACCAGACATTCCTCGGCCGCTACGAGGAAGCCGCCCAGCAGCAATCCTTCCCGGTCGGCAAGATCCGCATCATCTCGGATGCATCGATGCCGCTCAGCGCCTCCAGCCCGCGCACGATCGTGGTGCTGGCGCTCTCGCTTGTGCTGGGCACGTTGATGGGTGCCGGGTTCGGCGGCCTCAACGAATTCAACGAACGTTTCTTCAGGACCGGCGAGGATGTCCGCGACCGCGTCGGCCTCAAATTTCTCGGTTACCTGCCTGTCATCGGCGGCAAGACCGCCAGGGAGGAAAAGCAGGTCGATCCGGATCTCAAAACCGCCAAATCGCCGGCCGCCGTGGAGAAGCGCGCGCGCATGCGCGTCAGCGTCGATGCTCCGGCGTCGATGTTCTCCGAGACGCTGCGCAGCGCAAAGATCGCCTTCGACGTCGTCATGGAAGGGCAGGGCAGCCGCGTCATCGGCGTCATCTCGGTTCTTCCGGGCGAAGGCAAGTCGACTGTCGCGGCCAATCTGGCCGGACTGCTTGCCGCCAACGGCGCCAGGACGCTGCTGATCGACGGCGACCTGCGCAATCCGGGCTTGAGCCGCAGCCTCGGCATGGAGGCCGAGCAGGGACTGATGGAAGCGGTGGTGAGCGGCCAGACCTGGCAGTCGGTCGGCAAGATCGACCGGCAGACGAAGCTCGCGATCATTCCGGCCGTGCTGCGCGGCAATTTCTCGCACACCAGCGAGCTTCTCTCCTCGGCCGGCATGCGGCGCTTCATTGACAACGCCAAGGAGACCTTCGAGTACATCGTCGTCGATCTGCCGCCGCTGGGGCCGGTGGTCGACGCCAAGGCCTTCGCGCCGCTTGTCGACGGCTTCGTGCTGGTCACCGAATGGGGCCGCACCCCGCGCGCAATGGTGAGGTCGATGCTCGAATCCGAACCCTATGTCGCCAACAAGATCGTCGGCGCGGTGCTGAACAAGGTCGATCTCAAGAAGCTCGCCAAATACGGCTCGTTCGGAGCGTCCGAAAAATTCTTCGGCCAGTACTCGAGCTATTATCTCGACAAGACCGAAGTGCGCAGCAAAACAACGGTCTGACATCGGCCGTGGCGATTGCGTGCCTGAGTGACGACGCAGGTCATCGCCTTGTGGCCGCGGCGCGCTACAGTGGGACTCTAAACCCGGGCATCATTCGGCAGGCAACGTCAGCCTGCGCGGCCAATAGCGGCTGGCCACCAAAAGGCTGAGATGGACGACAACTATTCCGAGGATGCCTGCCAAAGCCTTCAGCGAGCCATCTGAAAGGCGCGCATGGCGACCGGGTTCGAGGAGTTGCATCAGCTCCAGCGCAGCGGCTACGACAACGACGATAGTGACAGTTCCAGCCAGGCGGTTTGGAAAGCCGAGACCCATTGCCACGCCGAACAGAACATAGGCGAGGGCGCGTTCGAAATTTGCGTCACCCAGGTGAGGCCGCATCTGGATTGGCGACAGCGTCGCGAAGACAATGACGGCGAGCAAAGCAAGGGCGGCAATGCGAGAGATAAGGGTCATGGCCGTTCGTAAAGCGAACAAGCCGGCGAAACAAGTACGGGCATTCAAGCAGCCGCACCCGATCCAAAGACGCCATCGTAGCCCGTGACGATGCACTTTGATGAAGCCGCGTTGCTGCCGCTGGACGGCGCGGCATTGCGATAGTCCGCTTCTACGCGGCCTTGAGCCGGTAGCGGAACACCGTGTGGTCGAGCAGCAGCCGGATGCGCGGTTCGGCTTCGGTCGCCACCAGCCAGCTTGCCGCGATCATGGTCGCGCCGACCGTTGCCATCGACAGGAGATAGGGAAATCCCGCGCGGACCATCGCGCCGAGCATCGCCGCGCCGATGACGTCGTGGATCAGATAGAGCGGGTAGGTCATCAGGCCGATCCGGCGCCAGCCGCTCCAGCTGAGGTCGAGCCGCAGCGACCACGCCATCAGGGCGATGGCGGCCAGGAAGACGAGGATCGGCGGCGCATAGGGCATCGCGGCGCCGACCTTGGCGCTGTGGACATCGACCGAGCTGGCGATTTGCAGCATGCTCCCGCCCAGGAACAGCAGGCAGAAGGCCAGGCGCGAGGCCGTCACCGCCTTGAACCGCATCAGCCAGATAAGCACGCCGACGGCGAAAAAAGAGCCATGGTGCACCAGGACGAGCTGCAGCCAGCGCGTTTCGGCAAGGTCGGACCAGCCGAGCGGATAATAGAGGCACCAGAACAGCGTGCTGACGACGCCGATCACAACCGCCACCGTCTCCATCAGGTGAAAGCGGCCGAGTCGCAACAGGATCCAGACGACAGCGTAGAAGGCGATCTCGATGCCGAGCGTCCAGTAAACGCTGTCCACCCAAGGACCGTAGGGCGCGAAAAGGCCGGCGCGGACGAGCCTGACCACGGCATCGGTCGGCCAGCTCAGACCGGTGAGCAGCAGCACCGCCGCGGTGACCGGCGCGCAGATCCAGACCGCCGGGGCCAGCCTTTTCACCCTTGCCTCGAAAAACCGCAGCGGCGTCGAATTCTCGGCGCTGAAGGCGATGACGAAACCGCTGATGACGAAGAATATCTGCACGCCGACCCAGCCGGAGCCGACGAAGGCCATTTCGGGATGGGGCGGGATGCCGCCGGTCGCGCGCGCCGAAACGCCGTCAGGGAATGCCCATACCCAGAAGCCATAGTGATAGAACATCACCATGACGGCGGCCAGGAAACGCAATATGTCGACGCCGCCGAATGTGATTTTTGTCTGCTGAGCCATGCGACCTCGTCGATGGCCCCCCACTCCGACTGTAGGGCGCATTGCTGCATTGCACAATAAAAGATTGCGGGCCGCAGGAAGCCATCTGCTTCGGCGACGGCCCCACTCAATCGGATATGGCGCTCCCCCTCCGGCTCGACGAAGCCGAGACGGAGAGGGGGCCGGCGCTGCCATCCGTGATTGAACAGCCTGTTAAACCCCGATCCCGCGCGCTCTCATCGCCGCCGTGATCTCGTCGAGGATGGCCGGGTCGTCGATCGTCGCCGGCATGGTCCAGTCTTCCTTGTCGGCGATCTTCTGCATGGTGCCGCGCAGGATCTTTCCCGACCGCGTCTTCGGCAACCGCTTGATCGTCACCACCGTCCTGAAGGCGGCGACCGGGCCGATGCGTTCGCGCACCAACCCCACCACTTCGCTCTCGATCAGGCCGCTCTCGCGCGAGACACCCGCGTTGAGCACCACGAAGCCGAGCGGAACCTGGCCCTTCATCGCGTCGGCGATGCCGACGACGGCGCATTCCGCGACATCGGGGTGCGTTGCCAGCACCTCTTCCATGGCGCCGGTCGACAGCCGGTGGCCGGCGACATTGATGATGTCGTCGGTGCGGGCCATCACGTAGAGGTAGCCGTCCTCGTCGATCATGCCGGCGTCCGCCGTCTTGTAGAAACCGGGGAATTCGTCGAGATAGGCCTGGCGGAAGCGGGCGTCGGCGTTCCACAGCGTCGGCAGGCAGCCCGCCGGCAGCGGCAGCTTGACCACGACATTGCCGAGCGTGCCGCGCGGCACCTCGTGGCCTGCATCGTCGAGCACGCGGATGTCGTAGCCGGGCATCGGCACGCCGGGTGAGCCGTATTTCACCGGCAGCAGGCCGAGCCCCGCGGGGTTGATCGTCATTGGCGAGCCGGTCTCGGTCTGCCACCAATGGTCGATGACCGGCACGTTCAGTTTCTGCTCCGCCCATTTGATGGTTTCGGGGTCGGCGCGCTCGCCGGCGAGGAACAGCGTGCGGAATTTCGACAGGTCGTATCTGCCGACGAATTCGCCCTTGGGATCCTGCCCTTTGATGGCGCGGAACGCCGTCGGCGCGGTGAACAGGGCGACCACGCCATGCTGCGCGATCACCCGCCAGTAGGTGCCGGCATCGGGCGTGCCGACCGGCTTGCCTTCGAACAGCACGCTGGTGCAGCCATGCAGCAGCGGCCCGTAGACGATGTAGGAGTGGCCGACCACCCAGCCGACGTCGGACGCCGCCCAGAACACTTCGCCCGGCTTGACGCCGAACTCGTTTTCCATCGTCCATTCGAGCGCCACCATGTGGCCGCCATTGTCGCGAACGATGCCCTTGGGCTGACCGGTCGTGCCTGACGTGTAGATGATGTAGAGCGGATCGGTGGCCAGCACCGGAACGCAATCGACATTGGCGCCGGCCGCCCGCTCGCGCGCGACCGCGTCCGCATAGTCGATGTCGTAATTGTCCCTGAGCTCGCAGCGCAGCTGGTCGCGCTGCAGGATCAGGCAGGCGTCCGGCTTGTGGCGGGATACCTCGATCGCCTTGTCGAGCAGCGGCTTGTAGGCGACGATGCGGCCGGGCTCCAGGCCGCAGGAGGCCGAGATGATCAGCTTCGGCCTGGCGTCGTCGATGCGGGTGGCGAGCTCATGCGAGGCAAAACCACCGAAGACGACCGAATGCACGGCGCCGATGCGGGCGCAGGCAAGCATGGCGATGGCCGCTTCCGCCACCATCGGCATGTAGATGATGACGCGGTCGCCCTTGCCGACGCCGCGGTTCTTCAGCACCGAGGTCAGCGCCACCACTTCGCGTTTGAGCTCGGCATAGGTGAATGTCTTCACGGTGCCGGTGATGGCGCTGTCATGGATCAGCGCGATCTGGTCGGCACGCCCGCCGGCGACATGCCGGTCGAGGGCATTGTAGCAGGTGTTGCAGGTGGCGCCGGTAAACCAGCGGCCATAGACGCCGGCTTCCGCATCGAACACCTTGTCGTAAGGCGTGTACCAATCGATGGCGCCAGCCGCGTCCGCCCAGAACTTTTCCGGATCGCGTTTCCAGCCGTCATAGACCTCGTGATAGCGTGAAGCCATCCGTTTCCTCCCCAGGAAAGATTTGCCGTCCAGGCAATAGCCTATGCTGTTTTTTCCGGCGATGTCTTCCCTCAATTCGTCTGATCCGGTCCGGTCTTGGCCGCAAAGGTGCGGCATCGTGGCCTTCCGGGAAGAAACGGTCCGGCCCGGCGTTCCTATGTGGCCATGTGCACCGGCGCGTCCCCCAGCCGGTGGTCTCGTCGTCGGGCACGGTCGGCGTGTCGAGGAGCCGTCTCCCGGCTCAGTCGACCCTTTTGGTGCTCACCATCACCGGACGGATCGGCGGCGCCGGCGGCAGCAGCTCGCGAATGTCTGCAAACGGAAACATGGGCTCGAAGCGGAAGGCTTCCGCCTGTGATCCCGGCGCGCCGTTGCACTGGCCGGCGCGGAAATAATTCTGCGTGCGGGCTATCTCGACGAAGCGCTCCGGATCCTGCGACTGGTGCAGGCGGATCGCCTTGGCCTTGATCTCGGCCTGGGCTGATATGTCGACATAGTGGGTCGGGGCGAATCCGGTGCCGCCCATCGTGTCGGCATGCAGCACCGGCACGGCGAACGAGGCCGCGATGCGCACGGCGTCCGACAGCGCGCGGTGGTCGGCGTGATAGTCGTTGGGCGCATGTGTGATCACCAGGTCCGGTCCGCTCTCGCCAATCAGCGTCTTCAGCGCGCCGATCAGCGCGGCATCCGCCGTCAGCCCGCCGTCGGGAAAGTCGAGGAAGCGCGGCACCGCCCCGAGCAGCGCGGCCGCGGCTGTTGCCTCCTCGCGACGGACACGGGCGAGAACCGTGGGATCGCTCTTGCCGCCCCTGGCACCATCCGTGGCCACGGCAAAAGTCAGTTCTGCGCCTTGCGCCGCATAGGCCGCCATCGTACCGAACATGAATATCTCGATGTCGTCAGGATGCGCGCCGAGCGCCAGTATCTTCAACGCTTCTCTCCCCGGAAATGGAAAAACGTGACGAACGGAATCCTGCTCGCCCTGATCGCCTATGCAAGCTATTCGGGCAGCGATGCCGTTGTCAAAAGCCTGGGCGGGCAGTTCACGGTGTTCGAGATCGGTTTCTTCTCGATATTGTTTGCCGGCTGTTTTCTCTTCTTCACCCGGCCGGCGGACGAGCGTTGGCGTGATTTCTGGCGCACCAAACGTCCCTGGGCGGTGCAGGCGCGCGCCTTGGCGGGCATCGCGTCGGGCGTGCTCAGCGTCTATGCCTTCACCACCATTCCGCTGGCGGAAGTCTACGCGCTCGTCTTCCTGGCGCCGCTCTGCGTCACCATCCTCTCCACGGTCGTCCTCAAGGAAAAGGTCGGTCCGTGGCGGTGGCTGGCGGTGGTCGCCGGCTTTGCCGGCGTCATGCTGGTGGTGCGACCGGGTTTTCGCGAACTCAGTCTTGGACACCTCGCCGCTTTCGGCGTTGCCTTCCTCGCTGCGGCGAGCGTTATCCTGATGCGCTCGCTGGCAAAGCAGGAAAAGCGCACGACCATGCTCGGCGTGCTGATCGGCTACGGCCTGTTGTTCAACGGCATCGGCATCGCCGCCACCTCGTTCACGCTTCCCGACGCAAAACAGCTTGCATGGCTGATGATAGCCGGCGCCTTCACCGCTTGCGGGCAATTGCTGCAGCTATTGGCCGTCAAATACGCGCCCGCCAACCGGATCGCGCCGACGCATTACTCGCAGATGGTCTGGGCGGTCATCCTCGGTGCGCTGTTCTTCCGGGAATATCCTGACTGGCTGTCGCTGGTCGGCCTCGCGGTTGTCGGTGGGTCCGGCCTGCTCACCATGGTGCGCGAGGAAGTGCGGCTGGGCACAGTGCGCTGGAACCCGTTTTCGCGCACCCGGCTTTGATCCGACGCCGGTTGCATGGCGACCACGAGCGCTGATATGCGGGCGCGATGACGACAAAACCCTTGCCGGAGCTTCCGGTATCCGCCGTGCTGCCGGCGCTGGGCGAGGCGCTCGGCTCCGGCAACAGCGCCGTGCTGGTGGCGCCGCCAGGCGCCGGCAAGACGACGCTGGTGCCCCTGGCGCTGCTCGATGCGCCATGGCTGGGTGCCGGCAAGATCGTGTTGCTGGAGCCGCGCCGGCTCGCCGCCCGCGCCGCCGCTCGCCGCATGGCCGAACTTCTGGGCGAGGAGCCCGGCGCCATCGTCGGCTACGCCATGCGCATGGAGAACCGGACTTCGGCCCGGACAAAAATACTGGTCGTCACCGAAGGTGTGCTGGCGCGGATGATCCTTGACGATCCCGAACTGCCCGGAATCTCGGCCGTGATCTTCGACGAATTCCACGAGCGCTCGCTCGACGGCGATTTCGGCCTCGCTTTGGCGCTCGACGTGCAAGGCGCGCTGCGCCCGGACCTGCGTCTGCTGGTCATGTCGGCCACGCTGGACGGCGCCCGTGTCGCGAAGCTGCTGTCCGGCGCGCCGGTGATCGAAAGCGAAGGCCGCGCTTTCCCGGTCGACGTCCGCTACGACGAACGGCCGGCCGGCATTGCAATCGAAGACGCCATGGCCAAGGCGATCCGCTCCGCTCTTGCCGACGAGAGCGGCAGCGTGCTTGCCTTCCTGCCCGGCCAGCGCGAGATCGAGCGCACCGCCGAGCGGCTGGCCGGCAAGGTCGGCGCCGACACCGATATCGTGCCGCTCTACGGCATGCTCGACGGCAAGGCGCAGGACGCGGCGATCAGGCCGGCGCCGGCGGGCCGCCGCAAGGTGGTGCTGGCCACTTCGATCGCCGAGACCTCGATCACCATCGATGGCGTTCGCGTGGTCATCGATTCCGGCCTGTCGCGCCTGCCGCGCTACGAGCCGGCGAGCGGCCTGACCCGGCTGGAAACCGTGCGCGTCAGCAAGGCGTCCGCCGACCAGCGCGCCGGCCGTGCCGGGCGCACGCAGGCCGGCGTCGCCATCCGTCTGTGGCGCGCGGAACAGATGGCGTCGCTTCCCGCCTTCACCCCGCCGGAAATCTTAGAGGCCGATCTTTCCGGCCTGCTGCTCGACTGCGCCGCCTTCGGCGTCGCCGATCCGACGAGCCTCGCCTTCCTCGATCCGCCGCCGGCCCCGGCGCTCAACGAGGCAAGGGCGTTGCTGCGCGCGCTTCATGCCATCGACGAGGCAGGACGGCTGACGGAGGCGGGCGCCGCGATGCGCAAGCTCGCCCTGCCGGTGCGGCTGGCGCATATGGTCGCCGAGGCAGCCAGCGGCGGCCATGCCGGCGAGGCGGCCATGCTCGCGGTTCTGCTGACCGAACGCGGGCTGGGCGGTGACGGCGCCGATCTCGAACGGCGGCTGATGCGCTTTCGCCAGGAAAGATCGCCGCGCGCCACCGCCGCGCGGCAGCTCGCCGAACGCCTGGCGAGGCAGCTGGGCGGAGCGAAAAACAGCGATGCCGTTTCCGCTGGTCCTCTCCTCATCCATGCCTGGCCCGACCGTGTCGCCAAGGCGCGGGGCGAGCGCGGTCGTTTCGTGCTGGCCAACGGCTCCGGCGCCATGCTCGACGCTGCCGATCCGCTTGCCGGCGAGGCGTTTCTGGTTGTCGCCGACCTGCAGGGAAAGGCGCAGAATGCGCGCATCGCGGCGGCGGCGGCGATCAGCGAGGACGATATCCGCGCCGTACTGGCCGACAGGATCGAGACACGCAGGCAAACCAGCTTCGATCGCGAGCGCCGCGCCGTGCGCGTGCGCGAAACCGTGCGTCTCGGCGCCATCACGCTCGCCGAACGCATGCTGCCCGCGCCGGCCGGCGCCGAGGCCGACCGCGCCATGCTTGACGCCTTGCGCGAACATGGACTTTCGCTGCTGAGCTGGAGCAAGGAGGCGCAGACGCTGCGCCAGCGTCTGTCCTGGCTGCACCGCGGCCTTGGGGCGCCATGGCCCGATATGTCCGATACGGCACTTGTCGAACGCCTCGACGACTGGCTGCTGCCATTTTTGTCCGGTGCGGCATCCTTCGCGGCCATCGATCCAGGTGTTGTCTCGGCCGGGCTGACGGCGCTTGTGCCGCACGATTTGCAGCGCCGGATCGACGCGCTTGCGCCGACCCATTTCGACGTGCCGTCCGGCAGCCGCGTGCCGATCCGCTATGACAGGGAATGGCCCGTTCTGGCCGTCCGCGTCCAAGAACTGTTCGGCCTCGACCGGCACCCTGCAATCGCCGGCGGCACCGTGCCGCTGACGCTCGAACTGCTGTCGCCCGCGCACCGGCCGATCCAGACGACGCGCGACCTGCCCGGCTTCTGGCGCGGCTCCTGGGCCGATGTGCGCGCCGACATGCGCGGCCGTTATCCCAAGCACGTATGGCCGGAAAATCCGCTGCTCGCCGCCGCCACCAGCCGCGCCAAGCCGCGCGGGACGTAGTTGCTTGGCGATTGATTGGCGCAAACGCCATCACTCGTCATCCTCGGGTCTCCGCGTCCGCTTCGCTTCCGCTCCGCCCGTGGATGACGACGTAGGGGAAGCTCCAACCGTCCAGCCCCTGGTGCAGCGCTACTAGCGCTCGCCGTTCCCCGGCTGTATTTCATGGCCATGATCAACGTATTGCGTTCTCCCGATTTCCAGCAGAGCCAGAGACTGCGCCTCAACACGCTGATCCGGCTGCGCTGGCTTGCCATTGTCGGCCAGAGCGTGACGGTGCTTTTTGTCGCCTACGGCCTGAAATTCCCGCTGCCGGTCAGCCTGTGCTTTGCCCTGATCGCCTGTTCGGCCTGGATGAACCTGTTCCTCGCCTTCCGGTTCCCGGCCGCGCACCGGCTCTCGCCGTTCGCGGCCTTCTGCATTCTGATCTTCGACAGCCTCCAGCTTGCCGGCCTGCTCTACATGACCGGCGGCCTAACCAATCCGTTCTCGCTGCTGATGACAGTGCCCGTGGTGATTTCGGCGACGTCGCTGCCCTTGCGCCTGACCGCGGTTCTCGGGGGGCTGGTGATGACGGCGGCGACCTTGCTGGTCTTTTTCCACTTGCCATTGCCTTGGCATGAAGGCGCGCCGCTGGCGATGCCCTTCATCTATGTTGCCGGCATGTGGATGGCGGTGCTGTCTTCGATCGCCTTCACCGCCATTTACGCCTTCCGCGTGGCCGCGGAAGCCCGGCTCCTGGCCAATGCGCTCGCCGCCACCGAACTGGTGCTCCAGCGCGAGCAGCATCTGTCGGCGCTCGACGGGCTGGCCGCCGCCGCCGCGCATGAGCTCGGCACACCGCTCGCCACCATCACGCTTGTCGCCAAGGAGATGGAGAAGGCGCTCGGCAAGGACGCGAAATACGGGGAGGACGTCACACTGCTGCGCTCCCAGAGCGAGCGTTGCCGCGAGATCCTCAAGCGCCTGACCAGCCTGTCGTCCGAGGGCGAGGCGCATCTGTCCCGCCTGCCGCTGACCTCGCTGGTCGAGGAGGTCACCGCGCCGCACCGCGACTTCGGCATCTCGATCAAGCTCAGGCCGGGCGAGCGCAGCGGCCCCGAACCAGTCGGGCGCCGCAACCCGGGCGTCATCTACGGCCTTGGCAATTTGGTGGAGAACGCCGTCGATTTCGCCCGCGAGAGCGTCACCGTGCGCTGGAGCTGGGACGAGGCCACCGTCACCTTCTCGATCATCGATGACGGTCCCGGCTTTCCACCTGAGATCATCGATCGCATCGGCGAACCCTATATGTCGACACGCCAGGGCACGGAGGCCGGCGGCGGGCTGGGGCTGGGCCTGTTCATCGCCAAGACATTGCTCGAACGATCGGGCGCCACGCTCGACTTTCGCAATTCGAGCGGACTGGGCGAGGGCGCCATGGTGCGGATTTCATGGCCCAGAAATGTTTTCCTGAACCCGGAATCGGCGCCCGCGACGATGTTTGACACCGCCTAAATTGGACAATCGCCACGCAAAACTATATCTGCGTAAAATTAAGGCAGCAGGAATTTCAAGACGATGACAGGCGATGAAAACAGTGGCGCAATGGTTGAGGGCGAGGACACCTCGCTTCTGATCGTCGATGACGACAAACCGTTCCTGACCCGTCTGGCCCGCGCCATGGAAACCAGGGGGTTCGTGGTCGAAACGGCCGAGAGCGTCGAGGAGGCGGTCGGCAAGGCACGCGCCAATCCACCCGCCTACGCGGTGGTCGACATGCGGCTTGGCGACGGCAACGGTCTCGACGTCGTGGCCGCCATCCGTGAGAAGCGCGAGGATTCCCGCGCCATCATCCTGACCGGCTATGGCAACATCGCCACCGCGGTGACGGCGGTGAAGCTCGGCGCCGTCGACTATCTGTCGAAGCCGGCCGACGCCGACGACGTCTTTGCCGCGCTCACCCGCACGGCCGGCGAGCGCGCCGCACCCCCGGAAAATCCGATGTCGGCCGACCGCGTGCGCTGGGAGCACATCCAGCGTGTCTACGAAATGTGCGAGCGCAACGTCTCCGAGACCGCGCGCCGCCTCAACATGCATCGCCGCACCCTGCAGCGCATCCTGGCCAAGCGCGCGCCGCGCTAGGAGCGTTGGACGCGGGGGCAATTCCTTCGGACCGGTTTTCTCATCATGGCGGAGCATACCAATTGTCGAACTCGGCGCCGCCCCTCATTGCCCTGCCGGGCATTACTCCCCGTATGGTGACGGGGAGAAAGAGGCCGGCCGCAGCGCTGGCGCCCATTCCGTAACGCCGGTGATTGGCGAAACCGGCTATGACAGCGTCCCTCTCCCCGTCACTATACGAGGAGAGGATGCCGGCAGGCAGGTGGGGAGAATGGGCAAGTTCGAAATTGGCGGCATGACGGAAGGGTGACATGCGGGACTTGAAACAGCGGCCGGTTTCCGTCTTGCGCGAATTTCTCGACAGCGAGGCGGCCGGCGGCATCATGTTGATGGCAGCGGCGGCATTGGCCTTGATCGTCGCCAATTCACCGCTCTCCGGAACCTATTTTGCCGTCCTCCACGCCTATCTCGGCCCGCTCAGCGTGTCGCATTGGGTCAATGACGGGCTGATGGCGGTATTCTTCCTGCTCGTCGGCCTGGAGATCAAGCGCGAGATGCTGGACGGCCAGCTCTCGACCTGGCCGCGCAGGGTGCTGCCCGGCATCGCGGCGGCCGGCGGCATGGTGGTGCCGGCGCTGGCCTATGTCGCCATCAACCGTGACAATGCGGGCGCGCTGTCCGGCTGGGCGATCCCGACCGCCACCGACATCGCCTTCGCCCTCGGCGTGCTGTCACTGCTCGGCAGCCGGGTGCCGGCCTCACTGAAGATCTTCCTCACCGCCCTTGCCATCATCGACGATCTCGGCGCGGTCGTCATCATCGCGATCTTCTATACGGGCGGCCTGTCGCTTGCCTATTTGGGCGCCGCCTTCGCGGTCATCGCCGCGCTTGTCGTGCTCAACCGCATGCGGGTGATGAGCCTCGTGCCCTACCTCGTGCTCGGTGCGATCCTGTGGGTGCTGGTGCTGAAGTCGGGCGTGCATGCCACGCTTGCCGGCGTGGCGCTGGCGCTGACCATTCCGCTCGAACGCACCGCCGGCATCGAACACGATCTCGACCACTCGCCGCTGCACCGGCTCGAGCACGGCCTGCACGCAATAGTGCCCTTCGTCGTCATTCCTATCTTCGGCTTTGCCAATGCCGGCGTTTCGCTGGCGGGGCTCAGCGTCGGTGCGCTGTTCGAGCCGCTGACGCTCGGCGTCGCCGCCGGCCTCGTCGTCGGCAAGCTGGTCGGCGTGTTCGGCTCCTCCGCGCTCGCCATCCGCTTCGGTCTCGCCGACCTGCCGGCAAATGCCGGCTGGCTGCACATGATCGGCATCTCGCTGCTGTGCGGCATCGGCTTCACCATGAGCCTGTTCATCGGCCTGCTCGCCTTCGCCAGCGACGTGGCGCTGCAGGACGCCGTCAAGGTCGGCATTCTCGCCGGCTCCCTGGTCGCGGCGCTGCTCGGCGCGGCCGTCCTGCTGATGGCGCCGGCGGCGGGCGGGGCGGATGAGGGCGAGGAGTAGGGCGGCCACAAGCGCAGGTCCTGTGAGGCAGCCTATTCGCTCTCCCCCTCCAGCGCCGGCACGGCCACTCCGGCGAGCTCCGCCGCCAGCAGCCGCGCGGCGCCGGCCCGCGCGATGCGCAGCATCAGCGCCTTGCGCGTCGCCGCCGCCATGCGGTGCTCGGGAGCCTCGCGCAAAATCTCCGCACCATAACCGTCGGAGAGGATGAAGCCGCATTCTTCGGGAAAGATCTCCGCCGGCACCCCGGGATGGGTGGCGAAGAAGAAGCGATCCGAGTGCAGCCGGTAGTCGGGCCATTTGCGGTCGACGCGAAAATCCTCGATCGAGGATTTGATCTCGATGATCCAGATGTCGCCCTGGCGGGTCAGCGCGACAAGGTCGGCGCGGCGGCCGGTGGCCAGCGACAGTTCAGGCAGCACATGCGCGCCCATTTCGCGGAGCAGCCGCTGCACGCCGCGCCGCACCAGCATGGCGCGTTCGGACTGGCGACCGTCGATCAGGGGGTTGAGGGGAATCGGTGAGATGATTGGCATGACGGCACCATGCCAGATTTTGTTCATGGTTTGAACCCGTTATGAGCGGGCGATTGTATACTTGACAGACCCACTTGACCTTTCTTGCTTACGAGCCCACATTTCGGCGGGTTTGGGAGGTTTGATTGGTAGCCACAGCAGAGCCGTTTGTTCTTCATATCCGAACTGAGCAAGATGCATGGGACGCCCTCAAGGGCGTTTTAGATAGGACCCTAGATTATCGAAACTGCATCCTTGATTTCGACGGAGCGGACTGGCTAGCCGCACGTTTTACTTACTCGGGCCGAAACTTCGATCAAAGTATCACGTCGACAGTGATGCGGGGCCTGATCGAATATCAGAATGGATTTTACCGTACAGCCGCCCTTTTGCTGAAATCAGATGACCGAATAACTCGTTTGTCGGATTTGGAGAAAGAGTCGCTGGAACTCGTTTTCAGGGTAGGTAAGGGAAGTTCTGATCTTCAGGCCAAAGCCGAAGGTCAGGCTAAAGAACTCGGGAACAAGCTTATTGATAAAATGGATAAAAAAGACGTGTTTGTAGCTGTGCTTCTGGCTCTCGTGCTGTACTTTGGCAACGGCCCAGTTTTGCACTACATGGACAATCAGGTGGAGGAAAGAAGGATAGAGTCAAGCGAGCGCCTAGAGGCGCGCCGCATCGAGGAAAGTGAAAAGGGCAGAGATTTAGAGGCCCAAGAAAAGTCCCGCTTAATGGATATCATCCAAGGCTTGGTCGCAGAGGGCGGCGATAAAGCTAAAATCGTAAAAAGGGCGATTAAGGCATCGCCAATTGCCAGCGACGTGGCCGATCATAGCCGGCAAGCGACCGAAGAAATACTGCGGAATAGCGGTGGGGCCGATAGTGTTACTATTCAGGGTGTAACAGTTGACCGAGAAACAATAAACTCGATAACAAAATCCACTAGGGCGAAGTCAGTAAAACTGGTGTTCTCTGGCCTGTTTCTTGTGGTCGGCGTCGATTCAAATGATACCGATAGCTACGATGTGCGCCTTGAAGAAGTCGGTGGGGAAGGCCGTAATTTCATTGCCCAATTGGAGGACCCGCTGGTTGGATCACGATACCAAAAGGCCATTTCCACAGCGGAATGGAACCATAGACCTGTCATGATTCATATCGTCGCCCGAAAGGTGGGCGAGAACATCCGCGATGCAAAAATCGTCAAAGCTTACTCCCCTCGCAAGCCTCGAAAAAAGAAAACCTAGTCGGCATCCTTCTCCTGCTTTTTCGGAGGTGGTGACTTCGCCACCTTCCTAAGCGCCTCATTCAAAGGCTCTTCGGAATCGACGGTTTCAATCTCCCGCGCTAGGTCGCGGAACTTGTCGATCTGCTTTTTCTCTTTCTCTGCGGGCATGCTAGCCTCTCTACTGGGTTTGGGCAGACTATAACACATTCTGCCATGGCGGGACGACACGGATGCAATCTGACCAGTTGATAGACTTGATCCAAGACTTGCGGGACATGCCCGCCGAGAATGGCTTTTGCGAGTTCAAGGAAAACTCGGACCATGCAGAGCAGATTGGCGCGCTTGTTTCAGCCCTTTCAAACGCGGCGTGTCTTGAGGGCGAGGCACATGCGTATATCGTTTGGGGCATCCGAGACGGCACCCATGACCTAGTAGGAACTACTTTCGATCAGAGGGGCAAGGTTCCCGGCGGCTCTAACCAAGAAATGGAACTGTGGCTGTCGCAGATGCTACAGCCCAGCATCCATCTCAAGTTCTTTGAGGCGAAAATCGACGGTTTCCGCGTCGTGCTTCTCCGCATACCGGCGGCCAGTTCGATAACCACCAAATTCAAGCATATCGCCTACATTCGAATAGGCAGCGCCACTCCGAAACTGTCCAGCTTTCCAGAGCGAGAGGCTGCGCTTACGGCTGCGTTGCGGCCGTTTGTTTGGGAGAAAGGCAATGCGCTTACTGGACTTAGTGACTACCACGTTTTGGATTTGATCGACTACCAGAGCTACTTCGAGCTGTTGCGCCAAAAGCAACCGGACAGCCCCGTGGATGTGCTTAACAAGCTGCGAACGGACAGGATCATTACCCGTGAGGGTACCCGTTTCGACGTGACCAATTTTGGGGCGGTTCTTTTTGCTCGCAAGCTTGAAAATTTTGAACCGGTAGCTAGGAAGCTGGTGCGAGTTATTCAGTACGAGGGGAAGTCGCGCACCGTTACGGTCAAAGAACAGCCCGGAGGGCGCGGCTACGCGAGCGGGTTTAAGGGCTTGATTAAATACATAATGAGCGTGTTGCCTCAGTCGGAGAGGATCGAAGGCGCGTTTCGCCATGTTCGCGAGAGCTATGGTGAGGAAATGATCCGCGAGGCCGTGGCCAACGCCCTGATACACCAAGACTTCGCCATCACAGGCACAGGCCCGATGGTGGAAATTTTCAAAGATCGGATCGAGATATCGAATCCTGGTCGCCCGCTTATCGACCCGCAACGGTTCATCGATTTCCCGCCTCGATCTCGAAATGAATTGCTCGCCGGAATGATGCGGAGGGCATTCATTTGCGAGGAACGCGGCAGCGGCATTGATAAGGTCGTGCTATCTGCCGAGAAACTAATCCTTCCAGCACCCGATTTTCGCACAGATGGGGACAACCATCGCACTATCCTATATGGCCCAAGGCCATTCAGAGACACCACGCCGAACGAGAGAGTACGTGCTTGCTACCATCACGCCGTGATCGCCTATATGAAAGGTGACAGGATGACTAATGCGTCGCTGCGGATGCGTTTGGGGATCGATGACAAAAACGCCTCTCAAGTTTCGCGCGTCCTCAACCAAGCTCTTGAAGAACGGCAGATAAAAGCAGCCGATTCGTGGAGCACTCGTGCGGGAACCTACGTGCCGATTTGGGCCTGATTTATCTTGACTGAGAATCGCTAAGTGACACCCGACCCAAGACAAATCTGTAAGCTATCAACCGCTTAGCTACCAGATTTTATCTTGATCGGGTTTTGACTCGTTGCCACAATTGGAGTTAACGACGTTTATTCCGGAACCGGAACGGCTCGCCCTTCCACAGGGGAAGATCCAGTTGAACCGGCTTGCGGTAGTGTGCCTTTTTGGCGTCAAGCAACTGGTCGGTAGGTAAGGCGCTTGCCCTTGGCACCCCTCAAGGCAATGAGCGACCGAACATTGTCATCAACACCCATGGCAATGCGGTTGCTGTAGCGGAAATCGAATTCGGCCAGATAGCGGTGCAAATGGTGTTTCCGCGCAATGCTGATAAACGCCTTTCATGCCGCGCTAAGATCGAATAGAAGCCTTCCACGGTGTTGGTGTGGACGGTCTTTTCGCCTTCGTAACGGACATATTCCTCCTTGGAATGCGTGACGACATCGTGTGAGGAAAATTCCTGGCCCACGCGGCGGTACATGCCAGCCTCGTCAGCCATCAACGCGCTTTCCTTGGCGATGTTGGAGCGGACAATCGGCAGGATCGTGCCAATGCGGGCGGTATCGACATGGAAGGAACGGGCGCGACCGCCACGCTCGACAAGCGTGACGACAGTGTTCTTGTGAGCGCCGCCGCCGCGCTTTAGCGGGGTGCCAGCCAGACGGCCCGTATAGGTCTCGTCAACTTCAACGGTCTTGCCGTTGCCGCCCATGGGAGTGAAGTCGCCAGAGCGCATGGCCTCGCGAATGCGATGGCACATGAACCAAGCGGACTTATAGGTGATTTCCAGAGCCCGGTGCAGTTGATGAGCCGAGACGCCCTTCTTGCTCGCGCACATGGCATGCAAAGCCTGCAACCAGATGTGCAGCGGCAAATGGCTTTCCTCGAAGATCGTGCCCATGCGAACCGTGAACTTCTTGCGGCAATCGCGGCACTTGTAGAGGCCGTGGATTTCGACGCCGTTCGGGTTCTTCTTGGAAGGCTTCGTGCGACCGCCCTTCAATGTGTAATGCTTCTCCATGGAACCGCAATGATGGCAGACCGGACCCTGCGGCCACAGCATGCCCTCTACATGCTCAAATGCGGCGGCTTCGTCGTGGAAGTAGGGGCGGGACAGAACAGACATAGCGATAACTCCTTGGATTTGTTATCGCACGTCGGATTGGGTCTGTCAAATATATAATCGCCTATGAGCGACCAGGCCCGGTCGTTTCGATCGTAACCGGCACGCCCTGGCGCAACGAGTTGCTGACCGTCGAAACCACGCTGGCACGGTTAATGATCCTTTGGGGATCGGACCCGTCCAAGGTCTCGCAGGAAACCGTCATCCTTGCCGCGGTCGCCAGCAAGGGTTTGCCGTCGAGGTCGAGCCTCACCGAAACGGCGATCCTGCCGAGCTTTACGCCGATCTCGTCGGCGACATAGCGAAGGTCGTTGCAGAAGCAGCCGCCAATCGCCAGCGCCAGCAACTGGCCGCCATTGAAGCCCAGGCCCATGCCGCCGGCCTTACCCTCGGGCCGGTCGACGACGATCGTGTGGCCGCCGGCCCAGCCCATGGCGGCTTCGGTACCTTCGACATTGTGTAGTTCGACAGTCATCGAGACCATCGGCATCCTCCCCCTCAAGTAGCCGACAGGCAATCTGGCCTGGCCGGTACGGATCCTACGCGGCCGTGATGGCTTTGTCGCCGAGCGGCGCGGTTCCCGCAATGTCGTCGATGATCGGGCAGTCCGGCCGCTCGTCGCCATGGCAGGCCTGGACGAGCTTCTGCAGGGTCGATCGCATCGATTGCAGCTCGCGCACCTTCTCCTCGATCGCCCTGACATGGGCGGTGGCGATCTCGCGCACGTCGTGGCTGGCGCGGCTACGGTCCTGGTAGAGCGCCATCAACTGGCGGCAATCGTCGATGGAAAAGCCAAGGTTGCGGGCGCGGCGCAGGAAGGTCAGCCGATGGATGTCGTCGCCTGAATAGTCGCGATAGCCGTTGCCGGCACGCGCAGGCGCGATCAGGCCGATTTCCTCGTAATAGCGGATGGTCTTGGCTGGCAGGCCGGAGCGCTGGGCGGCGTCGCCGACATTCATGGGCTGTTCCTCGATTTCCAGCAGGCCCGAAAGTCAGGGCCATTGAATTTCCTTCACAATCCAGTGAAGGCTGTTGCCGAAATGCCGCAGTTGCTGGCTTACCGGCAGGTGAGGTCTTGCATATAAGCATCGCGTACTTGGCAAGCAAAGCAAATGCCAGCATGAATGATGGCAAGAAAGCGGCCGACTCGTGCCGCGGACGTTTGGCGGGGCACGGATCACCTCATGCGCATGAAGTCGCTTGCAGTCATTGCCGCACTGGCGCTGTCCACGGCACTCGCCGGTTGCAGCACCATTGGCGGGCAGATATTCTCCAACGACTACGGCGCGGTGACCGATTCCGGCTACCAGCTGCCCCGTATCCCGATCGAAAAGGTGCCCGCGAAGTATCACCGCCAGGAGGTGAACTACGACACCAAGGAAAAGCCGGGCACCATCATCGTCGATACGCAGAACAAGTTCCTCTACTTCGTCGAGGGTGACGGCCGGGCAATTCGCTACGGCATCGGCGTCGGCCGCGAGGGCTTCGAGTGGCATGGCACCGCCCGGGTCGCCATCAAGCGCGAATGGCCGACCTGGACGCCGCCGTCGCAGATGATCAAGCGCCAGCCGGAACTCGCCAAGTTCGCCGGCGGCATGGAGCCGGGCCTGAAGAACCCGCTCGGCGCGCGCGCTCTTTACCTGTTCAACAAGGGCGGCGACATGGGCTATCGCCTGCATGGCAGCCCGGAATGGAATTCGATCGGCAAGGCGATGTCGTCGGGCTGCATCCGGCTGATGAATCAGGACATCATCGACCTTTACGATCGCGCCGAGGTCGGCGCCAAGGTCATCGTTCTCTGACCGTGACCGCGAGGTTCATGGTCAAAACCGTTCGTACGCGGACCGTCTAGGCAACAACGGACGTCCCCAGCAGAAAACCGGGCAATTCGGCCCGGTTTTTTGTTGGTGAGGAGAGGTTGCCGTAGGCAACCAAAAGCCGACGATTTGGCTTTTGAAACGAGGAACGCCCGAAGCCATAGCGGAGGGCTGCGCCTTAGAATCAGGCGACCTGTTCGACCTGCTGGACCTCGGGAACGAAGTGGCGGAGCAGGTTCTGGATGCCGTGCTTCAGCGTCGCCGTCGATGACGGGCAGCCGGCGCAGGCGCCCTTCATGTGCAGGAACACGGTGCCGTTCTCGAAGCCGCGGAAGGTGATGTCGCCGCCATCCTGGGCCACTGCCGGGCGCACCCGCGTGTCGAGCAGCTCCTTGATGGTGATGACGAGTTCCTCGTCGGCCTTGTCATAGAACTCGCCGGTCTGGCTGGTCTCCGCGGCCGGGCCGGCATTGGCCATGACAGGCGCGCCGGACATGAAATGCTCCATGATGGCGCCCAGGATCGCCGGCTTCAGATGCTGCCAGTCGGGCCCGTCCTTGGTCACGGTGATGAAGTCGTAGCCGAAGAAGACGCCCGTGACGCCCGGTATTTCGAACAGCCGGCCGGCCAGCGGCGAGGCCGTCGCCGCACTGTCGGCATCGCGGAAATCGGCGGTGCCTTCCAAAAGCACTTCCTTGCCGGGCAGGAATTTCAGCGTCGCCGGGTTTGGCGTCGATTCGGTCTGGATGAACATGGCCGTCTCCGTGCCCGTCTCGGGCAGATAGTTTGGAATAATTCTAAATAAGCTCTATCGGCTGGACATTCAAGCGAAACGCGTCGCCCGAACGGCTGGCTGGCGGAATGTTTTTGCTGGCTGGGGATCGAAATCCCTGGCGGGCTTCAAGCGAGGCTGTCGATTTCCTCGTCCGAAAGGTTTTGCGGCACCACGGTGACCGGGATAGGGAAGGCCGCGCCCTTGCCGGCCACCGCGCCGACCAGCGGCCCCGGCCCTTCCTTGCCGGCGCCGGCAGCCAGCACCAGGATGGCGATATCCTGGTCTTCCTCGATCAGCTTGTGGATCTCTTCGGTGGGCTTGCCCTCGCGCACCACCATCTCCGGTTCGATGCCGAGCTTCTGGCGCACCTTGTTGGCATAGCTGTCGAGCGCGGTGCGTGCGGTGGCGGTCGCCTCCTCGCGCATGATCTTCTCGACGCCCAGCCAGTGCTGGAAATCGTCCGGTTCGATGACATAGAGCAGAACCAGCACGCCGCTGGTGCTCAGCGCCCGCTTCGAGGCGTAGGCGACCGCGCGCTCGCATTCGGGCGTGTCGTCGATGATCGCCAGGAACTTGCGGCGATGTCCGGCTTCGCGGCTGAGGCGTTTGGAGACCATGTCTATTTACTCGATGTCATTTCGGCCGCAATCTGCCACCGCGGCTGACCGGCGGCAAGCCGCCGGTCTTTGGCCGGTACGGTGCGGGGCATAACGATGCGGATCAGTCCTGCAGCAGCCCGATGATGTCGCGCACCGTCTTCATCGTCGCTTCGGCCAGAACGCCGGCGCGCTCGCCGCCGTCCCGCAGCACCGCGTCGACATAGGCGCGGTCATCGGAAATGCGGCGCATTTCGGCGGCGACCGGCGCCAGTTTTTCGACCGCCAGGTCGGCCAATGCCGGTTTGAACACCGAAAACTGTTGACCGCCGAACTCCTTCAGCACCGCCTCTTTCGATATGTCGGCGAGGCCCGCATAGATGCCGACCAGGTTTTCCGCTTCCGGCCGGGTGGAGAGGCCGTCCACTTCGCTCGGCAAGGCTTCCGGATCGGTCTTGGCCTTGCGGATCTTCTTGGAGATGGCGTCGGCATCGTCGGTCAGATTGATGCGCGACAGATCCGACGGGTCCGACTTCGACATTTTCTTGGAGCCGTCGCGCAGGCTCATGATGCGCGCCGCCGGCCCGCCGATGACCGGCTCGGTGATCGGGAAATAGCCGTTCACCGTCTCCTCGCCTATCCTCATTTCGACGCCGACGCCAAGACCGGCGATGCGGTCCGAGAAGTCGTTGTTGAATTTCTGGGCGATGTCGCGCGTCAGTTCCAGATGCTGCTTCTGGTCCTCGCCGACCGGCACATGGGTGGCGCGGTAGAGCAGGATGTCGGCTGCCATCAGCGAGGGATAGGCAAGCAGTCCCAGCGAGGCGTTCTCGCGGTCCTTGCCGGCCTTGTCCTTGAACTGCGTCATCTTGTTCATCCAGCCGATGCGCGCCACGCAGTTGAAGATCCAGGCGAGCTCGGCGTGCTGCATCACCCGCGACTGGTTGAAGACGATGTGCTTCTTCGGGTCGATGCCGGAGGCCAGGAATGCCGCGGTGATGGAGCGCGTCTGGTCCCTGAGATCGTCATAGACCAGCTGGGCCGTCAGCGAATGCAGGTCGACGACGCAGTAGATGCAATCGGACGTGTCCTGCAGGGCGACGAATTTCTTGATGGCGCCGAGATAGTTGCCGAGATGCAGATTGCCGGTCGGCTGGACGCCGGAGAAGACGAGTGGCTTGAAGGCGGACATGGTTTCCTCGTGGCTTGTGGAGGGCCGTATAAGCATGATTCCGAAAAGTTGCAGACTTTTCGGAGCCAATCACGCGGCTGGAAACCACGCGCGGCGAAAGTCTTGCGACGGCGCGCTTATGGACGAGAGTTTGGAGAGGATCAAGAGCCCTCCCCAGGGCGTGAGGCCTCTTGTGGTGTTGACATGTTGATGTAGGTTGCTACATAAGTTGTTCTATATTGAGTAGGGTGTGATGACGATCAACATCAATAACAAGGAGGCAGACAGCCTGACGCGCGCCTTCGCCAGAGTCGAAGGCGTTGGCATTACCGAGGCGATCGTCATCGCCATGCGTGAAGCCCTGGAGCGCCGCCGCAACCGGGAGACGCCGTTGGAGACGGCAGCACGGCTTCGTGCCGAGTTCGGAATCGAACTGAGCGATCAAGCCCGCAATCCGCTGCCTCGCTCAGTCTACGACGAAATGTCCGGCGAAGACTGATGTTTGTCGACGCAGCGGCTATCGTCGCGATGCTGAGCGATGAGGCCGAAGCTCAGCGCTGCGCGCAGGCAGTCGTGAAAGCGTCGGCTCCTTTCACGTCGGCAATCGCGGTCTGGGAAGCCGCAATGGCGCTTTCGCGATCGGAAAAGCTGGGTATACCGGTCGAATTGAGTGTACAGATAGTTAGTCGGTTTCTTGACGAACGGGCCATCGCCTTGCGCGACCTCCCGCCCGCCTCTGAGGCAACATCTCTGTCCGTTGGGGCTGCGTCGCGGTTTCGGAACAACGCCATCAGACTGAACTTGGCGGACTGTTTTCACTATGCCTGCGCGCGCTACTACGCCGTTCCGATGCTCTCGACGGCCGACGAATTCCGGCTTACGGATCTGGAGACTGTTCCTTAGGCACTGGCGATCCCTTGCGCTTCACATTGCGGCGTATCATGCCGAAATCGGCGCCGCCGCTGGCAAAGGCCGTGACGAAGTAGAGCAGCGCCCCGCCGGCCACCAGCGCCAGCAGCGTCGTCGCCTTGACGACCAGCGGCGAGCCGGAGCCGAGCCTGGCGGCCAGCCAGTGTTCGGCGAAATAGAGGGCGACGCCCATCACCGCCGCCGCGAGCACCAGGCGCGGAATGCGCTTCAGAAGCGGCACGTCGCGGCCCCAATGGCCGCGCCGGATCAGCACCCCGAGCAGCATCAGCGCGTTGACCCAGCCGGCCACCGCCGAGGCTACCGCGATGCCCGGCGCGCCCATCCTGGGAAACAGCGTCAGCGCGGTGGCGACGTTCACCGCCACCGAGATGGCGGCGAAGATCATCGGCGTGCGCGTGTCCTCGCGGGCGAAATAGCCCGGGGTGAACGCTTTGATCAGCACGAACGCCGGCAGCCCGAGCCCGAAGATCGCCAAGATCGCCGCCACGACAGGCGTCGAATGGTTGGCGGCGAACGCGCCGCGCTCATAGACCAGCCGCACGATCGGCTCCGACATGACCCAGAGCGCCACCGCCGCCGGCAAGGTCATGAACAGGGTGAATTCGACCGAGCGGTTCTGCAGGTTGGCCGCCTCGATCAGATTGCCCGACTTCAGCGCACGCGACAATTCCGGCAACAGCACGATCGCAACCGCGACGCCGACCACGCCGAGCGGCAGCTGGTAGACGCGGTCGGCATAGGCGAGCGAGGACACCGCGCTGTCCTGCGCCGACGCGATCGCGGTGCCGATCAACTGGTTGATCTGGGTGATGCCGCCGGTGATCGCCGCCGGCAGCGCCAGGATCAGGAGCCGCTTCACGTTCGGCGTCATCTTCGGCCGGCGGAAACCGATCGAGATGCCGGCATTGCGAACCGCCACCCAGACGATGGCGAGCTGCACGAGGCCCGCCGCCAGAACGCCCCAGGACAGGCTGAAGCCGACGGCGTGCGCATCCAGCCCATGATACCAGGCATAGCCAAGCACGCTGATCAGGATGATGTTGAGGAAGGCTGGCGCGATAGCCGCAGCGAAATAGCGGCGCAGCGAATTCAGCATGCCCGCCATCATGGCGGCCAGCGACATGCAGATGAGATAGGGGAACATGATCGTCGCCAGCGTGACGGTCGTCTCGAACTTGCCCGGCGTGTCGGCGAAACCCGGCGCCACCAGGTAGCGCACGATCAGCGGCATCGCCAGTTCCATGGCGATGGTCAGCGCCAGCAGCGCCGTGAACAGCACCCCGAACACTTCCTCCGAGAAGCGCTTGGCGCCGTCGGTGCCGTGCGTCTCGATTTCCTTGGCGAACAGCGGCACGAAGGCGGCGTTGAAGGCGCCTTCGGCGAACAGCCGGCGAAAGGTGTTGGGAAACTGGAAGGCGGCGTTGAAGGCGTCGGCCACCGGTCCGGTGCCCAGTGCCGCCGCCATCAGCATCTCGCGGCCGAAACCGAGCGCGCGGCTCATCAGCGTGCCGGAAGCGACCGTTGCGAATTTCTTGACGAGGCTCATGCGTTTGGAGACTGCCTGCGCGATTGGGACAAAGTGATGGTGGCCCTCACTCGGCGGCCGCCTTGGTCCTGCTGCCGCGTTCGGAGGCCGTGCCCTCGAGCGTCGCCGTCAGCCTGTTGCGGATGGTGGTGGTGCGTGACGGGCTGTCGATCTTCTGGCCGGTGAGATCGGTGACGTAGAACGTGTCGATCACCTTTTCGCCGAAGGTGGTGATGTGGGCCGACGCGATGTCGAGAGACAGGTCGGACAGTGTTCCGGTGATCTCCGACAACAGACCCGGCCGGTCCAGCCCTTCGACCTCGATCACCGAAAATCGGTTCGACAGCGTGTTGCGAATTTCGGCGCGCGGCGCGATCCGGAAGACCTTGGCGCCGCGCTTGGGCTTGGTGCGCTTCTCGATCATCTCCGGCAGCCAGCTCTTGCCCGACAGCACGTCCTCGATCAGCCGCCCGACGCGCTCGGCACGCCGGCGCTCGTCCTCGTCGCGGTCGAACTCCCTCGAGATCAGGATCGTGTCCAGCGCGCGGCCGTCCGAGGTGGTGAATATCTGCGCGTCGACAATGTTGCCGCCGGCCGCCGCACAGGCGCCGGCGATCACCGAGAGCAGGCGCGGATGGTCCTGCGCCAGCACGGTGATCTCGGTCACCGCCTCGAACTGGTGCGTCTTGACCATGGTGGCGAGCTTGTTGCCGGACGCATCCGCCTCGCGGATGAATTCGGCGTGGCGAAGCTGGTCCGGCAGGTCTACGGTCAGCAGGTAGTTCTCATAGTGCAGGCCGACATAGCGTTTGCGGATCTTGTCGGGCCAGCCGGCGAGCGCTTCGGCCAGGCGCTCGCGCGCCGCGGAAGTGCGCTGGGCGCGCGACACTTCCGAGAAGCCGCCGGTGAGCAGCAGTTCGGTCTCGTAGTACAGCGTGCGCAGCAACTGGCCCTTCCAGCCGTTCCAGACTCCCGGTCCGACGCCCCTGATGTCGCAGACGGTGAGGATGAGAAGCAGCTTCAGCCGCTCGACGGACTGCACGATCGAGGCGAAGTCCTCGATCGTCTTGCGATCGTTGAGATCGCGCGTCTGCGCCGTCATCGACATGACCAGATGGTTCTCGACCAGCCAGGCCACCGTTTCCGTGTCCGCGGTCGAAAGTCCCATATGCGGGCAGATGCGCCGGGCGATCCGGGCGCCGGCTTCCGAATGGTCCTCCGGCCTGCCCTTCGCGATGTCGTGCAGCAGCACGGCGACGTAGAGCGCCTCGCGGCTCTTTCTCAGTCCCGGCATCAGCGAATGCGACAGCGGATGCACCTTCTCGCCGTCGCCGCGCTCGATCTCGGCCAGCACGCCGATGCAGCGGATCAGATGCTCGTCGACCGTGTAGTGATGGTACATCGAGAACTGCATCATGGCGACGATCTTGCCGAAATCGGGGATCAGCCGGCCGAGCAGCCCAGCCTCGTTCATGCGGCGCAAGTTGAGCTCGGCATTGCGGTCCGAGGTCAGGATGTCGAGGAACAGCCGGTTGGCCTCCTCGTCGCGCCGCAGCGACTTGTTGACCAGGCCGAGCGAGCGGGTGAGCAGCTTCAGCGCGTCGGGGTGGAATTCCAGCCCGTGCTTGTCGGCGAACCAGAACAGCCGCAAGAGATTGACCGGATCGCGCTCGAACACCTGGTCGTCGGCGATGTTGATGCGGTGGTTGTCGACGATGAAATCCGACGTGCCGGCAAGCTTGCGCTTGCGGCGCTGGAAGGTGAGGAAGATGCGGTTGAAGCCCGGCACATGCTTGGCCTGCTCCTCTTCGAGCGCCGCGCAGAAGATACGGGTCAGGTCGCCGACATCCTTGGCGACGAGGAAATAGTGCTTCATGAAGCGCTCGACCGCCGACAGGCCGGGATGGGTGGTGTAGCCCAGCCGCTCCGCGATCTCGCGCTGGATATCGAAATGCAGCCGCTCCTCGGCCTTGCCGGTGAGGAAATGCATGTGGCAGCGCACGGCCCACAGGAAATCCTCGGCCTTCTGGAATTCGCGGTATTCGGCCTGCGTGAAGACGCCCTTCTCGACCAACTCCTCGCCGGTGCGCACGCGGTAGAAATACTTGCCGATCCAGAACAGCGTCTGCAGGTCGCGCAGGCCGCCCTTGCCGTCCTTGACGTTGGGCTCGACCAGATAGCGGCTTTCGCCGGCCTTGGCATGGCGCTCATCGCGTTCGGCGAGCTTGGCCTGCACATATTCCGGTCCGGTGGTGCGCACCACCTCATGGTCGAAGCGCAGCATCAGTTCGTCGTACAGCTTCTGCTCACCCCACAGGAAGCGCGCTTCCAGGATCGAGGTGCGGATGGTGATGTCGGTGCGCGACAGCCGCAGGCATTCCTCGATGTTGCGGGTCGCGTGGCCGACCTTCAGCCCCAGGTCCCACAGCATGTAGAGCATGTATTCGACTGTCTGTTCGCCCCACGGCGTCTGCTTGTAGGGCAGCAGGAACAGAAGGTCGATGTCGGATCCCGGCGCCAGCGTGCCGCGGCCATAACCACCGACCGCGACGACGGCCATGCGTTCGGCGACCGAGCGGTTCTTTACCCGGTAGACATGGGTCGCGGCGAAATCGTAGAGCGCCCGGATCAGCTCATCCATCAGATGCGACAGCCGCTCGGCGCAGGCATTGCCGCCGCCATCCTGCTTCAGCATGGCCTCGGCGACCTTTCGGCCCGCGGCGAGCCGGCCCTTGAGAAGCTGGAGAACCCCGGCGCGGGCGGTCGATCCTGAGCCGTCCCCGGCCGTGGTCGCCGTCAGCGCGGTCATCTCGCGGCGCAAGGTGTCACCGTCGATCAGTTCGTCGAGCTTCAGGGAGATTTTCGCCATGGTACCGGTTGGCCTTGCCTTTTGGGCGGCGTCTATAGCGCGTTTCCGCGGCGCTGGGTATGGGGGCGGTTGACGCGTTTCCATGGCGCGGGACACCCGCGACAATAAAATTCAAACCAGTCCTTGACCTTCCAGTTACTGGAAGGACTACCTCCGGCTCGAAGCAGTTTGATAGAGGCATTCGAAATGACGCATTCAGATCACGATCATCACGCGCATGGTGGTTGCTGTGCGGCAAAAGGTGCGGCCTTGGATGCCGGCGCCGTCACGCGCGATCCTGTCTGCGGCATGATCGTCGATCCAGCCGCCGGCAAGCCGACATCGGAGCATGCTGGCCGCCTCTATCATTTCTGCAGCGAAGGCTGTCGGACAAAGTTTCAGGCCGAGCCGGAAACATACCTGACCGCCATCGACCCCGTCTGCGGCATGAGCGTGGACCGCGCCACGGCAAAGCATTTTATCCGCCATGACGGCCAAGGCTTCTATTTCTGCTCTGCCGGCTGCAAGTCGAAATTCGAAGCGGCACCCCAAACCTATCTCGGCGACAGGCCGGCGCCCCGGGCGATGCCGAAGGGCACGCAATACACTTGCCCGATGCATCCCGAGATCATCCGTGACAAGCCCGGCTCCTGCCCGATCTGCGGCATGGCTCTCGAGCCGATGGGCGTTCCATCAGGCGATGAGGGGCCAAATCCCGAACTGGTCGATTTCACCAGGCGGTTCTGGGTCAGTGCGGTGCTCTCGGTGCCCCTTCTCATCGTCGCCATGGCGCCGATGATCGGTCTGTCCTTCGAGAGCCTGATAGATGACCGGACAAAAGTCTGGATCGAACTGGCGCTCGCAAGCCCGGTGGTGCTTTGGGCCGCGTTTCCGTTCTTTCACCGCGGCTGGGATTCGATCCGCAACCGCAGCCCGAACATGTGGACGTTGATTTCGCTCGGCGTCGGTGCGGCCTATCTCTACAGCGTCGTCGCGACGCTGTTCCCGGACATTTTTCCGCATCAGTTCCGCGGTCATGGCGGCGCGGTGCCGGTCTATTTCGAAGCCGCCGCCGTCATCGTCGCGCTGGTCTTCCTCGGCCAGGTGCTGGAACTGCGCGCCCGCGAAAAGACCGGCTCGGCGATCCGCGCCTTGCTCGACCTCGCGCCCAAGAGCGCGCGACGCATCGCCGAAGACGGCACCGAGAGCGATGTGCCGCTGGACAGCGTCAAGGCCGGCGAGCGCCTGCGCATCCGGCCAGGCGATGCCGTGCCGGTCGACGGCACCGTGCTCGAAGGCCGCTCTTCCATCGACGAATCGATGATCACGGGCGAAGCCCTGCCGGTCGAGAAGGCCGAAGGTGATGCCCTCACCGGCGGCACGCTCAACAAGAATGGCTCGCTGATCATGCGCGCCGAGCGCATCGGCGCCGAGACCACGCTCTCGCGCATCGTCGAGCTGGTCGCTAAGGCGCAGCGTTCGCGCGCCCCGATACAAGGCTTGGCCGACCGCGTTTCCTTCTACTTTGTCCCGGCTGTCGTGCTGGTCGCCATCGCCGCGTTCGTCGCCTGGGCGGCCTTCGGCCCGGCGCCCAGCCTGATCTTCGCCATCGTCTCGGCGGTCTCGGTGCTGATCATTGCCTGCCCCTGTGCGCTCGGCCTCGCCACGCCGATGTCGATCATGACCGCGACCGGACGCGGCGCCCACGCAGGCGTGCTGATCAAGGAGGCCGCCGCGCTCGAACGCTTCGCTTCAGTCGATACGCTGATCGTCGACAAGACGGGGACACTGACCGAAGGCCGGCCGAAACTGACGGATGTCGTGGCGGCCGATGGATTTTCGGAGGAGGAATTGCTGGGCCTCGCCGCGAGCCTGGAAAAGGGCTCGGAGCATCCCCTGGCCGAGGCTATTGTCGAAGGCGCCGCGACCCGTGGTGTAAGCATCGCCGAAGCCAGGGGCTTCGAGGCGGTCACCGGCAAGGGTGTTTCCGGTGCCGTTTCGGGCAGGAATGTAGCGCTCGGCAACGCCGCGATGATGCGTGATCTCGGCGTCGACGTGTCCACCGTTTCGGCTCCGGCCGAGGCGCTGCAAGGCGATGGCAAGACGGCGATGTTCGTCGTCGTGGACAGGAAGCTGGCCGGCATCGTCGCCGTCGCCGATCCGGTGAAGGCGACCACCGCCGAGGCGATCAAGGCCCTGCACGGCAGCGGCTTGAGGATCATCATGGCGACCGGCGACAATGAGCGCACGGCAAACGCGATCGCCAGGAGTCTCGGCATCGACGAGGTCCGCGCCGGCCTGTTGCCGGAACAGAAGGGCGCGCTGGTGGAGGAACTGCGCGGCAATGGCGCCGGCGTCGCCATGGCCGGCGACGGCGTCAACGACGCACCGGCCTTGGCCAGCGCCGATGTCGGCATCGCCATGGGCACCGGCGCCGATGTTGCCGTCGAAAGCGCCGGCATCACTTTGGTCAAGGGCGACCTCAACGGCATCGTGCGTGCCCGCACACTGGCCCAGGCGACGATCCGCAATATCAGGCAGAACCTGTTCTTCGCCTTCCTCTACAATTTGCTTGGCGTGCCGGTCGCGGCCGGCGTGCTCTATCCGCTGACCGGCACGCTTTTGTCGCCGATGCTGGCGGCGGCGGCGATGAGCCTGTCCTCGGTTTCAGTGATCGCCAACGCGTTGCGGCTGAGGACATTGAAACTTTGAGCCAATCACCCAAATACGAAACCCAATCAACAGGAGACCATCAATGACCTTGGCCAAGAAAATCGTGCTGCTGCTGATGGCGGCTGGAATGCTGGTCGCCGTCTTCCTCGAAAGCGTTCCCGCACAGAGCGAAGAGATGAAGCACGACATGGCCGGCATGGCGACGGGGGCGGAAGGCCCATCGACCGCAGGCTACAAAGCGGCGATGGACAAGATGCACGCCGACATGATGGCCTCCAAATACACCGGCAATGCCGACGTCGATTTCGTCCGCGGCATGATCCCGCACCACCAGGGCGCCATCGACATGGCCAAGGTCGAACTCGCCAATGGCAAGGACCCAGAGATCCGCAAGCTGGCTGAGGCCGTCATCGCGGCGCAGGAAGCCGAGATCAAACAGATGCAGGGCTGGCTCGCCGCCCATCCGGTGAAGTAAGCTTTCGCCGCTCGGGCGAGAACCTTTCTGGATTTCTCGCCCGGCCTGTGATGCGATCTGGTCTCAACTGGAGCCTGCCATGCCATCGAGCGTCAGAACAACCACGCTGCCCTCCGGCGAAGCCGTTCCCGTTCTCGGCCAGGGCACCTGGAAGATGGGCGAGGATTCGCGCCGCCGCGCCGAGGAGGTGAATGCCCTCAAGCTTGGCCTCGATCTTGGTGTCAAGCTGATCGACACAGCCGAAATGTACGCCAGCGGCGGTGCCGAGGAGGTGGTGGCCGAAGCCATCGCCGGGCAGCGCGCCGAGGTCTTCCTGGTCTCGAAGGTGCTGCCCTCCAACGCCTCGCGCGCCGGCGTGCGGCGCGCCTGCGAGAACAGCTTGAAGCGCCTCGCCACCGACCGCATCGACCTCTACCTCCTGCATTGGCCGGGCAGCGTGCCCCTGGCCGAAACCATCGAAGCCTTCGAGGCGCTGAAGAAGGCCGGCAAGATTCGTCATTGGGGCGTCAGCAATTTCGACACCGGGGAGATGGAAGAGCTGGTCGGCCTGCCCGACGGCGGTAACGTCCAGACCAACCAGGTGCTCTACAATCTGGTCCGGCGCGGCATTGAGTTCGATCTGGCGCCCTGGAGCCGGCAACGCGGCATCCCCTTGATGGCCTATTCGCCGGTCGAGCAGGGCGCCTTGGCGCGCAATGCCAGTTTAGATGCGGTCGCTGCCCGCCACGGTGCGACCGCGGCACAAATCGCACTGGCCTGGGTGATGCACCAGGAAGGCGTCATCGCCATTCCCAAGGCCAGCAGCCAGGAGCATGTCCGCCAGAATGTCGCGGCGCTCGACATCAAGCTGACAGGCGAGGACCTCGCCGACCTCGACCGCGCCTTCCCGCCGCCGGGCCGTAAACGCGGGCTGGAGATGATTTGAGTCGGCGATGAAGCCGCCAATCTCCCCCGCGAGGGGGAGATTGGCGATTCAGGCGCCGCCCAGACTGCAAAGCTACGTCCCCAGCAACCCTTTCAACCGGTAAAGCGCCTCCAGCGCTTCCCTGGGCGTCATCTCGTCGGGGCTGATCGCGCTGAGTGCCTCATTGAGCGCATCGCTCTTGACCGCCTTCGGCGCTTCCCGTTTCACCGCCACGGAAAACAGCGGCAGGTCGTCCACCAGGCGGTTGGTCTTGCCCGAAACCTCGCCTTCCTCGAGCTGGTGCAGCACTTCCTTGGCACGGTCAACCACCGCCTCGGGGAGTCCGGCGAGCCGCGCCACCTGCACGCCGTAGGAGCGGTCGGCCGCGCCCTTGCCGACCTCGTGCAGGAAGACGACGTCGTTCTCCCACTCCTTGACCCGCATGGTGACGTTGTGGAGCCGCGCCAGCTTGCCGGCAAGCGAGGTCATCTCGTGGAAATGCGTGGCGAAGATCGCCCGGCAGCGGTTCTTCTCGTGCAGATATTCCACAGCCGCCCAGGCGATCGACAGGCCGTCGAAGGTTGCGGTGCCGCGGCCGATCTCGTCGAGGATCACCAGCGCGCGTTCGCCGGCCTGGTTGAGGATCGCCGCCGTCTCGACCATCTCGACCATGAAGGTCGATCGGCCGCGCGCAAGATCGTCCGAGGCCCCGACGCGGGAAAAGAGGCGGTCGACGACGCCGATATGGGCCGATGTCGCCGGGACGAAAGAGCCGGTCTGGGCCAGGATGGCGATCAGCGCGTTCTGCCGCAGGAATGTCGATTTACCGCCCATATTGGGACCGGTCAGCAGCCAGATCGCGCCGTTCCTGGCGCTGCCCTCCGGCGACAGGTCGCAGTCATTGGCCACGAACGGTCCTTCGCCCGAGCGCCGCAGCGCCTGTTCGACCACGGGATGGCGCCCACCCGAAATCTCGAAGGCAAGGCTGGCATCGACCAGCGGCCGGCACCAGGCCTCGCTCTCGGATAGAAGCGCGAGCGCCGCCGACACGTCCAGCACGGCGAGAGCATCGGCGCCGGCGCGGATCTTCTCCGCTTCGCCGACCGCTTCCGCCATCAGCGCATCGAAGGCGGCAAGCTCGATGCTCAGCGCCCGGTCGGCGGCATTGGCGATCTTCGTTTCCAGCTCCGCCAGCTCCGTGGTGGTGAAGCGCATGGCGTTGGCCATGGTCTGGCGATGGATGAAGCGCGCCTTGGCGCCGTCGCTGCCGGTCATCACGGCGTGGTGGTTGGCGGTCACCTCGATGTAGTAGCCGAGCACATTGTTGTGCCGGATCTTCAGCGACCGGATGCCGGTCTCCTCGATCAGCGAACGCTCCAGCCCGGCGATCACTTTTCGCGACTCGTCGCGCAGCGCCCGCATCTCGTCGAGCTCCGGGTGGTAGCCGCCACGGACGAAGCCGCCGTCGCGCTTCAAGAGCGGCAGTTCCTCGCCAAGCGCTTGCGTCAGATGCCCGGCAAGCGCTTGCGGCAGCGCCCGGATCGCTGCGAGCGCCGCCGCCAATTCGTGGGGGAGGGCGGTCGCGGCCAAGATCTCCGCGATCGCGCCGGCCGCCTCGAAGCCGGCGCGCAGCGCGCCGAGGTCGCGCGGGCCGCCGCGATTGAGCGCCAGCCGCGACAGCGCGCGCGGCATGTCGGCGACGCTCTTCAGGCTCGCCCGCACCGCCTGGCAAAGCCGCGTCTCGGAACGGAAGAACGACACCGAATCCAGCCGCGCGGCGATTGCCGCCGGGTCGGTCAGCGGCGCCATCAGCCGGTCGGCGAGCAGCCTGGCGCCGCCGCCGGTCACCGTGCGGTCGATCGCCTTGAACAATGAGCCTTCACGGCTACCCGACAGCGTGCGCAGCAGTTCCAGGTTGCCGCGCGTCGCCGGGTCGATGAACAAAGTCGAGCCTGCCTCCTCGCGCTCGGGACGCGACAGCGGCGGCCGCTCGGCCTTCTGCGTCTTTTCGACATAGGCGATGGCGCCCGAGATCGCCGACAGCTCGGCACGCGAAAACGCACCAAAGCTGTCCGGCGTCGCCACCTCGAAGAAGCGGGCGATGCGCCCGGCGGCCGAGGCCGAATCGAACAGGCTCGGCGGCTGCGGGTTGGCGACGCGGCCGAGCACGTCGAATACCGGTCGCAATTCGGGATCGTGGAACACCGGCTCGGCGACGATCAGTTCGCGCGGATCGACGCGGAAGATGTCGGCGAGCAGCCGGTCGGCGGTGGTGTCGGTGACCCGGAAAGCCCCGGTCGAGATGTCGATCCAGGCCAGGGCAAAGCTTCCTTGGTTCCCGGTCGCGCCGCCGCGCTCCCCGCCTCTTGGATCGCTGCCGCCCCTCACCCGTCCCAGCGCCATCAGGAAGCTCGATTCCGACGGCGCCAGCAATTTGTCCTCGGTGATGGTGCCGGGCGTCACCAGCCGCACCACATCGCGGCGCACCACCGATTTGGAGCCGCGCTTCTTGGCTTCGGCCGGATCCTCGATCTGCTCGCAGACGGCGACGCGGAAACCCTGCGCGATCAGTTTCTGCAGATAGTCATCCGCCGCATGCACCGGCACGCCGCACATCGGGATGTCGTGGCCCTGATGCTTGCCGCGCTTGGTCAGCACGATGCCGAGCGCCCGGCTCGCCTTCTCCGCATCCTCGAAGAACAGCTCGTAGAAATCGCCCATCCGGTAGAACAGCAGCGAATCCGGGTTCGCCGCCTTGATCTCGATGAACTGCTCCATCATCGGGGTCACGCCGCCAGCGGCTGCCGGCGTGATCGCCTCGGGAGCGTCCGGTTCGTTTTGAATGTGCATGTTCATGCGCTCACGCTAGCAGATGTGGCGACGGGGTTTAATGCCGGCCATTGGAAAAGCAGGGGAAGAACGGAGATCAACCACCATTGAACGCCATGCGTCCTTCCGACGCCAGTTCGGCAACGCTTGGCGGTTTACACGCGGCGGCGCGTGGTCTTAATTCGGAATCACACAAGGCACCCGCCTCAAGGAGGTGCCGCATGGCGAGGAAATCAAAAGCATCATGGCAAGGAAAACCGAAAACAACGGTCCGTCCGTCAGCGCGCAGGAAGCGCTCGAATTCCACGCCATGGGGCGGCCCGGCAAGCTCGAGATCGTCGCCACCAAGCCGATGGCCACGCAGCGCGATTTGAGCCTCGCCTATTCGCCCGGCGTCGCCGTGCCGGTGCTGGCCATCGCCGAGGATCCCAGCCGCGCCTTCGACTACACCTCGCGCGGCAACATGGTCGCCGTCATCTCCAACGGCACCGCCATCCTGGGCTTGGGCAATCTCGGCGCGCTGGCCTCCAAGCCGGTCATGGAGGGCAAGGCGGTGCTCTTCAAGCGCTTCGCCGACGTCGATTCCATCGACCTCGAGGTCGACACCGAGGACGCCGACGAGTTCATCAACTGCGTGCGCTTCCTTGGGCCGTCCTTCGGCGGCATCAACCTGGAGGACATCAAGGCGCCGGAATGCTTCATCATCGAGCAGCGGCTGCGCGAGCTGATGGACATCCCGGTCTTCCACGACGACCAGCACGGCACCGCCATCATCTCGGCCGCCGGCCTGATCAACGCGCTGGAGATCACCGGCCGCGACATGAAGACCACCAGGATGGTCTGCAACGGCGCCGGTGCGGCCGGCATCGCCTGCATCGAGCTGATGAAGGCGATGGGCTTTGCGCCCGAGAACATCATCCTGTGCGACACCAAGGGTGTGGTCTTCCAGGGCCGCACGGAAGGCATGAACCAGTGGAAGTCGGCGCATGCGGTCAAGACCGACGCGCGGTCGCTGGCCGAGGCGCTGGATGGCGCCGACGTCTTCCTCGGCCTTTCCGCCAAGGGCGCGCTGACCACCGCCATGTTGCGTTCTATGGCCAAGAACCCGATCATCTTCGCCATGGCCAACCCCGATCCCGAGATCACGCCCGAGGAAGTGGCGGAGATCCGCACCGACGCCATCATGGCGACCGGGCGTTCGGATTATCCCAATCAGGTCAACAACGTGCTCGGCTTCCCCTATATCTTCCGCGGCGCGCTGGATGTGCGGGCCACCACCATCAATGACGACATGAAGATCGCCGCCGCGCGTGCGCTTGCCGACCTGGCACGCAAGGACGTGCCCGACGACGTCGCCGCGGCCTACCAGGGCAACCGGCCGAAATTCGGCCCCAACTACATCATCCCGGTGCCGTTCGATCCGCGCCTGATCTCGGCCATTCCGCTGGCCGTCGCCAGGGCGGCGATGGATTCTGGCGTCGCCCGCAAGCCGATCCTCGATCTCGACCGCTACGCGCAGGAGCTGTCGGCCCGCCGTGACCCGATCGCCTCGACCTTGCAGCGCATTTACGACCGCGTGCGCCGCCAGCCCAAGCGCATCGTCTTCGCCGAGGGCGAGGAGGAGCAGGTGATGCGCGCCGCCGTCTCCTATGTGAACCAGCGGCTCGGCACCGCCATCCTGCTCGGCCGTGACGACGTCATCAAGGAGAACGCCAGGCACGCCGGCATCGATCTCGACAAGCAGGGCCTGGAGATCATCAATGCGCGCCTGTCACGCCGTAATTCGGTCTATACCGATTATCTCTACGAGCGCATGCAGCGCAAAGGCTTCCTGTTCCGCGACTGCCAGCGCCTGATCAACAACGACCGCAACCATTTTGCCGCCTGCATGGTGGCACTGGGCGATGCCGACGGCATCGTCACCGGCGTCACCCGCAACTATTCCACCGCGCTCGACGATGTCAGGCGCGTCATCGACGCCAAGCCCGGCCACCGCGTCATCGGCGTGTCGATCGTTTTGGCGCGCGGCCGCACCGTGATCGTCGCCGACACAGCCGTGCACGACATGCCGAACGCCGAGCAGATCGCCGACATCGCCGAGGAGGCGGCAGGCTTTGCCCGCCGCATGGGCTATGAGCCGAGGCTCGCCATGCTCGCCTATTCCACCTTCGGCCATCCCCACGGCGAGCGCTCCGAGCGCATCCAGGAAGCCGTGCGCATCCTCGACAAGCGCCGCGTCGATTTCGAGTATGACGGCGAGATGGCCGCCGACGTCGCGCTCAACGCCCGTGCCATGGCGCAATACCCGTTCATGAGGCTGACGGGCCCGGCCAATGTGCTGATCATGCCGGCCTTCCACTCTGCCTCGATCTCCACCAAGATGCTCCAGGAACTCGGCGGCTCGACGGTTATCGGCCCGCTGCTGGTCGGGCTGAACAAGCCGGTGCAGATCGTCTCGTTGAACGCCAAGGACAGCGATATCGTCAACATGGCGGCGATCGCGGCCTACACGGCGGGGACCTGAGGAAGGGGTCGCGCGTCGGACGCGAAAGCAGCGGCGGATCTGATCGCGCTTAACCCGCGGAAAACCCCCGCGCCGCCTTGATGACCTCCTCAACCTGATCTTGCCGCAGCAGGTCGATGGGAATGCGCTCGTCGAGCAGCGCGGAGGGGCGGGTCAGCCACAGCCACGCCAGCCTCGGATTGCCGATCAACGACAGCACGTCTCGAATGCCCGCCACCGGCCTGCCATCGACGAACTGCGCCAGCGGGAAGACGTGCTTGCGGCCGCCCTTGCGCAAGGCGACCACCTCGCCCCGCCTTTGCCAGCGGTGCAGGGTCGAACGGGCGATGCGCAGGTGTTCCTCCAGATAGGTCGAACCGGCGACCCGCCCGGCCCAGTCTTCGATCAGCATCGATTCGAGGTCGTCGGACTGGGTGCGCGGAAGCGGGGAGGCGGGGCCGCCGAGATCCGCCGACGGGTTTGGGGCGCCCGCGGTGCCGGCTTCGCTGCGGCGCGCGGCTTCCGCGGCCAGCGCACGCACGAATTTCGACGCCAGCCCCGGAAGGTCGGCATGGATGGCATCGATGGCGCGCTGGTGCTTCGGCGACAGCAAGGTGACGGCGGACGCTATGCTGCCGGCGATCTTGCCAACCGAGACGATGGTGGGTTTGTTGATGGCCTCGTCATAGTGGGCGAGCGCCCGCTCGACCTTCTCCGCGACCATGTCGGCGAAGTCGTCCTGCGTGATGCCGGGTGTCTGAAATCTGTTCATGCATCTGTCTTCTCGGCCGCACTCCTCCCCGACTGCGGCCGTTTGTTCAACGGTGGAAGAGGAAATCGCAACGGCAACAGATGCAGCGACCCGACAGCTTGCTGTCTCGCATTTTCGACACCCCAACTGGCTGCGGGCGTCCTGAAATGTCAGTCGCAGTGCGCCCCGATTTGCGTGTAGGAGCGATGTGTGACAGCCGCGCGACGGTGAAGCTGCCGATCTCCCCCCTCGTGGGGGAGATGCCCGGCAGGGCAGAGGGGGGCGCGAAGGATTGCTACGTTGCGGTGGTTCCCTTCCGCATGCCTATGCTCTTCGGATCGGCGCCCCGACATGGACTGTGCGTTCATACCGTTCATTTTGGGGCTTGGTGGCAGTGTAGAACCCTGGAGAGGCTGGCGGGACAGCGCCCCCCTCTGGCCTGCCGGCCATCTCCCCCACATGGGGGGAGATCGGCAGGTTTACCCTACAGCAATCCCGCCAGCTCGGCCTCGCGACGCAGATTCTGCCTTGGCCTCGGCCCGATCTGCTGGATCACCAGTCCGGCTGCCAGTGAGCCGAGGTCGCCGCAGGTCTTGAGGTCGCGGCCTTGCGTATAGCCGTGCAGGAATCCGGCGGCGTAGAGGTCGCCGGCGCCCGTCGTATCGACCAACTCCTTGATGGCGGTCGCCTGGATGACCACGGTCTCGTCGTCGCGCACGATGACCGAGCCTTTTTCCGAGCGCGTCACGGCGGCTATTCTGCAGTCCTTGCGGATCTGGGCCAGCGCCTCGTCGAAGGACGAGGTCTGGTAGAGCGACTTGATCTCATGGCTGTTGGCGAAGACGATGTCGACGGTGCCCGAGCGCATCAGCTCGAGGAACTCGTCGCGGTAGCGGTCGACGCAGAACGAATCCGACAAGGTCATCGACACTTCGCGGCCCGCCGCGTGCGCCAGCTTGGCCGTCTGCCGGATCGCCTCCTTGGCGCGCGGCGGATCCCACAGATAGCCCTCGAAATAGGTGACCTTGGCGCCCGACGCCTTGTCTGCCTCGACATCTTCCGGCCCGAGCTCGACGCAGGCGCCGAGATAGGTGTTCATCGAACGCTCGCCGTCGGGGGTGACGAAGATCATCGAGCGCGCCGTCGGCGGCTCGCCCTGAAGCGGCTTGGTGTCGAAGGCGACGCCCTGCGCGTGGATGTCGTGGGCATAGATTTCGCCCAAAGCATCGTTGGAAACCTTGCCGAAGAAGGCGGCGCGGCCGCCAAAACTGGCGACCCCGGCGGCGGTGTTGCCGGCGCTGCCGCCGGACGCCTCGATCGCCGGGCCCATGCGGCTGTAGAGCAGCTCGGCGCGCCTCGTGTCGATGAGGTTCATCGCGCCCTTGATGATGCCGTTGGTCTCCAGGAATTCTTCTTCGCACTGGGCGATGATGTCGACAATCGCGTTGCCGATGCAAAGCACGTCATAGTCCGGCATCAATGTCTCCGCCAAAATCCGCGCCGGCCTCTTGCCATGCCCGCGCGGGTCTACAGCATGACCCTGAAAATTGGCAACGGATTTTCTGTCGTTGCCGCTACGGTCAGGCGCTACGACAATTCGACCGTGGCCGAAGCATTTCATCGCGGCTTTGCCTAAGAAGGGCCTTTCGATCCCTGCCCGAAGGCGGCAAGCCCATGCCTGCAAGAAACGACATGAACACCGATCTGGCGCTGCTCGCCGTCCTGGCGGTGCTTTGGGGCGCCTCCTACACCTTCATCAAGATCGGCGTAGAGACGATCCCGCCGGTGACGTTCATCGCCGCCCGTACCTTGATCGCCGGCGGCATCCTGTTCGCCATCATCCGCTGGCGCGGGCTTGCCATGCCGGGCGATGCGGCGAGCTGGCGGCGTTTTGCCTTCCAGGCGTGCCTCAACAGCGTCATCCCGTTCACCCTGATCGCCGCCGCCGAGCGCTCGGTGGATGCCGGCCTCGCCACTATTCTCAACGCGACGTCGCCTATCTTCACCTTCCTGTTGACCGCGCTGATCACCCGCCATGAACCGGTGACGCTGCGCAAACTGATCGGCGTCGGCGCCGGCATTGCCGGCATCTGCCTCATCGTGGGCACGCAGGCGCTGGGCGGTCTCGGCCATGAACTTTGGGCGCAGCTTGCCATCGTCCTTGCAACGGTCTGCTATGCGGGGGCGGCGATCTTCGGCCGTGGCTTCAAGGGCCTCGACCCGATGCTGCCCGCCGCCGGCTCGATGCTCTGCGGCGCCGTCATCCTGGTGCCGCTCAGCCTTCTGGTCGACCAGCCCTGGACGCTCGCGCCGTCGGCGGCGTCGATGCTGGCCTTGCTCGGCCTGTCCGTGTTTTCGACCGCGCTGGCCTTCGTCATCTATTTCCGCCTGATCCACACGCTGGGCTCGGTCGGCACCACGTCACAGGCCTATCTGCGCGTGCCGATCGGCGTCGGCATCGGCGCAGTCTTCCTCGGCGAAAGCCTGGGTTCGACGGCTTGGCTCGGCATGGCCTTCGTCGTCGCCGGGGTCGCGGCCATGACCGTTCCCACCCGCAAGCCGGCGCTCGCACAATAGGCAGGCAGGGCAATCGCCTTCAATCGCCGAAGTTGGCACCGCCCCTCACCCTGCCTGCCGGCATCTTCTGTCATCGCCGGTTTCGCCAAGCCGCAACGTTGCAATGTAGGCGCCGGCGTGCGGCCAGCCCTTCTCCCGTCACTATACGGAGAGAAGTGCCCGGCAGGGCGATGAGGGGGCGGCGCCGAGGCTCCGAAGAGGGTGGATGCGGAGAATTCGAGCCTCAAGCGATTGCCATGGCAACAGAGGCTTGTGACGGGTGGACCTGCTGCCTATCCTCCCGGCGTTCGAAGTGAGGTTGGAAGCACCGTGATCTCCAGCGCCGCCCGCGCCGCCGCCGGCCAGTTGTTCTCGCCCGAATTCCGCGCCGTCTTCCTCAAGACGCTAGGCCTGACCGTGCTTGCGCTGGTCGCCTTGTGGTTCGGGCTGACCAGCCTCGTCGAGTGGCTGGCGCTGCCGTGGCTGCACACGCTGTTTCCCGGCCTGCCGTCCTGGGCCGGTTGGCTGGGGGGCATCATCGCGGCCATCGCGCTTGCCTTCGGCATGGCGCTGCTCATAGCGCCGGTGACGGCCGTCGTCGCCGGCCTTTTCCTCGACGACATCGCCGACGTGGTCGAGCGTACCGATTATCCCGGCGATCCGCCCGGCCGCGCCATGCCGGCGCTGCGCTCGCTGGTGCTGGCGATAAAGTTCTTCGGCATCGTCGTTCTGGGCAACATCGTCGCCCTGCTGCTTCTGCTGGTGCCGGGCGTCAACATCGCCGCCTTCTTCATCGTCAACGGCTACCTGCTCGGGCGCGAATTCTTCGAATTCGCCGCCATGCGTTTCCGCCCGGAAGAAGAGGCCAGGGCCTTGCGCCGAAACCATGCCGGGACGGTCTTTCTCGCCGGCCTGGTCATCGCGGCCTTCCTTGCCGTGCCGGTGCTCAACCTGGTGACGCCGCTCTTCGCCGCAGCCATGATGGTGCATCTGCACAAGGCGATCTCGGCCCGGCCCGATCGGCGGAGCAAGCCGTCCCGTTGATGCGCCAATCCCTACCGCAGCAGAAAGCCGCGCCCCAGTTCGTCGTCGGGCTCGACGATGAATTCCGCCCGGCCGCAATAGTAGGCGCGGCCGCCGACGCGGGCGATGATCGCTTCATGCGGTCCGGCTTTCGCCGTCCGCGCCACCGCGCCGGAAAAACGCGAGCCGGCGATGCTCTCGAAGGTGCGCGTCAGGCCTGTTGCGATCTCGCCTTTGGCATGCATCGCCGCCAGCCGCGCGGTCACGCCGGAACCGGTCGGCGACCGGTCGACCTGCGCCTCGGCGAAGACACAGACGTTTTTCGTCGGCTCATCCGAAAACGCGTCCCGCCCATCCGTCAAAATGGTGCCGTAGAGGAAGGCGAGGTCGGTATGGTCGGGATGCGACAAGGGGAACCCGCTCTTCAGCCTTTCGGTCAGCGCCGTCGCCGCGTCGACGAAATCGCGCACCCGGTCGCGGCCGAATTCAAGCCCGAACTGGTGACAGTCGGCCAGTGCATAGAAGGCGCCGCCATAGGCGATGTCGAAGCCTATCGCGCCGTAGCCGGGCAGCTCGATCTTGCGGTCGCGTGCGAACAGGAAAGCCGGCACGCTTTCGAACGACACAGCACCGGCCTTGCCTTCGCGCACCTCGACCGAAGCGACGACCATGCCGCAGGGCGCCTCGATGTTGACCATCGTCACCGGTTCCTGCTTGGTCACCAGCCCTTCGTCGACGGCATAGCGGCCGAGCGCGACGATGGCGTGGCCGCACATGGTCGAATAGCCCTCATTGTGCATGAACAGCACGGCAAGGTCGGCGCCCGGCAAATCGGGCTCGACCAGCAGCGCGCCATACATGTCGTAATGGCCGCGTGGCTCGAACATCAGGATTTTCCGGAGATGATCGAGATGGTCGCGCACATAGGCGCGCTTTTCCAGGATCGTGCCCTTCGGGATATCGGGATAGCCCCCGGTGACGATCCTCAGCGGCTCGCCGCCGGTGTGCATGTCGACGACGGTCAGCGTCATGTGTTCGGCCCGCTTATCCCGATTTGCCAAACAGCGCCTGCAACTTGCCGAAGGGCATGGCGGCGCGGGTGAAGCCGAACGTGCCGTCCTGCTGGATCTCGCGCGCCGCCGTTTCCAGCATGCCATAAGCGAAATTGGTCAACCACGGCCCAAGCGAAACGCGCTTTGCCCCGGCCTTGGTCAGATCGGCGATGGTGAAGTCGGGCCTTGCCATGACGTTGACCGGCTTGCTCACCGCCGAGCAGAGCGTGCGCACCATCTCGACGTCACCGATGCCCGGCGCGTAGAGCACGTCGGCTCCCGCCTTCTCGAATGCCTGCAGCCGCTTGATCGTGTCGTCGAGGTCGGACTTGCCCCAGAGGAAGTTCTCCGCCCGCGCGGTGAAGACGAAATCGCGTTTCAGCGCGCGGGCCGCTTCCGCCGCCGCCGCGACGCGTTCCACCGCGTGCGAAAAATCATAGATCGGCTTGTTCGGGTCGCCGGTGTGGTCCTCGATCGAGCAGCCGGCAAGGCCGGCGGCTTCAGCCGCGAAGATGGTTTCGGCGGCCTGCTCGGCGCTGTCGCCCTTGCCGCGTTCGAGATCGGCCGAAACCGGCAACTCGGTTGCCGCTGTCACCTCGCGGCAATGATGGATCATCTGATCGAAGGTCACCGCGCCGTCCGGCAGGCCGCGCGAGAAGGCGAAGCCGGCGCTGGTCGTGGCCAAGGCCTTGAAACCGAACGATCCAAGCAGCTTCGTCGTGCCGACATCCCAAGGATTGGGCATGACGAAGGTCGAGGCATGCAGGTCGCGAAAGATCTTGCCCTTGTCCATGGAAGCTCCCCCATCGTGCTGAGTGCGATGGCGGATTTTAGCTCGGCCGCCTTGCCCGGGCAAACGAATGCGGTTGGCTCAGAAGCGTTTCGCGTTCTCTGCTGACAATTCCTCGGCGCGTCCCTGCAACCCGTCAAAACCGGCGCCGATCAGTGGATCGGCACCAGTCCGGCCAGTGTGCGCATGTCGTCAAACAGGATGCCGCCGGCTCGCATCAAGCCGTCACGGTCGCTGTAGGGATCGCCATGATAGGAAAATACCCGCATGCCGGCGGCAATGCCGGCCTGCGTGCCGGCGACGCTGTCCTCGATGACGATACAGTCAGCAGGCGCAAAGCCCATCGTCTTGGCCGCATGCAGGAACAGGTCCGGAAACGGCTTGCCGCGCGCGACCATCGTCGAGGAAAACATCGCGTGTTCGAACAGCGGCAGCAGGCCGGTCTGGCCAAGCGTGATGTGCATCTTCGACACCCTGGCCGAGGTGGCCACGCAATAGGCGATGCCGGCCGCGCGGACCGCCTCGACGAACTCCCGGACATAGGGAATCGCCTCGACCCCATGGGCGAACAGGTCCGGCAGCCCTGCGTTCCAGCGCTCGACGAAGTCGGCGCCGAGCCTGATGCCGGTCTCTTCTTCGATCTGCTTCTGCACCGAGACCATGCTGCGGCCGGAGAAGTTCTTGCGGCAATATTCGAAGCTGGTGGGATACCCGGCTTCGCTCAGCCATTCGGCCAGGCGCCGGTTGGCCAGGTTCTCGGTATCGACCAGGATCCCGTCGCAGTCGAAGATGACGAGTTTCGGTATGTTCATCAGGCCGTGCCGGTCGAGCCGAACCCGCCCGAACCGCGCGCCGTGCCGCCTGCCAGGGCGCGCTCTTCGACGCCCGCCTGGGTCACCGCGGCGAACACGATCTGGGCAATGCGCATGCCGCGCGTCACCGCAAAATCCTCGTCGCCGAGATTGACCAGCAGCACCTTCACCTCGCCGCGATAGTCGCTGTCGATCGTACCCGGCGTGTTGAGGACGGTCAGCCCATGTTTGAAGGCAAGGCCGGAGCGCGGCCGCACCTGGCCTTCCATGCCTTCGGGGATTTCCAGGATCAGTCCGGTCGGCACCAGAGCGCGTTTTCCCGGCAGGATCAGCAGCGGCCGATCGTCGGGCACCGCCGCGCGCAGGTCCATGCCGGCCGCGCCGGTGCTTTCATAGGTAGGGAGGGGGAGTCCTTCCGCATGCGGCAACCTGACGAAGCCGACGGTCGGACCGATGACGGAGGAATTTTGGATGGCTGCGCGCATAAAATCGATCCTATCGGCGCGATTGCCGATTCGGTCAATTCGCCCGCGATCCTATCAACGGCTTTCTTTCGGGCATCACTATGGCCGGAGCCAATCCTTAGCGCACTTCCATCGGCACCACCGTGGTCTCCTTGATCTCCTCCATCACGAAGGAGGCCGAAACGTCCGACAGCGCCACCTTGGCGATCAGCCGCTGGTACAGCCGGTCATAGGCCTTCACGTCGGCGACGCGGGCGCGCAGGACATAGTCGAGGTCGCCGGACATGCGGTAGACGCCGGTGATCTCGGAAAACCCGGTCACCGCCGCCCGGAATTTCTGCAACCACTCGGGATCATGGTTGGAGGTGCGGACCAGGATGAAGACGGAGAGGCCGAGCCCGAGCTTCTCCACATCGACCAGCGCCACCCGGCCCGTGATGACGCCATCCTCCTCCAGCCGCTTGACGCGCCGCCAGCAGGCGTTGCGCGACAAGGCAACCCGCTCCGACAGCTGGTCGACAGACAGCGTGCCGTCGCGTTGCAATTCGGCGAGCAATTTCCGATCGATTTCGTCGATTTCGATGGCCATGTGGGATGTTTGTCCCGCGAACAAGCAAAATACAAGGACATTTTGAGACCGATGAACCGACGAACCGTGCCAGGATACCCGATATCGGGAACTTCAAGCGCTGAAGGGGAAGCAGCATGTCGGTCGCAAGGATTTTCACCTCCCATCCGGCCAAGGTCGGCGAGACCTATTTCGGTCACATGGCCTTTGCCGCCTGGTTTTCCTCGCACGGCCGCCGGGGCCGCCCTCGTTCACGCTTTCTTGCCATTTCTGTTCGAGACTACCGCCAGCCGAATCGTCCGCGAGCTTTACGAGCGGACGCACAACAGAGGTTCGCACGCGGTCAAGGAGCCCAAGGCTCTTCCGGATCGCGCTTAGGAACGGAAGAAGCGATGTGCCGGTGGGCGGCCTATCTCGGTGAAGCGGTTTTCCTCGAAGACATCCTCACGGCGCCCTGCCACTCGCTGATCGCCCAGAGCCATTGCGCCGAGGAAGCCAAGTCGCCGACCAATGGCGATGGTTTCGGGCTTGCCTGGTATGGCGACCGGCCCGAGCCCGGCCTCTACCGCGACATCCTGCCGGCCTGGTCCGATCCCAATCTGAAGAGCTTGTGCCGGCAGATCAAATCCGGATTGTTCCTGGCCCATGTGCGCGCCTCGACCGGCGGCGCCACCAGCCGCATGAACTGCCATCCCTTCATCTCGGGGCCTTGGTCGTTCATGCACAACGGCCAGATCGGCGGCTTCGAGAAGATCCGCCGCGCGCTGGAAAATTCGCTGTCCGACGCCGTCTTCGACCAGCGCGAGGGCACTACCGATTCCGAGCTGTTTTTTCTCCTGATGATCGACGAAGGGTTGGCCGCCGATCCGCAAGGCGCCGTCGCCCGTGCCACCAGCCGCGTGCTGGAGGCTTCGCGGCGTGTCGGCATCGAGCCGGCGCTGAAGCTGACGGCCGCCCTTTCCGACGGGCAGGCGCTCCACGCGGTCCGCTATGCCACGGATGACCATGCGCCCACCCTCTATACCGCCGCCAAGGGCGGCGGCCGCTGCATCGTCTCCGAACCCTTCGACCGTGAAGGCGGCGACTGGCAGGCGATCCCGCCATCGAGCTTCGTCACCATGACCAGGGACGGCATGAATATTCGGCCGTTTGCGCCGGCCGCGAGGCTGGCACTGGCTGTGTAGTTGCAGATTGCGCAATGTCGCGGGACAGAGGGGGCGTCGTAGGGTGCCGACCTCACAGACATGAGCAATTCCGGTCAAGCACAATGGCTTTCGGACTGCTCAACTCCGCTTGAAGTCGCACCGCTGTCCGCCATCTTGATCGGACGAGCGCGTGCAAGCCGGAGCATTCACCATGGATCTCGTTTTTTCCTCGACCGTCAAGCTGGCCGCCGCCATCGCCGCGCGAAAAATCTCGGCCGTGGAAGCACTCGACGCCCACCTGGCGCAGATCGATGCGCACAACGAAGCCGTCAACGCCGTCATCTCCCTCGATAGGGAAGGGGCTCGCAGCCAAGCCAAGAAGGCCGACGCAGCACTGGCGCGCGGCGCTGCGCTCGGACCGCTGCACGGCATCCCGTTCGCCCTGAAGGACATGCACCAGACATCAGGCATGACGACCACGGTCGGCTTCCCGCCTTTCGCCGATTATGCGGCGAAAGAAGACAGCCCGGTCGTCGCCAGGCTGAAGGCGGCCGGCGGCGTGCTGATGGCCAAGACCAATGTCGCCAGCTTGCTGTCCGACTGGCAATCGAAAAATCCGCTGTTCGGCCGGACCAGCAACCCCTGGAATCTTGAGCGCACCGCAGGGGGTTCCAGCGGCGGCGCTGCGGCCGCGATTTGCGCCGGGATGACACCGTTCGATGTCGGCACCGACATGCAGGATTCGATCCGTCTCCCCGCCGCGTTTTGCGGTGTTTATGGCCTGAAACCAACGGAGCATCGCGTCTCGCTGGCCGGCGCTTTTCCGGACCCTGGCGGCGCCGCGCGCAGCGTCCGGCTGATGTCCTGTCTCGGGCCGCTGGCGCGCAGCGTGGACGATTTGTCCTTGATCTATCAAATCATCGCCGGAGCGGACGGGCGCGACACCGATGTCGCCCCGGTGCCGGTCGAAGACATGCCGAAGCTCGACCTCAAGACACTACGCATAGCCTTCGCGTCGTCGTTTCCCGGCTTCCCGGTGGCTGGCGATATCAGCGCAGCGGTCGACAACCTTGCAGGGCAGTTGCAATCGGCTGGTGCCATTGTCGAGGAAGCGAAACTGCCCAAGCTCGATCTGCGTGATGATCTAAGGCACGGCGGAGCTCTGATTGGCATGATGATGGAGGCGGCGCAACCCGGGCCGCCGGAACAGCCGACCCCCGTCTCGCGCTGGTTCGAAGCGCTCGCCCGTCGCGACAAATCCATTCTCACGTGGGACGCCTTCTTCGACAGTTGCGACGCGCTGCTCTGCCCGGTGGCCATGACTAGCGCGTTTCCTCATTGCGAGCCCGGCGCACCGGTCAAGGTCGATGGCAAGGACCAAAACTACTGGATGCTCCCGGCCTATGGCGCGGTGTTCAATTACAGTGGCCATCCGGCACTTTCGATACCGTACGGACAGGACCGAGACCGCCTGCCGATCGGTCTGCAACTGGTCGGCAAACGCTGGTCGGAATCACGGCTGCTCGCTATTGCCAGGGCTGTGGCGCCGTTGACCGGCGGCTTCAGCCGTCCACCAAACTATTGAGCGAACCGACCCAACCCGTAGGGCGCCAGCAGCGGATCGCGCTCCCCGTCGAGGATTTCGCGCGCGGCGAACAAGCCGACCGCCGGCGCCAGCGTGATGCCGGAATGCGTCACCGCGATATAGAGGCCGTCCATGCCCTCGGCGCGGCCGATGATCGGGAAGCCGTCGATCGGCGTCGGCCGGTAACCGACCGTATGGAAATCGAGCTCCAGGCCGTCACCGCCGCGCAGCATCGCTTGCAGCGCCGCAAACAGCTCGCGCGCCGTCGCCGCCGCATCCATCCCCGGATCGGCACCGCCGAAGTCGGACCCGGCGATGATGCGGCCTTGCGCCGTCTGGCGCATGTGTAGCCGCTCGGCCAGCACCAGCCCGTTGAGCAATTTTTTGTAAGGCCGCGAATAAACGATCAGGCCGGGCGGTATTTCGATCGGTAGCCTTATGCCGGCCGTCGCGGCAATCTCCGGCGAGCCGACGCCGGCCGCGATCACCACCTCGTCGGCGGCGAGCAAACCATGGGCGGTGTCCACGCCCGTCGTCCTGCCCCCGGTCTGAACAAGCCCCATAACCGTGCTGGAGACGATGCGCGCACCGCGCTGTTCGGCGTCGGCCAGCAGCGCTTTCGTTGCGGCGACCGGCTCGGCGACACCCTCCTCGGCGACATGCACGGCAAAGTCGGGAAGCTCGGCGAGATTGGGCTCGATGCCAGCCGCGCCGGCGCGGTCGACGCGCCTGATGCCATAACCCCAGGACGAATGCTCCGCCGCATAGGTCTCCAATTTGTCCGCCGGCAAGTCCCAGCACAGCCCGCCGCACCAGGCGAGCAGCAGGCCGGGCAGCTCGTTTGCCAGCCGTTTCCACTCTGCCATGGCGCGGGCGCGCAGCCGGAAATAGACTTCCGGATTGCCCCAGCTGGCATTGATCCAGGCGAAGGAATTCGGCGTGGCGACCCCGCCGGCGCCGCTCTGGGAAACGACGGTGACCCGTGCCCCGGCCGTGGTCAGGTGCCGGGCGATGGAAGCGCCGATGATACCGGCGCCAATGACGACCACTTCCTTCGCGCTGCTCATGCTCTGGCCCTTGATGGGAGTTGTTCCGTCATGCCATCGCATCGGTTCGATCTCAAGGGTGAGTTCAGGACTGGCGCCGGTTGCGGATATGGCGATCCGCTTTGCGAGAGCTACGCGCTGTCCAGCGGTTCTTTCTGCACGTCGGCGAGCAGTCGCTTCAGCTCGTCATGACGCCGCATGAGCCGTGAGGAGCCGACTTTCCTTGCAGCGGCCAGCGCGGTGCCGAGTTCCAGCTCGGCGCCGGTGCGATCACCAAGCTGGATAAGCAGCGCCGCGAGCGACAGACGGGCATCGGCGGCACCGATCGGCGAACCGATCTCGCTCCAGCGCGAGCAAGCGATCTGCAGTTCGCGGGCTGCATCGGCCAAACGATCTTCGCGTGAAAAGAGTTCGGCCTTGGCTTCCGCCGTCAGCGCCCGGATCGATGCCATGGGCCAGCGCTGTGGCTGACTCTCCAACTCGGCGATGACCTCCTTCGCGCGCTCCGGCCGGCCTGTCCTTGCCGCCACCTTGGCAAGCGTGGCGAGAATCAGCCCCTTGCGCTGCAGGGTCGGCCAGCTGCTTCCGACAAGGGAACGCTCGAGAGCGGCGAAAGCGGCCTCGGACTGTCCCAGTTCCAGCTGCAACAGGGCAAGGCCTGGCTGCGGATCCCAGCCTGCGGCGTGAGATGCGCGATAGGCCACCTCCGCCTCGGAGAGATCACCGGCAGCCAGATGAATATCGCCGAGAACACGCAATGCATCGCCCGTTGCCCAAGGCGCGTCGAGCGCAAGCTGGTCGATAGCCGCGCGCACCAGCGCCTCGGCCTCCTTCAGCGTTCCGTGCACTCCGAGCACTTCTGCGCGGTGCAGCCGGCACGAGCCCGACAGGTCGTCGAGCCCGTGTCCCTTGCACCAGCGTTCGTAGCCGAGCGTCCATTGATTGGCTCTCGCCCAGTCGCCGGAACTCCGGCAGGCCCACAGTATATTGCAATAGAGAATGCCGCCGACGATGGGATCAATGTCGCTCGACAGACCAAGAGCAGCCGCGAAGTCCTGGTCCTCCTCGCCGGCCTTGGTTTCCCCAAGGCAGAGCTTGAAGAACCCGCGATAGATCAGCCCGAGCGATTCCACGACCGGATCTTCGAGATGCTTGCCGACTTCGAATGCCTGTTCGGCCAACGCCAGCGCCTGTTCAGGCTGGGCTTCCGCGCCCATGATGCGCGCGCCCATCCAGCACCACAGGCCATGCTCCCGGCTGTCGGTGGCCGCATCGATCAACTGTGCAGCGCGCTTGTGCCAGCCCTTCGCCACTGGGAGTTCGCCTCTTTCAAGGTGTATCCGCGCAAGCGTGATCGCCGGGGAAGCCGCCCGCAGTCGGTCTCCGGCGGCGCTATGGGCCGCCACCGCACGCGTCAACTGCGGAATGGCTTCGGATGGCCGCCCCATGCACTCCAGAGCCAGCGCCCATTCCTCAAGATCGGCGGTGAGAACCTGCCGTTGGGCATCCGCTTCGACGAAACAGGCCACGGCCTCTTGCCATTTCCTGGCCGTGGCTGCCGCGCGTGCACGCAAGATCTGCGATCCGGCGATCACGGCACCTGGGTCGACCGGGCTCGAGTTTGGATTGGAAGAGGCCGGTCGGTCGAGGCAAATCCGGTAGCCGAACCGTGGCAGGTTGCGCATCGCCGTTTCCATGCCGCCTTGGCGCAGGATGGTGCGAGCGAGGCTGGCAACGCGCTGCAACGAGGCTTCGGTTACCGTGACTCCCGGCCACAGTGTTTCGAGCAATTCTTCCTTGCTCAAGGCACGGTCCCGATACCGCAGCAGAACAGCCAGGAAATCGAACACCAGCGGCTGCACCTCGATCTCTCTGCCTGTGAGACGAAGAGTGCGCGATTCCTCGTTCAGCTCGAAATCGCCGAAACTATAGACCCCCATCGACAGCATTTCCTCCTGCAACAATAGGCAAGGGATCAGAACAATGTAAGGGCGCCGTAAGGACTGTTGGCCGCCCCTCCCGTAATTCTCCGTGTGCCTGGCGAGCCAAGCTGCACTTTAGCGCAGTGATCCCAGGAATGTCACCGGTAGCGGCACGATCGCCCGTTCGGCGGCATTTGAACCCCAGACAAGGAGACTACGGACATGCAAAAGTATATCATCGAACGCGCAATTCCCAAGGTCGGTACTTTCGAGCGCGAGCAGCTTCGCGAGGCATCCAGGGTCTCGAACACCGTTCTCGCAGAACTCGGCCCGGAAATTCAGTGGGTTGAATCCTTCGTCGCCGAGGACAAGACGTTCTGCGTCTACCTCGCCAAGGATGAAGAGATCATCCAGCGCCACGCCAAGATGAGCGGCTTTCCGGCCACGAAGATCACGCAGGTCAAGCGCCTGTTCGATCCGACGACGGCACATGCCGGCGCCTGACGGGGAGGGCTCTGTCGTGAAACTCCTCGCAAATCTGATGCTCGGCACGGCTTTGGCCGCAGGCATCTGGGCGTCCGCGCTCGCCTGTGGCTCCGCGGATGCCCACGATACGCCAGATCCGGCGCTTAACCGGTCCCGGGAAATGGCGTCCAGGTACGTCAACATCGAGGTCGCCAAGGCCGAGGGTTACCAGCAGTTGTTCGAATGCACCACCCATGACGAGCACGGCACGATGGGCGTTCATTTCATCAACCCCGCGCGGGCCGGAGACGGCAAGCTGGTGCTGGGTGAGCCGGACGTGCTGACCTACGAGCCGGAACAGGATGGATCCATGCAGCTTGTCGGCATGGAATACATCGTCTTCGAGAAGGACTGGAAGGGGAAGGGCGTTCCCGAGTTCCTCGGCCGCACCCTCCAGCGCAAGACCACGGTGGGCGTCCATCCTGTGGACCCCTACTACGAGCTACACGTCTGGCACTGGCGGCATAACCCTGTCGGCATGTTCGCCGACTGGAACCCTTATGTGAGCTGCGAACACGACATGTCTTGAGGGGCATCACGCGGCGCCTGGGAGGGGCATTGCGTGGCCCTCCCGGTGTCTCGCGGCCATCTGGATGGTCGCCGGAGGGTTCGTTGCTCCCGTCGAGGGCCTCGTCGTCCGACCGACGCGGCCAACAGCCATCAACTTTGGAAGGAGATCGACCATGGGTCGCATTTTCGCATTCATCTACGGCTTGGCCGCATATCTCTTATTCTTTGGCACGATCGTCTACGCCATCGGCTTCGTAAGCGGCCTGGTCGTTCCCAAGGCCATCGACACCGGAGCGGTTGCTCCGCTTGCCGAGGCTCTCATCGTCAACGTCCTGCTGATGAGCCTCTTCGCGGTCCAGCACAGCGTGATGGCCCGCAGGCAGTTCAAGAAATGGTGGACGCGCCGGATTCCGACGCCGATCGAGCGCAGCACCTACGTGCTGCTCGCAAGCCTCGCGCTCGACCTGTTGTTCTGGCAGTGGCGCCCGATACCGGCCGTGCTGTGGCAGGTCACCGATCCGACCGTAGCCACGATGATCCTCGGCATGTCATTCGTCGGTTGGGTGCTGGTCTTCACCAGCACCTTCCTGATCAACCATTTCGAGCTGTTCGGCCTGCATCAGGTCGCCAACAACTTCGTCGGTCGCGACATGCCCTCGGTGCGTTTCAGGACGCCGGTGCTCTACAAATTTGTCCGCCATCCGATCTATCTGGGTTTTATCATCGCGTTCTGGATGGCGCCGATCATGACTTTCGGCCACCTCTTCTTTGCCGCCGTGACCACGACCTACATCTTGGTCGGCATCTTTCTCGAAGAGCGCGACCTGATCGAAATGTTTGGCGACGAGTATCGGCGTTACCGCGAGCGTGTCTCGATGCTCATCCCCTGGCGCAAGTCGGCCTGAGCAGCGGCCATTCGCCAGCAAACGGCGGGCGACGACCGCCCGCGGTCCTTGCAACCATCTCGTGCCTAACAGCGACCCGTCGCCGCGCCAACGCGGCGTGCGCTCTCCCGTCATTTGAACAAGAGGAAACACAGCTATGACAACAGGACATACAGAACCGGATCTCATCGTCAATCGTTCCGTCAGCTCGCGGCTCGTCACAGCGGCCCCCGAATTATGTCTTTCCGTCCTTCGCGCCATCACCCGCATCATCCGTATTCGGCGCGACCGTGCACGGCTTTGCGAATTGCCGGATTACCTGCTGCGCGACATCGGCATCAACCGCTCCGAAATCCAGTCGATCACCTGGTTCGGCGACCGGGACATCAGTCGCCGTCGGTCCAAAACCGTCGACAGGCCGGGAAAGCGCTGCTAGAAGCCCGCGCCACAGACAGGATTCCATAAATTGGCTGAAGACATCGAACAGGCGGTATCGCGCCGCCGCACTTTCGCGATCATCGCCCACCCGGACGCCGGCAAGACGACGCTTACCGAAAAGCTGCTGCTGTTCGGCGGCGCCATCCAGCTCGCCGGCGAGGTCAAGGCCAAGAAGGACCGCATCCAGACCCGGTCGGACTGGATGAAGATCGAGCGCGAACGCGGCATTTCGGTCGTCACCTCGGTGATGACGTTCGAGTATGAGGACAATGTCTTCAATCTGCTCGACACGCCCGGCCACGAGGATTTCGCCGACGACACCTACCGCACGCTGTCGGCGGTCGACTCGGCGGTCATGGTCATCGACGCCGCCAAGGGCATCGAGCCGCGCACGCTGAAACTGTTCGAGGTCTGTCGGCTGCGCGACATCCCGATCATCACCTTCGTCAACAAGATGGACCGCGAAAGCCGCGACCCCTTCGAGATACTGGACGAGATCGAGCAGAAGCTGGCGCTCGATACCGCGCCCATTACCTGGCCGATCGGCCGCGGCAGGACGTTTTCGGGCACCTACCACCTGGCGCTGAACGCCGTGCGCAAGGGCGACGACGAGAAGGAGCGCACGCCCGTCAACGGTCCCGATTCCAACCGCGTAGCCGGCCTGTTGCCGGAAAACGAGCGCGAGGCCTTCATCGAGGAGCTGGAGCTCGCGCGCGAAGCTTGCCGTCCGCTCGACATCGACGCCTTTCGCGAGGGCCATCTGACGCCGGTCTATTTCGGCTCGGCGCTGCGCAATTACGGCGTGCGCGACCTAATCGAGGCGCTCGGCGCTTTCGGGCCGCCGCCGCGCGCGCAGGATGCCGACACCCGGATGGTGGAGGCGACCGAGGAGAAGATGACCTCCTTCGTCTTCAAGATCCAGGCCAACATGGATCCTAACCACCGCGACCGCATCGCCTTCGTACGCGTCTGCTCGGGCAAGCTCGAACGCGGCATGAAGGCAAAGCTGGTGCGCACCGGCAAGCCGATGAGCCTGTCTGCGCCGCAATTCTTCTTCGCCCGCACCCGCGTCACCGCCGACGAGGCCTTTGCCGGCGACGTCGTCGGCATCCCCAACCACGGCACGCTGCGCATCGGCGACACGCTGACCGAAGGCGAGGAAATTCTGTTCCGCGGTGTGCCGAACTTCGCCCCGGAAATCCTGCGCCGCGTGCGCCTGGGCGACGCGATGAAGGCCAAGAAGCTCAAGGAGGCGCTACACCAGATGGCCGAGGAAGGCGTCGTGCAGCTGTTTTCGCCCGAAGACGGCTCGCCGGCCATCGTCGGCGTCGTCGGTGCGCTGCAGCTCGACGTGCTGAAGGAGCGGCTGAACTTCGAATACACGCTGCCGGTCGAATTCGAGATGTCGCGCTTTTCGGTCTGCCGCTGGATATCGGCCGACGACAAGACGGAAGTGCAGCGCTTCATCGAAGCCCATCGCGGCGACATTGCCCGCGACCTCGACAACGACCCGGTGTTCCTCGCCCAGCATGCTTTCTCGCTGAACTACGAGGCGGAGCGCTGGAAGGCGATCCGCTTCGCCACGATCAAGGATTACCAGGTCCGCGACAAGGCGGCGTAAGGAGCATTCCTCCCTTCTCCCACAAGGGAGAAGGCAAGATCGCGCACTTCTCACCCCTTCGCCGCCTCTTCGATCTTGGCGATGTCGATCTTGCCCATCTTCATCATCGCGCTCATCACCCGGCCGGCCTTTTCCCGGTCCGGATCCTGGAGCAGGCGCGGCAGCTGTTCCGGCACGACCTGCCAGGAGACGCCGAACTTGTCTTTCAGCCAGCTGCAGACGCCCGGCTCGCCGCCTTCGGTGAGCTTTTCCCAGAAATAGTCGACCTCTTCCTGCGTCTTGCAGTCGATCGACTGCGACATCGCCTCGTTGAACTTGAATTGCGGTCCGCCGTTCAGCGCCTGGAACTGCACGCCGTCGAGTTCGAACGTGGTCACCAGCACTTTGCCTTCATCGGCGTGGCCTTCGGGCCAACGCATCACGCTCAGCACCTTCGAATTCTTGAAGATGGAGACGTAGAAATTCATCGCCTCTTCGGCCTGGCCGTCGAACCACAGGCAGGTGGTGATCTTTTGCATGTCGTGCTCCTCGGTTGCTTCTTGCTGCTACAACGGAACGGCTGTCTGAGAAAATGGTCCCACTCCCTTGCCGTTGATCCAAGGACGGGCGTCCGGCAGGCGATCCGACAGGGGAGGCGATCTTTTTTCGCAAACTCTGAATTTTTCTGGAGAATCTGGCGCATTGCAAAAATGTGGCCAGACAATAATTGCCGGTCTATAACGCCTGCGATCCATATTCAGGGCCGCCACGCTCCGCATCGAGCGCCGCCGGCCAGCTAAGGAAAATTCATGCCTGCCTATCGCTCCCGCACCACCACCCACGGCCGCAACATGGCCGGCGCCCGCGGCCTCTGGCGCGCTACCGGCATGAAGGACAGCGATTTCGGCAAGCCGATCATTGCAGTCGTGAACTCCTTCACCCAGTTCGTGCCGGGCCATGTTCACCTGAAGGATCTCGGCCAGCTGGTCGCGCGCGAAATCGAGAAGGCCGGCGGCGTCGCCAAGGAATTCAACACCATCGCCGTCGATGACGGCATCGCCATGGGCCATGACGGCATGCTCTATTCGCTGCCGTCGCGCGAGCTGATCGCCGATTCGGTCGAATACATGGTCAACGCCCATTGCGCCGACGCCATGGTCTGCATCTCCAATTGCGACAAGATCACGCCCGGCATGCTGATGGCCTCGCTGCGCCTGAACATCCCGACCGTGTTCGTCTCCGGAGGGCCCATGGAAGCCGGCAAGGTGGTGCTCGCCGGCAAGGCGCAGGCGCTCGACCTGGTCGACGCCATGGTCGCGGCCGCCGACGACAAGATCTCCGACGAGGACGTCAAGGTCATCGAGCGCTCGGCCTGCCCGACCTGCGGTTCCTGCTCCGGCATGTTCACCGCCAATTCGATGAACTGCCTGACCGAAGCGCTCGGCCTGTCGCTGCCCGGCAACGGTTCGACACTAGCGACGCACGCCGACCGCAAGCGGCTGTTCGTCGAGGCCGGACATTTGATCGTCGATCTCGCCCAGCGCTATTACGAGCAGGACGACGAGACGGCGCTGCCGCGCAGCATCGCTTCAAAAGGCGCGTTCGAGAACGCCATGACGCTCGACATCGCCATGGGCGGCTCTACCAACACCGTGCTGCACATCCTGGCCGCGGCGCATGAGGGGGAGGTCGACTTCACCATGGAGGACATCGACCGGCTGTCGCGGCGGGTGCCCGTGCTGTGCAAGGTGGCGCCGGCCAAGTCGGACGTGCACATGGAGGACGTCCACCGCGCCGGCGGCATCATGGCGATCCTCGGCCAGCTCGACCAGGCCGGACTGATCAACCGCGACCTGCCGACCGTGCACACATCAAGTCTCGGCGAGGCGCTCGATCATTGGGATGTTTCCCGCACCTCAAGCCAGAACGTGCGCGATTTCTTCCTGGCTGCGCCCGGCGGCGTGCCGACGCAGGTCGCCTTCAGCCAGGACCGCCGCTGGGATGAGCTCGATCTGGACCGCGAGACGGGTGTCATCCGCTCGGCGAAGACGCCTTTTTCCAAAGACGGCGGCCTTGCCGTGCTGAAAGGCAATCTGGCGCTCGACGGCTGCATCGTGAAGACGGCCGGCGTCGACGAGTCGATCCTGAAATTCACCGGCCCGGCGCGGGTGTTCGAAAGCCAGGATGCCTCGGTCAAGGCGATCCTGTCGAACGAGATCAAGGCCGGCGACGTCGTCGTCATCCGCTATGAAGGACCGCGCGGCGGCCCCGGCATGCAGGAAATGCTTTATCCGACCAGCTATCTGAAATCGAAGGGCCTGGGCAAGGCTTGCGCGCTGATCACGGACGGACGCTTCTCCGGCGGAACGTCGGGCCTGTCGATCGGCCATGTCTCGCCTGAAGCCGCCGAAGGCGGCACGATCGGGCTGGTGCGGGAAGGCGACACGATCGAAATCGACATCCCCAACCGCTCGATCCGCCTCGCCGTGAGCGATGAGGAGCTCGCCAGCCGCCGGGCGGCGATGGCGGCCAAGGGCGCCCTGGCCTGGAAGCCCGAAGAAAAACGCAAGCGCAAGGTGACGACCGCACTACGCGCCTACGCCGCCTTCGCTACCAGCGCCGACAAGGGTGCGGTGAGGCACGTTCCGGAGTAGCCTTTCCTTCTCCCGTTGTGGGAGAAGGTGGATTGGCGCGTAGCGCCAAGACGGTTGAGGGGTGCTGGTGCCGTCTTGCCGAGCTGGAACTACCCCTCATCCGACTGAACTTCGCTCGGCCCCCTTCTCCCACAACAGGAGAAGGGGGAGCCAGTGCCTTCAAGGGGATGACGACAGATGGACTTCGACCTTATCGTTCGCGGCGGCACATTGCCTGACGGAAGGGTTGCCGACATCGGCATCGTCGGCGAGACGATCGCGGCGATCGAGCCGAAGCTCGATGGCAACGCCGGCACGGCGATCGACGCGCGCGGCAATCTGGTCTCTGCGCCCTTCGTCGACCCACACTTCCATATGGATGCGACGCTCTCCTACGGCATTCCGCGTATCAACGCCTCGGGCACGCTGCTCGAAGGCATCGCTCTGTGGGGCGAACTGAAGCCGCTTCTGACGCATGAGGCGGTGCGCGATCGCGCGCTCGCCTATTGCGACTGGGCGGTGTCGATGGGATTGCTCGCCATCCGCACCCATGTCGATGTTTGCGACGACAGGCTGCTGGCGGTCGAAGCCCTGCTCGACGTCAAGAAGGCGGTGGCGCCCTATATCGACCTGCAGTTGGTCGCCTTTCCGCAGGATGGGCTCTACCGCTCGCCCGGGGCACGGGAAAACACCATCCGCGCGCTGGATCTAGGCGTCGATGTCGTCGGCGGTATTCCGCATTTCGAGCGCACCATGGCCGACGGCGCGCGCTCAGTGACCGAGCTTTGCGAGATCGCGGCAAAACGCGGCTTGATGGTCGACCTGCATTGCGACGAGACCGACGACCCGCTGTCGCGCCACATCGAGCAACTTGCCTATGAGACGCAGCGCCTCGGCCTTCAGGGCAAGGTGGCCGGCTCGCATCTCACCTCGATGCATTCGATGGACAATTACTACGTTTCGAAGCTTCTGCCGCTGATCGCCGAGGCCGGCGTCTCAGCCATCCCCAATCCTTTGATCAACATCATGCTGCAGGGGCGCCACGACACGTTTCCCAAGCGCCGCGGCATGACCCGGGTCAAGGAGATGCTGGCGCTGGGCATCCGCGTCGGCTGGGGCCAGGATTGCGTGCTCGATCCCTGGTATTCGCTGGGCACCGCCGACATGCTCGACGTCGCCTTCATGGGGCTTCACGTCGCCCAGATGTCGAGCCCGGCCGACATGGCGCGCTGTTTCGACATGGTCACCAACGTCAATGCCGCCATCATGGGGCTCGATCATCTAGGCCTCGCCGTCGGCAAGCGCGCAAGCCTGGTCGTCCTCGACGCCGGCAATCCGGTCGAGGCCATTCGCCTGCGCCCCGAACGCATTTGCGTCGTCGCCAGGGGCAAGGTGGTGGCGGAACGAACCAGGCAGGACACCCGGCTTGCCATCCCCGGCAGGCCGGCACTGGTGAACCGGCGGCACGTATCGTCCTAGACCCAGCCGATTCCCGGCGCTGGCCTTGCCGATTCCCGGATTTCTCCTCGTCAAGGCGGCCGCTTCCGTCTACGACGCGGCTTGAACAGGAATCGGGATCGGCATGACGCAACCCGTGGCGCAGAATTCCACCATCAGGAACGTGCTTCTGGCCGGCATTCTTTTGATGCTGGCCGGCGACTTCCTGTTTGCGCTGAACGACGCCATGGGCAAATGGCTTGTCGCCAGCTTTTCCGTCGGCCAGGTGGTGCTGATCAGGTCGATCGGCGCGTTTTTCGTGCTCGGTCCGATGATCGCCCACCAGGGCGCCGCCAAGCTGTTCCGCATGGAACGGCCCGAGTTGCAGGTCCTACGCGTCATCATGACCACGCTCGATACCGCGCTCTTCTATGCCGCCGTCGTCTATCTGCCGCTTGCGGATGTGATGAGCTTCTACATGGCCGGGCCGATCTATGTGGCGGCACTCTCGCATCTCTTGCTTGGCGAGAAGGTCGGCTGGCGCCGCTGGATGGCGATCCTGCTCGGCTTCTGCGGCGTGCTGATCATGCTCAAGCCCTCCTCGGCGGCTTTCTCGCTGTCGTCGGGCTTCGCGCTTGCGGGCAGCATTGCCTTCGCCTTCGCCATTATCCTCAATCGGCGCCTGCGCGGCACCAGCGACACCAATCTGGTGACATGGCAGACCATCGGCACGCTGCTGGTCGGCGGCGCCCTGACCATCGGCGCCTGGCAGACGCCGTCGGCGCTCGATTTCGGCGCCATGCTGCTGCTCGGCATCGTCTCCTGCGGCGCCCATCTGATGATCACGCGGGCGCTCAAGCTGGCGCCGGCCTCGACGCTGGCGCCGCTGCACTACACGCTGCTTCTATGGGCGGTGGTCTTCGGGCTGGCGTTCTTCGGCGACGTTCCCGGCCCGCGCATCCTCATCGGCTCGGGCATCGTCGTGCTGGCCGGCCTGTTCATCTTCCACCGCCAGAAAGTGGTCGACACGACGGTGCCGCCTGAAAACGTGCCGAAGGGTGTGAATTAGCCCTCGCGGATCGCCGCCAGGTGCCGCGAAAATTCCGGCGTCTCCATCAGCGCCTTGCAGCGCGCGAAGCGACCGTCGGCATAGGCCCGAAAATCGTCGACGGGATTGTCGTTGGCGAGCTGGATCAGTCCCCACAGGGTCCACAACAGGTCGCACATCGCCTTGTAGATGACGATGCGGCCGCGCTCTGCCGGTTTCGCCTCGCCGCCGAAATAGGCCCGCATCATCTCCTCGTCCTGCGCGGCATCGAACTTGCCTTCGACGGAGAGGTCGCCAAGATCCCAGAGCGGATCGTTCATTCCTGAATATTCCCAGTCGACGATCCACATCCTGTCGCCCGTATCGAGAAAATTCTCGCACAGCGGGTCGCAATGGCAGGCGACGACGGGCAGCGTGTGGGCCGACAGGGCTGCGCGCACGCCGCCGGCCTCGCGCACCACGTCATGATAGCCGGTGGGCAGGGCGACCTCCTTGGTCGACAGCACCTTGAGATAGTCGTCGATCATCGCGAACAGTTCGAAACGGAACGGAAACACCGCACCGGACGAATGCAGCTTGCGGAAGGCCTCGCCCGCACGCGCCGGGCTGCCCGGCCGAACCCTGAATTTTTCCGGCGACATCGTCACTGCTCCGGCGATGAAGCGCGTCACCATCACCCCGGTACCCGGATCGACATGCAGCACCTCGGGGCTGACGCCTGCCTTAGCCGTCTCGCGCGCAGCCACCGCCTCATTGGCGCGGTTGATGTATTCCTCGGTCCCTTTGCCTGGAATGCGCAGGCAGAAGTCCCCCGCCTTGAAAACCAGGTTGGTGAGGCCGCCGAGCCGCTCCAGCGGCCCGCTATAGCCGGCCAGCATGGGAATGGCGGCAAGTTTTGTCCGCGCCTCGTCCATTGTCATGCCCGCTTCCCCCGCTGTTATTTGTCGCAGCGACGGTTCCACAAAATTCGTGCTTTGGCTATCATCCGTGCGAGACCAATTTAGGGCATGGCGGACAGGACAAAAGTGACCGACAGCAAGCATAAGGGCGCGCTTGGCGCTGCCTACGCGGCCAAGCGCCCGGAAGAAGTGGCGGCGCTCTATGACCGTTGGTCGCAGACCTACGACAGCGACATGTCGGCGGCCGGCTATCGCCATCCCACTATCTGCCTGGCCTTGCTGGCCCGCCATCTGCCGCGCGGTTCGGCCCCGCTGCTCGATGCGGGGGCCGGCACGGGGCTCATCGGCGAATGGCTTGACATCGCCGGCTATCCCGAGGTCGAGGCGCTCGACATCTCGCAAGGCATGCTGGATCAGGCAGACCGCAAGGGCGTCTATTCGGCCCTGCATTGCCTGGCGCTTGGCGGGCCGCTGCCCTTTGCCGACAACGCCTATGCCGGGGTGATCTCGGCCGGCGTCTTTACCTCGGGCCATGTCGGTGCCGAAGGACTGGACGAACTGATCCGCATCTGCCGGCCGGGCGGCGTGATCGTGCTGACGGTCAAGAACACGCTCTGGGATCTGGGCTTTGCCGCGCGAGTCGCGGACCTGGAGGCGCAGGGGCTGGTCACCCGCATCGAGGAAACGCGCCCTTACGTCTCGATGCCGGGCGAGGCCGACACGGTGCCCAGCCGCTGCCTAGCCTTGCGTGTGACCTGATTACGCTTTGATCCTGATCCCCGCCGGATCATACATCGGCTCGAGATGGATCTTTGCCGGCGTGCGCTGCATCGCCACGACCAGTTCATAGCGGCCCGAGGCGAGAAAATCGTCGCTCACGCCGTCGGCATTGCGCACATAGCCGTAGCCGATGTTCTTCTCCACGGTGTAGCCATAGCCGCCGCTGCTGAGATAGCCGACCGGCTCGCCATTGCGCAGGATCGTCTCGCGTCCGACGAGCACGATTTCAGGATCGTCGACCGTGAAGCCGGCGAAACGCTTCTTCAGTGCACCGCCAGTGATTTTCTCCAAGGCGCGCCGCCCGACGAAATCCGTATTCTTGCGAAGCTTCACCGCCCAGCGGAGGCCGGCCTCCAGCGGCGTGTCGTTGGGGGTGATGTCGGATCCCCAGGCGCGATAGCCCTTTTCCAGCCGCAGCGATTCCAGCGCCCGGTAGCCGACCGGGCGGATGTCATGTTGCTTGCCTGCCGCCATCAACGCGTCGAAGATCTCGCCGGTTGCCGAGATCGGCACATGTAGCTCCCAGCCGAGTTCCCCGACATAGGTGACGCGCAACGCCCGCACGGTGTGGCCGGCAACGACAATCTCGCGGGCATGGCCGAATGGGAAACCGCTGTTGGAAACATCGGCATCGGTCACGCCGGCCAGCACCCCGCGGGCGCGCGGTCCCATCAGCGACAGAGTGCCGAAATCCTCGGTGACGTCGGTGAGCGTGACGTCGAGCTCCTTTTCGACGTGGTCGCCGATCCAGGACAGGTCATGGGTGCGGAAACCCGTGCCTGTGACGATGTAGAACCTGTCCTCGCCGAACCGCGATACGGTGAGATCGGCCTCTATGCCGCCGCGCGTGTTGAGAAGCTGCGTATAGGTCAGCCGGCCGGCCGGCTTGCTGACGTCGTTGGCGCAGATCCAGTCCAGCGCCTTCAGCGCGTCGGGCCCGCTCAGTTCGTATTTGGCGAAGGACGACTGGTCGAAGATGCCGACACGCTCGCGCACATGGCGATGTTCGTCGCCGACGGCAGAAAACCAGTTCTGCCGGCCCATGGAATAGACGTCACGCGGCTCGACGCCTTCGGGGGCGAACCAGTTCGGCCGCTCCCAGCCGAGCTTCGAGCCGAACACGGCGCGGTGCTGCTTCAGCCTGTTATACAGCGGCGAAACGATGCGCGGCCGGCCGGAAAGATACTCCTCATGCGGAAAGCCGATCGTGTAGTGCTTGCCATAGGCTTCCAGCGTACGCTCGCGGACCCAGTGCCGGTCGCGATGCAGGCTGGAAAAACGCCTGATGTCGACGACCCACAGATCGAACGGCGCCTCGCCATCGACCACCCATTGCGCCAGCACCCAGCCAGCGCCGCCGCCCGAAGCAATGCCGAAGGCGTTGAAGCCGGCGCCGACGAACATGTTGGCGCATTCGGGCGCCGCGCCGAGGATGAAATTGCCGTCCGGCGTGAAACTCTCGGCCCCGTTGATCATCTGCTTGACGCCGACGGTTTCCAGGGCCGGCACGCGCACGATCGCCTGGCTCATATGCTGTTCGAAATGATCATAATCGTCGTCGAACAGCCTGAACTCCCAGTCGTTGGGCACGTCGCCCCCGGGGAGATCAGTCGTCCAGGCCTGCGGGTTCGGCTCATAGCCGCCCATTACCAGCCCGCCGACCTCTTCCTTGAAATAGGTGCGCCGGTCCGGGTCGCGGACGGTCGGGACATCGGTCGCCAGCCCGTCGATCTTCTCGGTGACGATAAACTGGTGCTTTACCGGCTGCAGCGGCACGTTGATGCCGGCCATGGCGCCAACCTGCCGCGCCCATTGTCCGGCGCAGTTCACCACCTTGTCGCAGGCGATGTCACCCTTGCTGGTTTTCACCGCAATGACGCGGCCGTCCTTGATCTCGAAGCCGGTGACGCGCACATCCTCGTAAAGCCTTGCACCATGCATGCGCGCGCCCTTGGCCAGCGACTGGGTGATGTCGGATGGGCTCGCCTGACCGTCGGTCGGCAGCCAGGAGGCGCCGACGAGATCGCCGGTTTCCATCAGCGGCCACATGGTCTTGACCTCCGCCGGTGACAGCAACTGCATGTCCATGCCGAAACTCTTCGCCGTTGTCGCCAGCCTCTCGTACTCGGTCCAGCGGTCGGCATTGGTGGCAAGGCGCAGGCATCCGCTCATCTTCCAGCCGGTGGCAAGGCCGGTCTCGGCCTCCAGACCCTTGTAGAGGTCGACCGAATATTTGAGCACGCGCGTGATCGAGGCCGACGAGCGCAGCTGCCCGACCAGCCCGGCGGCATGCCAGGTCGAGCCCGAGGTCAGCTTGCCCTGTTCGAGCAGCACCACATCTGCCTTGTGGTCGCGGGCCAGATGGTAGGCCGTCGAGCAGCCGATAATGCCGCCGCCGATGACGACGATCGCTGCCTGGGTTGGCAAAGTCATGGGTTCAGGTCCCGTATTTCGTCCGGTAGTTTTCCAGCGCGGCGTCGAGCCGGGTCAGGTTTTCTTCCGTGTAGGCGACGTAGTCGATGCCGGGCACGTCGAGGTAGAGTTCCGAAACCATGCTCCACATCGCCTCGCGCAGCAGGGAGGCGCATTGCATGGCCGCATGCGAGCGGCGGATCGCCTCATCCGGCTCCTTCATGAAATAGGCAGTCAGGAAGGCGAAGGATTCCTCGTCGCTCATGCCGGCGTTCGAGGCGACGCCGGCAAGGTCGAACATCGCGGTGTTGAAGCCGGCATATTCGAAGTCGATCAGCCATAGCCTGCTGCCGTCGTCGAGAATATTCGCCGGCAAAAGATCATTGTGGCCGAACACGATAGGCAGCAGTTTCTGGGCGCGTTCGAGTTCGTCGGCCAGCACCAGCAGGCGCGGCAGGTCGCTCGCCTTGCGGCTGCCGGCGTCCTCCAGGGTGCGCGCATAGTCGCGGATGACGTGGAACACCCAGAACATGAAGCCGGCACCGGAGACGTGGTTGGGCATCTCGCGGTGGAAGCCGCGCATAAGGACGGCGACACGGCCGAGATTGGCGCGCACGTCCTCAGCCAGACAGGTCTTGGCGCCGAGATACTCCGTCACCAGAATGCCAGGTTCGGCATGGCGGACCGCAGGCGCGAAACCGGCGGCATGCGCGGCGCGTGCGGTCATCACCTCACGCTCGCGAAAGACGTGGTGGAAGGGATAGTCCCTGCCAAAGCGCACGACATGCCTCCCGGCCGCGTCCTTGACCAGATAGTTGGCATTGCTCAGTCCGCCGGGCAGCGGCTCGATCTCGACGCTGCCTGTCCAGCAAGGCAGGGCGCGGATGCGGTCCTCGGCCGTCATGAATTCGCCCTTCGTCCGGCAAGGCGCCGACGGAGCGGCGGCGCCGGGGCGCCCCGCCGTTTGTCCGGTCGCTCGTTCTGGCAAAGACCTCGCCGGCGCGGCATTCGGGATCGGTATCCCGCGCCGCACCGACGAGCCCCACGTGCCGGGCTCTTCGAGGCCGGCATCCGCCCCCGCGGATGAGAAAATTCTTCCAGTCGCCCTCGCGTCAGGCAGTTTCCAGACCTTGGGGCACACAAATTCGGATCAGGCTCCGCTATCGCTCTTCCGTGGCAGTGCGAGCCTGACACGGCATCAGTGTCACGCCGGGTAAGCCATCTTGTCAACGAGATTCTGTGGCTTTTTCTGTTTTCCTGCCCGTATTCTTTCGAGATTCCGTGTAATATGCGGCAGATTTGCTATAGAAGCGGTCACTGCATCATGGCGCGACCGGAAGTGACCCGATGAGCCATTCCAAGCGACACGGCGAAATCCTGCGGTTTCTGCAGGAGGAAGGCACCGTCACCATCGCCAGCCTGGCCGACCGGCTGGGCGTTTCGCTGGAAACCGTGCGCCGCGACGTCAAGCCCCTTACCAGCGACGGCTCGCTCCTGAAGATGCATGGCGCCGTGGGCCTGCCGTCGACGATCGGCGAAGCGCCGTTCGAACGGCGCATGCGCGAGAACGCCGAGGCCAAGCGCCTCATCGCCCGCATGGTCGCCGCCACCATCCGCGACGGCGAATCGATCATGCTCGACACGGGAACGACCACCTCGTTCCTGGCGCGTGAACTACTCGGCCATCGGCGGCTGACGGTCGTCACCAACTCATCCGACATCGCCCGCACGCTGGCCACCGTCAACGGCAACAAGGTCTACATGGCCGGCGGCGAGCTGCGCAGCGATTCCGGCGCCGCCTTCGGCGCCTCGGCCATCGACTTCGTCAGCCGCTTCTCGGTCAGCCACGCGGTGATCTCGACGGGCGCTGTCGATGCGGTGACGGGTGTCATGGATTACGATCTCGACGAGGCCGAGTTCGCCCGCATGGTGCTGTCGCGCGGCCAGCGTTCGCTCGTCGTCACCGATCATTCCAAGTTCGGGCGCCAGGGCCTGGTCCAGGTCTGCGGCTTCGACGGCTTTTCCGAACTCGCCACCGACCGGCCGCCGCCGCGCGACATCGCTGCTGGCCTGGCGCAGGCCGGCGCGCGGCTCAGCATCGCGGGCGACGCAGCCTGACCTAACCGAATACCAGCGACTGGTGGGCGCATATGCCGGCGAAGGCGCCGCCCGACACGGCGAAGGCGATGTTGTGCATCGCGCGTGACGCGTCCCCGGCGGCGTAGACGCCGGGGACCGTCGTCTGCTGCCTGTCATCGACTGATATCACCGGGCCGAGGGGACCGTCCGTGAAGCCGCAACCGAGCTGTTCGGCCAGCGGGCTCGCCATGCTATTGCGCGGCGCGGTGAATATCGCGCGGACCCCGGCCTTTCGGCCGCCGTCGAGGATCACCGTCAAGCCGCCCGCGCCATCCTCCCGCAGTCCGGCGACCGTAGCGGGTTCGAACTTCACATTCTTGCCTTCCAGGGCAGACATCTGTTCGGCATCGGGCTCGACCAGGCCGTTGCCGAACAGCGTGACGTCGCCCCAGTCGGCGATCAACTGCGCCTGATGCAGGGACATGGGCCCGGTCGCGAGCACGCCAAGCGGTCTGCCGGAAACTTCGTAGCCGTGGCAATAGGGGCAGTGCAGCACGGTCTTGCCCCACTGCTCGGCAAGCCCGGGAACCTCCGGCAGGATGTCGCGCACGCCGGTGGCCAGAACCACTCGCGCGGCGCCAAAGGTCTCGCCGCCCTCTGTGCTGATTTCGAAGTCGCTGCTGCTATTGGCGACTGCCTTGTCCGCACGTCCCTTGACAAGCCGGGCTGTCGGATAGGCCAGCAATTGCCGTCTTGCCTCTTCCAGGATGGCGCCGGGCGTGCGCCCGTCCTGGCTGAGGAAACCGTGCGAATGCGCGGCGAACCGATTTCGGGGCTGGCCGGCGTCGATCACCAGGACGTTGCGCCGGGCCCGGGCCGCCTGGATGGCGGCGGACAGGCCGGCAAAGCTGCCGCCGACGACGGCAAGATCATACTGCATGGCTGGATACTCCGATGAGGTCGTAACGGCGGCGGAAGTCGGCGCTCAGGTCGGCCAGCGTGATGCGGCTGAGCTTCTCTGCCAGCAGCTTCTCCGCCGCGATGCGAAAATCGTCGAGGACGGCGATCACGGCCTGTTCGACAAGGCAGCCGGGGCTTTCCGGCTCGGTGCCGAACGGCAGCAGCGTCTCGCCAAGCGCGGCGCTGATTTCGGCCAGCGAGATCTTGTCGGGCCGGCGCCCGAGCAGCCAACCGCCGCCATGCCCGCGTGAAGAGGTGACGATGCCGGCATCCCGCAACCCGGCGATGGTGCGGCGCACCACGACCGGATTGGTGTGGATGAAGGTGGCAAGCTGCTCCGAAGTCAGCGCCCGCTCGGGCTTCTCGGCCATGTGGACCAGAATGTGCAAGGTGGAGGACAGCCGGCTGTTGCGTTTCATGTAACTCGTTTAGTTACGATTCTGGAAGTCGTCAAGTTGCCGATCCGTTTCCACTTCCCAGTGTCGTCTCCGCCGTGTTTAGTCCCGGCCATGGCTTTCACCATCCGCCAGTTACAGTTCTTCATCGCCGTTGCCGAGCAGGGCACGGTGTCGGGTGCTGCGCAGAACCTCTCCATTTCGCAATCCTCGGTCACCGAAGCGATCAAGGAGCTCGAAGGCGATCTCGGCGTCGAATTGTTCGACCGCCATCCGCGCGGCCTCAACATCACCCATAAGGGCCACCAGTTCCTGCGTCATGCCACCAAGATCCTGGCCGATGTGTCCGATGCGCGCCGCGCCTTCCTCGGTGAGCAGGCGACAGCGGGCGGCAGGCTGCAGCTCGGCGTCACCTCGCTGGTCGCCGGCTATGTGCTGTCGGACCTGCTTGCCCGCTACCGCCGTGCCTATCCCGGCGTGGAGGTCTCCGCCATCGAGGACAATGGCGACTATCTCGAGCATCTGCTGATCGGCGGCAAGCTGGACATCGCCGTGATGGTCACGTCCAATCTGCGCGACCGAACCGCGCTGCAATCCGAAATCCTCGAAGTCTCGGCCTACCGCCTGTGGCTGCCGCTCGGGCATCCGCTCGCCGGCGCCGACATCATCGGCATCGGCGACATCGCATCGGAGCCTCTGATCATGCTGACCGTCGACGAGATCGAGGAGAATACCGGCAAGCTGCTGACGGCAATCGGCGCCAAGCCGCATGTCGCCTTCCGCACCCGCTCGGTCGAAGCGGTGCGCAGCCTGGTCGCCACCGGCGCGGGCGTGGCCCTGCTGCCCGACCTCGTCTACCGGCCGTGGTCGCTGGAAGGCGACCGTATCGAGTCGCGCGACGTCTCCGGCGCCTTGCCCGTCGTCCAGGTCGGGATGGTCTGGCGCCGCGGCTCCGGCCTGCCGCAGGCTGCGCGCGATTTCATCGGCCTCGCGCAGTCGCAGCGCATGGTTCGCCAGCGCCCCGACAAGAACGGCCGCTGATCTATCGGAAAAACCGATATCCCCCTTCTGATAAATGAATTTGCGAAACCGGGATTTTCACAGCACCTTCGCTACAGGGAACAAAGCCGCCCCCGAAGCGCGGACCCTATCAATGGGAGATCGACGATGAATTCATTCCTGAAGTCATGCACTGCGTTGACCGTCGCGCTGACCTTCTCCGGCCAAGCCGTCGCCCAGGTCACGGAGCTCGGCAAGGGTGAAGGCGAGGTCAATATCGTCGCCTGGCCCGGCTATATCGAGCGTGGCGAGACCGACAAGGGCTATGACTGGGTCACCGCCTTCGAGAAGGAAAGCGGCTGCAAGGTCAACGTCAAGACCGCCAACACGTCGGACGAGATGGTCTCGCTGATGAACGAGGGCGGCTTCGACCTCGTCACCGCTTCGGGCGATGCGTCGCTGCGCCTCGTCGCCGGCAAGCGCGTGCAGCCGATCAACACCGATCTCATCCCGAGTTGGAAGACGGTCGACGACCGCATCAAGGACGCGCCCTGGTTCACCGTCGACAAGGTGCATTATGGCGTCCCCTACCAGTGGGGGCCGAACGTCCTGATGTACAATACCGATGTCTTCAAGGAAGCGCCCAAGAGCTGGAACGTCGTCTTCGAGGAGATGAAGCTGCCGGACGGCAAGTCCAACAAGGGCCGCGTCCAGGCCTATGACGGCCCGATCCACATTGCCGATGCCGCCAACTACCTGATGTTCCACAAGCCGGAGCTCGGCATCAAGGATCCTTACGAATTGAACGAGGACCAGTACAAGGCCGCGCTTGAGTTGCTGCGTGTCCAGCGCACGCTGGTCGGCCGCTACTGGCACGATGCCGCCATCCAGGTCGACGATTTCCAGAACGAAGGCGTGGTTGCTTCCGGCTCGTGGCCATACCAGGTCAACACGCTGGTCGCGGCCAAGAAGCCCGTCGCCTCGACCGTGCCGGAGGAAGGCGTCACCGGCTGGGCCGACACCACGATGATGGAGGCCGACGCGGCGCACCCGAACTGCGCCTATATGTGGCTCGAACACTCGCTCTCGCCCAAGGTGCAGGGCGACGTCTCGGCCTGGTTCGGTTCGCTGCCGGTCGTCCCCGCCGCCTGCAAGGGCAACGAACTGCTGACCGACGAAGGCTGCAAGACCAACGGCTACGACAATTTCGACAAGATCAAGTTCTGGAAGACGCCGGTGACCAAATGCGCCACCCAGAACGACCAGTGCGTGCCCTATTACCGCTGGGTGTCGGACTATATCGGCGTCATCGGCGGGCGGTGACCTAGCCTTACTCAGCCGAAGTCGGCGCTGCCCCTCACCCCAGCCCTCTCCCCGTGAACAACGGGGAGAGGGGCCGGCAGCGTTGGAGCGCTTCCCTTCTCCCGTCGCTATACGGGAAGAAGGTGCCGGCAGGCGGATGAGGGGCGGCGCCGCCGCTTGAAATTGATGAGCCCGGCAGATCAGGACACCCGATGACCTCAGCCGTTTCCTTTCAGAAAGTCTCGCGTCATTTCGGCAGCGTGCGCGCCGTCGACGCGGTCGACCTCGAAATCGCGCCGGGCGAGTTTTTCGCCATGCTCGGGCCGTCCGGTTCCGGCAAGACGACCTGCCTGCGTCTCATTGCCGGCTTCGAGCAGCCGACGACGGGTTCGGTCTCGATCTTCGGCGAGCGCGCCGAGGGTGTTCCGCCCTATCGCCGCAACGTCAACACTGTCTTCCAGGACTATGCGCTGTTCCCGCATCTCGATGTGCTCGACAACGTCGCCTACGGATTGATGGTCAAGGGCGTCGGCAAGGCCGGGCGGCACAAGGCTGCGGAAGAGGCGCTGTCGCTGGTCAGGCTGCCCGGCTACGGCGCCCGCCGCCCTGGCCAGCTTTCCGGCGGCCAGCGCCAGCGCGTCGCGCTGGCCCGCGCACTTGTCAATCAACCCAAGGTGCTGCTGCTCGACGAGCCGCTCGGCGCGCTCGACCTGAAATTGCGCGAGAACATGCAGGAAGAACTGAAGTCGCTGCAAAAGGCGCTCGGCATAACTTTCGTCTTCGTCACCCATGATCAGGGCGAGGCGCTGTCGATGGCCGATCGCGTCGCCGTCTTCAACGACGGCAGGATCATGCAGATCGGTACGCCGGAAGATATCTACCAGCGGCCGAGCACCCGCTTCGTCGCCGATTTCGTCGGCTCCTCAAACGTGCTGCCGCCCGATTTCGTCCAGCGCTATTGCGGCCAGCGCCGCTGGGGCAGCCTGCGACCCGAATCCATCCGCGTCGGCCGCGCCGCGAAAGGCGACGGCGTGGCCGCGCGCCTCGTCGCGACCAACTATCTCGGCGCCACCACCAGGCTGGCGCTCGACGCCGACGGTCTGAAATTGCACGCCATCGTGCCGGCCGGCACGGCCTTGCCCGGGGAAGGCGAGGCGGTGGTGCTCACCTTCAACCGGGAGAGCCTGCATCTGATGGACGAGCCGGTGTGATGGCTAATAGGCTAACCGAGGTGCTCTACGACGCCCCACTCTGTCCTGCCGGACATCTCCCCCACGAGGGGGGAGATTGGATTTCACCTCGGCTTTCGCCAATCACCAACGTCGCAGAACAGGCGCCCCGGGCCAAGCTGCCGATCTCCCCCCTTGTGGGGGAGATGGCCGGCAGGCCAGAGGGGGGTCCCGTAGAGCGCGGCCTTGCTGGCCTTGATCCGGTGAAAACGTCAGGCGCGTCATGACCATTGCCGCGCTCAACCCCAATCCAGCCCCTGCCATCCTGCCCGGCAGCGGCGGCCTGCGTGGTGCGCTGTCGGACCTGTTCTGGCGTAGGCCGCAACTGCTCCTGTTGCTTATGCTGCTGCCGCCGGTCCTGTGGCTCGGTATCGTCTATATCGGCTCGTTGTTTGCGCTTCTGGCGCAGAGCTTCTTTTCGATCGACGAGTTCTCCGGCCTCATCAACCGCCAGTTTACGTTGAAGACCTATGGCGACCTGTTGCAGGCCGCCAATCTCGACATCATCCTGCGCACGGTGACGATGGCGGCCCTGGTGACGCTGGCCGCGGCTGTCGTCGCTTTCCCCATTGCCTATTACGCGGCGCGCTATGCGCGCGGCCGCTGGAAGGCGCTGTTCTATCTCGGCGTCATGCTGCCGCTGTGGTCGAGCTACCTGGTCAAGATCTATGCGTGGAAATTGATCCTGGCCAAGGAAGGTATCCTCACCTGGCTGCTCGCCAAACTGAACCTGTTGTGGCTGCTCGATGCCTGGCTGTCGCTGCCCATCGTCGGCGGCAACTCGCTGTCGGTGTCGTTCACCGGCACCTTCATCGTTTTCGTCTATGTCTGGCTGCCCTTCATGATCCTGCCGGTGCAGGCAGCCCTCGAGCGTGTGCCCGGCAATCTGGTCGAGGCCTCTTCCGATCTTGGCGCCTCGCCCGGCCAGACTTTTCGCAATGTGTTGTTCCCGCTGGCGTTGCCCGGCATCGTTGCCGGTTCGATCTTCACCTTTTCGCTGACATTGGGCGACTACATCATCCCGCAGATCATCGGCACGTCGCGCCTGTTCATCGGCCAGGCCGTCTATTCGCAGCAAGGCACGGCCGGCAACATCCCGCTCGCCGCCGCCTTCACAGTGGTGCCGATCGTCATCATGGGCTTCTACCTCTGGGGCGCCAAGCGCATGGGGGCCTTCGATGCGCTCTGACCGTGCCCAATCGACTCCACTTGGCCTCAAAGTCGCCGCCGCCTGCGGGCTGTTGTTCCTGCATCTGCCGATCCTGCTGATCTTCGTCTATGCCTTCACGACGGAAGAGAAGAGCTTCGTCTGGCCGCCGCCGGGGCTCACCACGCAATGGTTCGCCGTCACCTGGAACCGGCCGGATGTCTGGCAGGCACTGTCGCTTTCGGTCAGGGTCGCCGCCATCTCGACCGCGATCGCGCTGCTGCTCGGCACGCTTTGCGCCGCCGCGGTGTCACGGACGAAGTTCTTTGGCCGTGAAACCATCTCGCTGCTGGTCATCCTGCCGATCGCGCTGCCCGGCATCATCACCGGCATCGCGCTGCGTTCGGCCTTCGCGCTGGCCGACATTCCGTTCTCGTTCTGGACGATCGTGCTCGGCCACGCCACCTTCTGCGTGGTCGTGGTCTACAACAATGCCGTCGCCCGCTTCCGCCGCACCTCAGGCTCGATGATCGAGGCGTCGATGGATCTCGGCGCCGACGGTTTCCAGACCTTCCGGCATGTCGTGTTGCCCAACATCGCCACCGCGCTGCTTGCCGGCGGCATGCTGGCCTTCGCCCTGTCGTTCGACGAGGTCATCGTCACCACCTTCACCGCCGGCCAGCAGCAGACGCTGCCGATCTGGATGCTTGAGGAACTGATCCGCCCGCGCCAGCGCCCGGTCACCAATGTCGTGGCCATGGTGGTGGTGCTGGTGACGCTGCTGCCGATCCTCGCCGCCTACTACCTGACTCGCGACGGCGACCAGATCACCGGCAGCGGGAAATGAAAACAGTGAATAGGGAATAGCGAGTAGCGAATAGGGAAATCGTTAGCCAAACCCTATTCGCTACTCGCTCCTCTTCAAGGAGAGACCAATGGACACCCAGATGCTGATCGGCTCGAAGTTCGAGAAAGGCACCGAGACCGAAGAGCCGATCCTCAATCCGAAGACCGGGGCGATCATTCTCAATCTTCCCGAGGCGAACCCGGCGCAGATCGAGACGGCGGTGGCGGCTGCTGGGAAGGCGTTCGCGGCGTGGTCTCGAACCACGCCCGCGCAGCGCTCGGGCTACCTCCTTAAGATCGCCGACCGCATAGAGGCGGAAGCCAGGGAATTCGCGGCGCTCGAGGCGCTGAACTGCGGCAAGCCGATCAATGCCGTGCTCAATGACGAAATCCCGGCGATCGTCGACTGCTACCGCTTCTTCGCCGGGGCCGTCCGCTCCATGCCAGGCCAGGTAGCCGGCGAATACCTGCCCGGCCACACCTCGATGGTCAGGCGCGATCCGATCGGCATCGTCGCTTCCATCGCGCCGTGGAACTACCCTTTGATGATGATGGCCTGGAAGCTGGCGCCGGCGATCGGCGGCGGCAACACGGTCGTCTTCAAACCGTCGGAACAGACACCGCTGACGGCGCTGAAACTGGCGAAGATCCTGGCCGAAATCCTGCCCGAGGGCGTCGTCAATGTCGTGCTCGGACGCGGCGACAGCGTGGGCAACACGCTGATCAACCATCCCAAGGTCAACATGATCTCGATCACCGGTGACGTCGCCACCGGCAAGAAGGTGCTGCAGGCGGCCGCCAAGTCGGTCAAGCGCACGCATCTGGAACTCGGCGGCAAGGCCCCGGTCATCGTCTTCGACGATGCCGACCTCGGCGCCGTGGTCAACGGCCTGCGCGCCTTCGGCTACTACAATGCCGGCCAGGACTGCACCGCCGCCTGCCGCATCTATGCCGGCAAGAAGGTATACGACAAGCTCGTCGCGGACCTCTCCTCGGCGGTCTCGACCATCAAGTACAATCTGCCGGACGATGCCGAGAACGAGATCGGCCCGCTGATCTCGCGCCGCCAGCGCGATCGTGTCTCGAGCTTCGTCGAGCGCGCCTCGGAATTGAAGCACATCGAGATCACCACCGGCGGCAAACCGGGCGAGGGCACCGGCTTCTACTATCAGCCGACCGTCGTCGCGGGCGCCTTGCAGGAAGACGAGATCGTGCGCCGCGAAGTCTTCGGCCCGGTCGTCTCGGTCACCCGCTTCTCGGAAGTCGACGAGGCGGTGAACTGGGCCAACGACAGCGATTATGGCCTGGCGTCGTCGGTGTGGACCAGGGACGTCTCGCGTGCCATGGCGACCGCCGCTCGCCTGCAATATGGCTGCACCTGGATCAACACCCACTTCATGCTGACCAACGAGATGCCGCATGGCGGGCTGAAGCAGTCCGGTTACGGCAAGGACATGTCGCTCTACGCGCTGGAGGATTATACCGCCGTGCGCCATGTGATGGTGGCGCACGGGTAATCTGTCTCCTTCCGGCAAAGGCGGATGTTATATGGCTGTGGCCGGCGCCGGCGACCCCGCTCAAGAGGGTCGTCAGCACCATTCCACTTCGCGATTGCGCTGCATCTGACAGGCACCGCCGCCGAACGGCATCAGCGGCGAGCCCCCGCACTACGCGGCCGTTCGGCCCTGCATCACCGATGTCGCGGGCTTGATGTTCTGGTTGACCCGGAAGACATTGGACGGGTCGTAGGTTCGCTTAACCTGGCTCAGCCGCTCGTAATTCCCGCCATAGCTCGCCTGCAAGCGCGCGTCCCCTTCATCGTCCATCATGAAGTTCACGTAGCCGCCCTCGCCATTATGGGGATGGATGCTCGCCCAGTAGTTCCGGGCCCACGCTGTCAGGTCGGCGGCTTTGCCCGGATCGGGATCGATGGCGGCGATGACCATCGACCAGCTTGCGTCACGCGCGTTCCAGGCGGTCTCGTCCTTGCCGACGCGGCGGACGGCGCCGTCGATCGGGTATAGATGCATGAGCGACAATTCGCTGGGCGCCTCGGCGGCCTGTGCGATATGGGTCGCGATCGCTTCGTCGGGAAGCGACTTGACGAAATCGCCCTTCCAGTACCATTGCAGGCCTTTCGGAAGGAGCGGATCGAATAGCGACTGCATCGCCGGGAACGGCATTACGCCCATCCAGTTGAACATTGGCGGCGGCAAGGTGTCCAGCAGCGGCGCCATGGCCTTGCGCCCGTCCTCCTCCGTGCCGTTGTAGCACGAGATGATGGCACAGGCGCGCTTGCCCCAATGCTCGCGCGGGAACGGATCGGTCGAGGGGACGGCCTTCAGGCCGACAAAAGCGCCGAGATCCTCCGGCGCCTCCGGCAGGTAGTCGCGATAGGTACGCATGACCGCCGGTGCGTGCCTGGCCTCCCAGAATACCGGACCGCCGAAGATCATGTTCACGGGATGAGCCTGGAACAGGAAGCTGGTTACCACGCCGAAATTGCCGCCGCCGCCCCGGAGCGCCCAGAACAGGTCGGGATTCTCATCTTTGCTGGCCCTCGCCAGACTGCCATCGGCCAGCACAAGATCGGCCTCGATCAGATTATCGATGGTGAGACCGTATTTGCGCGTGAGATAGCCCGTTCCTCCACCAAGGGTGAGACCGGCAACGCCCGTGGTCGAAACGATGCCGAACGGAACGGCGAGCGCGGAAGGATGGGTGGCGTGGTCCACGTCGCCCGAAGTGCAGCCGGGCGCGACCCTCACGGTGCGGGTTTTCGGGTCGACATGGACGCCTTTCATCATCGACAGGTCGATGACGAGACCGTCGTCGCAAATCCCCAATCCCGCGCCATTGTGGCCGCCGCTGCGCACGGCGATGAGGAGGTCGTTTATGCGCGCGAACCTTACGGCGGTGATCACGTCGGCGACATCGACGCAGCGTGCAATCAGCGCCGGGCTCTTGTCGATCATGCCGTTGTAGACCTTGCGGGCCTCCTCATAGCCGGCTTCGCCGCGTAGGATCAGCTCTCCGCGCAAGCCTTCACGCAGTTTTGCATAGGTTTCGTCGGTCATCGGTTTCCTCCCTGATCGCGCCTGCGCCATATGGTTTCGACGCGACGATTTATCTTGTTGCTTTGTTTGTGCCGTCCATCCGTCGGGTGCGCAGATGGTGCAGGGGAGCACATTGCACCGATCCGGCTCCTCGCTGCTTCGCCCGAAAGGGCCAGTGGGGAAATGGCCCAGGAGAGCCATAGCGGGCAGGCGAAAGCCGTGTGGTAGGGAAAGCGCGTCGCGTCGAAAGGGACCGATGCGGCGCGCTTCAGATCGTCTTTCCATGGGCACCTTTGGGCGACATGCACTATTCGACGATGCGGAAAATCTGCCAGAGGCTGGTGCCCGACACGATGTAAGGCTCGATCTCCTTGCCCCATTTGGCGTGCGCGTCGATCTTGCCGATCCTGGCGAAGAAGTCTTCCAACTGGGCCAGGCTTTCGACCTGGTGGTGAGATTCGACCGTCGCCTCCCTCGCGCCGATCGAACCCGTCATGATCTGGAACTTCAGGTCGGCGATACCGACCTGCGAACCGATCTCGCGTTCCCATTTCCGCATGAGTTCGAGCACGGTCTGCTTGTGTCCGAACCTGGCGTCGATCTGCCATCTGGCGCTGAACATTTTTTCCTCCTCCGAAGATGCGGCTGATGCCGCGATTGACTATTCGTCCCAGGCCTGCACGACGGTCTGTCGTGCAATCCGCCCGTCCTTGAGTTCCAGCATCGCCGCACAGAACACCTTGGTCCCGTCCGGGTAGGCGCAAGCCTGGGTGAAGGCGAGATTATCGCCATCGGCGATGGTGGTATCGACCTTATGGGTCATTGCCCGGCTGCAGATATCGTCCCAGAACGTGCTGATCGCCGCTCGGCCGCGGATCTCGCGCGGCCTGCTCGGCGGATTGTTGCGGTCGACGACCCGCAACACCGCATCGTCGGCGTAGAAGCTCGACAGCGTCTGTCCGTCGCGCCCTTCGATGGCTTTCTTGATTGCCGCGCCGTCAACGGCCTGTGTCTTGGTCAGCATTTCATCCTCCATGGGCCCGTCTTCGCGATCGGGCGGTTGATGAGCAAAGTGCTGCCCGGCGGTCATCGCCGGGCAGGGCGTCACTGCGACTTGGCCTTCACGGCCGCGAACACGTTATCGGTCTGCTTCTTGAGGGCCGAGAGATCGACCTGGCTGCCGTTGAGCATCGTCGACCAGTGACGAACGATCGCCGCCATCGCCACCGCTTCCTTGATCTCCTCGTCGCTCGCGCCGTTGAGCTTGGCGGCCTCGGTGTGGAAGTAGACGCAGTACTGGCAAGGAATCTGCGAGGCGACGGCAAGTCCCATGAGTTCCTTGGTCTTGCCGTCCAGTGCGGTCTTGGGGTTGAGCTGCATCGACTTGATCTCGGCCCAGGCACCGGCGACCGCTACGTCAGGCAAAGTCCTGAACATGTCCGGCACGGAGCCGAGCGTGGCCTCTATGTCCTTGTACGCTGCCGTCGCCGAGGCGTCCTCGGCCCGCGCCGGAGCCAGGGCCAGCAAGGCGCCGGCGCCGGCCGCGATGACGAGCAATCTGGTCTTGCGACTTGATTTCAGCATTTCATCCTCCCTTCGCAGTACCGTTGCGGCGATATCGCCTGGTCTGCATGCGGAAGAATTGATAATCCCCGACGCCTTCGGCCGCTTCGCCCGAAAGCGCCATGGCCTTTATGGCCCGTGCGGGCCAGGATTCCGTGCCGAAAACGCGGCCGCCGCCGCCCGCGACGGCAGGTCGAGCTTGAGCAATATGTTGGCCACGTGACGCTTGACGGTATGCTCGCTGAGGTTGAGTTCGGCGGCGATCGCGGCATTGCTTTTGCCATCGGCGATCAGGCTCACCACCTCGCTTTCGCGCGCCGTCAGCGTCGCCGGCTCGGCAGGCCTGGGCTTGGATCGGCAGGCGGGTTCCAGATGCTGCTCGGACGTCGCAAGGACAAGTGCCAGCGGCTCGTCCAATTCGTCCAGCGCAATGCGTCCGCCATCGATGAAATGGAGGCCTGAGCCGGTCGCCAGGTCGGAAACCAGCCGCGACGCCAGGATGTCGCCGCGGCCGGCATGGGCGGCAAGTTGTATGGCGACGCGTGCGGTCAGGCCGACCGGCGGTCCGCGCATCTCGATCTCGCCGACATGCACGCCCTGCGCGCTGGCCACGCCGATCTCCTGCGCCGCTTCGCGCAATGCGGCCGCGCAGCGTATCGCGCGCGCCGGACCGTCGAAGCGCGAGATCATCAGCTCGCCATGCGTGCCCGCGGGCCGTCCGCCATGGCGCCCCACCAGCAGTCGCCAGGTCTCCTGGAAGCGCTGGCTGCGCTCACTCCACATGCGGTCGCCAAGGCGCGCCGTGTCGTAGATACGCGTCACCAGCAATGCGGCAAGCACGCGTTCGCTGTCGGCCACGGCCGGCTCGCCGGTCAGGAATTCCTCGATCAGGTCGGCGACCCGGTCGACGTCACCGGTCCATACCGGGTGGTCGCGCCCGGGGATTTCGACAAGCCGGGCGTTCGGGATCTTCCGGGCGAGGAAGCGGCTGGCATCGGGATCGACGCGCGCGTCGTTGCGGCGGTGGATCAGCAGCGTCGGCGCGCTGATCGCCGACAGAATGCCGCGCACGTCTATGCCGGCGTTCATGCGCGCCAGTGCCGCCGCCGCCGTCGGGCTTGCCGACAACCGTTCGAACCGCGACCACCAGGCGGCAAAGTGACTGTCCTCCACGCGCCCGGGCGCAAAATGCGGCAAGGTGGCACCAGTGCCCCAGGCGGTTTCCGTCGTCGCGATGAATGCGTCCAGCCGTTCCGGCGGCATCACCCATCGGTGGAAATGGGCATAGCCGCCATACAGCACCAGGGCGCGCGTCCGCTTCGGATAGGTAGCCGCGAACAGCATGGCCATCGGAGCGCCTTCCGAGGCGCCGAGCAGGGCCGCGCGGCCGCTGCCGGCGGCGTCCATCACCGCACGCACGTCGTCCATGCGCGTTTCGAGGCTGGGGAGATGGTTGGCATCGACGCGGTCGGACAGGCCGGTGCCGCGCTTGTCGAACAGGATCAGCCTTGAAAAGGCGGAAAGCCGTTTCAGCAGCCTGCTATAGCCTTCATCCTCCCAATGCAGGTCGAGATTGGAGATGAAGCCCGGCACGAAAACGAGATCGAACGCGCCTTGGCCGACCACCTGATAGGCGATCCGCACGTCGCCGCTACGGGCGTATCGGGTCTCGATCGGCCTCACGAGTTGTTCCGCCCGGCCTGACGATTTCGGATCGCCGACCATAGCAGAGCTGCGTCGCTTGCGGCAGCTTAAACTTTAGCGGAAGGAAATATAAGCGGACGCGAACCAATGGCTATTTTTGCGAGGCGGCTACGTCGCCCGGGGGGAGCTTGAGCCCGAGCTTCAGATCAGCTTCGGCGGGCGTGATCGGCCGCTTGATACTGGTCGAGGCAGCCACGACGAGTTCATCGAAGCCATCGCCGCCGCTGTCCAGCATCTCGAAGAACTGGCGCCGCATCCTCGGTTCCCAGAATTTGTTGATATGCTCGGCCACGCCGGCCACGCCTTCTTTGCGCGGCCTGGAGTGGAAAAAGGCCGCGATCTGGTTGGCCATCCGCACCAGCTTTTCGCTGGTGCTCATGATGTGGTCTTCGTCATGCGACATGTTTGGCAACTCCGCGGACCACCCGGTCGGGATGGGTGAAAATATCGAAATCGTCGCCGCGAACCAAGGCCACCAGCGTCATGCCGGCTTGTTCGGCGGTGCGGACGGCAAGCGCGGTCGGCGCCGAGACGGCGATGATGAAGGGCGAGCCGATCGCCGCCGTCTTCTGCACCATCTCGACGGAGACGCGCGACGTCACCACCACCGCGCCGATCGCGCCGTCGATGCCGGCCTTGGCCAATGCGCCGGCCAGCTTGTCCAGTGCGTTGTGACGACCGACATCCTCGCGCGCAATGACGGTGCCCTTGCCGGGAATATAGAAGCCGGCGGCATGCACCGCGCCCGTCTCGCTGTGCAGCGGCTGCATCTTGGCGAGAAGCTTGACGGAACGGACGATGTCGCCGGCATCAAGCGTAAGTTTAGACGTACCAACCGTATCGACCGAGCGCATCGCTTCCTCGATGGATTCGATGCCGCAGAGCCCGCAGCCAACCGGTCCGGCGAGCCTGCGCCGCCGCGCCTCGAAGCGCGTGTTGGCCTGGTCCTTCAGTCGAATCTGGATGTCGATGCCGGCGCCGAGATCCTCGACCTCGATCGCCTCGATCTCGTCGGGTGAAGCGATGATGCCTTCGGTCAGCGAGAAACCGAGCGCGAAATCCTTCAAATCGGCCGGGCTCGCCATCATCACCGCGTGCGTTGTGCCCGCGAAGGAGAACGCCACCGGCGTTTCTTCCGGCACCATGCGGCGGGCCGCTGCCGTGCCGCATGCGCGGCGAGCGAGACGGGACATTTCGGTGATGGCGGGGCGTTTGCGGGTCACGAGACGCACCCCTCGCGCCTTTCCTCTCCCCCGTCGATCGGGGAAGAGGTGTCGAGCGAAGCTCGACGGAGTGGGGGGCGATCAACCGTCAAGATTGAAGCTCTTATTGTCGAACGTCTCGTCCAAATTCTACTCCGCCGCTTCCAGCGGGGCGATGCGGCGGCTGTTGCGCGCTTGCTCGTCATAGTCGCGTTGCCATTCCGATGGTCCGTTGGAGGCACCGACCTGCACCGCCGTCACCTTATATTCCGGACAGTTGGTTGCCCAGTCCGAGAAGTCCGTGGTGATGACATTGGCCTGCGTGTCGGGATGGTGGAAGGTCGTATAGACCACGCCCGGTGACACCCTGTCGGTAATCTGCGCGCGCAGCGTCGTCTCGCCGGAGCGGCTGGTCAGCCGCACCCAGTCGCCGTCGCGCAGGCCGCGGTTCTCGGCGTCGTGCGGATGGATCTCCAGCCGGTCCTCGGAGTGCCACATGATATTCTCGGTGCGCCGCGTCTGCGCGCCGACATTGTACTGCGACAGGATCCGGCCGGTGGTCAAAAGCAGCGGGAAGCGCGGTCCGGTTCGCTCGTCCGTCGCCACATATTCGGTGCGGATGAACTTACCCTTGCCGCGCACGAAGCCGTCGACATGCATGATCGGAGTTCCGAGGGGGGCCTTCTCGTTGCAGGGCCATTGCACCGACCCGACGCGGTCGAGCAACTCGAAGGAAACACCGGCGAAGCTCGGCGTCGTCTTGGCGATCTCGTCCATGATCTGCGACGGATGCGTATAGTTCCAGTCGAGCCCGATGGCGCGGGCAAGCTCCTGCGTCGCTTCCCAGTCGGCGTAGCGTGCTTTCGGTTCCAGCACCTTGCGCACCATATTGATGCGGCGCTCGGCATTGGTGAAGGTGCCGTCCTTCTCGAGGAAGGTCGAGCCCGGCAGGAACACATGCGCGTAGTTCGCCGTCTCGTTGAGGAAGAGGTCGTGCACGACCACGCATTCCATCGCGGCCAGCCCGGCGGCGACATGCTTGGTGTCGGGATCGGACTGAAGAATGTCCTCGCCCTGGATGTAGATGCCCTTGAAGGACCCATCGACGGCGGCATCCAGCATGTTCGGGATGCGCAGCCCCGGTTCGTCGTCCAGCTTCACGCCCCAAAGGCTTTCATAGATGTCGCGCACCGCGTCGCCCGAAATATGGCGATAGCCCGGCAGTTCGTGCGGGAAGGAGCCCATGTCGCACGAGCCCTGCACGTTGTTCTGGCCGCGCAGCGGATTCACGCCGACGCCCGGCCGGCCGATATTGCCGGTGGCCATGGCGAGGTTGGCGATCGCCATCACCGTGGTCGAACCCTGGCTGTGCTCGGTGACGCCGAGGCCATAATAGATCGCGCCGTTGCCGCCCTTGGCGTAGAGACGCGCAGCACCGCGGATCAGTTCGGGATCGACGCCGGACAGCTTGCCGACGGTTTCGGGGCTGTTCTCCGGCAGGGCGACGAAGGACGCCCAGTCCTGGAATTCCGTCCAGTCGCAGCGCTCGCGGATGAAGGCCTCGTCGAACAGGCCTTCGGTGACGATGACATGCGCCAGCGCCGTCAGCACGGCGACATTGGTGCCGGGTTTCAGCGGCAGGTGGTAGTCGGCTTCGATATGCGCCGACTTGACCATCTCGGTGCGGCGCGGGTCGAGCACGATCAGTTTGGCGCCCTGGCGCAGCCGCTTCTTCAGCCGCGAGGCGAACACCGGGTGTGCGGAAGCCGGATTGGCGCCGATGATGACGGCGACGTCGGTGAATTCGACGGAATCGAAATCCTGCGTGCCGGCCGAGGTGCCATAGGTCTGGCCAAGCCCGTAGCCGGTCGGCGAATGGCAGACGCGCGCGCAGGTATCGACATTGTTGTTGCGAAAACCCTGGCGCACCAGCTTCTGGACGAGATAGGTCTCCTCGTTGGTGCAGCGCGACGAGGTGATGCCGCCGATCGCGGTGCGTCCGTACTGGTACTGGATGCGGCGGAACTCCTTGGCCGTGTGGGTGATCGCCTCTTCCCAGCTCACCTCGCGCCACGGATCGCTGACCTTTTCGCGGATCATCGGCGACAGGATGCGGTCCTTGTGGGTGGCGTAGCCATAAGCGAAGCGGCCCTTCACGCAGGAATGGCCGTGATTGGCCTTGCCCTCCTTGTAGGGCATCATGCGGATGACCTCGTCGTCCTTCACTTCGGCCTTGAACGAGCAGCCGACGCCGCAATAGGCGCAGGTGGTCACGGCCGAGCGTTCCGGCAGGCCCTTGGCGAGCACTGTCTTCTCGCGCAGCGCATCGGTCGGGCAGGCCTGCACGCAGGCGCCGCAGGACACGCATTCGGAAGCGATGAAATCCTCGTGCATGCCGGCGACCATCCGCGATTCGAAGCCGCGGCCCTCGATCGTCAGCGCGAAGGTGCCCTGCACCTCTTCGCAAGCCCGCACGCAACGCGAGCAGACGATGCACTGCGCCGGATCATAGGTGAAATAGGGGTTGGATTCGTCACGCGCGATATAGTCGACAGCCAGCGAGCCGTGGCCGGGCGCGACGCCATCCTCCTTGACGTGGTTGCGGCCTTCGACACCGTAGCGGTTTTCGGTCAGGCCGACCGACTTCGCCACCGCGTCGAACTCGCTGGCGCCGGTACCGGCCTTTTCGTTCCAGCCGGTCGGGTGGTCTGAGACATAGAGCTCCATGACGCCGCGGCGAATGGCGTCGAGCCGTTCGGACTGCGTACGCACCACCATGCCTTCGCCGACCGGCGTCGTGCAGGAGGCCGGCGTGCCGCCGCGGCCATCGATCTCGACCAGGCAGACGCGGCAGGAGCCGAAGGAGTCCAGCATGTCGGTGGCGCACAGCTTCGGGATCTCGACCCCGCCTTCCATCGCGGCGCGCATGATCGACGTGCCTTCCGGCACGGTGATGCTGCGGCCGTCGACGGTCAGCGTGATCCGCTTGGCCGCCTTCGATTGCGGGGTCCCATAGTCGATCTCTTCGATGAGCGTCGGGAAGTCGGCCTTGATGTTCATCTGCCAGTTCCTATTCAGCAGCCACGCGCGCCGGCGCCGGCTTGAAATCCTCGGGGAAATGCGTGATCGAGCTCATCACCGGGTACGGCGTGAAGCCGCCCAGCGCGCAGAGCGATCCGAACTTCATCGTGTTGCAGAGATCGGCGACCAGGGCGAGGTTCTTCTCCGGCTCGATGCCGGCGGCGAGCCTGTCGATGGTTTCCACCCCGCGCGTCGAACCGATGCGGCAGGGCGTGCACTTGCCGCAGCTTTCGATGGCGCAGAACTCCATGGCGAAGCGCGCCTGCTTCAGCATGTCGGCGGTGTCGTCGAACACGGTGATGCCGGCATGGCCGATCAGTCCATCGCGCTTGGCGAATTCCTCATAATCGAACGGCGTGTCGAACAAAGCGCGCGGAAAATAGGCGCCGAGCGGGCCGCCGACCTGCACCGCCTTCACCGGCCGGCCGGTGGCCGTGCCGCCGCCGATATCGTCGACGATTTCGCCCAGCGTCATGCCGAAAGCCGCCTCGAACAGGCCGCCGCGCTTGACGTTGCCGGCGATCTGGATCGGGATCGTGCCGCGCGAGCGGCCCATGCCGAAATTCTTGTAGAAGGCGGCGCCCTTGTCCATGATGACAGGCACCGAAGCCAGCGAGATGACGTTGTTGATCACCGTCGGCTTGCCGAAAAGGCCCTGAACGGCCGGCAGCGGCGGCTTGGCGCGCACCACGCCGCGGTTGCCTTCCAGGCTGTTCAGAAGCGAGGTCTCCTCGCCGCAGACATAAGCGCCCGCGCCGACGCGGATCTCCATGTCGAAGGTGTTGGGCGAACCGAGCACGTTGAGGCCGAGCACGCCGGCCTTGCGGGCGACCTCGACGGCCTTGTTCATGACCGCCACCGCATGCGGATATTCCGAGCGGATGTAGACGAACCCCTTGGTCGCGCCGGTGGCGATGCCGGCGATCGCCATGCCTTCGATCAGCACGAAGGGATCGCCCTCCATGATCATGCGGTCGGCGAAGGTGGCGCTGTCGCCCTCGTCGGCGTTGCAGACGATGTATTTGCGCTCGGATGTCGTATCGAGCACGGTCTTCCATTTGATGCCGGTCGGGAAGCCGGCGCCGCCGCGGCCGCGCAGGCCGGACTCCGTAACCTGGCTGACGATCTCGGCCGGCGCCATGGCCACCGCGTTCTGCAGGCCCTTCAGCCCGCCAAGCGACTTGTAGGCGTCGAGCGACAGCGGGTCGTTGATGCCGCAGCGCGCGAAGGTCAGACGGGTCTGCTTGGCCAGGAACGGGATCTTGTCCGGCGCGCCCAACCAGCGCTTGTGATGGCCGCCGGTAAGAAAGCCGCTGTCGAACAAGCTCCTGACGTCGGACGGCTTCACCGGCCCGTAGGCGACGCGGCCGTTTGCTGTGGCGACCTCGACCATAGGCTCCAGGAAATAGGCGCCGCGCGATCCATTGCGGACGATCTTGGCCTCGACGCCGCGCTCGGCGAGTTCAGCACGAACAGCCTTGGCGACCCTTTCGGCACCGAGCGCCAGCGCGCCGGAATCGCCGGGAATGTAGATGCGCGGGATCATGAGCGCACCTCCGCGACGATCTCTTCGATCTTCTCGTTGTCGAGCCGCCCGATCACCTCGCCATCGAGCATCGCCGAGGGCGAGCAGGCACACAGCCCCAGGCAGTAGACCGGCTCCAGGGTCACCGAACTGTCTTTCGTCGTCTCGTGGAAATCAATGCCGAGCAATTGCTTGATCCTGGCGGCCACCGCGTCGGAACCCATCGACTGGCAGGCTTCGGCCTGGCAGAGCTTGAGCACATGCCGGCCTGCCGGGCGGGCGCGGAAATCGTGATAGAAGGTGACGACGCCGTGCACCTCCGCTCTGGAAAGGTTCAGTCCGTCGGCAATGACCGGGAGTGCTGCCTGCGGCACATGGCCGAACTCTTCCTGAATGCCATGGAGGATCGGCAGCAGCGGACCTTCGAGGTCCTTCAGCTCCTGGATGATCGCGGCCGTGCGCGATGCGATCTCGGTACTTGCAGGCTGCATCGTCACGCAGCGCCCTCCCTGGTCGGTGGCTTTATCGCTAAGCCTTTACAAAATCAGGGGAAACTCCTGAAATCAATAAAGCTGATCCGTCGCTCGATAGAAAATTTCTATCGAGCTCCTGCGCCTGCATTCTGTAACCTAGTGGTGGGCGCGAAAATCGTCTGCAAGCGCCATCGCCTCGTCCAGCAGCGCCGAAACCAGCGGTGTGTGCGGTTCGCGCAGCGCGGCCACCAGCCCGACGGTGTGGCTGGCGTCCGGCTCGACGATCGGGATGGCCCGGATAGGCTCGGAAAAGCCGAACGTTTCCGTGAGGTTGAGCGGCATGATCGAGGACCATTTACCGGTGCGGATATGCGAGAACAGCACGATCATCGAATTGGATTCCAGCGTCGGCCGCACCTCGACGCCGGCTTCGGCCAGGTGCTGGTCGATGATGCGGCGGTTCTGCATGTCCGGGGTCAGCAGGCAGAGCGGCAGGTGGCTGATCTCGGCCCATGTCACTTTGTCGCGGTCGGAATAGGGGTTTCCGATCGCGGTGATCAGCTGATAGCGCTCATCGTAGAGCGGTACGCTGGTCACTCGTCCGAGCGGCTCGTTGTCGAGATAGGTGATGCCGGCGTCGATGTCGAAATTGCCGAGCAGCGACAGCACTTCGATCGAGGTCCGCGACAATACCGAGAAGGTGACGCCGGGGTGTTTTTCGCGGAATGGCGTCGTCAGCCGCGCCACCATGGCGAGCGCGGTGGGAATGGCGGCGATGCGGATACGTCCCGACAAGCCGTGCCGCGCCGCCCGCATCTCCTCGCGCATGGTCCTGGTATCGCCGACGATACGGCGTGCCCACACCAGCACCTGCTTGCCCTCCGGGGTCAGGCCCTGGAAGCGCGAGCCGCGCAGGACCAGCATCACGCCCAGCTGACCTTCAAGTTGCTTGATGCCGGCCGACAAGGTGGGCTGGGTGACGCCGCACACTTCGGCCGCCCGGCCGAAATGCTCTTCCTTGGCCAGCGCGATGAAAAATTCCAGCTTGTCGATCATATCTGAAGCTAGCCGCCCCCGCCGCACCGCGCCAGAGGGCTGCTGCTAACTGCGATGTGGATCGCCCAAGCCGATGCTTGATGGCAGGAACCTATCGGTCGACGAGATTGAGGATGTTGCCATCCGGATCCTTGAACCAGGCGACCTTCATGCCGTGGCCGACATGGATGTCTCCTTCCAAGGTCAGGCCGGGCATCTCGTAGTGCTCGAAGGCAACGCCCTTCGATTTCAGCCCGTTAACGACGGTGTCGATCTCATCGCCAACTGTCCACGTCACCGCCGTCGCCTTGTTGGTTCCGGCGAACTGAGAGCGATAGACGTTGATCGTGGTGTCGCCGCTTTTGTACACGATCAGTTCGCCACCCTCGTCATGCACCTGTTTCAGGCCGAGCGTCCCCTCATAGAAAGCCTTTGCCTTCGCCAGGTCTTTCACCGCGAGGTTGGCCGTTGCGTTGCTGTTTGCAAGCATGATCGTTTCTCCTTCGCTGCTTGTCGTCCCCGGCGTCTCCTTGGAAATAGGTCGATCCGGTCGCTTGACGAGCCCCGCTTTGCCGGCGGCCAGCCAATTGCGAGCGGTGCCTGCAATTGGCTGCATCCACATCTTTCAGCCGGCTTACTGTTCCCCATGGGCGCATGCAGCGCTATGTGGATGGAACTGGTGCGCCGGGAGGGACGAACATGCTGGGCTGGTTCCGCAAGCTGTTGCCGCGCGAAGATCGCTTCTTCGACCTGTTCGAGAGGCATTCCCGCACGGTGGTCGGCGGCGCGGAGGCCCTGCAGCAGCTCCTCCTGGGCAAGGACATCGAGCATTGGTGCCAGAAGATCGTCGATCTCGAGGACGAGGCCGACCATATCACCGCCGAAGTCCTGCTTGCCGTGCGGCGCTCTTTCATCACGCCTTTCGACCGCGGCGATATCAAGGACCTGATCCAGTCGATGGATGACGCCATCGACATGATGCACAAGACCGTCAAGACGGTGCGGCTGTTCGAGAAGAGGGAATTCGATCCGCTGATGCAGGAAATGGGCGCCGTCATTGTCGATGCCGCCAGGCTCGTCGCGGAGGCGATCCCGCTGCTGGCCAAGGTCGGCGCCAACAGCGCGCGCCTGAATGAACTCGCCGAGGAAGTCATGCGTGCCGAGGGCCGGGCCGACGATCTGCATGAGCAGGGCCTGAAGGATCTCTTCAGGCGGCACGGCCGCAGCGATGCGATGGCCTATCTGATCGGCTCGGAGATCTATGGCCAATTGGAGAAGGTGGTCGACCGCTTCGAGGACGTCGCCAACGAGATCAGCGGCATCGTCATCGAGAACGTCTAGGCGATGGAAGTCGCGATCGCCTTTCCCCTGCTGGTCGGCCTCGTCGCCGTCGCGCTGTTCTTCGATTTCCTCAACGGCCTGCACGACGCCGCCAACTCGATCGCCACCATCGTCTCGACCCGGGTGCTGAGGCCGCACTACGCGGTGTTCTGGGCGGCCTTCTTCAATTTCATCGCCTTCATGTTCTTTGGCCTCCATGTCGCCGAAACCGTGGGCAAGGGTATCATCGACGCAAGCATCGTCACCCCCGCGGTGATCTTCGCCGCCCTGGTCGGCGCCATCGTCTGGAACATCGTCACCTGGATCGCCGGCATCCCGTCGAGCAGTTCGCATGCGCTGATCGGCGGACTGGTCGGGGCAGGCGTCGCAAAGGCCGGCACGGGTGCCATCGTCTGGGCGGGGCTCGGCAAGACGGTCGCCGCCATCGTGCTCTCGCCGGCGACCGGCTTTGTCCTGGCGCTGCTCCTGATCCTGGTGGTTTCCTGGCTGTTCGTGCGCCAGACGCCATTCGCCGTCGATAGCACCTTCCGTGTCATGCAGTTCTTTTCCGCCTCCCTCTATTCGCTCGGTCATGGCGGCAACGATGCGCAAAAGACCATGGGCATCATCGCCGTGCTGCTCTATTCCCAAGGCATGCTCGGAACGGATTTCTACGTGCCGCTCTGGGTGGTCCTGACTTGCCAGTCGGCATTGGCACTGGGCACGCTGCTCGGCGGTTGGCGCATCGTCCACACGATGGGCTCCAAGATCACCAGGCTCAACCCGATGCAGGGATTCTGCGCCGAGACCGGCGGCGCCATCACCCTCTTCGCCGCGACATGGCTCGGCGTTCCGGTTTCGACCACGCACACCATCACGGGCGCCATCATCGGCGTCGGCGCCGCCCGCCGTGTCTCGGCGGTGCGCTGGGGCATAGCCGGCAACATCGTCATCGCATGGGTCGTCACCTTGCCGGCGACGGCGGCGATTTCGGCCCTGACCTATCTGGCGGTTCGCCTGGCAGGCTGATGTCGCGGCCTGGCGCTTGGAGCCGCCGGCGATCTGCACTATGTGAACAGCAGCCGAACGCCAGGGAAACAACAGCCATGTCCGTCACCAACGAAACCGTCATCGAGCGCCTGAAAACGGTCAACGGCCCGGATTTCACCGGCAACATTGTCGACCTCGGCATGGTTTCCGAAATTTTCATCGCCGATTCGAAAGTGTTCTTCTCGATCACCGTTCCGGCCGCCAGGGCGCAGGAGATGGAGCCCTTGCGCGCCGCGGCCGAGCGTGTCGTGAAGGCTATTCCCGGTGTCGCCGGCGCCGTCGTCGCCTTGACGGCGGAGAAGAAGGGCGGCGGCATGGAGGCGCCTGTCGCGGCGCGCCCGGCGCCGCGTCCCACCCCGCCCGTTGCCGCGCCGCGCCCGGCGCCCCATGCGCCTGCCTCGCACAGCCAGGGCAAGCGCGGCGTGCCCGGCATCGAGGCGATCATCGCCGTTGCATCCGGCAAGGGCGGCGTCGGCAAATCGACCACGGCCGTCAACCTGGCGCTCGGCCTCGCCGCTAACGGGCTGAAAGTGGGCGTGCTCGATGCCGACATCTATGGCCCATCCATGCCAAGGCTGCTCAATATTCACGGCCGGCCGCAGACCGTCGACGGCAAGATCCTGAAACCGATGCAGAATTACGGTCTCAAGGTGATGTCGATGGGCTTCCTCGTCGACGAGGAAACGCCGATGATCTGGCGCGGGCCGATGGTGATGTCGGCGCTGACGCAGATGCTGCGCGAAGTGGAATGGGGGCCGCTCGACGTGCTCGTCGTCGATATGCCTCCTGGCACCGGTGACGCCCAGCTCACCATGGCCCAGCAGGTGCCGTTGGCCGGCGCGGTCATCGTCTCGACGCCGCAGGATCTGGCCCTGATCGATGCTCGCAAGGGCCTCAACATGTTCAGGAAGGTCGACGTGCCGCTGCTCGGCATCGTCGAGAACATGAGCTATTTCCTCGCCCCCGACACCGGCAAGCGCTACGACATCTTCGGCCATGGGGGCGCACGCCGCGAGGCCGAGCGCCTCGGCGTCACCTTCCTTGGTGAGGTGCCGCTGGAGATGGGCATCCGCGAAAGCTCGGATGAAGGCGCGCCGGTGGTGGCATCGAAGCCTGACAGTGCCGAAGCAAAGATCTATCGCGATATCGCTTCGAAGGTCTGGGACAGGGTCAACGAAGAGCGCGGCGCGGCCGCGGACGCCGTGCCGAGCATCGTCTTCGAGTAATTTTCGTCCAGGCGGTGCTAACGCTGGATAGACCAGCCTAAGCAGCACCCACCTTCTCGCCGAAACTCGAAAAGAACTGTCCCGCCAATTTCTTCGAGGTCGATTCGATCAGCCGGCTGCCGAGCTGGGCGATCTTGCCGCCGACTTCGGCCTTGGCTGCGTATTTGAGCACCGTCGCGTCCGCCCCGTCCTCGGTCAGCGTCACGTCGGCGCCGCCCTTGGCGAAGCCGGCGATGCCGCCCTTGCCTTCGCCCTGGATCGTGTAGGCATGCGGGGGATTGAGATTTCTCAACGTCACTTCGCCGTTGAAGGTCGCCTTGATCGGGCCGATCTTCACCACCACCGTCGCCGCCATCTCGGTCGGCGACTTCATTTCCAGGCTCTGGCAGCCGGGGATGCTTTCTCTCAGCACCGCCGGATCGTTCAGCGCTTCCCAAACTTTCTGGAGGGGTGCGGCAATGCGCTCCTCGCCCTCGATCACCAAAGCCATCAGAACCTCCCGGACGACCAATGTCGGATTGTTGGTAGCGTGCGGCCCGATTGATGTCTATCGCACCAAAGTCCGGATTCAGATCACGCGTGCCCCTTGCCTGCACCCGCGCGTTGTCATATCGATTTGTCATACAAATACGGAGACCATGATGGCTGGCGCCCCCGCAGGAAAGAAAAAGTTTCGCTCGCAGGAGTGGTTCGACAACCCCGACAATCCGGGCATGACGGCACTCTATCTGGAGCGTTACCTGAATTACGGGCTGACGCGCGCCGAACTGATGTCGGGCAAGCCGCTGATCGGCATCGCCCAGACCGGTTCCGACCTGTCGCCTTGCAATCGCCACCACATCGAGCTCGCCAAACGCGTGCGCGAAGGCATCGTCTCGATGGGCGGCATTCCTTTCGAGTTCCCGTGCCACCCGATCCAGGAGACCGGCAAGCGCCCGACCGCAGCTCTCGACCGCAACCTTGCCTATCTGAGCCTGGTAGAAGTGCTCTATGGTTATCCGCTTGACGGCGTCGTGCTCACTATCGGCTGCGACAAGACGACGCCGGCGCTGTTGATGGCAGCGGCGACCGTCAACATTCCGGCGATCGCGCTGTCGGTCGGCCCCATGCTCAATGGCTGGCACAAGGGCAAGCGCACGGGTTCGGGCACCATCGTCTGGGAATCGCGCCAGCGCCTGTCGGCCGGCGAGATCAACTATGACGAGTTCATGGATATCGTCGCCTCCTCGGCGCCGTCCACCGGTTATTGCAACACCATGGGCACCGCCACCACCATGAACTCGCTGGCCGAGGCGCTCGGCATGCAGCTGCCGGGCTCGGCGGCGATTCCGGCTCCTTATCGCGAGCGCGGCCAGATCGCCTACGAGACGGGAAAACGCATCGTCGACATGGTGCACGAGGATTTGAAGCCGTCCGACATCATGACGCGCAAGGCCTTCGAGAACGCCATCGTCGTCAATTCGGCGATCGGCGGCTCCACCAACGCGCCGATCCATCTGAACGCCATCGCCCGCCATCTCGGCGTGCCCCTCGACAATGACGACTGGCAGAAGATCGGCCTCGACGTGCCGCTCATCGTCAATCTCCAGCCGACGGGCGAATATCTGGGCGAGGACTACCATCACGCGGGCGGCGTGCCGGCCGTGGTGGCGGAGCTCATGAAAGCCGGGCTGCTGCCGCATCCGGATGCTCTGACCGCCAACGGAAAGACAATGGGCGACAATTGCCGCGATGCCGTCAACGAGAACCGCGAAGTCATCCGCACCGTCGCCGAGCCGCTGAAGGCCAATGCCGGCTTCATCAACCTCAAGGGCAATCTGTTCGATTCGGCGATCATGAAGACCAGCGGCATCTCGCCCGAATTCCGCGAGCGCTATCTCTCCAACCCGAAGGACCCCGAGGCCTTCGAGGGCAACGCCATGGTCTTCGACGGACCTGAGGATTACCACGCCCGCATCGACGATCCGGCGCAAGGGATCGACGAGCATACCATCCTGTTCATGCGCGGCGCCGGTCCCGTCGGCTATCCCGGCGGCGCCGAGGTCGTCAACATGCAGCCGCCGGCCTATCTCATCAAGAAGGGCATCCACGCGCTGGCCTGCATCGGCGACGGCCGCCAGTCCGGCACGTCGGGTTCGCCCTCCATCCTCAACGCCTCGCCGGAAGCCGCCATCGGCGGCGGGCTTGCATTGCTCAAGACGGGCGACCGCGTTCGCATCGACCTGAAAAAGGGCACGGCCAACATTCTCGTCACCGATGACGAGATCTCCCGCCGCCGCGCCGAGCTGCAGAACAATGGCGGCTACCACTATCCCGAGCACCAGACGCCGTGGCAGGAAATCCAGCGCGGTATGGTCGACCAGTTCTCGGGCGGCATGGTGCTGAAACCGGCGGTGAAATACCAGGACGTCGCTCATACGAAGGGCATGCCCCGAGACAATCACTGATTATTCCCCGGGACAATCATCGATTGTTCAAGCGACAATTGACGATAGCGATCGACGACCGGCGGCCTGATGGGCCGCCGGTCGTTTTTTCGTTTCGGGGCCCGCCATGGACCGAGGACATTGCGTCCTTGACAAGCCTGCCCAACAAATCCACCATCGCTGCAAGGGGTTCATCGCGACGACCCCGTGAGGCGTCAGCCCAACGTTCGCGTCCAGGCTTCTCTTTCAGGAGGTGGACGCCATGCCGTCAACAACCGCTGTCACCGTGCCGCAACTGATCCGTATGGTCGGTTTGCCGGGCGCGCCTGCAATCCTCGATATCCGTACCGAGGACGACTACAACGCCGATCCACGTTTGCTGCCGGCGTCGTACCGGCGCGATTTCAAAACCGTCCAGACTTGGGCGGCCGACTTCGCCGGTAGCCGCGTGGCGGTCGTCTGCCAGCAGGGAAAAAAGCTTTCGCAAGGCGTCGCCGCATGGTTGCGCCATGAAGGGATCGCCGCCGAATCGCTCGAAGGCGGCTTCGAAGCCTGGCGGGACGCCCACGGCCTTCTGGTCCGTGCCGACAGGATGCCGCCTCGTGACGACAGGGGCCGCACCGTCTGGGTGACGCGGGCCCGGCCCAAAGTCGATCGCATCGCCTGCCCCTGGCTGATCCGCCGTTTCGTCGATCCTCAAGCGGTCTTCCTGTTCGTCGACGCGGCGGAAGTGCCTGATGTCGCCGATCGTTTTCAGGCCGTGCCTTTCGACATCGACAATGCGTTCTGGAGCCATCGCGGCGAGCGCTGCACATTCGACACGATGCTCGAGGAGTTCGGGCTCGAATCCGAAGCGCTCGACCGCCTCGCCGTGATCGTGCGCGCAGCCGACACGGCGAGCCTCGACCTGGTTCCGCAGGCGGCGGGATTTCTCGCCGCCTCGCTTGGTTTGTCGCGCATGTTTCGCGATGACCTGCAACAATTGGATGCCGGCATGCTGCTTTACGACGCGTTCTTCCGCTGGTGCCGCGACGCCACCGGCGAGACGCACAATTGGCCGGCGGGAGCGAAGGCGTCATGAACTCCCTCCTTTCCGAAGAAAGTGCCGACCTCATCGAGGCGCCCTCGGTCCCGAGTTTCCGCGAGGCCACGAAACTCTGGGCGAAGATCGGGTTGCTCAGTTTCGGCGGACCGGCCGGGCAGATCGCGCTCATGCACAGGGAATTGGTCGAGGAAAAGCGCTGGATCGGCGAGCAGCGTTTCCTGCATGCGCTGAACTACTGCATGCTGCTGCCCGGTCCCGAGGCCCAGCAACTCGCCATCTATATCGGCTGGCTGCTGCACAGGACGGTCGGCGGTCTTGTCGCCGGCGTCCTCTTCGTCGTGCCCGGCGCGCTCGTTATGCTCGCCTTGAGCATTCTCTATGCGCTCTATGGTGATGCGCCGCTGGTCGAGTCGCTGTTTTTCGGCGTGAAGGCGGCGGTGCTGGCGATCGTGATCGAGGCCGTGATCCGCATCGGCCGGCGGGCCTTGAAGAACCGGGTGATGGTGGCGATCGCGCTTTGCGCCTTTATCGGCATCTATGTGCTCAACGTCCCGTTCCCGCTCCTCATCCTTTTTGCAGGACTGGTGGGATGGGCCGGAAACAGCATTGCGCCGGCCCTGTTTTCTGGCACCGCGCACAGCAAGGACGACGCTCCCGACGTCAAGGGCGCGGTCGATCTGATGTTCGAGCGCGGCGAACTTGCCCATACCAGGCCGACGCGATGGCACGCACCGCGCACCATCGCGATCTGGCTGCCGATCTGGCTTGGGCCGGTTCTGCTGATCTGGGCGTTCACATCGGCAAACAGCGTCTGGACGCAGATCGGCGGCTTCTTCAGCCTCATGGCGGTCGTCACCTTCGGCGGCGCCTATGCCGTTCTGGCCTATGTCGCGCAAGCGGCCGTAGGCTCTCTCGGCTGGCTTGCGCCAGGAGAAATGGTCGATGGCCTGGGCCTTGCCGAAACCACGCCCGGACCGCTCATCCTGGTCCTGCAGTTCGTCGGCTTCCTTGCCGCGTTCCGCCATTCCGGATCGTCATATCCGTTGTTTGCCGGATCGCTCGGAGCGTTGCTTACGCTGTGGGTTACCTTCACGCCGTGCTTCTTCTGGATCTTCCTCGGTGCGCCCTACATCGAAGCGCTGCGCGGCCACAAGGCATTGTCGGCGGCATTGGGCGCAATCACCGCGGCGGTCGTCGGCGTCATCATGAATCTGGCCCTGTGGTTCGCATTGCACGTCATCTTCCGCGACGTGCGTGCGACGGGGCTCGGAACGGAGGTGCCGGTGCTGTCCTCGATCGACTGGCGTGCCGCGCTGCTGTCCTGCGCTGCCATGATCGCCATCCTCAAACTGAAAATCGGCATGCTGCCGACGCTTGCCGTATCGGCCCTGGCGGGTGTTCTGCTTTTGGCGGCAACCGGCTAAATATCTGCCTCTCTTTGTATTCCGCTGGCGAACCACCTAATTGGTTGAAAACGGGATCGGAATATCATGGCCGCACGGCGCTCTTCCCTCGGCTTCCTCGGACTGTTCGGCCGCTCGGGCGATTTGAGGCAGCTCGACAGCGCCTTGCGCGGCGCCGACTTGCATCCCGCCCTGGTGCCGGAGGGCGTAAAGCTCACCCTCGTCAATCTGATGAAGGATCACTGGCCCGACGAGCCGCCGCCACAGGCCTATGCGCAAGTGGCGTGTTTGTTCAGCTATTGTATTGCTGGGCCTGAGGCATTCGAGCGCTCTCATGGCGCGCAGCCGCGGCAGGACGTGGAGCGTCGGATAGAGGCCGCGGTCGATGCCGGAGACAGTTTCGACGCCCAGATCGTGCTGATGGCGCTACATGCCAAGCTGGTCAATACCGAGGTCGTCGAACATTATGGGCTGAGCGCGGACTAACCTGTTTTCACGGGGGGCGTTCTCAGCCGCCCATGCCGTTGCGCGGCAGCTTGATCATGTCGCCGAAGCGGGCGCGCAGCCTGTCATCAAGCGGCTTCGGCACATGGCGCGGGAAGCGTTCGGCGAGGATGCGTTTCTTCTCCGCGATCGCCCGCTGCAATATGTCGGGCCGGCCCTTCTCGTTCCATTCCTTCGGCGAAAACCGGTCGCCGACGGCGGGGTAGAAATATTCGGTCTGCATCAGCTTCAGCGTCTGCTCGTTCCCGAGATAGTGGCCCGGACCTTTCAGGCAGACATCGGCGATGGTGTCGATCGACAGCGCGTCGTCCGTCACCTCGATGCCGCGCACGCAGCGCAGGCAATGGCCCAGCATGTCGTTGTCGATGATCAGGCTTTCCAGGCAGAAGCCGAGCAGGGAAGCGTGCATGCCGGCCGATTCGTAGACCAGGTTGAGGCCGGATAGGCCGGCCATCACATTGGTGATGCCTTTTTCATAGCCGGACTGGATGTCAGGCAGTTTCGAATCCGTCATGCCGGCGGCCGAACCGCCCGGCAGGTCGTAGAACTGCGCCATCTGCGCGCAGGCCGCGGTCAGCACCGCCTGTTCGGCCGAGCCGCCGGACATGGCGCCGGTGCGCAGGTCCGACACGAACGGCCAGGTACCGAAGATCGCCGGATGCCCCGGCTTGATGGTGTTGACATAGACAAGGCCGGCCAGCACTTCGGCCACGGCTTGCACCACCGCACCCGCGATCGCCGCCGGAGCGGTGGCGCCGGCCTGTCCGGCCGAAAGCAGCAGGATCGGGATGCCGCCTTCGACGCAGGCCTCGAGCACGCCGCAGGCGTCCTCGGCGAATTTCATCGGCGGCACGACGAAACAGTTGGAGTTCGACACGAACGGCCGGGCCCGGAAATTCTCCTCGCCGCCGGCGATCGCGTAGAGCATTTCGAGCGCCGGTTGCACGTTCTCGCGCACCGTGAAGGACGTGCCGACATGCTTGGACGTGCCCATCACGCAGGCGTAAAGCGTGTTGAAGTCCATTTCGAGCGGATCGGGAATGTCGCGCGGCACCATGGGCCGCTGGAAGAAATGGATGTTATCGAGCCCATCGACGATGCGCGCGGCGTCATAGATGTCCTGCAGCAAGGATTCGCGGTACTCGCGCTTCTCGACGTCGACAAGGTGCACGGCAGCACCCGCCGTGCCGTAATGCACGCGCTTGCCCTGGATCACCATGTCGTGCTTCGGGTCCTGGCCGTGCAGCGTGAAATGCCGCGCCGCTCGCTTGATCGTGTCGAGCACCAGTGCCCGCGGGAAACGGATACGGCCGTCATCGCCATAGCTGGCGCCGGCCTTGGTCAGCGCCTCGATGCAGGAAGGGATTGCGTTGGCGAAGCCGACCGTCTCCAGCAGGGTCAGCACCGCTTCGTGAATGCGCTCGCAATCATTGCCGCTGAGCGGTCCGTAGCTGCCCCCCTCAAGGCCGGCGCGAACCGGCCTGATGTCGTCGGCGAGCGGCGCCGCACGCATGGCGCGACGCGCTTCGCGTCCGCCGGAGCGGCGCGAACGCTGGTCGGCCGCTTCCTGCTTTTCGACAGCCACTGACATGGAAGCACTCCACCTTTTCTCGGAAGCAGGGCGGCGGTTGGTCCACCATCGGCTGCTTCGTCCCCTTTAGGCCTCGACTATGCCGCCGGCATTGGCACAGCCTATGAGCCAGCCGGTCCGGTTGCATATGCCAGCGCTAAAGAAGCAGGAGCCGCTGCTGCGCGGCTCCTGGGAGGTGGTCAGGCCGAGGTGATCAGGCCGCGGCCGGCCTGCGGCCTGCGGCGGTTGCAAGTTCACGAATGCCGGGCTCGATGTGCTGCAGCGCGATCGAGGAGATGCCCAAGCGCATGAAACGCGAAGGCTTTTCGGTGCGGTCGAAGAAGCGGTCGCCCGGTTCGATGATGACGCTGCGCGAGGCGGCGGCCTCGGCCAGTCCGCGCGAATCGGTGCCGCGCGGTCCCTCCAGCCACAGCGACGTGCCGCCGGCTGAGTCGGTCGAACGCCACTCGGGCAGGAAGGCGGAAATCGCATGGACCAGGCGCTTGCGCCGCTCGTCGAAGGCGCTCGACAGCCGCCGCACCAGCGCCTCGTGGTGGCCGAGCGACAGGAACAGCGCGACCGCGCGCTGGTTGTTGGCCGGCGGATGGCGCAGCATGAAGCGCCGCAGCGCCCTGAGTTCGGCGATTAGTCCAGCCGAGGCGACGATGTAGCCAAGCCTCAGGCCTGGAGCCAGCGTCTTCGACATCGAGCCGACATAGATCACGCGGCCCGAGCGGTCGAGGCTCTTCAAGGCCTGCTGCGGCGCCTCGTCGAGAAGCTGGCTGTCATAGCCGTCCTCGATGATGATCTGGTTATAGCGGTTGGCGCGCGCCAGAAGGTCCTGCCGGCGTTCCGCCGACAGCGGCACCATGGTCGGGCAATGATGGCTGGGCGTGACGAACACGAAGCCGGAATCGTTCGGAATGGAAGAGGTTACGATGCCGGACTGGTCGACCGGCACCGGCTGGATGTCGGCGCCGGCGAGCCGGAAGATCGAGCGCGCGTCGGGGTAGCCCGGATCTTCCATCGCCACCTTCGAGCCCTTGGTCATCAGAAGCGTCGCCAGCATGTAAAGCGCGTTCTGGGCGCCCAGCGTGACGATGATCTCGTCGGGATTAGCGAAGATGCCGCGCCTGGGCAGAAGCCGCGCCTGGATCTGCTCGATCAGCAGCGGATCGTCGCGATCGACCATGTCGGAGGCCCAGTTGCGGATCTCCAGCACGGCAAGCGCCATGCGGTTGCACTCGCGCCACTCGGCGGTCGGGAACAGCGCCGGATCGAACTGGCCATAGACGAAGGGGTAGGACGACTTGATCCAGTTCTCGTGCTTGGCCGGCGGCGGCATGTCGCTGGCCGCGATCTGCCGGCGTGCCTTCCAGTCGATCTCGTTGGCCTGGTCGGGCGCCTTCTGATGCGGCTTGGCGGGTGTGGCCAAAACGTCGGGATTGACGAAATGGCCGCGCCGCTCGCGCGCCACCAGGAAGCCCTGGTCGACCAGTTGCTGGAAGGCCAGCACCACGGTTCCGCGCGCCACACCGAGTTTTTCGGCCAATATCCGGCATGACGGAAGCGGCATCGAAGCGGCGATCTGGCGGTCGAGAATGGCGGCCACGATTGCCTGGCGGATCTGTGCCTGCAAGGTCTGGCCGGATTCGGCCGAAATCCGGAACAGGCCGGACCATATGGCCGTGTCGTTGCGCTGTGGCATGGGAAATGTTCCTCGATGGCCAGCCTTTTTCGTTTGGCTGGACCAGTCGAATGTAACGGTGGCACAAGGGGTTGCGCCAATCAATTTTTCTGATCTTTGGGATTTATGCCAGTGATCTTTCGTCCTTCGCATCCCATGTAACCCAGTGCGTCATCGCCGCGTGACGCAGTGCGTCATCGCCGCGTATTGACCGGACGGAATTCGGCTCAATAGTTTGGCGCGACGACACGCGCCGGAAACATCCGGTCTGCTAAGATAATCCAAAAGTCCCAGGAGCCCGCCGGTGGATCAGTCAGCCTTCCAAAAACAGCTTGCCGCCTTGCGCGACCATCGCGCCGCGGCAGCCGGCGATATGCGCCGGGCCTTCGCCGCCGATCCGCAGCGGTTCAAGACGTTCTCCGCCAGCGACGGCGACCTGTTGCTCGACTGGTCGAAATGCGCCGTCGATGCGCGCACGATGGACCTGCTGGAGAAGCTGGCTGACGCCGCCGATCTCGAAGGCCGCCGCGCCGCCATGTTCGCCGGCAAGAAGATCAACGTCACCGAGGACCGTGCTGTTCTGCACACCGCGCTGCGCAACCTGACCGGCGAGGGCATCGTGCTCGACGGACAGGATGTAAAGGCGGAGGTCATCGCCGTATTGGATGCGATGGGCGCCTTCGCCGACGCGGTGCGTTCCGGCAAGGCGACAGGCGCCACCGGCAAGAAGATCACCGATATCGTCAATATCGGCATCGGCGGCTCCGATCTCGGCCCGGCCATGGCGACGTTGGCGCTGGCGCCCTATCATGACGGGCCGCGCGCGCACTATGTCTCCAATATCGACGGCGCCCATATCCACGACACGCTGAAGGGCCTTTCCGCCGAGACCACGCTTTTTATCGTCGCCTCCAAGACCTTCACGACAGTCGAAACGATGACCAATGCGCAGACGGCGCGCGACTGGGTCCAGAAGGCGCTCGGCAAGGAAGCGGTCGGCAAGCATTTCGCCGCCGTCTCGACGGCACTCGACCTGGTGGCGAAGTTCGGCATCGAGCCGGACCGCGTCTTCGGCTTCTGGGATTGGGTCGGCGGCCGCTATTCGGTGTGGGGCGCGATCGGCCTGCCTGTGATGATCGCCATTGGTCCACGCAATTTCCGCGCCTTTCTCGATGGCGCGCACGAAATGGACGAACACTTCCGCGCCGCGCCGCTGGCCAAAAACCTGCCGGTGCTGCTTGGCCTTGTCGGCTGGTGGCATCGGGTGATTTGCAAATACCCGGCCCGCGCGGTCATCCCCTACGACCAGCGCCTGTCCAGGCTGCCGGCCTATCTCCAGCAGCTCGACATGGAATCGAACGGCAAGAGCGTCACCCTGGACGGCGGCGCCGTGGCGACGCCGACCGGGCCGCTGGTCTGGGGCGAGCCCGGCACCAACGGCCAGCATGCGTTCTTCCAGCTCCTGCACCAGGGAACCGATTTCATTCCGGTCGAATTCCTCGCCGCGGCGAACGGCCACGAGCCGGAGCTGAAGCACCATCACGACCTGCTGCTCGCCAACTGCCTGGCGCAGTCGGAAGCCTTCATGAGGGGCCGCACGCTGGAGGAAGCGCGTGCACAGATGCTGGCCAAGGGCATGAAACCGGCCGATGTCGATCGCATTGCTCCGCACCGCGTCTTCTCCGGCAACCGGCCCTCGGTCACCATTCTTTATCGCAAGCTTGACCCGCGCACGCTCGGCCGCCTGATCGCTCTCTACGAACACCGCGTCTTCGTCGAGGGAACGCTGTTCGACATCAACTCCTTCGACCAGTGGGGCGTCGAGCTCGGCAAGGAACTGGCCACCGGCCTTCTGCCAGTCGTGGAAGGCAAGGAAAGTGCCGCAAAGCGGGATGCCTCGACCGCCGGCCTGGTGGAACACATCCACCAATTGCGTGGTTCGGAGTGACTGAGTTGGCAGACATCAAGGGAATATTGTTCGACAAGGACGGAACGCTTGTCGACTTCAATGCGACCTGGCTCGGGGTTGCCGACTTCATGGCCATGGACGCCTCCGAAGGCGATCGCTGGAAGGCCGACAGGCTGCTTGCGGCCGCCGGCTTCGATTTTGCCAACAGGCGCTTCAAGCCCGACTCCATCTTTGCCTCCGGCACCAATCTCGACGTCGTCGAACTGTGGTTTCCGCGCCTGTCCGACGAAGACCAGATGCTGGCCGTCGCCCGCTTCAACCAGATCACCTCGGTGCAGGGTTCGGCAATGGCGGTGGCGCTGCCGGGAATCGTCGAAACGCTCGGCACCTTGCACGCAAGGTCCTATCGGCTCGGCGTCGCCACCAACGATTCAACCAGCGGCGCGGAAAAGACCCTGGTGACCCTCGGCGTCGCGCAGTTGTTCGACGCCGCCTATGGCTATGACGCGGTGGCCAATCCCAAACCGGCGCCGGATACGATCCAGGCCTTCTGCGATCTCACCGGCCTGAAGCCGGCGCAGATCGCCATGGTCGGCGACAACCGCCACGATCTCGAAATGGCGCGTGCCGGCGGCTGCGGCCTGGCGGTCGGCGTTCTCTCAGGGACCGGCACACGTGAATCTCTGGCCGCAATTGCCGACGTCATCCTGGATTCGGTCGTCGACCTGCCGGATTTCCTTTCGGCGCGGGTCAAGGAGACGGTCTGACCTCACCGCCTGCGGCGTATCGGCTTCGAAGCGAAAGACGCCGCTTGGTTTCAAGGCCGCGCCTTTCGCGTCGCCGAAATCGGGCACCTTGTATTCGGCAAGCAGGCGCAGCCGCGATCGCGGCAGGTAGGCCCGGCCCGGATCGCCGATCAGCACCTCGATGTCGGCGGCGACGCAGCGATCGAGAAAAGGAAAGACACGGTCGGCGACATCGCGTCCATAGAACAAATCGCCGGCGAGCACGACGTCGACGGCGGGTGGGCACCCTGTGGTGATGTCCTCGCCAACTACGGTGATAGCGACGCCGTTCGCGGCCGCGTTGAGACCGAGCGCTACGATGCCGTTGCGGTCGACCTCGGCGGCGATCACTTCGGCTGCCCCGGCTTTCGCGGCGGCGATGCCGACAAGGCCCGAGCCGGCGCCGAGGTCGAGCACGCGGCGACCAGCCACGGCCTCAGGCTTGTCGAAGACGTAACGTGCCAGCACCGCGCCGCCGGCCCACGCATAGGCCCAGTAGGGCGGCTGCGGTTCCGGCGCATCCTCGTCGGCTTCCTCGTGCGGCTCGACAAGCCGCCTCAACCCTGTGCCTGGATGGGGTGCGTAGAGCCGGATCTCGGGAAGCGCGGGAACAGGCACGAGGCGCATGTTGGCCTTGATGAACTCGGCCGGATCGAGGCGTTGGCACCGGTCCGGCGCATGGTCGCCGGCAAGATCGTGGTCCAAGCCGGCTCCTATTCGCGCAATGCGCGCCGCAGGATCTTTCCGACCGGCGTCTTCGGCAGTTCCGTCCTGAATTCGATGTATCTGGGCCGCTTGTAGCCGGTCAGGTTCTCACGGCAATAGGCGGTGATGGCCTCGGCGGTCAGCGCTTGGTCCTTCCTGACGATGAACAGTTTCGGCACTTCGCCCGAATGCTCGTCCGGCACGCCGATCGCCGCCACTTCGAGCACGCCGGGATGCAGCGCCACGACCTCCTCGAGCTCGGTCGGATAGACGTTGAAGCCGGAAACGAGGATCATGTCCTTCTTGCGGTCGACGATCTTGGTGTAGCCGCGCTCGTCCATGAAGCCCATGTCGCCCGACTTGAAGAAGCCGTCCTTGGTCATCACCTTGGCGGTCTCATCGGGCCGGTTCCAGTAGCCCGCCATCACCTGCGGTCCCTTGATGCAGATTTCGCCGACCTCGCCGAGCGGCAAATTGTTGTCGTCCTCGTCGCGGATGGCGATCTCGGTCGACGGCAGCGGCAGGCCGATCGTGCCGGTGAAGTCGCCGGAGCTGAACTTGTTGGCCGTTGCCACGGGCGATGTCTCAGACAGGCCGTAGCCTTCGCTGACCGGGCAGCCTGTCAGCGCCTTCCAGCGCTCGGCGACGCCCTTCTGCACCGCCATGCCGCCGCCCAGCGTCAGGAGCAGCGGCTTGAAGTCGAGCTTGCGGAAATCCTCATTGTTGAGCAGCGCGTTGAACAGCGTGTTTAGGCCTGGAAAGATATGGATCGGATACTTGCCCATCTCCTTGACGAAGCCGGGGATGTCGCGCGGATTGGGGATCAGTATGTTTTGACCGCCCATTTGCATGCCCATCAGCGCATTCACGGTCAGCGCGAAGATATGGTAGAGCGGCAGTGCGCAGATGAGGTTGAGATGCGCGGGTTTTGGCTTGACCGTGTAGGCGTCCTGCAGCCACAGCGAATTCTGCGCGACATTGGCCAGCACGTTGCTGTGCAGGAGGGTAGCACCCTTCGAGATTCCCGTGGTGCCGCCGGTATATTGCAGGAACGCGATATCGTCGGCCGCCACCTTGGCCGGCTTGAAGTCCATGCCGCTGCCCGCCTTCAGCGCCGCGTTGAACTTGACGTGGCCGGGCAATGACCAGGCCGGCACCATCTTCTTGACGCGGCGTACCACCAGATTGACGATGCTTCCCTTGAGCCCGCCGAGCATGTCGCCCATGGCGGCGACGACGACGTGCTTGACCGAGGTCCTGGCGATCACCGCTTGCAAGGTGCTGGCGAAGTTCTCCAGGATGACGATCGCTTGCGCCCCGGAATCCTTGAGCTGGTGCTCCAGCTCGCGCGGCGTGTAGAGAGGGTTGATGTTGACCACCGTGTAGCCGGCGCGCGCCACCGCCATCATCGCCACCGGATATTGCAGCACGTTCGGCATCATCAGGGCGACGCGTGCGCCTTTGGGCAAGCCGGTCGATTGCAGATAGGCGCCGAACGCCGCCGAAAGCCGTTCGAGTTCCGCATAGGTGATCGACTTGCCCATGCAGGTGAAGGCCGGCTGGCCGGCGAATTGCTTGCAGGCGGCAACGAGGAAATCGCCGATGGAACTGTAGGGCAGGGCGCCGATCTCGGCCGGCATGTTCTTCGGGTAGCTTTCCAGCCAGGGCTTTTCCGGCAAGCCTGCGGCAAGGGCGGTGAGCGCTTTCGGCAATCGCTTGGCGGCCGCGGGCTTCGAGGCCGCCGGTGCCGGCTTGGCCCCGGATGGCGCCTGTGCAGCCCCGGTCTTGCTCGCGCCAGCCTTCGTCGTCCCGGCCTTGGCCGAACTGGTCTTTGTCGCCCCGGTTCTAGCAGTTCCGGCCTTCGCCGACGTCTTTGCGGGGACGGCTTTGGCCGCCGGCTTCCCGGCCGGTTTGACAACAGCGTCCGCTTTGCCGGCGGAAGGTTTCCCTGCGCCCTTTGTGCCCTTTGCGGAGGGCGTTGACTGCTTGTCGCCGCCCACGGCCGGCTTCAGGGTCGCCTTGGCCGTCTTCGGCGGAGCCGTCCTGTTCGATGCTTTTGCCAACCGTCCCTCCCTGTTTTGTTCGCCCCTGCCGCGATCGCCTCCGAGTAGCAGGGGCGTCCCCCGCTGCCGCCGGTGCCTTGTCTATGTATGGCCTCTATCGGCGGGCGTGCAAGCCTTGCCCCAGCGGCAAGCCTTTGAAAGATTTGTCGCCGAAAATCTTTGACACCACGGGGCGCGGCGGCCCTGCATGGTCCGGCATTCCCGGTCATATGAAAGCAGGCGCGACGTCGACCTCGCCAGATTGGCGATCAATAAAAAAATGCGGTCGTTAATAATGTTGTGAATAGAAAAAAATACTGAATTTTTCCATTTTTCCGAGAGGAGAAGGATTTTTTTCCCGCTTACCATGGGGTAGGCAAACTGGGTGTTCCAAAGCCGGAGAAACGGTGCTTATATGCGCGCTTCGCGAGCCTGATAGAGGGGCTTGGAAAAACATCAGGGAGTGCTCAATGAGGAAGAAACTGACTTTTGCAGCCGCGTTGCTGGCTGCAAGCGTCCTGGGCGGCGTGGCCAACGCAAAAACCTTGGTCTACTGCGCCGAAGCTTCGCCGGAAGGCTTTGACCCGGCGCCCTACACCGCGGGACAGACGTTCGATGCGTCTTCGCGTACGGTCTTCAACCGCCTCGTCGAATTCGATCATGGCAAGACGACGGTCTCGCCGGGCCTGGCCGAAAGCTGGTCCATTTCCGACGATGGCAAGGAATACACGTTCAAGCTGCGCAAGGGCGTGAAGTTCGCCGCCACCGACTATTTCACCCCGACGCGCGACTTCAACGCTGACGACGTGGTGTTCTCGTTCGAGCGTCAGGTCGACAAGAACGGCCCCTGGTTCCAGTACATACCGGGCATTGCCTACCAGTATTACAATGACCAGTTCGGCGACAACATCACCAAGGTCGAGAAGGTCGACGACCTGACGGTGAAGTTCACCCTCAAGGAGCCGGCGATCACTTTGATCCCGACGCTTGGCATGGACTTCGCCTCGATCGTTTCCAAGGAATATGCCGACAAGCTGCAGGCGGACAAGACGCCTGAACTGTTCAACCAGAAGCCGATCGGCACCGGCCCGTTCATCTTCGTCGACTATCAGACCGACGCCGCCATCCGCTACAAGGCCAACCCCGACTATTGGGGCGGCAAGCAGAAGATCGACGACCTTGTCTTCGCCATCACCACCGATCCGGCGGTCCGTGCGCAGAAGCTGAAGGCCGGCGAATGCAACATCATGTCCTACCCGGCGCCGGCCGACATCGCCGGCCTGCAGGCCGATCCGAACCTGAAGGTCGACGAGCAGGAAGGCCTCAATGTCGGTGCGCTGATGTACAACACCCAGCAGAAGCCGTTCGACGACGTGCGCGTGCGCAAGGCGCTCAACATGGCCATCAACAAGAAGGCCATCATCGACGCGGTCTTCCAAGGCGCCGGCCAGGTGGCCGTCAATCCGATCCCGCCGACCATGTGGTCCTACAACAAGGACGTGAAGGACGATCCGTACGATCCGGATGCGGCCAAGAAGATGCTCGAAGAGGCCGGCGTCAAGGACCTCAAGATGAATGTCTGGGCCATGCCTGTGTCGCGCCCCTACATGCCGAACGCACGCCGCACTGCGGAGCTGATCCAGGCCGACTTCGCCAAGGTCGGCGTCACCGTCAACATCGTCAGCTACGATTGGGGTGAATACCTCAAGCGCGCTTCGGCGGTCGATCACGACGGTGCCGTCATCGTCGGCTGGACCGGCGACAATGGCGATCCGGACAACTTCCTCGGCGTGCTCCTGAGCTGCGCTTCCGTCGGTTCGAACAACCGCGCGGAATGGTGCAACAAGGACTTCGATGCGCTCATCAACAAGGCCAAGACGGTTTCCGACCAGGCCGAGCGCACCAAGCTCTATGAACAGGCGCAGGTCATCTTCAAGGAGCAGGCACCGTGGGCGACGCTCGCCCACTCCAAGGTGTTCATGCCGATGCAGAAGACCGTCTCCGGCTTTGCGATGGATCCGCTCGGCATCCACCGCTTCGACGGCGTCGATATCGCCGAATAAGGTTCGCGAAACGGGGCGGCGCCACAGCGCCGCCCCACCTCGCCCGCCATGCTGCGTTATATCCTCGGCAAGCTCGCCCTCATCGTCCCGACCTTCATCGGGATAACCATCCTCGCTTTCGGCTTCGTGCGCATCCTGCCCGGTGATCCGGTGCTGGTGCTCGCGGGCGAACGCGGCCTGTCGCCCGAACGTCACGCGGCGCTGATGCACCAGTTCGGTTTCGACCTGCCGATCTGGCGACAGTACCTGACCTATCTGGCCAACATCCTCAGCGGTGATTTCGGCACCTCGTTCTCCACCAAGACGCCGGTGCTCAAGGATTTCCTGGTGCGGTTCCCGGCAACCGTCGAACTCGCCATCTTCGCCATGATCTTCGCCATCGTCTTCGGTGTCGCTTTCGGCATCTTCGCCGCGATCCGCCGTGGCTCCTGGTTCGATCAGCTGACCATGGGTACGGCGCTGGCGGGCTATTCCATGCCGATCTTCTGGTGGGGGCTGCTGCTGATCATCGTGTTTTCCGGCATGCTGCACTGGACGCCGGTTTCCGGCCGCATCGACCTTCTCTATTTCTTCAAGCCGGTAACCGGCTTCATGACCATCGATTCCCTGATATCGGGACAGAAGGGCGCATTCCGCTCGGCCCTCTCGCACCTCGTCCTGCCCACCATCGTGCTCGGCACCATTCCGCTTGCCGTCATCGCCAGGCAGACGCGGTCGGCCATGCTCGAGGTGCTCGGCGAAGATTATGTGCGCACTGCGCGCGCCAAGGGCCTGGCGCCGCGCCGCGTCATCGGGCTGCACGCTTTCCGCAATGCGCTGATCCCGGTCGTCACCACCATCGGCCTGCAGGTCGGTACGCTCCTGACCGGCGCCATCCTGACCGAGAGCATTTTTTCGTGGCCGGGCATCGGCAAATGGATGATCGACGCTATTTCCAAGCGCGACTATTTCACCGTGCAAGGCGGGTTGCTTTTGATCGCGCTCATCGTCATGTCGGTGAACCTCATCGTCGACGTGCTCTATGCCGTCATCAACCCGCGTATCCGGGCGAATTGACATGACCAACGAAGGCCCAGCCACAATCGAAGCCGCGACCGTCGTCAGGCCGCAGGACGCCCGGCTGCAGATGTTCGCCGAGTTCTGGCATTATTTCTCGATCAACAAGGGCGCGGTTATCGGTCTCTTCGTCTTCGCGCTGCTGATCCTGATCGCCGTCTTCGCGCCGCTGCTCGCCCCGCATTCGCCCGACGACCAGTTCCGCGACTTCTTCCTGACGCCGCCGGCCTGGCAGGCGGGCGGCAACGCCCAGTTCCTGCTCGGCACCGACGCCGTCGGCCGCGACATCCTCTCGCGCCTGATCTACGGCTCGCGCTTCTCGCTCGCCATCGGCTTCGTCGTCGTCACCACGGCGCTGATCTCCGGCGTCATCCTCGGCCTGCTTGCCGGTTACTGCCGCGGCTGGGTGGATACGCTCATCATGCGCATCATGGACATCATCCTGGCCTTCCCGTCGCTTCTGCTGGCGCTGGTGCTGGTCGCCGTGCTTGGCCCGGGCCTCGTCAACGCCATGATCGCCATCGCTTTCGTGCTGCAGCCGCACTTTGCCCGGCTCACCCGCGCCGCCGTGATGGCGGAAAAGAACCGCGAATATGTCATCTCGGCCAAGGTTGCCGGCGCCAGCCATCTCAGGCTGATGCTGGTCACCATCCTGCCCAACTGCATCGCGCCGCTGATCGTGCAGGCGACGCTGTCCTTCTCCAACGCCATTCTGGAGGCGGCGGCGCTGGGCTTCCTCGGCATGGGCGCGCAGCCGCCGACGCCGGAATGGGGCACGATGCTGGCCGAAGCGCGCGAGTTCATCCTGCGCGCCTGGTGGGTGGTGACCTTCCCCGGCCTTGCCATCCTGATCACCGTCTTTGCCATCAACCTGATCGGCGACGGCCTGCGCGACGCGCTCGACCCCAAGCTGAAGAGGTCGTGAGCATGTCCCTGCTCGAGATCAAGAACCTCACCGTTTCCTTCGACACCGCCGCCGGTCCGTTCATGGCCGTGCAAGGCATAGACCTGTCGATCGAGCCGCGCGAAGTGCTGGCGATCGTAGGCGAATCCGGTTCCGGCAAGTCGGTGGCGATGCTGGCGGTGATGGGGCTGCTGCCCAACACCGCGGCCGTCAAGGCCGACCGCATGGCCTTCGACGGCGTCGATCTTCTGAAGCTCAGCCCGTCCGAGCGGCGCAAGATCGTCGGCAAGGATATCTCCATGATCTTCCAGGAGCCGATCGCCAGCCTCAACCCGTGCTTCACCGTCGGCTTCCAGATCGAGGAAGTGCTGCGCTTCCACATGGGCATGGACCGCGCCCAGCGCCGCGCGCGCGCCATCGAATTGATGAAGCTTGTCGGCATTGCCGATCCCGAAGAACGGCTGAGCTCGTTTCCGCACCAGATGTCGGGCGGCCAGTGCCAGCGCGTCATGATCGCCATCGCCATTGCCTGCAATCCGAAGCTCTTGATCGCGGACGAGCCGACCACCGCGCTCGACGTCACCATCCAGAAGCAGATCCTTGATCTCCTGGTTTCGCTGCAGGCCAAATACGGCATGGGCCTGATCATGATCACCCACAATATGGGCGTGGTGGCAGAGACCGCCGATCGCGTCATCGTCCAGTACAAGGGCCGCAAGATGGAAGAGGCCGACGTGCTGTCGCTGTTCGAGAACCCGAAGAGCAACTACACGCGCGCGCTGCTGTCGGCGCTGCCGGAGAACGCCGTCGGCGACCGGCTGCCGACCGTTTCCGACATGCTGTTCGAGCCGGCGCCTTCGGCCGCGGGAGCCTCCGCATGAGCACCACGGTTCTGGAAGGCAAGAACATCGTTCGCGACTACCATATCGGCGGCGGCCTGTTCAGCGGGCCGCGCACCGTGCACGCGGTCAAGGGTGTCTCGTTCACAGTGGACAAGGGCAAGACGCTCGCCATCGTCGGCGAAAGCGGCTGCGGCAAGTCCACGCTCGCCCGCATCATCACGCTCATCGATCCGGCGACATCGGGCGAACTGTTCATCGACGGCAACAAGGTCGACATCGCCAGGAACGCGCTGTCGAAAGAGATGCGCCGCAAGGTGCAGATCGTCTTCCAGAACCCTTACGGGTCGCTCAACCCGCGCCAGAAGATCGGCGACGTGCTGGGCGAGCCGCTGCTGATCAACACCGACAAGACGGCCGCCGAGCGGCGCGATCTCGCCATGAAGATGCTGAAGAAGGTCGGCCTCGGTCACGAGCACTACAACCGCTATCCGCACATGTTCTCGGGCGGCCAGCGCCAGCGCATCGCCATCGCCCGTGCATTGATGCTGAACCCGAGCCTTCTGGTGCTGGACGAGCCGGTCTCGGCGCTCGATCTTTCGGTGCAGGCGCAGGTGCTCAACCTGCTCGCCGACCTGCAGGACGAATTCCAGCTGACCTATGTCTTCATCAGCCACGATCTCTCCGTGGTGCGCTACATCGCCGACGACGTGATGGTGATGTATTTCGGCGAGGCGGTCGAATACGGCTCGCGCGACGAGGTCTTTTCAGACCCCAAGCACAGCTACACCAGGACGCTGTTCGCCGCCACGCCGCGCGCCGATGTGGCCAGCATCAAGGCGAGGCTGGCGAAGAAGAAGGCGGCCTAGAGTCGGAGGATTTCAGGTCGAATCGACCTGAAATCTGAATCCGCCGCTAAATCAAAACTCTAGGGTCAAAACCCCACTACTCTGAACGACCGAGTTTTACCCAAAGACGGCTTACGTCTGCCAAGACCTGGACGACCGCTTTGCGCCCGGAGCGGTCATCGTGGCCTTGTAGGCGTCAACGGTTCAGACTTCAGTAATGGGTCAACGCGCCTTCGCTTGAAAATACCAGCACCACACTGAACAATTTCGGGTACACGGAATCCATCGAGAAGCGATCGCGACGCTGTCCGCGTCGCGATCGCTTGGGCCCCGGTGGTGTCGGCGGCACTTACACAAGCTGGGAAACCCAAACATCCCTGAACAAAGAAGTTGCGGCCCGGTGAGCAGACCGCCCTCTGGCCCTCCGATCAGGCGAAGCCTTCGAGCACCACCTTTCCGATGGTCGATCCGCTTTCGAGCTGCGCATGCGCCTTTTTGAGATTCTCCGCGTTGATCGCACCGAGGTTCTGTGTGGCGGTCGATCGAATCCGTCCATCGTCTACGGCGGCGGACATCGCGTCGAGAATTTTGCCCTGCTCGTCCATGTCCGGCGTTTCGTAAATGGCTCGTGTGAACATGAGTTCGTGATGGATCGACACCGCCTTGCGCTTGAACTTCATGATGTCGAATCCCGACGGATCGTCAATCAGGCCGAAGCGGCCCTGCGGTGCGATCAGTTCCGCGATATCGTCGACATGCTGGGCGGTTTGCGTCGTCGAAAATACGAACGCCGGAGCGCCGATGCCCAGAGCCGCGATCTCGCCGGCAAGCGGCTTCGAGTGATCGACCACATGGTGGGCTCCCAACGACTTGACGAAGTCCTTGGTCTCGGGACGTGAAGCCGTCGCGATAATGGTCAGGCCGGTGAATTGCCGGGCAATCTGGATTGCGATCGATCCGACCCCGCCGGCACCGCCAATGATCAGGATGGCGGCAGCAGCACCGGGAACCGGCTTCTTCACGTCCATGCGGTCGAAGAATGCCTCCCAGGCGGTCAGCGATGTAAGCGGGAGCGCCGCGGCATCGGCCCATCCGAGCTTTGACGGCTTCCTGCCGACGATACGCTCGTCGACGAGATGGAATTCGGCGTTTGCGCCCGGACGAGTGATGGAGCCTGCATACCAGACCTCGTCTCCCGCCTTGAAACCGCTGACGTCAGGCCCGACGGCGGCGACGATGCCTGCCGCGTCCCAGCCGACCACCTTCCATTCGACGCCGGCAGCCGGCGGCGTGCTGTGCCGGATTTTATAGTCGACCGGGTTGACTGAAATGGCCTTCACTTCGACAAGGATGTCGCGGCCTTTCGGTTCTGGCCGTGGCAACTCGATGTCGATGAGAGAATCCGCGGCGTCGATGGGCGAAGGGGTCTTGTATCCGATGGCTTTCATAGGTGTCTCCCGTTGGCCGTTTTTCGATGTCACTTTGAAAAATTGCGAAGAGCTTCTTCGCCGGCTTCCTGGTCCTGCGTCCAGCTTCCGCCGGAAATACCGATCCCGCCGATGATCGCGCCATCCTCCATGATCGGAAAGCCGCCGGCGGCGGCCATGACGCGCGGAACATGCCTTAAGTTCGAAGCGCCACGATCTTCCAGCAGGTCGACCCACTGGGCCGTCGACAGACCGAAAGAGGCCGCGGTGTAGGCCTTGTCGATGGCAATGTTGACGGCAAGATAGGAACTGCGATCGCTGCGTTCGAATGCCTTCAGGTTGCCGGCAGCGTCGACGATCGCGATGACCGCTTCGAACCTGATGCGTTTGGAAGCGGCGATGGCCTCGGCGATGAGGCGGGTTGCGGCCTCTCGCGTGATCGAGCGGGCAGTGAAGCTGTTTGCAGACATGGTCGGTCCTATCGGCTGGTTGCGATGGTGACGGGGTTCGATTGCAGCCGCGACTGGTTCGTCCCTCAGTGGCTTCAATGTAGCGATGCGCTCTCAGGCCTGGGATACGCACAACGTTTGCCAATAGTATCCAATTGGATACCGGGCGGGGCCTGCGAGGATCTCGCCCAACGCCTTGCCAGTCCAGCCTGAACCCGATAACGAACAGATTATGTTGTACATGCGGATTTGCATGTAAATATCTGAAGGATACCGCCATGGCCAAGGCCCGCCATTCTCGCTTCGACTGCAATCCCGGCTGTTCCGTGGAAGCGGCCATCAGTCTGATCGACGGCAAGTGGAAGTGCGTGGTGCTGTTCCACCTTTTGCGCGGTACGATGCGCTTCAACGAGATACAGCGTCAGATCGGCGGCGTCACACAGCGCACTTTGACGAACCAGTTGCGCGAGCTTGAAGAAGACGGCCTGATAGAGAGAAAGGTTTATGCGCAGGTGCCGCCGAAGGTGGAATACACCATCTCACCGCTCGGCCGCAGTCTCGAACCCATCCTCGTTGCCCTGAAGGGGTGGGGCGATGACAATATTGGTCGGTTTGGCAAACCTGTGGCGGCAAACGCCGCTTGATCCAAAATGATGTGCAACGATTTAAACGCTGTAATATCAGTTGGTCGCGGTGCGACCGAGCCATTGGCGTTTGCAGGCGACATGTCAAATTGCGAAGCTTCGAATATTAGAGCGGTCCTTGCCTAGCGATAAATCGGCTTGCCCGTCGCTCTGTCCAATGGCTGTCATGGCCGGAATCGCCTCTAAGCGGCCCTTCCGCGCCAGATCAGTCGATGCTTGAAACTGCCATTCGCTGCATGAAAGCGGCGTCGAGCATGGTCAGAAAGGCGCGCACCGCGGGGTTGGCGCGTCGGCTTGCCGGCCAGAGCACGGTGACGTTATTTCGCTCGACGGCGAACGTGGACAGCACGGGGACCAGATCGCCGCGCTTCACATAGGGAGCCGCCATGAAGGAGGCGCCTACGCCTATCCCGCCACCGGCTGCCAGCATGATGAGCACGGCATCGCTGGCATCGGCGACCACACCGGCATTGGGCACGATCTCGATTTCGCGGCCGCCAATCCGGAAGGGCCAGCGAAAGGTCTGGCCTGTGCTCTGATACCGAAGATTGACGGTGTCGTGCCCTACCAGGTCATCGGGATGGGTCGGGGCGCCGCGTTCCTCGAGATAGGCTGGCGAGGCGAAGCAGCAAAGCCGATGGGGTGCGAGCTTGCGTGATAGTAGCCGGGTGTCAGCCAGATCACCGATGCGTATGGCGACATCGATCCCTTCCTCAATCATGTCCACTATCTGGTCACCCAGCCTGAGATCGACGACCAGGTTCGGGTGGAGCCGACGGAAAGCCGGTAAAGCCGGAGCGATCAGGTGGAGTCCAATCGGCAGCGACGCGGCCACGCGCAACGTGCCCGATGGTTCGGAGCGCGCGGTCATTGCCGCCTGCTCGATTTCCTCCGCCTCGCGTAACAGACGCAGCGCGCGCTCATGCAGGTCGCGCCCTTCGGGCGTGAAGGTGAGCGAGCGCGTCGTACGGGTAAACAGCGACAATCCTAAATGCCGCTCGAGCCGCTGGATGCTCTTGCTGACCGCCGACGGGGAAATCGACAGCGCGCGGGCCGCTGCCGTGTAGCTGCCCAGCGATCCGGCACGCGCGAAGGCGATGATACCAGTGAGCCGATCCAAAGCGATATGTGCCACCATGGCATTACTTAAGCGCCATCTGCGCCAATTATCAACCAGGGGTCATGCCACTAAATCTGCTCCAACGACATGATGAGCGGAGATTTGACCAATGAGCGACAAGATGAAGGCAGTCCGTCTGCATGCATTCGGTGGTCCCGAAGTGCTGGTGTACGAAGACGCGCCGAGGCCGGATGTGAAGCCCCGCGAGGTGCTCGTCCGCGTCCAGGCGGCGGGGCTTAATCCGCCCGACTGGTATCTGCGGGACGGCTATCGCGCCCTGCCGCCAGAATGGCGACCCAACGCATCCTTCCCACTGATTCTCGGCACGGACGTGTCGGGCGTCATTGAAGCGGTTGGCGCCGACGTCGCTGAGTTCAGCATCGGCGACGAGGTCTATGCAATGGTTCGCTTTCCCCATGACCTAGTGACCGGTAGCAATGCCTACGCGCATTATGTCAGTGTGCCGGCATCGCAGCTTGCGTTGAAACCAGCCGGCATCGACCATATTCATGCGGCCGGCGCGCCGATGTCGCTTCTGACGGCATGGCAGTTCTTGATCGAACTTGGCCACGACGAGTCGAATCCGTTCCAGCCCTTCCGGCATGAGCCGCTGCCGCTCGACGGCAAGACGGTGCTGATCAACGGCGCCGGAGGCGGTGTCGGGCATCTGGCTGTCCAGTTGGCGAAATGGCGGGGCGCTCGCGTCATCGCGGTGGCATCGGCCAAGAACGAGGGGCTGATGCGAGATCTCGGCGTGGATCAGTTCGTCGACTACAAGACGACCGCGACCGAAGAAGTCGTCCGAGACGTCGACCTTGTCCTCGACGCGGTGGGCGGCGCGGACATGGAGCGCTTCTTCCATGTTCTGAAGCCGGGCGGCGCGCTGTTCCTGATCAACCCGCTGGGCTTCACGGGTCACGAGGAGGCAGAGAAGCTGGGAATCACGGTCTCATCCACACAGGTTCGATCCAATGGCGCGCAGTTGGCAAAAGTCGCCCGCCTGCTCGACGACGGCGTTGTGCGTGTCGTCATCGACAGCACATTCCCGCTGGCCGAGGCATCGCGCGCGCACCAGCGCGCCGCCGACGGCAGTATTCAAGGCAAGATCGTGCTGGCCGTCTGATTTGTTGCTTTCAGCCGCTCGATCGTCGGAAGTGCAGACGGCGAGCGGGATCCACCAAGGTAAGCCATGATGCTGATTGTTACCGGCTATATGTACGTCGAGCCCTCGTCAGTCGCCGAGTTTGTCCAGGATCTCCAGAACCTCGCCATAGCTACGCGGCAGCGGGACGGAAATCTTTCCTATGACGCGGCTGTGGACGATCCGCTTGCCGGCCGCCTCCTGGTCGCCGAGCGGTGGAGAGACCAGGCCGCACTCACTGCACATCTCCATGCTACCGACACGATGGCGTTCGTTGGTCGATGGGGCGACACCATCAGGGGTGAAATTCTCAAGTACGACGTCCTGCGCGAACGTGGCTTGGTGGACGAGTAGCAAAGTACGCCGGTGAGCGTAGCGTGGCAGTCGGATCGTCTGCATATCTGCGCTCGCAACCGGCGCAGTGGACGGCAGCTGTCGACCGTTCCCGCCGTTCCGAACCGCATATCCGACTGGACGCTTCTGGCGCGTTCCTGGACCAGACGCCGCTCACGACAATTTCGCGATGACGGCGCGCAGCGCCTCGCCGAAGCGGTGCACTTCCTCCACCGTGTTGTAGTGCACCAGCGAGGCGCGGATGACGCCCCTGTCCATCGACAGGTTGAGGCGCTTCATCAGGCGCGGGGCGTACATGTGGCCGTCGCGGATGCCGATCTGCAATTCAGCCATTTCCTCGACGATCCGCTGCGGCGACAACTTGCCGATGTTGAAACAGAAGGTCGGCACGCGTTCGTTGATCCGGGCCTCCTCGGAAACGCCGTAGATCGTCGCGCCGCAGCTCTTCAGCACAGCCAGCATCTCGCGCGCCAGCACCAGCTCGTAGTCGCGGATGGCGCCCATGCCGGCGACGATGTTTTCGCGCCGCGAGCGGTTGTTGGACGGGGCAAGGTTGCGGCCGATGAGTTCCAGATACTGGACCGCCGCATCCATGCCCGACACGTTCTCGTAAATGAAGGTGCCGGCCTCGACCTTGTAGGGCGGCTCGTCCGGGATGAAGTCCTCGCGGAAGGTCGGCAGCCGCTTCAGCGTTTCGAAGCGGCCCCAGAGGAAGCCCATATGCGGCGAGAAATTCTTGTAGCCGGAACAGACGAGATAGTCGCAATCCCAGGCCTGTACGTCGATCAGCCCATGCGGCCCGTAATGCACGCAGTCGAGGAACACTTCGGCGCCGGCGGCGTGCGCGATCCCTGCCACCGAAGCCACGTCGACGATCGAGCCGATGGAATGCGCCGTCACCGTGCAGGCGACAAGCCGGGTACGATCGGAAACAAGCGGGCGCAGATCGTCGACATGCAAATTGCCGTCTTCGCGCATGCGCCACCACTTGAACTTGGCGCCGGCGGATTCGAGCGCCAGCCATGTCGCGATGTTGGCGTCATGGTCCATGTCGGTGACGACGATCTCGTCGCGCTCTCCAAGCATCTGGCCGATGCCGAGGCTGACCAGGCGGATGAACGAGGTGGCGTTCATGCCGAAACAGATCTCGGATGGGCTGTAGGCATTGATCAGCAGTGCCACGCTCTCGCGCGCATCGGCGACCGACTGATCGACGGTGACGCTGCGGCCATAGCGGCCGCCGCGCTGCACATTGTGCGAGACCAGATGGTTGGTCACCGCGTCGAGCACGCTCTGCGGGATCTGCGCGCCGGCGGCGTTGTCCAGGAAGATGAAGTCGCCTGCGCGCTGCAAGGCCGGAAACATCGCCCGGATTCTTTCAACAGGGAACGCGCCGGAAGTGCCGGTCGCATTGGCGGCTTGATGCTTGTTCATGGTCGTCTCCTGCGAAGGTCTCGGTAGATGGGAAATGGTAGGCGCGGTCAGCGCGTCTTCTCGCTTTTGAAACGGTCTTCAAGCAGGCTGACGAGGCGAACCATCGGCCACAGGAAGATGAGATAGACCAGCGCCGCGCCGATCAGCGGCGAGGGATTGGCGTAGAGCGACTGCGCATTGGTCGCTTCCTTCAGGAGTTCCGGCAGCGCCACGGTGGAGGCGAGCGAGGTGTCCTTGAACATCGAGACGCAGTTGCTGGTCATCGGCGGGATGACCACGCGCACCGCCTGCGGCAGCACCACCTTGCGCAAGGTCAAAAGGAAGGGCAGGCCGAGGGCCTGCGACGCCTCGAACTGGCCGCGCGGAATGCTCTCGATGCCGGAACGGAACACTTCCGCCGAATAGGCCGACATGATGATGGCGAAGGCCGTCACGGCGGAAGCCCAGGACGACAGGCGGATGCCGAGGAAGGGCAGCGCATAATAGATCAGGATCAGCACCACCAGCACCGGCAGCGCACGGAAGATGTCGGTGTAGCCGACCGCCAGCCACCTGAGCGGCTTCGGCGCATAGAGCCGCAACAGGCTGATCACCAGGCCGATGGGGATGCCGATGCCGATGCTGAGCAGCCCGAGCAGCAGCGTGTTGAGAAAGCCGCGCAGCAGCGCCGGCAGGCTGGACGCGATGACGTCGGCGTTGAAGAAGGTATCGAGCAGCGACATGGGAGGCTTTCCCGAACCGTTTGGCGTCCCGTGACGCTGGAGCAGAAGCCGGAACAGCGAAAGCGGGTTTGCCGCGCCGAGCTGGTTCCGGGAGGGTTATGTGTCAAACGAAACGTGCCGGCCTTTCGAACCGGCACGTTCTCCTTGGCGGCCGCCGCTCAGGCCTTCGGAACCGGCATTTCCTTGGCGGTCGAGGAATCGGCGGGCGCGTCGCTGCCGAACCACTTCTTGTGGATCGCGGCCAGCGTGCCGTCCTTCTTCATCGCTGTCAGCGCGTCGTTCAGCTTGCCGAGCAGCGGGTGGTCCTTGGTCATCATCAGCCCGTACTGTTCGCCGGTCTTGATGCGTTCCTTGACGGTGAGATCCTTCATCTTGGTGAAGGAGTACTGCATGCCCGGAATGTCGCTGACAGCCGCGTCGATGCGCCCGGCGCTGAGATCGAGCAAAAGGTTCTGCTGCGTGTCATAGCCCTTCACGTCGCTGAAGCCATCGGCCTCCTGGTGCGCCTTGACCCAGGTCTCGCCGGTCGAGCCGGACAGCACGCCGACGATCTTGCCCTTGAGGTCGGCCTCGGCCTTGATCGGGCTGTCCGTCTTGGTTGCGATGCCCATGTCGGAATCATAGTAAGGTTGCGTGAACGACTGCGACTTCAGCCGCTCCGGCGTGATGGTGATCGACGAGATGGCGACGTCGATGCGCTTCGACGTGGTGGCGGCGAACAGCGCCTGGAAGCCGAGATCGGCGATGTCGGTGGTCATGCCGACGCGCTTTGCCGCTTCGTTGACGATGTCGACTTCAAAGCCCTCGAAAGTGCCGCTCTCGTTCTTGTACTCGAACGGCGGGTTGGTCGGGTAGGCGCCGACATTAAGCACATCGGCGGCATAGGCGGTTGCCGGTCCGGCGGCGATGCCGATGGCGGTCGCGAGAAGGATGAGATTGCGACGGGTCAGGCTCATTGTTGGTCCCTCTGGGGTGTTCCCTCTGGTTGTTGATCGGGCGGGCTGATGCCCGCACGGTTTCTTGCCGCCCCACCTCCCAGCGGGGCGTCAATTCATGCTCGCGACCATGCGGTCGGCTCGGTCGCGGCGAACGCACATGCGCAGGAAGGCAAGGCTGGCGATGTTCTTGGTATGCAAATCATGGCTTTGCGCACGCACGCCATGGAACGCAGAGCGCGCGCTGGAGGATGACTGGGCAGCATGAACGACAAGGACTGAAACCCTTTGATCCCACCCGATGCACCACGATCCGGCAAGCCCGTCCGGAACGGCAGTCACATCGATCGAGGAATGCTTATCCAAACCGCGGCAGTTTTCAAGGCAAAAGTTTTAAGCTTAAAAAGTTGGCGGCGACAGCGCCTGGCACACCTTTCGATAGCGCTAGCCGCGGCCGCTCCTGCCCAGCTCGGCATCCGCGCCGGCTCTTCCGGCGGCAGCGCCAGTTCCCAGAAACATCGTGTCGCTGGCCAGGATGAAGAAACTGGCGCCGAGTGCCGCCCATTGGGCGACATCCTGCGGCCTCGCGCAGAAGATCCCGGATGTCCTACCATGCGCGATCGTCGCGCCGATGATCCTGCGGATCGCTTGCGTGAGCCTGTCGGCGCCTTCCGGGCCGATCGCATCGATCGACACGGAGAGATCGCCGGGCCCGACGAAAATCACATCGACGCCCTCGACAGCGGCGATCGCCTCGATATTGGCCAGCCCTTCCGATGTCTCGACCTGAACCGCCACGACGATGTTGTCATTAGCCTGAGCGAGATATTCGGAGATGCGGTAGCCATAGCCGGCGGCCCGTCCGGGCCCGACGCCGCGCTCGCCGGTCGGCGGATAACGCGAGGCCTTCACCGCCGCCTGCGCCTGGGCTGATGTCGAGACGCGCGGAATGAGCACGCCTTGCGCGCCGCTGTCCAATGCCGCCGCGATCGCTTCCGGTCCATGGCCGGGCACGCGCACAATGGCCGGCACGCGATGGATGTCGGCCGCGCGCACCATCGCCTCGATCATGTCGCGCGAAATCTGGGCATGTTCCCAATCGATGCAGAGAAAATCGAAACCGGACTGCGCCATCACCTCGACCGCAACGGGATGCGGAATGGCGGCAAAGGAACCGACGAGGCTTTCCCTGCCGTTGCATTTGTGGCGAAACCCGCTCATCGTTCCATCCCTTTGTTGTCGTGCCGGAATTCATATCCGCAAACAGCGGCGAGGCGAAGCTATTTCAGGCTTGAAATATTTTCACGCGGGCCTAGCGTGTCGATCTCCCGCCGCGAGTTCCGGACATGATCAAAGCGCACCCCCTGCACGGCCCAAACAGACTGAAGCTCGGCGTCTTCTCGACCAATGCCGATGGCGGCCTTGCCATATCGGATGTGCCTGAACGCTGGACGGCAAGCTGGCACGACAATCTGACGGCGGCGCAGATCGCCGACCGCGCTGGGCTGGAATTCCTGCTGCCGATCGCGCGCTGGCGCGGCTTTGGCGGCCGCAACAAGGTGCGCGAATGGTCGTTCGAGACCTTCACCTGGGCGGCGGCACTTGCCGTCGCCACCGAGCGGATCGGCCTGTTCACGACCGTGCATGTGCCGCTGGTGCATCCGCTTTATGCCGCCAAGGCGCTGGCGACGGTCGACCATATCAGCCAGGGCCGCGCCGGCCTCAACATCGTCTGCGGCTGGAACCCGAAGGAATTCGGCATGTTCGGCACGCCGCTTGTCGAGAAGGGCTACGATCAGGCCGCCGAATGGACCGAGATCCTCGAAAGGCTTTACGCATCCGCCGAGCCTCTCGACTATGAGGGCACTTATTACCATCTCAAGGAAGCCGTGAGCCGGCCGGCCAGCCTGCAAGTTCCGCGCCCTGTGACGATGAACGCGGCTTTCGGCGGTCCGGGCCGCGATTTCGCTGCCGCCAGATGCGATTACCTGTTCACGACCTTTTCCGAGATGGCCGATGCCGGCAAGCATGTCGCCGATATCAGCGAACGAGCCGACAAGGCTAGCCGCGAGGTCGGCGTCTACACCGTGGCGCATGTCGTCTGCCGGCCGACGATGGAGGAGGCGCAGGCCTATTACACGCGCTATGCCGTCGATCTGGCCGACCGTGAGGCGGTCGATGCCCATATGGCCGGCAAGAAGGAATTCTCGCGATCGCACGACCCGCATGCCTATGACCGCTACCGCCAGCGTTTCGCCGGCGGCGCCGGCACCTATCCCTTGGTCGGAACGCCCGAAACGATCGCCGCCGACATGGCTGCCATTGCCGGGCATGGCTACCAGGGCATTGCGCTGTCCTTCGTCAACTATACGCAGGAATTGCCTTATTTCTGCGATCACGTGCTGCCGCTGCTGAGGCAGGCTGGCCTTCGCGGATAAATTATTCCAGGAGCGACGAATTCTTTATTCCGGGATGACGGCGGTGGCCTGTATCTCGACCTTGGCCCGGTCCTCGACCAGCGCCACCACCTGCATGGCGGCCATCGCCGGGAAATGCCTGCCGATCACCTCGCGATAGGCTTCTCCAATGCCCCTGAGATTGGCCAGATATTCGCGCTTGTCGGTGAAATACCAGGTCATCGATGTGATGTGCCGCGGCTCCGCGCCGGCCTCCGCCAGAACCGCCACGATGTTCTGAAGCGTCTGCCGCACCTGTCCGACGAAATCGTCGGTCTCGAACTGGCACTGGCCATTCCAGCCGACCTGACCGCCGACGAAGACAAGCCGTCCGCGAGCCGCTACGCCATTGGCGTAACCGACCGGCTTGGCCCAGCCATCCGGCTGCAGAATCTCGTGCATTTCAAACTCTCCGCAATATCCGCGTTCGAAACAGTCCAAACCTTGACGCGACCGGGCTCAGGCAGCGCCCATCACCTGCCGCGCGATCACCACCTTCTGCACGTCGGAAGCACCCTCATAGATGCGCAGCGCGCGGATCTCGCGATACAGGCTTTCGACGATGTGACCCTTGCGGACGCCGTCGCCGCCATGCAGTTGCACCGCTTTGTCGATCACCTCCTGCGCCTTGTCGGTGGCGAACAGTTTGGCCATCGCCGCCTCGCGCGTCACCCGCGCCGCGCCCATGTCCTTGGTCCAGGCGGCGCGGTAGACCAGGAGCGCCGCGGCATCGACGTCGAGCGCCATGTCGGCGATATGGCCCTGCACCATCTGCAGCTCGGTCATCGGCGCGCCGAACAGTTTGCGTTCGGCCACCCGCCTGATGCTTTCATAGAGTGCGCGGCGCGCAAAGCCGAGTGCCGCCGCACCGACGGTCGAGCGGAACACGTCGAGCACCGACATGGCTATGCGAAAGCCGTCGCCCGGTTTGCCGATCAGCGCCGAGGCGGGCAGCCGCACCTGATCGAAAGACAGTCGTGCCAGCGGATGCGGCGCGATGACTTCCAGGCGCTCCGCGATGCCGAGGCCCTTGCTGTCCCCCTGCACGATGAAGGCTGATAATCCCTTGGCGCCGGGTGCCTCGCCTGTGCGGGCAAAGACGACATAGAGATCGGCGATGCCGCCATTGGAGATCCAGGTCTTCTCGCCCGACAGAACATAGCCGTCACCATCGCGGGTCGCGGTCATCTCCATATTGGCGACATCCGATCCCGAGCGCGGTTCCGACAGCGCAAAGGCGGAAATGACCTTGCCGGCGCGCGTCTTCGCAAGCCATTGCTGCTGATCCGGCGTGCCGAACAGGCTGAGCGCTCCGGTGCCGAGCCCCTGCATGGCGAAGGCGAAATCGGCGAGCCCGTCATGCCGCGCCAGCGTCTCGCGCGTGATGCACAAGGTGCGCACATCGAGCGGCCCGGGATTGTCGGTGTCGATCGCCGTCGGTTTCAGCCAGCCGTCGCGGCCGAGTTTTTGCACCAGCTCGCGGCAGGCGACGTCGACGTCATGATGATCGACAGGCAGGTTCTTCGCGCACCATGCCTCGAGGTGTCCGGCCAGTTCGCGATGGCGGTCCTCGAAGAACGGCCAGTCGAGGAAGGAACGGTCAGGCATGTTGGCCTCCGCTGTGCTTCGAGCGTTGCGCCCTACGGCGCCCCCCTCTGTCCTGCCGGACATCTCCCCCACGAGGGGGGAGATTGGCAGCCTCAGCTGCGGCGCTTTTTCTGCAACGGTGGCGATTGGCGAAAGCAGAGATAATATCCAATCTCCCCCAGAGAGGGGGAGATGTCCGGCAGGACAGAGGGGGGCGTTGGTCCGCCAGCGTCTCCAGCAAAGCGACCATCTCAATCCCCCTCGAACACCGGCTTTTCCTTGGCAACAAACGCCTTGTACGCCCGCTCGAAATCGCGCGTCTGCATGCAGATCGCCTGCGCCTGCGCTTCCGCCTCGATCGCCTGGTCGAGCCCCATCGACCATTCCTGGTTCAACTGCGTCTTGGTGATGCCGTGGGCGAAGGTCGGGCCGGAGACGATGCGCGCCGCCATGTCGAGCGCGTCAGCTTCCAAGGAAGCCGCCTCTACAAGCCTGTTGTAGAACCCCCAGCGCTCGCCTTCGGCGGCCGTCATGGTGCGGCCGGTGTAGAGCAGTTCGGCGGCGCGGCCCTGGCCGATGATGCGCGGCAGGATCGCGCAGGCGCCCATGTCGCAGCCGGCGAGGCCGACGCGGGTGAACAGGAACGCGGTCTTGGCTTCCGGCGTGGCGATGCGGATGTCGGAGCTCATGGCGATGATGGCGCCGGCGCCGACCGCCACGCCATCCACCGCCGCGATGATCGGCTTGCCGCAGTTCAGCATCGCCTTGACGAAATCGCCGGTCATGCGGGTGAAGGCCAGGAGCTGCTTCATGTCCATCTTGACCAGCGGCCCGATAATGTCGTGGACATCGCCGCCGGAGCAGAAATTGCCGCCATTGGACAGGAACACAACGGCGTCGACATCGTCGGCATAGACGAGGTCGCGAAACGTATCGCGCAGTTCGGCATAGCTGTCGAAGGTCAACGGGTTCTTGCGCTCCGGCCGGTCGAGCCGGACCTTGGCGATCCTGCCTTCGACCTCCCAGAGGAAATGCTTCGGCTTGAAGCCGGCCATCTTGCTCATTCGCGTCCCTCCCAGTTGCTGCGGAACGAGGTCAGCATGCCGGTCAGCCGGCGCGCGTCGTCCTCGCTCACCTTGCCCAGCAATTCGCCGACCCAGCCCTCGTGAGCGGCAGCGATGACGGCGAAGGATTTGGAGCCTTCATCCGTCAGCCGCACCATCGAGGTGCGGCGATCGCCATTGCGGCGGGCGCGGGCGACCAGCCCCTCGGACACGAGCCGATCGACGATCCCAGTCACATTGCCGTTGGACACCAGCAGGAAGCGCGACAGGTCGCTCATCAGCATGCCTTCGGGCGCGCGGTAGAGCGCGGCCATCACGTCGAAGCGCGGCAGCGTCGTGTTGAATTCCTTCTTCAGGCGCTCACGCAGTTCGGCCTCGATCGTGCGCGAGGCGCGCAGCAGCCTGATCCACAGCCGCAAGCGGTCCTTGCCGGATCCCGACGGCGCGGGCAGGGGGCCGGCTACCATGTTTCGCCTCCTGAGATCGAAATTGCCTGTCCGGTGATCGACGCCGCCGCATCGCCGCACAGCCACAGCACGGCTGCGGCAATTTCTTGCGGCTGAATGAAGCGGCCTTGCGGATTGGTCGCGGCAAGGCTCGCCCGCGCCTGTTCAGTCGAGCGGCCGGTTTTTTCGACGATGCGCTGGATGGACTGCTCCAGCATTTCGGTTTCCATGAAACCCGGGCACACCGCGTTGACGGTCACGCCGGACTTCGCTGTCTCTGCGGCAAGCGCCCGCATCAGGCCGATGACGCCATGCTTGGCTGCCACGTAAGGCGCGACATAGGCATAGCCCTTCAGTCCCGCCGTTGAGGCAATGAACACGATCCGCCCCGCCTTGCGCGCGGCCATGCCGGCGAGCGCCGGCTTCACCGTCAGGAAGGCGCCGGTCAGGTTGACGTCCAGCGTCCGCTGCCAGTCGGCAAGTGTGGTCTTGTGCGCCGGCGTGCTGCCCGCGATGCCGGCATTGGCGACGACGATGTCGAAAGGGCCTCGCGCCGCTTCAGCCGCCTCGTAAAGCGATGCCATCGCCGCCTCATTGGTGACATCGGCAGTGATGGCGAAAATGCCTTTGCTTTCGCCAGCCACCTTGGCCAGCTCCGCCTCGCGCCGGCCGCATATGGTGACGTCGATGCCGGCACCGGCCAGCGCCAGCGCGATGGCGCGGCCGACACCGGACCCGCCGCCGGTGACAAGGGCGTGGCTGCCGGCGATCATCGCGGCGGCCGTCATACTTTCAGCCCCGCCGCGGCGTCGCGTTCGGCCAGCCGGTAGGTCTGGTCGCGCCCCGGCAGATAGGGATCGGGCCATTTCACCCCACGGTCGCCGAGCGTCACCGCCGCATGCAGCGTCCAGTAGGGATCGGCGAGATGCGGCCGTGCCAGCGCCACCAGGTCGGCGCGGCCGGCCATCAGGATCGAATTGACATGGTCCGGCTCATAGATGTTGCCGACCGCCATCGTCGCCATGCCGACCTCGTTGCGGATGCGGTCGGAAAACGGCGTCTGGAACATGCGGCCATAGACCGGCTTGGCCAGCACCGAAGTTTGTCCTGCCGAGACGTCGCAAATGTCGACGCCGGCCTCATGCAACAGCCGCGCGATCTCGACGGCGTCGGCGGGTGTCACGCCTTCGATGCCGACCCAGTCATTGGCCGAAATGCGCATCGAGATCGGCTTCTGCGCCGGCCAGGCGGCGCGCACGGCGCGGAAGATTTCGAGAGGATAGCGCATGCGGTTGTCAAGCGAACCGCCATAGTCGTCGGTGCGCCGGTTGGTGACCGGCGTGATGAAGGACGACAGGAGATAGCCATGCGCGGCGTGGATCTCCAGCATGTCGAAGCCGCAGCGGTCGGCCATCTGCGCCGAAGCCACGAATTCGTCGCGCACTCTGTCCATGTCGGCGCGGTCCATCGCCTTCGGCACCTGATTCTCAGGTGACCACGCGACCGCCGATGCCGCCATGACGGGCCAGTTGCCGGAGGCCAGCGGCACGTCGGTGCCTTCCCAACCAACCCGTGTCGAGCCCTTGGCGCCGGAATGGCCGATCTGGGCGCAGATCTTCGCTTCGGTCTCGGTATGGACGAAATCGACCAGCCGTTTCCACGCCACCTCATGTTCGGGCGCATAGAAGCCCGGGCAGCCGGGCGTGATCCGCCCTTCCGGGCTGACGCAGGTCATCTCGATGTAGATGAGCCCGGCGCCGCCCTTGGCGCGCTCGGCATAGTGGGTGAAATGCCAGTCCGTCGGGCACCCGCCGACAGCCTTGTATTGCGCCATCGGCGAGACGACGACGCGGTTGTTGAGCCGCATGTCGCGCAGCTTGAAGGGCGCGAACATCGGTGCGCGGCGGAGCCTGTTGGCGCCGGCGCCCGCCTGGCGCTGGAACCATTCCTCCGCGCTTTCAAGCCATTCGGCGTCGCGCAGCCGCAAATTCTCGTGGCTGATGCGCTGCGAGCGGGTCAGCAGCGAATAGTTGAACTGCACCGGATCGAGACCGAGATAGCGCTCGACCTCCTCGAACCATTCGAGCGAATTGCGCGCCGCCGACTGCAGCTTCAGCACCTCGGTGCGGCGCGCATCCTCATATTTACGGAATGCGGCCTTTAGGTCCGGCTCGGTTTCGACATACTCGGCCAGCGCCACGGCGCTTTCCAGCGCCAGCTTGGTGCCGGAGCCGATCGAGAAATGGGCAGAAGCCGCCGCGTCGCCCATCAGCGCCAGATTCTTGAACGACCAGCGTTCGCACAGCACGCGCGGGAAATTGATCCAAGCCGAACCCCTGATATGGTTGGCATTGGTCATCAGCGCATGGCCGCCCAGATGTTTTTCGAAGATGCGTTCGCAGACGGCGATGGATTCCTGCTGCGTCATCGCGCCGAAGCCGAAGGCGGCCCAGGTCTGTTCGCTGCACTCGACGATGAAGGTCGCGGTGTCGCTGTCGAACTGGTAGGCGTGCGCCCACACCCAGCCATGCTCGGTCTTCTCGAAAATGAACGTAAACGCGTCGTCGAATTTCTGGTGGGTGCCGAGCCACACGAACTTGCATTTGCGCGTGTCGATGTCGGGCTTGAAGATATCGACGAAACTGTTACGCGCCTTGGAGTTCAGTCCGTCTGCGGCGACGACCAGGTCATGCGTCTCCATATAGGGCTTCGGATCGGCGATATCGGTCTCGAACATCAGCTTGACGCCGAGCTCGCGTGCGCGCCGCTGCAACAGGATCAAGAGCCGCTTGCGGCCGATGCCGCAGAAACCGTGGCCTGAGGATACAGTGCGCACGCCGTCATGGACCACGGCGATGTCGTCCCAATAGGCAAAATGCTTCTTGATCCAGACGGCGCTGACCGGATCGTTCCTGGCGAGATTCTCGAGCGTTTCGGCTGACAGAACGACGCCCCAGCCGAACGTGTCGTCGGCGCGGTTGCGCTCGAACACCGTCACATCATGCGCGGCGTCCCTGAGCTTCATCGAAATGGCGAAGTAAAGGCCGGCTGGTCCGCCGCCGAGAACCGCAACCTTCATCTGTGCGATCTCCTCTTCGCTTGCTGGATTTCAGTATCGCGCCCGGGCCAAGATATTTCAAGCTTAAAGTTTTATGCCGAAACGATTATGCGAAATAGCGGGCCGCGCGCTCGCGCATTGCCGCACGCGCGGCCCTTGGGGTCACTTTTCCGGGTTCTTCGGGCTCCACAGCACCGTCTCGGCACCCTTCTCGTAAGCCATCCCGTCGGGATAGCTGATCGCCTCCAGTTGCAATCCCCAGGGCGCCTGGAAGTAGAGGATGGTCTGGCCGGCAGCCGGTCCTTCCTTGACCGGCAGCGGCCCCAACCTGGTCTTGACGCCCTTAGCCTCGAGATAGGCTTTCGCCGCCGCGACGTCGTCGACATAGAAGGCGATGTGAAAACCGCCAATGTCGCTGTTCTTCGGCGTCAGATCCTTCTGGTCGGGCGCGGTGTATTTGAACAGCTCAATGTTCGAGCCATAGCCGCAGCGAACCATGGTGACCTGCTCGATGACAGCCTTCGGATCGACGCCGAGAAGATCCTGCATGAAGGTGCCTTTGTCGTCGGCGAACGGGCCGAACGACATCGCCTTCTTGCAGCCGACCACGTCGGTGAAGAAGTCGACCGCCTGCTTCATGTCGGGAACCGTGATGCCGGTGTGGTCGTGCCCGCGCATGCCGGGGATCGAGCTGGCTGCTGCCATACCGGTGCTGCCGAGGATGGCGGCAGCGAGTGCGGCATTTCGAATTACTGTCTTCATGTCAGTTTCTCCTCCATTTGGCGGGGATTTGTCATTGGCCGGTCGCACATCCGAGCCCGCTTTTCGGCGTGCGTATGCATTCATGTCGGAACCTTGGCGGCGGCAGGAATGTCCAGCCAGCCCTCGTCGATTTCGGGCAGCGGGATGGCCGAGATCAGGTCGCGCGTGTAGTTCTGTCGGGGATTCTGGAATAGAGCGTCCGTCGCGCTCGCTTCGACGATCCTGCCTTCGCGCATGACGATGACCTGCCGGCACAGCCGCCGGATGACCGACAGATCGTGGCTGATGAAGGCGACCGTCAGCCCCATCTCCGCCGCCAGCTTCTCCAGAAGGGTGAGGATCTGCGCCTGCGTCGAGACGTCGAGGCCGGAGACGATCTCGTCGGCCAGCACGAATTTCGGCGACAGCGCCAGGGCGCGCGCTATGCCGACGCGCTGGCGCTGGCCGCCCGACAGTTCGTGGCGGTAGCGGCCGGCGAAGCTCTGCGGCAGGCCGACGCGCTGCAAGGCCTCGGCCACGCGGTCCCTGAGATTGTCGCCAAGCCCGTTCTGCTTCAGCGGCGCGGCGATGATGCTGGCAATGGTGCGGCGCGGGTTGAGCGACGACATCGGATCTTGGAAGATCATCTGCAGATTGCGCCGCAGCGGCCGCAACTCCGCCTCCGGCAGATGCGTGATGTCGCGGCCCTCGAAACTGATGCTGCCGGCGCTGGGCTCCAGCAGTCGCACCAGGGCACGGCCGAGCGTCGACTTCCCGGATCCGGACTCGCCGACGATGCCGGTCACCGATCCCCTGGGCAGGTCGAAGTCCAGGCCTTTTAGGATTTCCGCCAGCGGCGCGCGGCCGATCAGGGGCTTGCGGGTCATGTCGGGCAGCGCGACTTTTAACCCGCGCACGGAAAACAGCGGCTCAGCCATGCGGGCGCTTCCAGACCTGATCGGCGGCCGTGATCTCAGCAGCAAGCCCGGCCAGCACTGCCTCGTCGACCGGCTTTAGCGAGGCGAGCGGATCGGTGTAGCGCGGCGTGGCGGCCATCAGCGCCCGCGTATAGGGGTGCTGCGGTGCCGCGAAGAGGGTAGCTGTCTCGGCCTCTTCCACCACCTTGCCGGCATAGAGCACAGAGACCTTCTGGCTGATTTTGGCGACCACGCCGAGATCGTGGGTGACGAACAGGATTGCCGTGCCGTGCTCGCGCTGCAATGCAGCGATGAGCCGCAGGATCTGCTTCTGCACGGTGACGTCGAGCGCCGTGGTCGGCTCGTCGGCGACGATCAGCCGGGGCTCGGCGGCGAAGGCTGCGGCGATCAGCACGCGCTGGCGCATGCCGCCGGAAAGCTCGTGCGGATAGCTTTTCAGTACCCGGTCGGGGTCACGGATCTGCACCTCGTCCAGCAATTGCCGGATGCGGGTTTCGGCCCTCCCGCCGCTCCAGCCCAGGATGCGCACCAGCCGATCGGTCATCTGCGGGCCGATGCGGCGCGACGGGTTGAGCGCGGTCAGCGGATCCTGCGGGATGAGTGCGGTGCGCGCGCCGATCAGCGTGCGCCGTGCCTTCGGGGTAAGCTTGCCGAGGTCCTCGCCCTCGAGCTGCATATCGCCCTCGACGACACGCACGCTCGACGGCAAGACGCCCAGCACCGCCTTGCCGATCATCGTCTTGCCGGCGCCGCTTTCACCGACCAGTGCGCGGACTTCGCCGGACTGCACGGAAAGCGACACCGAGCGCAGCACGCGCTGGCCGTTCGGCAGCACGGCGCTCAACTCCTTGATGTCGAGACAGGCGCTCATCGCAGCACCGGATCGAAACGCGTCTTCAGCGCTTCGCCGAACTGGCTGAACGACAGCACGGTCAGGATCAGCGTGATCAGCGGGAATACAAGCACCCACCAGGCCTGGTGGATCGACAGCCGGCCCTCGGCGATGATGCCGCCCCAGGTCGGGTCGTCGGTAGAGATCGACAGGTTGACGAAGGACAGGATCGCCTCGACGATGACGGCGATGCCCATTTCCAGCGACAGCAGCGCCACGATCGACGGCACCACATTGGGCAGCACTTCGCGCAGCATGATGCCGATGCGGCCATAGCCGGCGATGCGGGCGTTCTCGACATAGTCCATGCGCGACTGACCCATCGCCTCGGCGCGGATCACCCGGCAGAAACGCGTCCAGTCGATGATGGCGATGGCGAGGATGACGGAGCTGAGGCCCGTCCCCAGCACCGCGACCAGCAGGATGGCGAACAGCACCGGCGGGAAGGCCATCCAGACATCGACGATGCGCGAGATGATGCGGTCGGCCCAGCCGCCGAAATAGCCGGCGATCAGCCCAAGGGTCGAACCGACCAGGCATGCAGCGACGGCGGCGGCGAAGGCAACGATGAAGGCGATGCGCCCGCCGAAGATCAGGCGAGACAAGAGATCTCGCCCGAGGCTGTCGGTGCCCAGCCAATAGCCGGGCTCGGCGCCATCGAGCCAGAACGGCGGCAGCCGTTCCAGCATCAGATCCTGCGCCAACGGATCCTGTGGCGCGACCAGCGGCGCCAGGATGGCCGCCACCAGCGCCAGCAGCAGCCAGCCGCCGGCCAGCCAAAGCCTGGCGCTTGAGCCGTGTCTCGAGATGCGGCCGTCATCCATGGCGCAGCCTCGGATTGAGCAGCGCATACATCATGTCCACCGCGAGATTGATCAGCACGAACAGCAGCGCGAAGACCAGCACGATGCTCTGGATCAGCGGCAGGTCGCGGTTGATGACGGCGTCGATCGCCATGTTGCCGAGGCCTTCATAGGAAAACAGCCGCTCGACGATGACCGTGCCGCCGATCAGGAAGGTGAACTGCACGCCGACCAGCGTCAGCGTCGGCAGTGCGGCATTCTTCAGCGCCTCGCGCAGGATGACCTGCGTTTCCGAAAAACCCTTCACCCGCGCAAGCACGACATAGTCGAGGTCGAGCACTTCCTTCAGCGACTGTTTCAGCAGCTGAGAGATGATCGCCGCCAGCGGCAATGCCAACGCCACTGCCGGCATAAGCATGTGCTTCAGGAGGTCCCATGTGAGATCGAGGCGCAGCCGAAGCAAGCTTTCGAACAGATAGAACTGGCTGACGAAGGGCAGGTCGAGTTGCGGCGAGACCCGCCCGGAAATGTCGAAGATCGGCACCAGCACGCCGAACAGCAGGATCAGCACCAGCCCCCAGAGGAAGTCGGGAATGGAAAGTGCCGCCCCGCTGGCGATGTCGATGCCGGCCTCGACCGCCGTGCCTCGCTCGCGGGCGCCGACGATGGCCGTCGTCCCCCCGATAGCCACCGCCATGACAAGCGCGACGATGGCAAGCTCCAGCGTTGCCGGCAGCCGGTTGAAGACCAGTCCCAGCACATCCTGGCGCAGCGAGATCGAGGTGCCGAAATCGCCCCTGACGACGCCGGACAGCCAGATGAAGAACTGCTCGATGATCGTCTTGTCGAGGCCGTAGAGCGCCCGCAGCCGAGCGATGTCGGCCTCGGTCGCGCCGGGCGGCAGCATCATGGCTATCGGATCGCCGGGCGCGATGCGGATCACGACAAAGACGACGACGGCCACGCCGAACAGCGTGATCAGCATCGTCAAAAGACGGATCAGGAATCGTTGCAGGAGCATTCTAGCGTAGGCCTACGCATTCCATTGATTGTTGGAGTGAAACAGCCCCCTCATCCGGCCCTTCGGGCCACCTTCTCCCCAAGGGGAGAAGAGACTGGCTCAGCCGTGCGCGACCTCTTCTCCCCTCAGGGAGAAGGTGGCCACGAAGCGGCCGGATGAGGGGGCTGCGACGTTGGAGGAGGCGCGCCGTATCGCGACAGCGTGCCTCCCGCCACAAATCAAGCCGGGGTCATCAGGGCCGGCAACAGCGCGCCGGACACGTGCTGGACGACGTTGACGCCCTTGGCATGCACGATCGGCTGCGCGTACTGCATCAGCGGCAGCACATAGGCCTGCTCGGCGATGTATTTGTCGACCGCCTTCCAGCCGGCGATGCGCTTGGCCTCATCCTTCTCGCCCCACAGCGGGTTGATCATGTCGATCAGGTCCTGGCTGTCCCACACCGAGTGCGGGCTCGGCCCATACATGGCGAAACCGGTCGAGGTGGTCGGGTCGCCGATGGCATTGCCCCAGTTGTAGAAGGCCGCCGGCGCCAGCTTGTCGGCGGCGCGCAGTTCGTAGTGCTTGGCGATCTCGTAGACCTCGATCGTCGCCTCGATGCCGACCTTGCGCCACATGCCGACGATCGCCTGGATCATCTCATAGTCCTTGGGCTTGAAGCCCTTGGTCGTCTGGATGGTGAACTTGACCGGCTTCTCCGGCGAGTAACCGGAAGCGGCCAGCAATTCCTTGGCCTTTTCCGGATTGTGCTCGACCTTGATCGAGGCATCGTAGGCCGCATATTCCGGCGTTTCCAGCGTGGCGAGCGGCTGGCCGTAGCCGCGCAGCAGCCGCTTGACCAGAAGCTCCTTGTCGACCGCCATGACGGCTGCCTGGCGCACGTTCTTGTCCAGCATCGCCTCGATGTCGTTGAAGAAGATCATGCCGATGTCGGAAACATTCTTGATCGAGCCGGCAAGGCCGTCCTTGGCGATCAGGCGGTCATACTCCTCATAGGGGATCTCGAGCGTCACCTGCGAGGAGCCGGATTCGATCTCGGCGACACGGCTCGCCGCGTCGGTGACGAACTTGATCGTCACATTCTCGAAGGCCGGCTTGCCGCCCCAGTATTTCGGATTGGCCTTGAGCCGCAGGAAGGCGTTGCGTTCGAACTTCTCGACCATGTAGGGGCCGGTGCCGATCGGAGCCTTCTCGAAACCTTCGGCGCCGACCTTCTCGTAATAGGCCTTCGGCATGATGTAGCCGGTGAGGAACGACATCCACTTGAAATAGACCGGGTCGAACTGCACGACATCGCCCGTGATCTTGTTGCCGTCGATCTTGAAGTTGTTGACGTTCTTCCACACGAACTGGATCGGGTTGCCGGTCTTCTCATCGCCCGCCCGCTGCAACGACCAGACCACGTCCTCGGGTGTGAACGGCGAGCCGTCATGCCAGGTCACGCCTTCGCGGACCGTCATCATGATCTTGGTGCGGTCGTCATTCCAGCCCCATTCGGTGAGCAGGCCCGGCGCGAAGGACAGGTCCGGCTTCTGCGGGATGAACTGGTCGAACACCGACTGGTAAAGGCCCTGGATGGTCGGGTTGACCGCCGAAGGTCCGGTGGTCGGATCCCAGGACGGCAGGTTGACATTGTAGGCGATGGTCAGTTCGCCGGCGGCCGCCCTGGCGACCTTCGGCAGGCCGATGGCAGTGGCTCCCAGTGCGGCGGCACCGTATCCGAGCAATTCGCGTCTGTTGATTGTCATGGTCGTTCCCCTTGTTGGTTTTCTGTTTTCTGTGCGCGGCTTCATTGTCTGAACAGTGGGTTCGCTGGGCAACCGCGCCTCGCCTTGCTTCACCCCAATCTGTTTCGGCTCCTACCTCCCGCCAAGCTGTTGCGCGAGCATGAAGCCCGAGGCGGCACCCGTGCCGGCGCCCGGCCATGTCGCGGCACCGGTGAGATGCAGATTGGCCACCGGCGTGTTCCAGCCGGCGTAGCCGCGTGCCGGGCGAAAAAGGAAGTTCTGCGCCAGGTGGTGGCTGCCGCAAAGCTGGTCGCCGCCGACGAGGTTCGGGTTCCCGCGCTCGAGGTCGATGGGCGAGAACACGGCCTGGCCAAGGATCTTGGCTCGCAGGCCGGGCGCGTAGGTCTCGATGATGTCGAGCACGCGCCCGGCATAGCGATCCTTGACCTGATCCCAATGCACGGGCGCGATCTTGCCGGCGGCATCGCCGAGGATTTCTGCCGGCAACATGCGCACTTGCACCCACAGAACATGCTTGCCTTGAGGCGCGCGCGACGGATCGACCGCCGTCGGTTGGCCGACGACCAGCACCGGCTCGTCCGGCAGTATGCCGGCCATCGCCTGCTGATAGGTGCGCGACATGGCGTCCAGCGACGGTGACAGATGCACATAGGCGAACTGCCGTAACTCGGCGCCGGCGCGCCAGTCCGGCAGGTCGTCCAGCGCCAGATGGATCATCATGGTGCCCGGCGCGTGGCGGAATTTCCGCATCGCCGTGTCGAAGCCGGCGTCGCCGGAACCGTTGGGCAAAAGCGTGCCGGCCAATGCCTTGGGTGCAACGCCGGCAATGACCGCCCTTGTGGCCGTGTGCGTCTCACCGGACGCGAGCCGCACACCCGTCGCCTTGCCGGCCGAAACCGTGATTTCGGCTACCTCGGCGTTGGTGAAGATCTTGCCGCCGGCTGCCGTGACCATGCCCGACAAGGCACGGATGATGGTGTCTGCGCCGCCCTTGCCCAGCACCATGCCGAAGCTCTGGTTGGCCATCGATTCCAGATAAGGGAACACGGCGCCGCCGGCGATGTCGGGCGCAAAGTCGAGATGCATGCCCCAGGTGGCGAGCGTCGCCCGCACATGGGGCGACTCGAAAGTCTCCTCCAGCCACGCGCGAGGCGATGACAGCAGCAGGCGGCCGGTGTCGAGCGCCCCGGCAAGGCCCTTCTTGCGCCACAGCTTCCACGCCGTGCCGGCAAGCGCGCGGGCGCCCATCGGCGATCCCAAGAGGCGGAACAGATGCTCGGCCTCCGCCGGGAAGGCGGCGACCAGCTTGCGCCATGTGGCGGCGTCGGCGGCGGAGAAGGCAGCCATGCGCGAGGCCGTCTTTTCCAGATCGTTGCTGACGCCGAACCAGCGTCCGTCCGGGAAGGCGCTGGCGAAACAGTCGGCGACCGGCGCGAACTCCAACCCGTGGGCTTTCAATTCATTTGCATATTTCCGGTGGAAGGCCGAGCCGGCGAACAGGCTCAGATTCATCGCGCCGAAATCGTGGCGGAACCCCGGCAGCGTGAATTCGCGGGTCCGGACGGCGCCGCCGATTGTTGCGCTGCGTTCGAAAACCGCGGTTTTCCAGCCTTTGGGCGCCAGATGCGCGGCGCAAGCCAGACTGTTGTGGCCCGCCCCGACAAAGATGGCGTCGAACTCGCTCACGCCCCGCACCCATTTCCTTTATGCTTAAAGATAATTGCAGATGCATATGTTTTCGTCTAGTAGGATATTAAGGGCCGAGACGAGCCTTCAGCACATCAGACAAGAGGGAACAGAGACCATGGACACGCAAAAACTCCTCGGCGAGGTCGCCGGCCAGCTTCTTTCAGGCGCCATCAAGGTGGTCGACCTGTCGGCGCCGCTGGGTCCCGACACGCCGCTGATCAAACTGCCGCCCGAACTCGCCGTCGACACGCCGAAGGTCGAGATCCATAACATCTCCCGTTACGACAAGAATGGTCCCTGGTGGGCCTGGAACTGGCTGAAGCTCGGCGAGCATTCCGGCACGCATTTCGACGCGCCGCAGCACTGGATCAGCGGCAAGGATTATCCCGACGGCGCCACCGACACCATTCCGGCGCAGAACTTCATCGGTCCGGTGAATGTCATCGACTGCTCCAAAGAAGCCGCCGCAGACCATGATTTCCTGCTCACCGTCGACCACATCAAGGCGTGGGAAGCCAAGCACGGCGCCATCAAATCAGGCGAATGGGTGGTGATGCGCACCGACTGGTACAAGCGCAACGGCTCGGAAGCCGAATTCCTCAACGCCAACGAGACCGGCCCGCACACGCCCGGCCCCACGGCGGAAGCAATCCAGTTCCTGATCAGCAAGGACATCAAGGGCTGGGGCTCGGAGACGATCGGCACCGATGCCGGCAAGGCCGGCGGCATGGAGCCGCCATTCCCGGCCCACACGCTGATGCACAAGGCCAACCGCTACGGCCTGGCCAGCCTGTGCAATCTCGACCAATTGCCGCCGAAGGGCGCCATCCTGATCGCCGCGCCGCTCAAGATCGAGCACGGCACCGGCAGCCCGATCCGCGCGCTGGCGCTGGTGCCGGGCAAATAGGCGAGGGTGGCGGTCTTCGGGAGAAGATCATGGGCGAGGACGATGATGCAGTGACGAGGTGGGAGAAGGGCAATGCTGGAGCTCTACGGCGCCCCCCTCTGTCCTGCCGGACATCTCCCCCACGAGGGGGGAGATTGGCTGGCGGCTTAGTCTTCGATACTCGCCGACGTTGCAGAACGAGCGGGGCATCAATGACGGCCGATCTCCCCCCTCGTGGGGGAGATGTCCGGCAGGACAGAGGGGGGCGCGACGGAACTCGACATCGCGTGTTTGAACCCTACCTTCGGCCGGCCGGGGGCAGCCACTCATGAACGCCCCCGACCACATCATCGTCGGCAGCGGCATCAACGCGCTGGTCTGCGCGGCGATGCTGGGCGGCAAGGGCGCCAAAGTGCTGGTGCTCGAGCGCAACGACCGCATCGGCGGCTGCATGCGCACCGAGGAAATCACCGCGCCCGGTTTCATCCATGATGTGATGGCGACGACCTTCGTGCTGTTCATCACCTCGCCGGCCTATGCGGCGCTGGGCAAGGACCTCGCCCGGCATGGCCTGGAGTTCTGTCACGCGGCCACCCCGACCGGCGTGCTGCGCCCGGACGGCAGCCATGCGGTGCTCGGCACCGACCGCGCCGCCAACATCGCCGCCTTCAATGCGATCCAGGCAGGCGACGGCGATCGGCACGCCGAGGACGTCGGCGGCATCGAGCGCAATGCCGGGCTGCTGTTCGGCCTGCTCGGCGGCAGCCTGTGGTCCTATCCGACGGCGAAGTTGCTGGCCGGTGATGCCTGGCAGCGGAGCCCGCGCGGGCTGGCCGCCTTTCTCGGCGAAGCGCTGGTGCCGGCGCGCGGATGGCTGGAAAGCACCTATCGGTCCGAGACCATTCGCGCGCTGTGGGCGCCCTGGGTGCTGCATGCCGGACTTGGGCCGGAAGATGCTTTCTCCGGCCAGATCGCCAAGGTCATCGCCTTCGCGCTGGAGGCTGCGGGCGCACCGGTCGTCAAGGGCGGGGCGAAGAACCTGCTGTCGGCCTTCGAGGCGCTCATCAAGGAGCGCGGCGGGGTCATCTCCACCAACGCCGACGTTGCCTCGATCATCCTGACCGAAGGTCGCGCTACCGGCGTGCGACTGGCCTCGGGCGAGACCGTCAATGCGAAGAAGAGCGTCATCTGCTCGGTCACGCCGACGCAGCTTTACGGCCGGCTGCTCGGCAACGACAGCCCCAGGGGTGACATCGAGGCGACGCAAAAATACCGCTACGGCAAAGGCAATTTCCAGATCCACTATGCCCTCGACAAGCCGCCGTCCTGGCGGGGCCAGGGGTTGGACAAGGTGGCGCTGCTGCATCTGACGCCTGGGTTGGACGGTGTGTCGAAGGCCTGCAACGAGGCGGTGCGGGGCATGCTGCCCCAAGTGCCGACCATCTGTGTCGGCCAGCCGCACGCGCTCGATCCCTCGCGTTGCCCGCAAGGCAAGGCGATCCTGTGGCTGCAACTGCCCGAGGCGCCCCGTCACATCAAGGGTGATGCGGCCGGCAAGCTGCAGGCGCCGGCGGACGGGCAATGGACCGACGGCCTGCGCGAGGCCTATGCCGATCGCGCCGAAGCGATCCTTGCCAGCCATATCGATGGCTTCAAGGACAGCGTCATCGCGCGCCGCGCCTATTCGCCGGCCGATCTCGAAGCGATGAACATCAACCTGGTCGGCGGTGACCCCTATGGCGGTTCCTCGACCATCGACCAGTCCTTCCTGTGGCGGCCGTTCAAGACCAGCCGCAACCACCAGACCGGCATCAAGAACCTCTACCACATCGGCGCCTCTACCCATCCCGGCGCGGGCCTCGGCGGCGGCTCCGGCTTTCTCCTGGCGGGGAGACTGTGATGGAGCAAAAAATCGCGGAAAAGCGCCAGCGCATTTCGACCTTGGGTCAGATCGGCCTGCAGCAATTCGCGCCCTATCTGATGAACCGCATCATGGGCCGCTACAACGCCACCTTGCGCGACGATTTCCGCAAGCAGGGCCTGACCATTTCGCAGGTGCGGGCGCTTGCCGTGCTGTCGGTCACCGACGGCGTCACCGTCAACGACCTCTCGGTCTACACCGTGATCGAGCAGTCCACCTTGAGCCGCACGCTCGACACGCTTGAGGGGCAGGGGCTTGTGCGGCGCGAGCAGGGGGTTAGCGACAGTCGCATCCGCCATGTGTTCCTGACCGACGAAGGCCGCGCCGAGTTCACCCGCGCCTGGCCGGCCATGCATGACGCTTTCGAGGCCATGTTCGACGATGTCGACGACGCCGAATACGCTGCGCTGATCGCGACATTGCAGAAGATGCTGAAGAACATTCGCAAGCACGACATCTAGAGCTACGCGCCGCCGAAGCCGGCGGCAACGGAAGGAGGCCAAAAATGGCCGAACGGTCTTTTGCCAAGGAAGTCGAAAAGCTGAGGCTCGGCGCCGGCGAAGAATTTGCCGGCGAAGGCATCCTCGCCATCACCAAGGCGCTGCTGCAATGCGGCGTCGGCTATGTCGGCGGCTACCAGGGTGCGCCGATCAGCCATCTGATGGACGTGCTGGCTGACGCGCAGGACATTCTGGGCGAACTCGGCGTGCATTTCGAGGCGAGCGCCTCGGAGGCAACCGCCACCGCCATGCTGGCGGCCTCGGTGCATTATCCGATCCGCGGCGCGGCGACCTTCAAGTCGACGGTCGGCACCAACGTCGCCTCCGACGCGCTTGCCAACCTCGCCTCCGGCGGCGTCACCGGCGGCGCGCTGATCATCGTCGGCGAGGACTATGGCGAGGGCTCCTCGATCATGCAGGAGCGCAGCCATGCCTTCGCCATGAAGAGCCAGGTCTGGCTGCTCGACCCGCGCCCGAACCTGCCCTCGATCGTCAAGGCGGTGGAGGACGGCTTCGAACTGTCCGAGATTTCCAACACGCCTGTCATGCTGCAGGTGCGTATCCGTTGCTGCCATGTCCACGGCCATTTCATCGCCAAGGACAACAAGCGGCCGCCGATGACGGTGGCCGATGCGCTGGAGGCGCCGCGCCGCGACACCGGCCGCATCGTGCTGCCGCCAGCTTCCTTCCTGCACGAGAAGGAGAAGGTCGCGAAGCGCTGGCCGGCGGCGGTGGATTTCATCAAGAGCCACAAGATCAACGAGATCTTCGGTTCCGATCACGGCTCCATCGGCATCGTCATGCAGGGCGGCATGTACAATTCCGTCATCCGCGCTTTGCAGCGGCTCGGCCTTGCCGACACCTATGGCGAGACCGACGTGCCGCTCTACGTGCTCAATGCCGTGTATCCGCTGATCGACGACGAATTCCTGTCCTTCTGCGAAGGCAAGCAGGCGGTGTTGGTCGTCGAGGAAGGCCAGCCCAATTACATCGAGCAGGCCTTTGCCGCCATGCTGCACAAGGCCGGGCGTGGCACCCGCCTGGTCGGCAAGGAGCACCTGCCGATGGCCGGCGAATATACCGGGCAGGTCATGCTCGACGGCATCGGCGCCTTCCTGCGCGCCGAGGCGCCGCACCTTCTGCCCGGCGAAGTGCGGGCGCCCAACAAGGTCGGTGAGGGCGTCGATACGGCGGACCTCATCAATGTCGTTCCAGGACGACCGCCCGGTTTTTGCATCGGCTGCCCGGAGCGGCCGATCTTTGCCGCGACAAAACTGGTCGAACAGGAACTCGGCAAGCACCACATCGCATCCGACATCGGCTGCCACCTGTTCTCGATCATGCCGCCCTTCGAACTCGGCGCCACCACAATGGGCTACGGGCTCGGCCCGGCCTCGGCCTCGGCCTTCAATTCGCCCGATGCAAAACGCCGCTCGATCTCCTTCGTCGGCGATGGCGGCTTCTGGCACAACGGCCTGACCTCCTCGATCGGCAATGCGGTGTTCAACAAGAACGACGGCGTCATCGTCATCGTCGATAATTTCTACTCGGCCGCGACGGGAGGGCAGGACATCCTGTCGTCCCGCGCCGGCAACAAGACCAAGTCGACCAAGCATCCCATCACCGAGGCGGTGAAAGGCATGGGCGTCAAGTGGCTGCGCCATGTCGACCGCACCTATGATGTCGGCAAGATGCAGGACACGCTGCGTGAAGCGCTGACGACAGACGAGAAAGGGCCGAAGGTCATCGTCGCCTCGTCTGAATGCATGCTCAACCGCCAGCGCCGCGAAAAGCCTCTGGTCGACAAGGCGATCAAGGGTGGGACCCGCGTCGTCAAACCGAAGTTCGGCGTCGATGAGGATATCTGTACCGGCGACCATGCCTGCATGCGGCTGTCCGGCTGCCCGTCGCTGTCGGTGAAGTCGCTCGACGATCCGCTGCGCGAGGATCCCGTCGCGAGCATCGACCAGAACTGCGTCGGCTGCGGCAATTGCGGCGAGGTCGCCGATGCGGCCGTGCTGTGCCCGTCCTTCTATCGCGCCGATGTCGTGCACAATCCGAGCCGCTGGGACCGCTTCCTCGAGAGCGCCCGGCGCGCTGTCATCGGCCTTTTGCAGCGTCGCCGCGAAGGCCGCCGCCTGGTGTTCGCCGATGCTTGATCACAACGCCTCACTGCGCCCGAAGACAGGCGCCGCCGACGATGAACGCGTTATCAAGCTTGCGGTGCTCGCCGTCGGCGGCCAGGGCGGCGGCGTGCTTGCCGACTGGATCACCGATGTCGCCGAGCGCAACGGTTACGTCGCGCAATCGACCTCGGTGGCCGGCGTCGCCCAGCGCACCGGCGCCACGATTTATTACGTCGAGATGGCCCGTGACACCGGCCGCCTGCCGGTCTTCGCGCTGTCGCCCTCGCAAGGCGACGTCGACATATTGATCGCCGCCGAACTGATGGAAGCCGGCCGCGCCATTATCCGCGGCTTCGTCACCCCCGAGCGCACGACGCTGATCACCTCTTCGCACCGCATCGCCGCCGTGTCGGAAAAGATCGAGCCCGGCGACGGCAGGGCGTCATCGTCGAAGGTGCACGCGACGGCGCAAGCCGCATCGAAGCGCTTCATCGCCTTCGACATGGAAAAGATCGCCGCCGACAACGGGTCGATGATCTCGGCCAGCCTGCTTGGCGCGCTGGCGGGCTCTGACGCCCTGCCGTTCACGCGCGAAAGCTACCAGGAGGCGATCGGCGCCGGCGGCCGCGGCGTCAAGGCCAGCCTCGCCGCCTTCGATGCCGCCTATGATCGCGCGCGCGGCACGGCGTCATCCGCTGCACCAAGACCGGTGAAAGCAGCTGTCGTCGGCTCCGCCCTTGCTGCCGGACAGGTGCGTGGCCCGCAAAACCTCCTGCAAGGCTGGCAGGCTCTGGCCGCCCGCATCGACGTGATGCCCGTGGCGGTGCGCGACATGGCGTTGCGCGGTCTGCGAAAGGTCGTGGATTATCAGGATATTGCCTATGGACGCGAATATCTCGACCGCCTGGACAAAGCCGTCGTGCTGGACGGGCCTGATCGGGCCTATGCCCTCTCGATCGCCGCCGCCAAGCATCTGGCGAATGCCCTATGCTACGACGACATGATCCGCGTCGCCGATCTCAAAACGCGCTCGACCCGCGACAAACGCGTGCGCAAGGAGGTCGGCGTCAAGGATGGCTCGGTCCTGCAGGTGACCGAGTATTTCCATCCGCGCATCGAGGAGTTCTGCGGCACGCTGCCGGCGGCGCTGGGCAGCTACATCGAGAACCGGCCGAAGCTCGCCGCCTTCCTTGACCGTCGCATCAATCGCGGCCGGCGCATCCGTACCGACAGTTTTGCCGGCTTCACCGCTCTGTGGTTCATCGGCGGCCTGCGCCGCTGGCGCCGCCGGCTGCTGCGACACAAGGTGGAAGCCGCGCATCTGGAGCGCTGGTACGCGCTGGCGCTGGGCCATGCGCGTGAGGACTATGCATTGGCCGTCGAGATCCTCAACTGCCGCCGGCTGATCAAGGGCTACAGCGACACCCATGTCCGTGCCCAGTCGAAATTCGACCGCGTCCTGTCGGCGCTCGACCTGCTCAAGGGGCGCGAAGATGCCGCCGACTGGATCCGCCGGCTGCGCGAGGCGGCGCTGAAGGACGACAAGGGCGACATGCTCGATGGCGCCCTCAAGACGGTGGCGACGTTGGGGGCCGGGCCGACACGCTGAGGCCGCGTCGCGACGTCACTGTGTTTCGACTTGTGAATGAAGCGGCGCAGCTTGCGGGAAAAGATGCAGCAGTCCTGAATCGGCGCGGCGGCGCAGATGTGCATCCACCTCGGCCCGGTCAGCACAGCCATGGAACCTGCCGCCGCAATGGTCACGCAACCGCACCAGATCAGACATGACGGGTGACATCGGCAGGCCGGCGGCATCGAGCAGGCTTGCGCTGAGAAAGGCAATATCGAGCGACGCCATATCAGGCATCGGGTAGCGCAGTGGATGATGGAAGGTCGTGAGGGTGTAGAAGGTGCGATAGGCGAGCGAGTCAAGCTTGGCCAGCGCGTCACTGCCTGCGGTCGCATCGACAAATGGCTTTGTCGCCGAGGACTGGTGGTCGCCAAATTCGAGCACCACGGCGCCGCGCGTGCCGGCCTCCGCTTCCCGCTGCTTGAGAAAATCCTGAAAGTCGCCGCGCGCGATCGCCATGCGGCGCAGATATTCGCCGGCCTGGAAATCGTCCGAGAAGGGCTCGCCTTCCATCTTCAATTCCGGCTCCATCCGCCCCTCATAGGGCGAGTGCGGAAACATGGTCTGGATTTCGAGGAACAGTGGCCGGCCGTCTTCTTGGCGGTGCCTGCCGATGAATGCCTCCGCCGCCTGATAATAGAAACTGTCGCGCAGATGGTAGAAGGGCGCGGCGATATCCCTGATGTCGAGGACGTTCTCGAACCCGATCGACTTCAAAAAAGGCCCCTCGTTGACGAAGGTAAAGTCCATCGGCGTCATGACGGCCGTTCGATAGCCGCAGCGCGCCAGCAACTCCGGCAATGCTCCGGCGACCTTATCCTGTAGCGTGATCGTCAGATAGGGACTTCGCCAGCCGAAGTCGGTGGCCGAAACCCCGGTCATCAACGACAAATTGCTGATCCAGGTGCCGCCGCCGAACGTCTCGACCTGCATCGGGTGAGGCTCGCCGGCGGCAGGTGCAAATCGCTGCAGGAATCCCGCGCCACTGGCGATCTGCGGAAAATAGCTTGGATCGGACTGGCTTTCGCTCAACACGAAGAAAATATCGGGAAGCGCTGTCCGGTCGCCGCAGTCGACCGTGTCGGCGAAGGGTGGCTGTGGCGCGACGGCCTGCAGCCGCTTCTCGAACGCCGGCTCGACGACCAGGTTGCGCAGATCCATCAGTGAGATGAAGAAGGCCGACATGTGCCGGCCCTGCATATAGTAGAAGTACCGGTCCTTCGAAGCCTCGGCTGGAAAGGTCAGCGGCACCAGTGTGACGAGGACGGCCAGAAGCAGGGCGCGCGCCGATGCGGGCCAGCCAAGCTTCCGGTCGGCGCGAAAGATCAGGATCGCTGCGGCGATGCCAAGCACCAACGCCGCGGCGACAGGCAGGATGAGGTGGAGATAGGAGCCGAGCAGGAAGCGATACACTCCCGGATCCGTGGACACGAAGATCGTGTCGTAGAAGTGCAGCGAGAACCCCTTCATCCGGAATTTCACCGCCGAGATCAGCGTCACCAGGGCAACGGCCATCCAGGCAAGATAGACGGAAAAGGCGAGGCGCCCCGATGTCAGGAACAAGGCTCCCGCGAGCGCCGCCACCAATGTCAGCGAGAACGGCACCGACAGCCATTCATGCTCGGCCCGGCCGGCACCAAAAACGCCCGCAAGGCTGATCAGCATCAACGCCAGCGGATGGCAGAAGGCCCGCAAAGGCCCTTGAAGTCGAGATATTGCTTTCCCCACGAACATGTCTGTGCGTTCCTTTGGGGGAGCTTTGTGTCATTTGCCGCTTTCGAACAATTCCATAGTAAATTTAACCTTAATCGCCGTATGCAACGGGAATTCAGACGACCAGATCGCGCATCGGCTTCACCGCCGCGGACCCCGGGAACACCTTGTCGCCGAGCACCGCCGCCGAAAGCCCGAATTGGTCGGCGAGCAGGCCTTTCAGCACCGCCCTGACATCGCTGGTCGGCGCCAGATCGCGCTGTTCGTAGAGCTGGGCGGGCTTCAGGCCCGGCCAGTCGGCTATGACGCGGCCGCCCTTGATCGCGCCGCCGGCGAGCAGCACCACCGTGCCGGTGCCGTGATCGGTGCCGATGGTGCCGTTGATGCGGGCGGTGCGGCCGAACTCGGTGACCGCGACGATCGCCGTGTCCTTCCAGCGCTCGCCGAGGCCTGTCTCGAATTCCTCGAAGGCGCCGTCGAGGCCGCGGAGCAGGGAGGCGAGCCGGCCCGTCGCGCCGCCTTCGTTGACATGCGTGTCCCAGCCGTCGAAGGCAAGTGCTGCGACGCGAGGCCCGTCGTCGGCGTTCATCAGCCTGGCCGCGCCCTTTGCCGCCTGCCGCATGCCGGCCGCGCTGCCGAAGCCGGCATGTGGCTTCATCGCCTTGGCGCCCATCTGTCCCTCGAGCGCCATGCGCTCGGCATCGAGCCCCTTTTGCAGAGCCACCGCCAGGACCGGGTCGCGATGCCGATAGAGATCGAGCACCCGTGCGGCGAGGCCGTCGCCGGGCGGAGGCAGGGATTGCGGCGCCCAGCCGAGCACGGGCGCCGCCCCGCGCATCACAAGCGGCGTCAACGGCCCGACGGCAAGCCCGCCGAGCGTTGCCACGCGCTCGCCCGGCGGCAGGCTCGCCAGCGCCCGGTTGAGCCAGCCGGTGGCGACATGGCCGGGGCCGGCATAGCCGCTTTCCAGCACATCCTGACCGTCGAAATGCGAACGGTCGCGATAGCCGGTCGCGGCCGCGTGCACGACCGCCGCCTGCTTGTTCCCGAACAGCCGCGCGAACACCGGCATGGCCGGGTTGAGCGCGAAGAAGCCGTCGAGCGGCAGCGCCGCGTGCGGACCGGCGAGCGACAGCGCGATGTCGCCGTGCAGCCCGGCATAATCGGGATCACCGACCGGCCCGACCGTCGAAAGCCCGTCCAGCGCGCCGCGCAGGACGATGACGATGAGGCGCGGGTCGCGATTGCCGGCGGCACGGGCAAAGCGGGGCAGATAGGCCCAGGCAAACAGGGCGCCGCCTGCCTTCAGCATGGCGCGACGGGAAGGGTGAGGCACTTCGCACAGCAGGGTCATGGCATTGTCTCCGCCGGGATCATTTTCCCTATCTTCGCTGAAATTCGGGCGCCATCAGCAGCAGCGCCAGCCCTTGCTGCTTGGACTCGGCGTGGGCGACCGCGTGCCGCGTATCCGGCGAGGCGGAGGGGCCGATGATCGCGTCGACCATGTCGTTGGGGTTGCCGATCTCCTTGATCTGGCGGGCCGCCTGCCAGGCGATGTCGAGCCGGGTCTTCATGCCCGCTGCCGATGCCCAACTGTCCGCCCGGTCGGGAAAGCCGTTCGGCCCCGGCGGCTGCCACAGCGGCTCGCCCAGCGCGGCGAGCCAGCCAAGCGATTGGCCGGGATCGCTCGCCGGGCCTGGGCCGGCCGCCCTTCTGACGGCGACGACGTAATCGAACGGCGAGCGCATCTTGGCCAGTGGCGTCGACCAGGCCTCCGGCATGTCGATGAGGGCCGAGGCCAGCGCCCGCAGATCGCCGTCGCGCTTGGCGAAGACCGTGGCGAGGCGGGCGACCGCAGCCTGCGGGGGATCGTCCGATATGAAATGGCGGGCGAGCTTGGCTGCGATATGCTGCGCCGTCGCCGGATGCCGGGCGATATCGTTGAGCGCGGCCTCGGCCTGGCCCATGCCGCCGGCCGGATAGGTCTTGCCGAGCAGCATCGCATCGCCGGGCTCATGCGCATTGGCGTTGAAGACGAAATTGCCGGGTTCGCCCAGCCGTCCTTCCCGCCCGGCCATGGTCCAGCCGGTAAGGATGCGCGCGAAGCTGGTGACGTCCGCCTGGGTGTAGCCGCCGCCGACGCCGAGCGTGTGCAGTTCGAGGATTTCGCGAGCGAGGTTCTCGTTGAGGCCACGCTTGCGGTTCCTGCCGGCACGCGAATCCGGGCCGACCGATTGCTGGTTGTCGAGATAGAACAGCATCGCCGGGTGACGCTCCACCGCCAGAAGCATGTCGGCGAAGCGGCCAAGCACGAAAGGGCGGATGGCTTCGCGCTCGAATGCGCCGGCGCTGGCCCGCACGATGGCGCCCTTCGCCGCCGAGACGCAGAAATGGTTCGACCAGAAATAGACCAGGCGTTCGATGAAACCGGCCTCGGCCCGCAAGGCCTTGTCGAAGCGTGCCTGCGCTTCGGCCCGGAACAGCGTGCCCTCGCTGCGCGGCATGGCGGATTTGGCCGGAACCGCGGGCGGTGCTGCCGAGGCGCCATCCACCGCCGCCATCCGCTCCCGGTCCAGCTTGCGCTGGAGATTTTCCGCCATGCTCGCCTGGATGGCGAACGTGCTGCCCTTGAGATCCGCATAGACCGGATCGTCGAGCGAAATCAGGGCGATGTCGTGCCGTCTGAGTTCCACCTTGAGATAGCCGCGCGGATCGCCGAGCAGCCTGTCTCGATCGCCCGGCCGCGCCCCAAGCCCGAAGCGGTTGAACGCGACCAGGGCGGCATCTGGCGGGATGGAGGCTTTGGCCGGGATAGCCACGTCAGCTCTCCTTCTTCAGGCCCAGCGCGGCGCATGAACCCCGCTTTCGGCGCGATGCGCTCAGGTCGGATCGGCTGCTGCGGTTGAGCGGGCCGGTCGGTGAAGCGCGTCCGGCCCGCCTACACTTATCAGTGGTGCCAGCGGTGCCAGACCCGATGTGGGTGCCAGACACGATGGGGATGCCAGACGTGGAATACCGGGCCGGGCCGGTAATAACGCGGATACACCACCACCCGATTGGGCACGCAGCGCCCCCAGCGATTGGGATGCCAGCCGGGCCCGCAACCCCACGCCACATGCTCGATCAGCGCCGGGGCGCTTGGCTGGGCCATCATTGGCATGGCGGATGCCGCCGCAACGGTCGCGGCCGTTCCGGTCAAGGCAAGCGCGGCGGCGGTCGCGTATTGTGTCAGACGGTTCATGACGATACTCCAATGGTCTCGAAGCTGAAAACCTGTTCGTACCATGCGGTCCGGCAGGTGTGCCCTTCTTGCCTTAAACGGCGGCTTCGGCGCATTCCGTCGGTGCTTATGGCGATTTTTTTGCCGCCGGCGGCGGCCCCGCGCGTCTTGTCAGCCCCTCCGCCAGCACGCCGCGATCCTCGGCGGAACCCGCCGCGGCGAACTCGACGATGCGCTGTTCCAGCCGCGCGCGCATGGTGACATCGGCGTTGCGGGCCCGCTCGAGCGCGGCTGTCAGGGCTGCGGTGTCGAGGGCGGGCTGACGCAGCAGGTCGGCAGCCTCGCGCCTGGCCTGCTGGCCGTCGAGAATGACCTGGCGGGATTCGCGCCGGACCTCACGCAGCGCCTTGCGGAATATCCTGCGTTCCTGGTCCGGAAGCCGGCCTCCAGCCGCTTCCAGCGAATAGCCCTGGCCCGCCTTGCCGCTTCTCAGCCAGACGGCCCCGCCGGCAAGGGCGCCGGCGAGGAAGACGTTGAGCGCCACGGACGCGATGAGGAGCTTGCGGCCCGTGCTCATAGGTTTTCCTCGATCGTGTCGCCGTCGGGACCGGCATCGCCGAACGCCGTCGCATTGGCGTCCAGCACATACTGATCGGGCTGAACCTGGGGAGTGGCGACGATCACCAAAGCCGATCCGGCAACCGCGCCGGCCAGGCCGATGCCGGCAAGTCCGAGCCCCTGCCACCACAGACGCTGGCGCCAGCGTTGGGCAAGATGACCGTCGGCAGCCCTCAGCATGCCGCCGTGCAGCGCCTTGCCGGGCGCTTCGACGCGATAGCTGTCGAGCAGGGCGTCGAGCTTGCCGGCGTCCCTCAGAATGGCCGCGCCCGTGACGCTTGCGGCAAGGGTGCTGCCCGCCGCGCGTTCGGCCTGTGGCCATCGCCGCAAATCGCCGCCATAGGCTGCCGCCAGCGCGGCAAAGCGTTCGGCATCCATCGTCGGTGCGTCCCTGGATCGGTCAGACATCGGTCTTTCCCTTGCCTGTTGGCCCCTTGCCTGCTGGCATCGTGTGCCCGCACGGCGGGGCGATTATCGGAGCCGGCCGCCAGGCGGTGTCGGCAAGGCGCGAACGCTGCGCCTTCATGCCGGCGCGGTTCTCATTCATGGACACCGTCCCTGGCCAGGATCGCCTGCAGCGCCCTGCGGCCGCGCGAAAGCAGGCTCTCCAGGGCATCGACGCTGATCTCCAGGGTCGTGGCCGCCTCGATGTTCGACATGCCCTGATAGTAGACCAGGATGATGGCTTCGCGCTGGCGCGGCGCGATGGCTTGCAAGGCCAGTTCGACGCGCTGCGTGTCTTCCCGCGGCTGGGCATCCGGAAGCGGCGCCGGGTCTGTCACCTCCGGCAAATCGTCTGTCACCCATTCGCGGCGGCGGCGCAGCCGGTCGTAGCAAAGGTTCAGCGTCACCCGGTGGATCCAGCTGTCGAAGCGGGCATTGCCGCGCCGCCAGCTCGAGGCATGGCGCCAGATTCGGACGAAAGTCTCCTGCGCGACATCTTCGGCCTCCGTCGCGTCGCCCAGCATGCGCACGGCAAGCGCCAGGATACGCGGCAGTTTGCGCGCGACGAGCGTTTGCACGGCCGCCGGATCGCCGGCGCCGACACGGCGAACCAGCTCCTCGTCCGGATCCGCGCTCATCGGCTGGCGCACTCCTGATGGTCATCGCGTGCCATTACCCCCGTTCATTGCTCCGCCTTGGGAGCGGTTTTGTGGCCTGGCATTTCGTCGACGCTCAGAACGCCGTCGCCGTTCTTGTCCAGCCTGGCAAAGCGCTTGGCGAAGAGGGCATCGAGTTCGGCGCGGTCGATGAAGCCGTCATGGTTCGAGTCCGCGCCCGCGAAGGACTGTGTCGGGTCGCCCTTGGTGCCGCGCTTTGCCTGGAAGGCCTCCCATTCCTGCAGGCTGATCTTGCCGTCGCCATCCGTGTCGGCGGCCATGATCGCCTTCTCGCGCCGCTTCTGGAACTTGGCCAGCGTGATGTCGGGCCTGGTCTTTGACGTGGCTGGCGCGGCAGCGGGGGGCGGTGCAGAAGGTGGCGTCGCGGCCGGAGGCTGTGTCGCCGTCTGGGCGAACGCCGTGGCGGTCAGCAGGCTCAAGGCAGCGGCAAGGATCGAACGGCGTATCATGCTGGCGTCTCCGGTTGGCGCGCTGCCACGTTGTGCCGTGGCGACGCTTCTCCCGTTAAACGCAGCGGCGGGAAAAATCCGTCGGTGACTTTTGTGCCGGCGGGCGAATGCCGCAACAATGCGCCCGATCGGGCGCTGCTTGCGCCATATTCGAACCCTTCAGCCGAAGGGCAGGAATTATGTCGATTGGTCCGCCATCACCAACTGGTCCGGCTTGAAGCCGGCATGCTGCGGGGTCCACACATCGCCCTCGCGATTGAACCAATGGCACATATATGTGCCGGAGGCGGCACCGTCGCTTATCGTCATCTTCGGGCCTCCGGACTTCAGCTTGACGACGTCTCCGGTCTTGAAACTGTTGGGCATTTTAGCCTCCCATGCTGACGCCGGGAGTTTCACATCAAACCTCGGTCTCGACAATGGCGGATGCGTTCGGCCAGCATCGCGATCCACAGTACCAGGCGGCGTTTTGGGGCCCGGTCGGGTTGTAGACCCGGCGGCATATGCAGCAATGTGTCTTGCCGTTGGTTGTCGAAATTGGATGTTGAAATTTCCGTTCGGCTGGCCGAGATTGGCATCTGCCGAGTATTGAGCGCGGCAATCGCTTCTGCGATGCTGCGGATCCGGCACTGTGAGTTTCGAACGGGATCTTATTGCGCCGTGATCAGAAGCAACAAACAAAAGCAACCCGTATGCATCCTGATTCCGAATACAGTAGAGTTGCGACATTGACTGAAAGAGACTTGAAGCGCTTGGGGAAAAGCGAGGGGTTCCCATCAGAACGCCGGAGCAAATGATTCGTCGCGTCATGGTTGCTGCATGTCCCAACGATCAGGCCGCCGATAAACGAGGGCTGGCAGGCGAGTACATGCCCGGGAAGCATTAAGAGGAGGACAGTTTTGGCGAAGGCCAAGGGGATCGCTCTGGAGATTGCAGAGCATAGCGCAGCGAATCCCGATGCACAGAAGCCGCTGCGCAAGCGCTTGTTCGATCACCCGCTTCTCGTGGTTAAGCGGAAACTGTTATATCGCCTGCTGCACCCCCAGGCGCCACGGCACCCTGTGCCGCTTACAAAGCCGGTCCTCGTCGTAGGTTCCGCGCCGGTCTCAAACCCGCCGGTGGGTTTTCAGCGCGATGCTTTCACACTCTTTACCGTGAATGGCTCGCAGACCGTCACGGCCCGCTGGGGGATGGGGACCCCTGACGCAACATTTCTTTACGTCAACCAGCTTGACGCGACCAAGCCCAACGCTTTGGCCGTGCGCGCCGTCTTGACCGGCCAGGAAACCGATCTGCTCTGGATTGTGCGCGCACACCGCACGATGGAGGAATTGCGCTGCAACATCGCGGCCTTCAACTACCGCTGCCGCGACCTGCGTACGATGACCCGTCACCAGCGCATGGCGCTCTACGAAGCAGTGATGGGTGTGCCCAATTTCGAGATGCATCTGGAGGAGAAGTTCTCGACCGGGATCACAGCGGTCCTTTACGCCTTGCATAACGGCGCGCCGGCCGTGATCATCACGGGTATTGACCCGGGTTCGCACGGCCATGTGTACAACAAACTGAACATCGACCGGATGCACGTCGGTTCCGACCGTGCCACCCTGCTGGCGCTGTTGGCGCTCGGTTTCCCCCTTTATACGAGCGATCCGCATGTGGCGGACTCACTCGGTCTGCCACTCTGGACGGGCCAGGCCAAGAGATGTGAGGTCCAATGACAACGGTCGATGTGGCTTGCTGGTGGGTTGTCTCAAATGTGAGTGCGACGATCTGATGGACAGCTCCGTCGTGAAGAGGCGCGATGCCGATTGCTTGGCTCTTGTCGCGCAAAACACCATCGACACCTCCGAGATGAAACGCTGCAGACGCACGGCATTGGCGAATGTGCTTCTGGTCTTCCGCGTGCAGTGCTGCCATGCTAGATTCGTGTAAATTCACATCAGATTGTAGAACTGCCACATGATACCAATCTACATTGGCTATGATCCGCGCGAATCCCGAGTTCTAGACGTGGCGCGATGGAGCGCCTACCGGCGGACAAGCACCCCGTTGCAGATACAGCCGCTCGTGCTCAAGGACCTTGTAGCCCAAGGAATCATGACGCGACCGATGGAAGTACGTGACGGTAAGCTCTGGTGCCCGATTTCCGAGGCACCGATGGCGACCGAGTTCGCCATATCGCGCTTTGCCGTTCCGTTCATGAGGCAGAGCGGCTGGGCCATGTTCTGCGATTGCGACGTCCTGTTCCTGAAAGATCCGGTCAAGCTGCTCGATCTACTCGATCCTTCCTATGCGATCATGGCGGTCAAGCACCAGCAACGCGAATCCGAAGCGGTCAAGATGGACGGACAAACGCAGACGTTCTATCGCCGCAAAAACTGGTCGTCTGTCGTTTTATGGAATCTGGATCATCCCGCCAACAAGCGGTTGACCAAGGAGATGCTTAATACGTGGCCCGGACGTGACCTCCACGCCTTCAAATGGCTTGAGGACCACGAGATCGGCGAGTTGCCCCTGGCATGGAACTACCTCGTCGGGGCTTCGGCTTCCGAACTCGATCCCGCCGATGTCTCGCTGGCGCACTACACGCTCGGCGGCCCTTGGTTCGCGGGCTGGTCCGGGACCACGCAATGGGACGAATTGTGGAGCCGGGAAGAGAGCATCCTGCGCGCGTTTGAGGAACAGGCGGTTCAGATTCCCGGATGAAAACTCCGCTTTCGGATCGCCTGCCAGCCTTCTCAAAGCCAATTCTTCGCCTGCCCAGGGCCACGGGGCCCGCTTTGGTGATGGGGTCGGCGCCGAATTTTCGCCTCCCGCAGGGATATGATGCCGATTGGGCACTTGTGACCGTCAATGCTTCCCAGCTTTTGGCGGAAACCGTCGGCCTCCCCGTTCCCGATATCGCCGTGATCCGCCGCGGCATTTTCGTCGATGCCAGCGAGCAGGATTTCTACAAGCGTGATTTGTTAAACGGACGGCAGGCAAAGCACCTGATCATCCCGGTTTGGCCTGATGTCGAGGACAAGCTGAAAGCCGGTTGTCGCACCTTCAACTATCGTTATGAAACCTTGCAGGCGCTTACCAAATGGCAGCTTGCCAACGTCGTCTGGCAGCTTAGCGGCAAGTATCATATGTTCCGCGGCTGGCACCGGAAAATCTCCACCGGAGCCTTCGCGATCATACTGGCGCGTTTCGCCGGTTTCGCCCCTGTGGTGGTCAGCGGGTTTTCCCTGTCCCAGGCCGGGCATGGATACGACACCCGAAATGCCTTTCGATATCACGCCAACGAAGATGCGGATCTGCTTCGACGGGTGGTGAGAAGAGGCGAACCGATCTACGCGGAGGACAAAGACTTCGCTGCGGAAAGTGGATTGCCCTTGTGGCAGGGACATATGCCGTGACAACGGCAGCGGACGGGAAGTGGTGCCGCTTGCGTGACTCGAACACGCGACCCCATCATTACGAATGATGTGCTCTACCAACTGAGCTAAAGCGGCCCGGGAAGCGTTAGGCCTCCAAGATGGGCTGGGTGATAGACTCAACCGACGGCGAATTCAAGATGGGCGATCGCGAATTCAGGATGCGGCCCGGCAATTCGTGTTGCGCGTCGTTCCGCCCCGACACATCGCCGACAAAGCCGGCTGCCACGCCCTTTACCCATCGGCCGGGACATGGCGCCTGGCCCCGTGCCTCCGTGCCGGCAAAGATCAATGAAGCATGTTGATTTCGTTGCCGGAATACCGCCAAGATGGACTTTGGACACTCCAACGAGGCAGAATGCGGACGCTCGCCCGTTGATTGATTGGTCGGCTGCGGCTAACGATCATGGCGAGGTTTGGGCAACGCACAGAGGGATCTCGCTTGGACGCAATCGAAAAAGCGATCCGGAATGCCCTCGAACGAGGCAATGCCGAGGACCGCGCGTACCGCGAGAAGGTCTATCGCTCGGCTTTCGCCGCGCTCGACCGTGCGCTCCAGGCCAATCCCGGCGTGACGGTGGAACTCGCCATCAAGCGCCGTAAGGCGATACAGGCCAAGATCACCGAAATCGAATCCGAATTCCTGCCGGCGGTGCCGGATGCCGCTCCCCAGGCTGAGTCGGACGCACCGGCGGTCGAGCTTCCGGCGAGCCCGGTCGCACCCGCCGTAACCGGCGAGGGCGCGGCACCGCCCGCAGTTTCCCTCGACGAGCCTGCACAGCCGGCCGCCGATGCGCCGCGCTCGCGCGTCTTGCCGGTCGTTCCAGACATCATGCCCGATGCGACCCTTCCCGGCGTGCCGTCCATCGATATGTCGGCTCCTGCTTCGTCCGAAGCCACGGCTGAAGTGGCGCCCGATCGCGACGAGAGGCGCATCAGGGGCCGGCGCCTGCCACTGACCGCCATCTTCCTCACCGTGACGCTGCTCGCCGCGGTCGGTATCGGCCTGTTTTTCGCCATGCAGACCGGCGTGTTCAAGACCCAGGCCCAGCTCGACACCGCGCCGCCCGAAGCGCCACCGACCGTCGAGGACGACGATTTCACGCCGGCGGATGGCGAGACCGGGCCGGAAAAGCCTGGCGCTGCCGATCAGGCGCGCAACTGGATCAACGTGTTTTCGCCCACCGACCCGGCGCATGTCAGCGCCCCGTCGGATGCCAAGGCGGAAGCGATGAAGGACGATTCAGGGCCATTCCTGCGCATCCAGTCCGGCGCTTCCGGTTCGGCGATCAGCTTCGATGTGGGGCAAGGCGTGCTGGAGAAGCTCGCCGGCAAGCATGCCGTGTTCGATATCGTCGCCCGCGCCGAGGATGGCAAGGACACACAGATCTCCATCGACTGCAATTTCGGCGAGCTCGGTGATTGCGGCCGCAAACGCTATGCGGTCGGCCAGCAGCGCAACGAATATCTGTTCGACGTGAAATTCCCCGACAAGCGGCCCGGCTCGGCCGGAACGATCGCCATCAACTCCGATTTCGACAAGCAGGGCAAGGCGGTGAACATCTACGAGATCCGCGTCTCCATCGAGCCTTGAGCGCCGGCACCGGAGAGGGCGCGATCAACGATCGAGCAGCGCCTGCAGCGTCTCGATGCGGTCGGCCTCGTTGGCGGGCTTGTCCCAGCGCAGCCGCGAGATGCGGGGGAAACGCATGGCGACGCCGGATTTGTGGCGCGTCGAACGGTTGAGCCCTTCGAAGGCGACTTCCAGCACCAGCCCGTTGTCGCGGTCGGCGCGCACCGAGCGCACAGGCCCGAAACGCTCGATCGTGTTGTCGCGGACATATTTGTCGATCTGCCTCAGTTCCTCGTCGGTGAAGCCGAAATAGGCCTTGCCGACCGGCACCAGTTCCTCCTCGCCTTCCGCCCCGGACCAGACGCCGAACGTATAGTCGGAGTAGAAGCTCGAGCGCTTGCCGTGGCCGCGCTGGGCGTACATGAGCACGGCGTCCACCGTGTGCGGGTCGCGTTTCCATTTGAACCACGGGCCCTTCGGCCGGCCGGCGACATAGGGCGAATCCCAGCGCTTCAGCATCACGCCTTCGATGATCGGGTGCGGCGGCGCCCGGCGCAGGTCCTCCAGCGCCTGCCAGTCCGAGAACGCGACGAATGGCGAAAGATCGAAGCGGCTCGGATCGAGCGTTTTCACGAAGCTTTCGAGGCGGCCGCGCCGCTCCCGGAAGGGCAACCCCCGCAAATCCTCCGCGCCGACCTGCAAAAGGTCGTAGCAACGCATGAAAGCCGGGTATTGCTGCTGCATCTTCAGTGACACCGTCTTGCGGTTCAACCGCTGCTGGAGATCCGAGAACGTCCCTGTCGCTTCCCGGGGATCGCCGACCAGCAATTCCCCGTCGAGCGTGGCCGAGAAAACCATCGCCTCGGCGAGGTCGGGAAAGGCGCCGGAGACGTCGTCGCCGGTGCGCGAATAGAGCCGGCGGATGCCGCCTTCCGACACCGCCTGGACGCGGATGCCGTCCCATTTCCACTCGGCCGCATAGTCGGCGGGGTCGAGCCTGTCGAGATCGCCGTCACCGACCGGATTGGACAGCATCACCGGCCGGAACAGTGCCCGCGCCGCCCTCTCGGGCTTTGCGGCCCTGCCTTCCAGCCACGCGAACAAGGCTGTGTACGGCGGTGACAGCCCGTGCCAGAGTTCCTCGATCTCGGCGACGTCGACCTTGCCGAAATCCGCCAGTGCCTGCTTGGCCAGCCGCGCCGACACGCCGATGCGTAACCCGCCGGTGACCAGCTTGATGATGGCGAAGCGGGCCGAGATGCCGGCACTGTCGAGCAGGTTTGACAGCACTTTCGGGCCGTCGGAGCGGCTCGCCGCCTGCAGCTTCGCGACCACCTGGCCGAGCGTCGGCTCACGGTTCGGTATGGCTCCGGGCATCTGCGGCCAGACCAGCGACACCGTCTCGGCGAGATCGCCGACATAGTCGTAGGAATAGCCGAACAGCACCGGGTCCATGCGTTCGGTCACCAGGGTGCGCAGCATCGCCGGCTTGATCGCGGCGATGTTGAGATCGCCGGTGATGGCAGCCAGCGCCAGCCCGCGATCAGGATCCTCGACGCTGCGGAAATAATCGATCAGCAGCGTCAGCTTGCCGTTGCGCGACGGCGTCAGCACAAGGCGGTCGAGCAGTTCGGCGAAGCGATTCATGGCGAGGTGCAACTCGCCAGTAGCGAAACCCGGCGCGAGGCGCCCCCCTCTGGCCTGCCCGCCATCTCCCCCTCAAGGGGGGAGATCGGATATCGTATCTGCTTTCGCCAATCGCTGATGCTGCACAAAGAGCGGAGCCAATGAAGCTGCCAATCTCCCCCCTTGAGGGGGGGGTGTCCGGCAGGCCAGAGGGGGGCGCCGTAGAGCTCGGCTGTGACGGTTGGCGAGCACTCCATCATCAATCACCCTCGTCCTCATACCCCACCAGATGCAGTGGCCGCGCCGCGATGCCTTCAAGTTCGCACCAGCGCACCAGCGCCTCCTCGCGGCCGTGTGTCACCCAGATTTCCTCTGCCCCGGTTTCCCTGATCGTGGCGGTCAGTTCGTCCCAGTCGGCATGATCCGAAATGATCAGCGGCAGCTCGACGCCACCCTGCTTGGCGCGCTGGCGGATGCGCATCCAGCCCGAGGCGAAGCAGGAGATCGGATCGGGAAAGCGCCGCGCCCAGCGATCGGCGAAGGCGGCCGGCGGGCCGACGACGATGGCGCCGGTGAAATCATCCTTGCTGGCGCTCTCCACCGTCGCCGGCTCCAGCATGCCGAGATCGATGCCCTGGCTCTGGTAATAGTCGCTGAGCTTGGCCAGCGCGCCGTGGATATATATCGGCCTGTCGTAGCCGGCGTCGCGCAACAGCCGCATCACCCGTTGCGCCTTGCCCAGCGCGTAGGCGCCGATGAGATGCGAGCGTTCGGGGAACTGCGCCGCCGATTTCAGGAGCCGGGCGATCTCCTCCCCGTCTGGCGGGTGGCGAAACACCGGCAGGCCGAAGGTCGCTTCGGTGATGAACACGTCGCATGCGATCGGTTCGAACGGCAGGCATGTTGCGTCCTGCTGCCGCTTGTAGTCGCCGGAGGCGACGATGCGTATACCCTGATGCTCGACCGCGATCTGCGCCGAGCCCAGCACATGGCCGGCCGGATGAAAACTGATGTCGACGCCGTTGAAGGCAATTCGCTCGCCCAGCCCTGCCGCCTGTGTCGTGCCTGCGAAGCCCTCGCCATAGCGAAGCCCCATAATGTCCAGCGTCTGCTGCGTCGCCAGCACCGAGCCGTGGCCGGAGCGGGCGTGGTCGGAATGGCCGTGCGTGATCAGCGCCCGGTTGACCGGCCGCACCGGGTCGATGAAGAAGTCGCCCGGCGGGCAGTAAAGGCCCTCGGGCCGGGGGTGGAGCAGGTCGCTGGCGCGCATTGTTCCAAGATAGTGGCTAATTCGGGCGCGGGAAGCCTGTTGCAAGAGACTGCTGACTCGTCCTACAGCCAGCCGCCGGGCAGCAGTCGCCGGCGGGACGGCCATCATGAAACCGCTTCAGATCTCGTCGGGCGACCTCAATGTCGACCGCCGTGCCGACTATGCCGAAATGCTGCACGCCTCCGGCGATCACGCCGCCGCGGCCGAACTGCTGCTCGGCGCGCTGGAATTGGTCCCGCAATGGGCAATGGGCTGGTTTCGCCTGGGCGAGATGGAGGAGACCGCCGGCAGGGCGGATCTTGCGGCGCAGGCCTGGGCGATGGCGCTCAGGCTCGATCCGGAAGATCGTCAGGGCGCGACGCTCCGGTTGCAACTGATCGGCAAGGCCCCGATCGCCACGGCGCCGCCCAGTGCCTTCGTCGAGGCGTTGTTCGATCACTATGCCCAGACCTTCGACCAGGCGCTGGTCGATAGGCTCGGCTACCGGCTGCCCGAGTTCCTCGATGCGGCCATCCGCAGGGCAAGGCCCGGCCGGTTCCGCCTGGCGCTCGATCTTGGTTGCGGCACCGGACTGCTGGGGCAACGGCTGCGGCCGATTGTCGACCGGCTCGAAGGGTTCGACATTTCCGCCAACATGCTGAGCAAGGCGCGGGCAAAAGGCATCTACGACGCCTTGGCCAAGGCCGATCTGCAGCGCCTTTCCTATCAAGGCGACAAAGCCGATCTGGTGGCCGCCGCTGACGTCTTCATCTATGTTGGCGCGCTCGACGGCTTGGTGGAGACGGTCGCCGGCATGCTTGCCGACGACGGCCTGTTTGCGTTCTCTGTGGAAATGCTGGCTGACCACGACGGCTTCGCGCTGCTGCCGTCACGGCGCTACGCCCATTCGCAAGACTATGTGCGGCGGGTGCTGGCCGCCAACGGGTTTTCGATCCTGTCGCTGGAAAGCACGACCATCCGGCTCGATCGCAGCCAGCCGGTCGAAGGTCTGGCCGTGGTGGCCGGGAAAGGCCACGCGGTCTGAGGCTTCCGGGTGCCTCTGCTGCGAAAAAGCCCCAATCGCGTGTCGGATTATGCCGGGGCGGTGCCGTACGGAGGGATTTCCATGCGCTGGAACATGATGGCCTTGGCATCTTGCCTCGTTATGGCCGGCTGTGTCGGCAACTCCATGTCCGAGCGCCAGGACGAAAACGTCCAGTCCTCATTGCAGTATGACAGCGTGCCTTGCGGGCAGTTGCTGGCGCAACGCAACGCCCTGGCGCAGCAACACAACCTTTCACAGCAGGCCAAGCCGACCTTCTCCAATCCGGCGATGGGTTTTGGCCCGTTCATCCCGGACATGCGCTCCAAGGCCAAGCGCGATGCCGACAAGGCAAGCGGCGAGATCGACGCCATGAACCGGTCGATCGAGCGCCGCGATTGCGGTAAGCCGGACAAGCAGAAGAAGCTCGCTCTGCCCGGCTAAGCTGGCCTCTGCGAGACGCTCACCTCCACGTCCCCGCCGGACGGGAGGAAGCGTGAGCCGAGTCGAGGTTCCTTAATATCCCGCTTTGCGGTCCACCAGGTTCTCCAGCTTTTCGCCCCGCTCGAAGGCGTCCATCTGGCGCAGCATGATCGGCGCCAGGTGGACGGGATCGGACGTGGCCGCGGCATGCGGCGTCACGAATACTTTCGGATGGGCCCAGAGCGGGCTGGTCTTCGGCAGCGGTTCGACCTCGAACACGTCGAGGCTCGCTTCCTTCAGCGTGCCGTCGTCGAGCGCGCGCAGGATGTCGGCGTCCTTCTGCAGGCGGCCGCGACCGGCATTGATCAGCACCGAGCCGCCAAGACCGTTGCGCTTGCGCAATTCCTTCAGCACGCCGTAATTGACGATACCCTTGGTATCCGCCGTCAGCGGCAGCAGCACGACCAGTATGTCTGTGGCATTGAGGAACGGGATCAGCCCGGCCTCGCCCCAATAGGTCGCGACACCTTCCATCGGCCGGTCGGTGCGCGACCAGCCATTGACTGCGAAGCCGAGCGACAATAGCGCCGACGCCGCCGCGCGGCCGAGACTGCCGAGCCCCATGATGCCGACAGAGATGTCTTCAGCGGTGCGCTGCGCCGGCTCGCGCCATATCTTCTTCGGCTGCTGCGACCGGTAGAGCAGGCCCTGGCGGTGATGATCGAGCACCCGCCAGACGACATATTCGGTCATGTGCTGGGCCAAATTGCCGGCGACGACCTTGACGATCGGCACGTCCGGCAGGCTGGGATCGGAGAAGATGTGGTCGACGCCGGCGCCGATCGAGAAGATGGCGCGCAGATTGGGCAGCGACCCCAACAGGTTCGGCCGCTGCTTCCACACCACCGCATAGGTGATGGAAGGATCGCTGGCGCCGTCCGGCTCGAGCACCACCTCGCGCTCTGCGGACAGCAGTTCACGCCAGCGCTGCGGGTGAAAGCCGGTGACGGCAAGCAGGATTTTGCCTTTTTCCATTTATGGATTTTGTCCTGTTGTTCGGTTTGGAGCAATTGCGGGAAAGGCGCGCGGCGGCCTTCCGTCCGGAATTGCGAAGGGAGAAGTCACTCGCTGACGACCCCCGTCGGGGCGGTTTCTATCTTGAAGGCGGCCGAAATCAGCGCCCGAGTATAGTCGGTTTGCGGCTTTTCAAAAATCTGTTCGGAAGGACCGGCTTCGACGATCTGGCCATTGCGCATGACGATGACATCGTTGGCCAGGGCCCGGATGACCTTGAGGTCGTGGCTGATGAAGAGATAGGCCAGGTCATGCTTGGCCTGCAGGCTGCGCAGGAGGTCGACCACCTGCGCCTGCACGCTCATGTCGAGCGCCGAGGTCGGCTCGTCCAGCATGACGAAACGCGGGTTGAGCACCATGGCGCGTGCAATGGCGACGCGCTGGCGCTGGCCGCCGGAGAATTCGTGCGGATAGCGGTTGCGCGTGGCCGGATCGAGCCCGACTTCCTTCAGCACGTCGACCACCTTGTCGTCGCGCTCGTCGAGCGACAGCTTCGGCTCGTGGATCTTCAAGCCTTCTTCGATGATCTCGGCGATGGACATGCGGGGGCTCAGCGAGCCGAAAGGATCCTGGAAGACTATCTGCAATTCGCGCCTGAGCGGGCGCATGGCGTTGAACGAGAGCTGGTTGATGTCGCGCCCGTTGAACTGGATGGTTCCGCTTGACGAGATCATCCGCGCCAGCGCCAGGCCGAGCGTGGTCTTGCCCGACCCGGACTCTCCAACCACGCCCAGCGTCTGGCCGGCCCGCACGGTGACATCGATGCCGTCGACCGCCTTCACATGGTCGACGGTGCGCCGGAAGAACCCCTGCTTGATCGGAAACCAGACTTTGATGTCCTTGCCGGTCATCACGGGTGCCGCGGCGCTGTTGGCTGCGGGTGGCTTGCCCTTGGGCTCGGCCGCCAGGAGATGGCGCGTATAGGCGTGCTGCGGATTGGCGAAGATGTCCTTGGTAGGCCCCATCTCGACGATCTTGCCCTTGGTCATCACGCACACCCGGTCGGCGATCTTGCGCACGATGCCGAGATCATGGGTGATGAACAGCATCGACATGCCCTTGCGGCTTTTCAAGCCGGCCAGCAGCTCGAGGATCTGCGCCTGCACGGTGACATCGAGCGCCGTCGTCGGCTCGTCGGCGATCAGGAGTTCCGGCTCGTTGGCCAGCGCCATGGCGATCATGACGCGCTGGCGCTGGCCGCCGGAGAGCTGGTGCGGATAGGCGTCGAGCCGCTTCTGCGGCTCGCGAATGCCGACCTCGTTGAGCAGTGCCAGCGTGCGCGCCTTGGCCGCGCGGTCCGCCATGCCCTGATGCAGTTTCAGGATCTCGACGATCTGCTGCTCGATCGTGTGCAGCGGATTCAGCGAGGTCATCGGCTCCTGGAAGATCATGGTGATCTTGTTGCCGCGCACCTGCCGCAATTGCTTCTCGTTCATGGCGAGCAGGTCGGCGCCCTGGAACAGGATTCTGCCCGAGGGGTGGCTGGCGCTGGGATAGGGCAAGAGCTTCAGCACCGACAGCGCCGAGACCGATTTGCCGGAGCCGGATTCGCCGACCAGCGCCACCGTCTCGCCCTTGGCGATGTCGAAGGAGATGTGATCGACGGCCAGCGACTGCTGTCCACCTTGCGCAAAAGCGACGCTGAGGTCGCCAACGGAGAGCAAAGAAGCAGTCATGTGTCAATTTCCGCTATGACTTTATCAAGGGCAGAAATCTCCGGTCGTATGACCGAAATTTGCGCTGTCAGTTGCGGAGGGACAAGCCGACTTGGCGTGACAGAATAGGAATCCTTCAGCCTGACGTCGGCAGTCAGAAATTGTGTGCATCCGAAATGCATCGCCGTCGAAAGGTGAATAGCATCCGGTAGCCTGAGAGAAATGAATTGCGAGCGAAGCTGTGCCGCGTGCCAGAGAACCTCGCGAGTTACCGTTCCAACAGAGACAAACGTATTACCAATCGAGATATTGTCATAGAGCTCAACAAGCGGCTCATTGTTCTTTTTCAGAGGGTCAACCATCAACTCTGCCAGCACGAGTTCGCTTGTCGCGAGGAAAGGCTGCTTTCTGCCCTCGTTCAGTGAAATGAGCTGAAGCAGTTTTTTTGCCAGAGCATCGTTGTTTTCGAAAGCGTAGATGAAAATGTTCGTATCGACATAAAGCCGGAAGGCGGCCATCAATCCTCCCACTCATCGCGGAGGGCACGAACACGCGCAACAGCCTCTTCGAGACTTGTTCCCGACGCGTTGGCCTGCGCATTCCGCATAAGTTCAAGCAATTGTTTGTGGCCGAGAGGCCGCTTGGCTTCCTCTTCTACCGTCACCTTGACCGAGGCACTCAAAGCTATGCCCTCTCGCAGTTCATCCGGGAGTTTGGATGCGGGGTAATGCTCAAGGATGACCTTATTCACGATTCTGTCCTTCCGTGGGGCACGATGAGGAACTGCCGTGACTGACCGCGGCCATCAGTCGTTTCGACAATTGATGCGCACGCTCATTTGGCTCAAGCTGCCACACTGGGAATATATCATGCTGAATGCCGGTCCGCATCGTTGTCATCGGAACGTCTTGCGCGGATCGAAGGCGTCGCGTGTCGCCTCGCCGACGAAGACCAGCAGCGACAGCATCAGCGAGATGACGACGAAACCGGAGATGCCGAGCCACGGCGCGTTGAGATTGCGCTGCGCCTGCTTGAGCAATTCGCCAAGCGAGGCCGAGCCCGGCGGCAGGCCGAAACCCAGATAGTCGAGCGAGGTCAGCGTCGAGATCGAGCCTGAGAGCAGGAACGGCAGAAAGGTCAGTGTCGCCACCATGGCATTGGGCAACAGGTGCCGGAACATGATGGTGCGGTTGCGCACGCCGAGCGCGCGCGCCGCGTTGACGTACTCGAAATTGCGCGCGCGCAGGAATTCGGCCCGCACCACGCCGACCAGCGCCACCCAGGAGAACAGCAGCATCAGCCCGAGCAGGATGAAGAAGCCCGGCGGCAGTATGGCGGCGACGATGAGCAGGAGATAGAGCACGGGAATAGCCGACCAGATCTCGATGAAGCGCTGGAACAGCAGGTCCGTCCAGCCGCCGAAATAGCCCTGCAGGGCTCCAGCCGCGACGCCGATCAAAGCCGAGCCGGCGGTCAGGATCAGTCCGAACAGCACCGAGATGCGGAAGCCGTAGATGACCCGCGCCAGCACGTCGCGCGCCTGGTCGTCGGTGCCCAGCCAGTTCCAGTTACCGACGCTGCAGGCCGGATCGGCAGCCCCTTGCGGGTACTGGTTGCAACGCGTGTTGGCGTCATACTGCCAGGACGGCTTGGCCGGGGCTGCTTCGGGAATGGCATTGTTGACGGTCTGGTAGGAATAGCGGATCGGCGGCCAGATCATCCATCCATTGGCGTTGATCTCGTCCTGGATGACCGGGTCGCGATAGTCGGTGACGGCATAGAAGCCGCCGAACTTCTCTTCGGGATAGGCGACCAGCACCGGAAACAGGATCTCGCCCTTGTAGGAGGCGATGATCGGCTTGTCATTGGCGATGAATTCGGCGAACAGCGACAGCACGAACAGGACAAGGAAGATCCACAGCGACCAGTAGCCGCGCCGGTTGGCCTTGAAGTTCTCCAGGCGGCGCTTGTTGAGTGGCGACAGAAACGGCCGCGGCATCCGCTCCGGCACGACCCCGGCGGTAACGCTTGCCTCCGACATCAAACGTCTCTCCGCTCGAAATCGATGCGCGGATCGACCCAGGTGTAGATGAGGTCCGACAGCAATCCGACGAACAGGCCGAGAAGCGAGAAGATGTAGAGGTTGGCGAACACCACGGGATAGTCGCGTTCGACCACCGACCGGAAGCCGAGCAGACCGAGCCCATCGAGCGAGAAGATGTTTTCGATCAGCAGCGAACCGGTGAAGAAGGCCGAGATGAAGGCGCCGGGAAAACCGGCGATGACGATCAGCATGGCGTTGCGGAAGACATGGCCATAGAGCACCTGTCGTTCCGAGAGGCCTTTGGCGCGGGCGGTCACCACATATTGCTTGCGGATTTCCTCCAGGAAGGAATTCTTGGTCAGCAGCGTCGTCGTGGCGAAGGCCGACAGCACCAGCGCCGTCAGCGGCAAGGTCATGTGCCAGAGATAGTCCGCGATCTTGGCCGGCCACGACAACTGGTCCCAATTGTCCGAGACGATGCCGCGCAGCGGGAACCAGTCCCAGAACGAGCCGCCGGCAAACAGCACCATCAGCATGATGCCGAACAGGAAGCCCGGAATGGCATAGCCGACGATGACGACGCCGCTGGTCCAGATATCGAAGGGGGAACCGTCCTTCACCGCCTTGCGGATGCCGAGCGGGATCGAGATCAGGTAGGACAGAAGCGTGATCCACAGCCCGATCGAGATCGACACCGGCATCTTTTCCAGGATCAGATTGAGCACCGAGATGTCGCGGAAATAGCTGTCGCCGAAATCGAACCTGATATAATTCCACAGCATCAGGCCGAAGCGCTCCAGCGGCGGCTTGTCGAAGCCGAACTGCTTCTCCAGCTTCTTGATGAATTCCGGATCGAGCCCCTGTGCGCCGCGATATTTTGAGCCGACGTCGCCGGCCGCATCGAAATTGCCGCCGCCCGCATCGCCGCCGCCACCGCCCAGACGGTCGCTGCCGCCCTGGTTCGTCAGCTTGGCGATCACCTGCTCGACCGGGCCGCCGGGCGCAAACTGGATGACGGCGAACGAGATCGCCATGATGCCGAACAGGGTCGGGATCATCAAAAGGATGCGGCGCAGGATGTAGGCGCCCATCAGGCTTCCTGCCCTCTGCGGAGCGATATCTCAGCCTTTGCCAATTCTTGCCGCCTTGCCCTTATCAAACCACCACAGCGTCTCGACCGGAAAGCCGAAATCGGGCTTTTGCTCGACGAAGCCGAACATGTCCCAATAGGCGACGCGGTGATTCGCCAGATAGTATGTTGGAATCCAGTCCAGCCGCGCGCGCAAGACCCGGTCGAGGGCTCTGAGCGCGGTGACGAGTTCTGTCCGGCTTCGCGCCTTGCCGGCTGCCACGATCAAAGCGTCTATGGCCTTGCTTTCCGTCCCGGGGTAGTTGCGCTGCCCTGGGATTTTCGCCATTCGAGAATCATAGAGCATCTCCAGGCTGTCGTCAGTCGGCGTCGCCCCGATCGACCAATGCAGCAGGGTAAGATCAAAGTCGAAATCGTTCTGCCGCTGTTCATATTGCGCCGAATCGACCTGTCGGATCGAAGCGTCGATCCCGATCGCCTTCATATTCTCCGACCATGGGGTAAAGATGCGGACGATGCCATCCTCTTGCGCCAGCATCTCCACCCGCAGTCGCTCGCCCTTGTCGTTGACGACGAAATTGCCCGCTCGCTTCCAGCCGGCTTCGGCAAGCAGCCTCGAAGCCTCGCCCAGCAGCTTGCGGTCATGGCCCGAACCGTCGGACGCACGCTGCATCACCGGCTCGCCAAACGCCTCCGGCGGCAACTCGGCTCGAAACGGCTCCAGCAGGGCCAGTTCCGCGGGCGAAGGCAGGCCTTCGGCCTTGTACTGTGACCGTTCGAAGTTCGATTGGGAGCGCTCATAGGAGCCGTAGAACAGGGCTCGCTTCATCCATTCGAAATCGAAGCATCTGGCGATCGCCCGTCGCACCCGCTCGTCGCGGAATTGCGCACGACGCTGGTTCAGCGCGACGGCCTGCATGTCCGGCGACTTCTCGCCGGGAAACTCCCGCTTGACGACCTTGCCGTCCTTGAGCGCGGGAAAATCGTAACCGGTCGCCCAGACACGTGCGGTAAATTCCTCACGAAAATGCGTGTCGCCCTTCTTGAAGGCTTCGAACGCCGCCTGCCGGTCGAGATAGAAGTCGATGCGGATACGGTCGAAATTGTACTGGCCGCGGTTTACCGGGAGGTCGCGGCCCCAATAGTCGGCCACGCGCTCATATTCGACTGTCTGTCCCGCGGCCACTCGCCCGATTTTGTACGGTCCCGAGCCGAGCGGCGGCGTCATCGTCGAGGCATTGAAATCATTGACCGCATAAAAGGCCTTGGACACGATCGGCATTGCCACGATCCTGAGGATGTTTTGCGCGGACTGTCCGCCGTTGAAGGTAAGATTGAGGGTGAGCGGATCCTCGGCGACCGCGTCGGTCATATACCGCAACGCCTGGGAAAGGTTCGGATGCCCTTGCTCTTTGTAAAGTTTCAACGCGAAGACGACGTCCTCGGCGGTCAGCGGCGAGCCGTCGTGGAAACGCGCTTGCGGTCGAAGCGCGAAGCGGAAGCCGTTGCGGTCCTGCGACAAGGTGACGGACTCTGCAAGCAGGCCGTAGACCGCATCCGGCTCATCGAGCGCGCTTGCCATCAGTGAATCGAAACAGAGTTCGGTGCGCGGCGGCGCATCTCCTTTCAACACCAGGGAATTCAATGTGTTGAAGGTCAGGAAGCTCTGGTTGAACGTGGCGTTCGGCGGCGCGAAATTCATCTGGCCGCCCTTGGGGGCGTCCGGATTGACGTAGTCGAAATGTGCGAAATCCGGTTTGTATTTGAGGTCGCCGAAGGCGGACAGGCCGTGCAGTTTTGTGCCGGTCGCAATGTCGGCAAAGGCTTTTGCGGGCAACAGGGCGGTGGCTGCGGCGGCACCGCCCAGGGCCAGGAAATCGCGACGCGGCAGCAGCGCCATCAATTGTTGCCCTTGTACTTGGCCGCCAGCGCCTTTTCCTTCTCCGGATCGATCCACCAGGAATTCTGGTCGGCGCCAATATAGCTCGGCTGTTTGGCGGGAATGCCGAATTTGTTCCAGTAAGCCAGCCAGACCACGGCGCGATAGTACTGCGGCACGACGTAGTAATTCCACAGCAGCACGCGGTCGAGTGCATGGGTGGCGGCAACCAGATCCTCGCGGTCGGTGGCGAAGATGATGCGGTCGACCAGGGCATCGACGACCGGGTTCTTGATGCCGGAGTAGTTGCGCGACCCCGGACGGTCGGCGGCCTTGGAACTCCAGAAGTCGCGCTGCTCATTCCCCGGCGATTCCGACTGGCCGAGTTGCCCGATAATGACATCGTAGTCGAAATTGTTGACCCGGTTGACATATTGGGTCTGGTCGATGATGCGCAACGTGGCGTCGACGCCGATCTTGCGCAGATTGGCGATATAGGGGCTGGAGATGACCTGGTCGGTGTCGTTCCAGCCGAGAATCTCGAACTTGAACGGCTCGCCGCTCTTGGCATTGACCATCTTGCCGCCCTTGATCACCCATCCCGCCTTGGCGAACAGATCAACGGCTTGCTTCAGGTATTTCCGCTCGGCCTGCGGCGAATCGTAGACCGGCAGCTTGAATTCCTGTGTGAACAGTTCGGGCGGCAGCTTGTCGCGATACTGTTCCAGGATTTCCAGTTCCTTGCCTTGCGGCAAGCCGCTGGAGGCCAGTTCAGTTCCCTGGAAATAGCTGCTGGTGCGGGTGTTGAAGCCGTAGAACAGCGTGCGGTTCATCGTCTCGAAGTCGAAAGGATAGGTCAGCGCGGCCCGCACCAGGCGGTCCTGGAACAGCGGGCGCCTCTGGTTGAGCATGAAAGCCTGCATCGGCTCTGGCGAGGTGGTCTTGAATTCCTGCTTGATGACATCGCCGGCCTTGACCGCCGGGAAATCATAGAATGTCTTCCAGCGCTTCGAACTGTTTTCCGGTTTGATGTCGTCAAGTCCGCCCTTGGTGAAGGCCTGCCAGGCGGCGTTGTCATCAAGGATGTAGGTGAAACGCTGCCTGTCGAAATTCTCGCGGCCGATCTTCACCGGCAGCTTGGCGCCCCAATAGTCCGGCACGCGCTGCCAGACGATTTCCGAGCCCGGCTTGAAGCTGGCGATCTTGTAGGCGGCGGAGCCGAGCGGCGGCTCCAGCGTCGGCCTGGTGACGTCGCGCTTCTTGCCGTTGGCATCGGTGCCTTCCCACCAGTGTTTCGGCAGCACGGCGAGATCACCCAGGATTTTAGGCAGCTCGCGATTGCCCTTCTGGCTGAAATGAAACTCGACTTCACGGTCCGAGACGGCCACGGCATCCGTGACGTTCTCGAAATAGCGGCTGTACATCGGGCTGTTCGCCTTCAGCACCTGGAATGACCAGATCACGTCGTCGACGGTGATCGGCTGGCCGTCATGCCATTTCGCGCGCGGATCGAGCCGATAGGTCGCCGAGGAAAAGTCGGCCGGGTATTTGTAGGCGTCGGCGATCAGCGGATGGCTGACACTTCCCTCGTCGGTCGCCTGCTCCATCAGCGTGTCGTAGAGCAGGCCACCGCCGAAGCCGACCAGGCCGGCGGCCGGCGAACCCTGCACGATATAGGGATTGAAGCTGTCGAACGTGCCCAGCACCACCGAATTCAGCGTGCCGCCTTTGGGCGCGTTGGGGTTCACGTAGTCGTAGTGCTGGAAATTGTCGCCGTATTTGGATTGGCCGATCAGCGATGATGTGGTGCGCCATTCATCGGCCAGGGCCGCCTGCAACCCCGCGGCCAGCAGGGCGGCCGCCAGCAACGATTTGAGAAGCACTCGGCCAAGCGTCATCCACTGTCCTCTTCGCAATGCGTGCCATCATCCAGAAAGGCAATCTAGATGATTTGCCGCGCGTGAAAACCGCCATGCGCGGCTTTGTCGCCGCATATACGGTTTCCTAACGAAAAAGCCGGGCTGAACCCGGCTTTTTCAAGGTCGTCGAGACGATATCCGGATTATTGAGCAGGCGCCGGTGCGGGAGCGGCCGGAGCAGGTGCCGCCGGCTTGGCGGGAGCTGCGCCTTCGGCCGGCTTGGCCGGTGCGGTCCCTTCGGCGGGCTTGGCGGGGGCGGATGCATCGGCGGCCGCGCCCGGCGCGGGCAGCGGCTTGGGATTGTCCGACAGCGTGCGCAGATAGGCGATGACGTTGGCGCGGTCTTCTTCCTTCGGCAGGCCGGCAAAGCCCATCGCCGTGCCTTTCACGAATTTTTTCGGCGAGGTGATGAAGTGGTTGATGTTGTCGTAGGTCCACTTCTCGGTGCCGCCCTTGGAAAACTCCTTCATGCCGGCCGAATAGGCGAAGCCCTCATGCGCGGCGACCGGGCGATCGATGAGATCCCACAAATCCGGGCCGACCTTGTTCGGGCCGCCCTTCTCGCCGGAGTGGCAGGCCTGGCATTTCTTGAAGATGGCAGCGCCCTGTTCGGCACTTGCGTTGGCCAGAAGATCCGCGATCGGCTTTTCGGCTGCTGCCGGAGCGGCGGGGCCGCCCTCGGCGGGCTCGGCGGCCTCGATAGCGAAGCCGGGCTTTTCCGGAGCGGGCGAGGCAAACAGCGCGTCCGACACGATGCCGACCGAGAACACCACGAAAACGGTTCCGAGCAATCCGGCGAGCAGCTTGTTGACTTCGTTGGAATCCATACGCCCCTTGCTCCCTTTTCCGGCGGACCGAACCGTCCACTCCGTCCGTCGGTATCGAGACCTGCCCTCCAGAGCCGGTCAAATCGCGCGGAAACTAGGTCTTTTGCTCCGGCGTTGCAACACCTATAAGGGCGCTTCCAGTGAGACCTTTTGCCACTTTCCCCTCCTCGTTTCGAACGCCCGTCAAACCGATGTCCACCTTGATCCTGATCCCCGCCCGCATGGCCTCGACCCGGCTCCCGGGCAAGCCGCTGGCCGACATTGCCGGCGCCCCGATGATCGTCCATGTCGCGCGCCGCGCCGCCGAGGCCGGGCTTGGCCGTGTCGTGGTGGCGACCGACACGCAAGGCGTGGCGGAAGCCGTGCGCGCACACGGTTTCGAGGCGGTGATGACGCGATCGGACCACGAATCGGGTTCGGACCGGATATTCGAGGCCCTGACGGTGCTGGATCCGGCAAACGAGGTCGAAACCATCGTCAATGTGCAGGGAGACCTGCCGACCATCGATCCCGCGATCATCGTGGCCTCGCTCAGGCCGTTCGAGGACAAGGCGGTGGACATTGCAACGCTCGGAGTCGAGATCGAGCGCGACGAGGAAAAGACCAATCCCAACGTGGTCAAGATCGTCGGTTCGCCATTGTCGGCCACCAGGCTGAGGGCGCTTTATTTCACCCGGGCCACCGCGCCCTGGGGCGAGGGCGCGCTCTATCATCACATCGGCCTCTATGCCTATCGCCGCTCGGCGCTCGAGCGCTTCGTGGCGCTCAAGCCGTCGCCGCTGGAACGCCGCGAGCGGCTGGAGCAGCTGCGGGCGCTGGAGGCCGGCATGCGCATCGACGCCGAGATCGTGCGTTCGCTGCCGCTCGGCGTCGACACGCCGCAAGACCTGGAAAGGGCCAGGACGATCCTTTCAAACTGAGCGCCGAACCGGCACTCCCTCAATCGAGAATTGGCCATGCCTGAAAAGACCAACAGAATATCCTTCCAGGGCGAGCCCGGCGCCAATTCCGACACCGCCTGCCGCAACGTCTATCCCTCGATGCAGCCGCTCCCGTGCCCGACCTTCGAGGACGCGTTCAACGCGGTCGAGACCGGCAAGGCCGATCTCGCCATGATCCCGATCGAGAACACCATCGCCGGGCGCGTCGCCGATATCCATCACCTGCTGCCGGAATCGAGGATGCACATCGTCGGTGAGTATTTCCTGCCGATCCATTTCCAGCTGATGGTGCTGCCCGGCGTCAAACGCGACGAGATCAAGACTGTGCACACCCACATCCATGCGCTTGGCCAATGCCGCAAATATATCCGCAAGAATGGATGGAAAGGGATAGTCGCGGGCGACACGGCGGGTGCCGCCAAGATGGTCTCCGAGGTCAAGGATCGCACCATGGCGGCGCTGTCGCCAGCGCTGGCCGCGACGCTCTACGGGCTCGACATCATCGAGGAGAATGTCGAGGACACAGACAGCAACGTCACCCGCTTCGTCGTCCTGAGCAAGAGCAAGCAATGGGCCGAACGCCCGGCGCCTGACGTCAAGATGATGACGACGTTCATCTTCCGCGTCCGCAACGTGCCGGCCGCGCTCTACAAGGCTATGGGCGGTTTCGCCACCAACGGCATCAACATGACCAAGCTCGAGAGCTACCAGCTCGGCGCCTTCACGGCGACACTGTTCTACGCCGACATCGAGGGCCACCCCGACGATCCGCTGGTCAAGCTGGCGCTGGACGAGCTTCGCTTCTTCTCGCGCGAGGTGCGCATCCTCGGCGTCTATCCGGCAAGTGAGTCACGCGAGCAGTGGAAGGTGGCGGATTAGTGCATGTCCCCCAAACTGCGCAGCGGTTTTGGGACAACGACATGCATGAAAGTACCTAGTTCGGGAAGTCCCACGGGTTTACGAGTGCCACTCCGGTTCCCTCGAAATCCCCGATGTTGCGCGTCACCAGCGTCATACGCCGGGTGAAGGCCGTGGCTGCGATGTAGGCGTTATTGACCGCAGATCGGACACGACATTGGTATCGAACAACAGCCTCAGGACAAGTCTATTGGCTCGGCATGTTCCGTGCGGGACGGGAGCGGCAAATCAAGCTCTCCAGCTTCCGGCGCAGCCAGCATGTCACCGAGTGACCGCGGTTTGCCGGTGAGCCTTTTTTACTCATCGAACGATAACAGGACATGCACCGGCCGGCCCCTGTCGGTGATGATCACCGGTCCTTCCTTGGCAGCGCGTTTTGCACGGCCAAGGTCCTGATTGAGTTCGCGACTCGAAAGCGTGGTGATCATCATATTAGCCTACGCTTCTAAATCACTGCGCCAAGCGGCACGTAATCGATCTCCATGAAGGTTTCTACCTCCGGCACCCAGCGGTCGCGCACGAAGGCGACATGGTCGGGATGGTCGTTGTACCTGGTATAGGCGGCCTGGTCGGCGAATTCCATGGAGAAGCCGAACTGGTAGTCGTTCTTGGGGCTGACCTGACGCAGCTGTTCGAAATGGGTGACGCCCCTGATTGCCGAGAGGATTCTCTTGGCGTCGACCAGGAACCTTTTTTCCTCCAGCGAGTGCGGCGGATGCTTCAGCGTGAACACGACGGTATGGCGGATCATTTCCCTCTCCTGATTTCCATTATTCGCTGTCGACCCAGGCGCGGATCAGGTGGTGCGCGATGGCGCCCTTCGGCGGCGTGATCAGATCGCCCGGATGCTCCCTGGCCAGCATCAGGCGCACCTCGTCGCGCAAGAACCAGCGGCAGTCCTCCAGCTCGTTGAGGTCGGCCTGGATGTCCTCGTTGAGCGGCTCGCCGAAGCAGCCGATCATCAGCGAATAGGGGAATGGCCAAGGCTGGCTGGCGTGGTAGACGACGCGGCCGAGCCGGATGCCCGCCTCCTCCAGCGTCTCGCGGCGCACCGCCGCCTCGATCGTCTCGCCCGGCTCGATGAAGCCGGCAAGGGCGGAGTACATGCCCGGCGCGAAATGCCGGCCGCGCCCAAGCAGGCATTTCTCGCGCGTCGCCGTCAGCATGATCGCCACCGGATCGGTGCGCGGAAAATGCTCGGTGCCGCAATTCGGGCAATGGCGCTTGTAGCCGCCGGCCCGCATTTGTGACTCGGTCCCGCATTTGCTGCAGAAACGATGGCTGGCGTGCCAGGCGAGCAGCGCGGCGCCCTGCGCCATCGCCCCGGCGGCCGCTTCGTCGATCAGGCCTTGCATGTAGACCGAGCGGTAGTCGATGGCCTTGACCGTTTCCGGAAGCTGTTCCGGCTCAAGGCCGGCGGTCACCGCCAGCACCGGGCCCTGATCGGAGAATCCGAGCAGCACGCCGCTGCCGGGCAGGGTCTGGAAGGGCAGGCTTTCGGCGACGCCGAACCAGGGGTCGAAGCTGCCGTCACGAACCTTCAGGTAGAGCCGGCCGCCCTGCATCAAAAGCAGCCTGGTTCCAGGATCGGCGAGCGCTTTGTCGACCGAATCGTCGGCGCGGTTCTCGGATTGTCGGTCGATACTGTTGCCGGCGAAGCCGACGAATTGGCTCGGCTCGCGCAAGGGCGCGTCAAACAGGCTAAAGCTCATGCGGACTCTGGGCGTTCGGGATGGACACGTTCGGGATGGGCACGGGAAGGCTTATAGCGCCGCCCTTATCGTTTCGGCAAACCGGCGCAGTTCGGAGCGCTGATAGGGCTCGCGCAGGCCGTGCCCCCACACCGGGCCTGGCCAGCCGGGATCGCCTTCCGAACGGGCGATGACATGGATGTGCAACTGGCGCACGATGTTGCCGAGCGCGCCGGTGTTGATCTTGGTGCAGCCGGTCACCTTCTTCAGCGCCTGCGCCACCATATTGGTCTCGAAGGTCAGCATTGTCTGGTCTAGCGGCGTCATGTCGTGGATTTCCTCGACGCCCGGCCGCTGCGGCACCAGAAGCAGCCATGGCCAGCGGCGGTCGTTCATCACGCGCAATTCACACAGCCCAAGCCACATCAACTGCTCGCTGTCCGCCTCCAGCCGGGCATCCAGCGTGAATCCGGCCTTCAGGCCCGGCAACATCGGCGTTTCCCTTGCTTTCGGTGTTTTCCTCAGAGTTCATGAACGCTAGAGCGGCTGCATCGAGGCTGCAAGCGAATCTCGCGGCTGGTGCAGCCGATTTGCCTGCGCTCTTGCATTTCGTCGCGCAATTGCCGATATGGACGGCGGGAGGTTGGTGGTGGACGATCCACTCGCCAACCGGGTCAGGTCCGGAAGGAAGCAGCCCTAACGAGCCCGGAACGGGTCATTGTTCCAGCCTCCCACCTCATCGGCCCTTCTCGCGACGTTGACGACGCATTGCAGCGCGGGCGAAACTATGCGCAGGAATCGGTCGCCTTTTGGCGCGGCCATTTGGAGTTTTGCGGGCGAATGAGCGAAGCCGGAAATTCGGGACCAAAAAGCCTGGAGATAGGCAAGGCCGGCGCCTATCGCGTGCTGGCGCGCAAGTACCGTCCGGCGAATTTCTCCGAGCTGGTCGGCCAGGAGCCGATGGTGCGCACGCTCACCAACGCTTTCGCCACCGGCCGCATCGCCCAGGCCTGGATGTTGACCGGCGTGCGTGGCGTCGGCAAGACCACGACCGCGCGCATTCTCGCGCGGGCCCTGAACTATAAAACGGCAACAGTCGACCAGCCGTCGGTCGATCTTTCCGTCCTCGGCGAGCATTGCCAGGCGATCATGGAAGGCCGCCATGTCGACGTCATCGAGATGGATGCCGCCTCGCACACCGGTATCGACGACATCAGGGACATCATCGAACGGGTGCGCTACGCGCCGGTCTCGGCCCGCTACAAGGTCTACATCATCGACGAAGTGCACATGCTGTCGACGCAGGCCTTCAACGGCCTGTTGAAGACTCTTGAAGAGCCGCCGCCGCACGTCAAGTTCATCTTCGCCACCACCGAAATCCGCAAGGTGCCGATCACCGTGCTGTCGCGCTGCCAACGCTTTGACCTGAGGCGCATCGATGCGGCTGTCGTGAAGGCTGATCTCGCCCGGATAGCGGGCCTGGAGGGCATCGAGGCGGACGACGACGCGCTGGCAATGATCGCGCGTGCCGCCGAAGGGTCGATGCGCGATGCTCAATCGATTTTCGACCAGGCCATCGCGCATGGCGGCGGTGCGGTCAGCGCCGAAGCCGTGCGGGCGATGCTGGGCCTTGCCGATCGCGCCCGCGTCGTCGATTTGTTCGAACATGTCATGAAGGGCGATGTGGCGGCGGCACTGGCTGAATTGCGCGCGCAATACGACACCGGCGCCGATCCGGCCGCCGTGCTGACCGATCTTGCCGAATTCAACCATCTCGTCACCCGGCTGCGCTTCGTGCCGACCGCGGCCGACGACGCGGCGCTGTCGCAGGACGAGCGCGAGCGCGGCGCCGATTTCGCTCGGACGCTCTCGATCAAGGTGCTGTCGCGGACGTGGCAGATGCTGCTCAAGGGCATCCCGGAGGTGCAGTCCTCGAACCGGCCGGTAAGTGCGGCCGAGATGGTGCTGATCCGGCTGGCGCACGCGGCCGACCTGCCGACGCTGGACGAGGCATTGAGGTCGCTGGAGAACGGCCTGCCGGCGCCGGGCGCCGCGCCGCGTTCGAACGGCGCGCCGGCGAGCCCCGGTAATGGCGGCGCTCCTGGTGGCAACGGCGCCAGCGCAGTGGCGCAGGCGCGCATGCCCGGCGGGTCGGGCGGCGCGCAGACCATGCGGCTGGTGGAGGCCGCGCCCGCTCCGGCCGCCTTCGTTTCGCCTGTGCAGCCGGCGCCGGAGGCGCAGCCAATACCGCTGAAATCGCTGGCCGATATTGTCGCCCTTGCCGACGCGCAGCGCGACATCGCCTTCAAGGTGCTGGTCAAGCGCTGCATCCGCCTCGTGCGCATCGAGCCCGGCCGCATCGACGTCAGCCTGACCGACGATGCGCCCAAAATGCTGCTCAACGATTTGACGACCAAGCTGCGCGCCTGGACCGGTCGCAACTGGCTGGTGTCGCTGTCGAAGGAAGAGGGCGGCCAGACGCTGGCCGAAATGGAATCGACCAGGCGCGAGAACGCTTTGCTCGATGCCAAGAGCGATCCGACGGTCGCCGCCATCCTGGCGCGTTTTCCCGGCGCCAGGATCATCGACGTGCGCATTCCCGACGCGCCGGAAGCCGATGCGGTCGAAGCCGAAGTGCCGGTCGAGCCGCCGGCGGACGACGACGAACCCTGACGAAACCACGACTCTGCAAAGGATCGGACCATGAAAGATCTTCTCGGCCTGATGGGCAAGGCGAAGGAAATGCAGGCCAAGTTCCAGGCCATGCAGGACGAGATCGCCACAGTCGAAGCCGTCGGCCAGGCCGGCGGCGGCTTGGTCATCGTGACGTTGACCGGCAAGTTCGAGATGAAGTCGCTGAAGATCGACCCCTCTCTGTTCAAGGAGGATGAGGTCGAGATCCTCGAAGACCTGCTTCTGGCCGCCCACAATGACGCCAAGTCCAAGGTCGAGCAGATCATGCAGGAAAAGACCAAGGCGCTGACCGCCGGCCTGCCGATTCCGCCGGGAATGAAACTGCCCTTCTAAATGCATGTCGCCCAAGAGTGTGCGAGGGTTTTGGGGATAACGACATGCATAAAGCCAAAGACTAGTTGGCCATGGCCGAAGAGCCGTCCGAAAGGCTGATCGAGCAGCGTATCCGCAACAGGATCTACGAGATCCTGGAAATCCTGGCCGATTCTGATGCCGGCGTCGATCTCGTCGGCATCAAGGGCTATTTCAACCTGTTCGAGGATTTCGTGCATCGCCCCTCGATCGAAGCGGGCACCTCGGCGCTCTCGAAGGAAGAACGCGCCATCGTGCTGGAGATCGCGGATTTCCTGGAGGCTGCCGGGGAGGCCAACCCCGATTTCACCAGGTCCGAGTTCATCGACAGCGACTGGCCGGGAAAGATCGCGCCGGTCGCCCGGAATGCGCGAGCATTGTTCCTGAAGCGCGGGCTGTTCTCGGAGAAATTCGAAGAAATTGAGCCAGGACGGCCGGCTGCGATTTCAGCCGGGCGATAATGCATGTCGCCCAAAAGCGGTCTCGGCATGGACAAGGGCGTGCATAAAACAAAGGCTTGAGGTCCGGATCTTGCCACGTAACTGTGCCAGTTTGGCAACAGCATCTCACCAATAACGTTTTAGCCATCATTTTGCCTGAAAGTGTCTCATTCTTGCCGCAGCCTGGGGGCGGGCATCGAAGTGAGAGGGTTACCTGTTGATTTCCACGCGATGGAAGACGCCGCTATTGCTCGGCGTCGTCACGTCTCCCCTGTTCCTGGCCGCTTGCAGCCAGACCGCGTCACACGGCATGTCCAGCCTGACCGACGCCATCACGCCGAGTTTCCTGAGCTCCCGCGGCTACCACACGCCGAAGGACAGGGAATGCCTGGAAAGGGCGATGTTCTTCGAATCCAACCGCTCGAGCCGCGATGGCATGATCGCCGTCGGCACTGTCGTGATGAACCGGCTGCGCTCCGGCAAGCATGGCGACACCATCTGCGCGGTGGTGGGCGAGCGCGGCCAGTTCGCGCCCGGCGTCATGACCAGGCCGATGAATTCGCGTGCTATGCCCGATGTCGAGGAAGCCGCCGAGGCCGTGCTCAAGGGCGAGCGCAAGGCCAAGCTCAAGAACACGATGTATTTCCACACCGCGGGCCTGCGCTTCCCCTACAAGAACATGCATTACACCATGGTCGCCGGCGGCAATGCGTTCTACGAGAAGCGCGGCCGCAACTGGCAGCCGCTGCCGGACGAGCCGACGGTCGCGGTCGCTTCGGCGGAAACGCCGGCAGCCTTGCCCGGAGTAGCCGCGACTCGCGTCGCTTCCGCCGAACCGGCGGCCAAGACATCCGATCGCGCCGCTGCGGCCTACGTGACTGCCGGGGCGGAGCCGGTGCGCTCCGGCAAGCCGGCCCAGCAGACCTACGTGACGGCATCGGCTGCGCCGGCCGCAAAGTCCGCGCGCGTCCAGGAGAAGCCGACGGTGGTGGCGATGCAGGAGCCGATGGAGGAACCGGATGCCGCTCGCTTTGGCGGGACCTTGAACACGAGGGTCATTTCCTCGGTGCAGGGTGCGCCGCAGGAAGCGGCGATGGGGTTCCAGTCGACGCCTGAGAATACCGACGCCATCGCCGCGATGATCGTCAGCCAGAACCGGCCGCTCGAAACCAACTAAGGCGGGCCGCAGCTGACGGGCCGCAGGTGCTGGTTGGAGATGCTGTCCGGACGCAAAACCGCTTCGCACTTTTCGTGGAATTGCTCTAGATCAGGGCAATGTCCAAGCGAATCGCGGGTCCCGAGATCGAACGCCTGATCCAGCTCCTGGCCAAAGTGCCGGGGCTTGGTCCCCGCTCGGCCAGGCGCGCCGCGCTGCATCTGATCAAGAAGAAGGAACAGCTGCTGTCGCCGCTCGCCGCCGCCATGGGCGAGGCGGCCGACAAGGTGCGCATCTGCTCGACCTGCGGCAATGTCGACACGTCGGACCCCTGCATGATCTGCACCGATCCGCGCCGTGACGCCGCCACCCTCATCGTCGTCGAGGATGTCTCGGATCTCTGGGCGCTGGAGCGGGCGGCGGCGATGAATGTGCGCTACCACGTGCTGGGTGGTACGCTGTCGCCGCTCGACGGTATCGGCCCCGATCAGCTCAACATCCGCTCATTGGTCGACCGCGTCGCCGGCGGCGAGGTCAAGGAGATCATCCTGGCCGTCAATGCCACGGTGGAGGGCCAGACCACAGCCCATTACCTGACCGATCAACTGTCCGGTTTCGAGGTGAAGATAACGCGGCTGGCGCATGGCGTGCCGGTCGGTGGCGAACTCGACTACCTTGACGAAGGCACGCTGGCGGCAGCGCTGCGCTCCAGGACGGCGTTTTGACAGGGCTGGCGGGGAGGATGCGCGCCATGATTGTCACGCATCTTTTGAAGCTGGTGGGGCACGCCCCCCTCTGTCCTGCCGGACATCTCCCCCTCAAGGGGGGAGATCGACTGTTGTCTCTGCTTTCGCCAACCGCCACCGCTCAAAAAACGCCAAGCGCGAAACTGCCAATCTCCCCCCTTGAGGGGGAGATGTCCGGCAGGACAGAGGGGGGCAACACAGAACGCGGACTTCGCCAGCTCTGTCTTGCGTGCTTCCTGGCTGCTCTCGCCTTCCATGTCTTCGCCACACCCGCCTCGGCCGCCCCCATCGACGACCAGTTCCGCTCCTGGCTGCAGAACGACCTCTGGTCCGACGCCAAGGCCAAAGGCATCTCTCAAAAAACCTTCGCCGCCGCCTTCGACGGGGTCAAACCCAATCTCAAGCTGCCCGATCTTGTCATGCCCGGCGAGAAGCCGAAGACCCCGCAGAAGCAGCATCAGGCCGAGTTCGGCTCGCCCGGCGCCTATTTCGCCGAGAAGACCATCCGCGCCATCACATCGGGCGGGCGGACGCGCGAGGCGGCCAACGCCAGGACGCTCGCCGCGATCGAGAAGCGCTATGGCGTGCCGGGCGAGGTCCTTTTGGCGATCTGGGGCCGCGAAACCGGGTTTGGCGCGGCGAAGATGCCTTACGACGCCTTCGAGGTGCTGGGTACCAAGGCGTTCATGTCGACGAGGAAGGACTTCTTCCGCACCGAACTGCTGGCGGCGCTCGAGATCGTCCAGCGCGGATTGGCCCCGGTGAATGCGATGAAATCGTCCTGGGCCGGCGCGCTCGGCCAACCGCAATTCATGCCGACATCGTTCCTCAAGCATGCCGTCGATTTCGATGGCGACGGGCGTGTCGACATCTGGCGCTCGACGCCTGACGTGCTCGCCTCGATCGCCAACTACCTCGTCCATTATGGCTGGGTGAGGGGGCGTGGCTGGGGCTTCGAGGTGACCGTGCCCGAGAGCGTCTCCTGTTCGCTCGAGGGCCCCGACCAGGGCAAGACAATCTCGCAATGGGCCGCAATGGGCATCAGGCGTGTCGGCGGCAAGGCATTCCCGGCGAGCGAACTGAAGGCCGAGGGCTTCCTGCTGATGCCGGCCGGCCGCAGCGGCCCGGCCTTCATCGCCACGCCCAATTTCTACGTGCTGAAGCAATACAACACCAGCGACCTCTATGCGCTGTTCATCGGCCATGGCGCCGACCGCATCGCCCATGGCGATGCCAATTTCTCCGGCAGCTGGGGTGCGGTCGGCGACCTCCACCGCTCCGACATCGCCGCCCTGCAGCGGGCGCTGGAGGCCAAGGGCTACGATGTCGGCAGCGCCGACGGACTGCCCGGCTTCAAGACCCGCCGCTCGATCGGCGCCTGGCAGGAAAAGAACGGCAAGCCCGCCACCTGCTTCCCCGATGCCGGGTTGGTTGCCGCGCTGAAGTAACTCCCAAGTCATGGTTTTTTCTCGATTGCCGGCCTCTGTTGGCCTTCGCCTGCTCCGGCTCGCCCGCCTGCCACTATGATCCAGTGAGCCGACGCATAAATGCTCGTTGCCGGCCGCGAGGCCGCCGGATATGCTGTTGACCAACTGGACAAAAACCACGACGGTAAGTGGTCAAAGGGGGCCCTTGTCGGCCTGGAAAAACACCGCAACCCTGAGCCGGGAACTCAGGTCAACAAAACAGGGAACAATCACCATGATGATGGAAAAGCTTGCTCTACGATCCCGCATTCTGCTTGCGGGTGCCGCAATGTCGGCGCTGCTTCTGGCGGGAGCGCCGGCTGGCGCGGTCACGCCCGCCGACACGCTGGTCGAAGGCTTCGCCATCGACGACATCATCTCCATGGATCCGGGCGAGGCGTTCGAGCTGTCGACCGCCGAGGTCACCGGCAACACCTATGACCTGCTGGTCCGGCTCGACCTCAGCGACACCTCCAAGGTCAAGGGCGATCTCGCCGAAAGCTGGACCGTCTCCGACGATGGCCTGACCTATACGTTCAAGCTCAAGCCCGGCCTGAAATTCGCCTCGGGCAACCCGATCACCGCGGCCGACGTCGCCTATTCGTTCGAACGCGCCGTCAAGCTGGACAAGAGCCCGGCCTTCATCATCGGCCAGTTCGGCATCAGCGGCGACAATGTGACCGAAAAGGCCAAGGCGGTCGACGACAGCACCTTCCAGTTCACCGTCGACAAGGCCTATGCGCCGAGCTTCGTCTTGAACTGCCTGTCGGCCACCGTCGCCTCGGTCGTCGACGCCAAGCTGGTCAAGGAACATGTCGCGGCGGTCACGCCGAGCGCCGACTACAAATGGGACAATGATTTCGGCAATGCCTGGCTGAAGACCGGCTATGCCGGCTCGGGCGTCTACAAGCTGCGTGAGTGGCGCGCCAACGAGGCCGTCGTGCTCGAACGCAACGACAATTACTACGGCGAAAAGGCCAAGCTTGCCCGCGTCATCTACCGCAACATGAAGGAAAGCTCGGCACAGCGCCTGGCGCTCGAGGCAGGCGACATCGACGTCGCCCGCAATCTCGAGCCGAACGACCTCGACGCCATTGCCAAGAACGCCGACCTCACCACCACCAGCGCGCCCAAGGGCACCGTCTACTATATCAGCCTCAACCAGAAAAACCCGAAGCTCGCCAAGCCCGAAGTCCGCCAGGCTTTCAAATATCTGGTCGACTATGACGCGCTGAGCTCGACCATCCTCAAGGGCATTGGCGAAATCCACCAGACTTTCCTGCCCAAGGGCGTGCTCGGCGAACTGGACAAGAACCCGTTCAAGCTCGACGTCGCCAAGGCCAAGGAACTGCTGGCCAAGGCGGGCCTGCCCGACGGCTTCAGCGTGACCATGGATGTGCGCACCGGCCAGCCGACGACCGGCATGGCGGAATCGATCCAGCAGACGCTCGGCCAGGCCGGCATCAAGCTGGAGATCATTCCCGGCGACGGCAAGCAGACGCTGACCAAGTATCGCGCCCGCAACCACGACATCTATATCGGTCAGTGGGGCCAGGACTATTTCGATCCGAACTCCAATGCCCAGACCTTTGCCTCGAACCCGGACAATTCGGATGAGGGCAAGTCCAAGACGCTGGCCTGGCGCAACGCCTGGGACATTCCGGACCTGACCAAGCAAACCGAAGCGGCTTTGCTGGAGAAGGATTCGGGCAAGCGCGCCGACATGTACAAGGATCTGCAGCAGAAGATCCTCGACACCAGTCCCTTCGTCATCATCCACCAGCAGCTGGAAGTCGCCGGGTTGCGCAAGAACCTCAAGGGCTTCGCGCTCGGCCCGAGCTTCGACACCAATTTCGTCGGGCCGGTTTCCAAGGAATAGCGCCGGCGGATGAGCGTAGCTGAAAATCAGGCGGCGGCAGGGCGCGGCAGCGCCCGTGCCGTCGCCATTTTCTCATCGATCGGCCGCTTCCTGGTGATCGCGATCACGACCTATCTCGGTCTGCTCGCGGTGACCTTTTTCATCGGCCGCGTCATTCCCATCGACCCGGTATTGGCCGTGCTCGGCGACCGGGCGCCGGCCAATGTCGTGGAACGCACGCGCCGCGAGATGGGTCTCGACCTGCCGCTGGTCGAGCAGTTCTACATTTATGTCAAAAATGCCCTCAATGGTGATTTCGGCACCTCGGTGCTGACCACCAATCCGGTCATGACCGACATCCGCCGCGCCCTTCCGGCAACGACGGAACTGGCGACGTTGGGCACGCTGATCGGCGCATTGTTCGGCGTGCCGCTGGGTGTGCTGGCTGCCGTCAGGCGCGGCAGCATCATCGACCAGGTCGTGCGCGTCATCGGCCTGATCGGCTATTCCGTGCCGATCTTCTGGCTTGGCCTGCTCGGGCTCGTCCTGTTCTACGCCAAGCTGCAATGGGTGGCTTTCCCGGCGCGGCTCGACGTCGTCTACGAATACACCTTCACGCCGATCACTGGTTTCTACCTTCTCGACTCGGCGATGCAGGGGCAGTGGGACGTCTTCTGGGATGCCTTCCGCCACATCATCCTGCCGGCCTCGTTGCTCGGCTATTTCTCGCTTGCCTATATCAGCCGAATGACGCGCTCCTTCATGCTCAACGAACTTACCCAGGAATACATCGTCGCCGCGCGCGCCAAGGGCCTGTCGGAAACCCGCATCATCTGGGCTCATGCATTGCGCAATGCCGCCGTGCCGATGGTGACCGTGATCGCGCTCTCCTATGCCGGGCTGCTGGAAGGCTCGGTGTTGACCGAGACGGTCTTCTCCTGGCCTGGCATCGGCCTCTACATCACCAATTCGCTGCAGAATGCCGACATGAACGCTGTGCTCGGCGGCACCATCGTCATCGGCTCGGTGTTCATAGCCATCAATCTCCTCTCCGACCTGCTTTACCGCGTGCTCGACCCGAGGACGAAATCCGCATGAGCGCCGAGGCGATCCAGAGCCGCCGCGACTGGCTGCTCAGCGAGCGGCCGGCCTCGCGCATGCAGGCAAGGCTCGGCCGCGCCTATGTCGCGTGGCGGCGTTTCTCCGCCAACCGGCTGGCCTTTCTCGGCCTGCTCATCATCATCGCGCTGCTGGTCATTGCCGCCCTTGCCGGGGTGCTGGCGCCTTATTCGCCGACCTTCGGCGATCTGAAGAACGCGCGCCTGCTGGCGCCAAGCGCTGAGCACTGGTTCGGCACCGACGATCTCGGCCGCGATATACTCTCGCGCATCCTCTACGGTTCGCGCTGGACGCTCTATGTCGTCATCCTGGTCGCCATCATCGCCGCCCCCATTGGCCTCGTGGTCGGCACGGTCGCCGGCTATGCCGGCGGCTGGACCGATGCCATACTGATGCGCATCACCGACATCTTCCTCGCTTTTCCCAAGCTGATCCTGGCGCTGGCGTTCGTCGCGGCCCTCGGCCCAGGCATCGAGAACGCGGTGCTCGCCATCGCCATCACCTCCTGGCCGCCCTATGCCCGCATCGCGCGTGCCGAAACGCTGACCGTGCGCAATTCCGATTACATCAAGGCGGTGGAACTGATGGGCGCCTCTCCCTTCCGCATCGTTCTGCGCCACATCATGCCGCTCTGCATCTCCTCGCTGATCATCCGCGTGACGCTCGACATGGCCGGCATCATCCTCACCGCCGCCGGCCTCGGCTTCCTCGGGCTCGGCGCGCAGCCGCCGCTGCCCGAATGGGGCACGATGATCGCTTCGGGCCGCCGTTTCGTGCTCGACCAATGGTGGGTGGCCGGCGCGCCGGGCTTCGCCATCCTCATCGTCAGCCTCGGCTTCAACCTGCTTGGCGACGGCCTGCGCGACGCGCTCGACCCGCGGAGCGGTGACCAGTGAACGCTAATAGCAAGACGCTGCTCGAAGTCGAGGATCTGCGCGTCACCTTCCCGACGCGCACCGGGCTGATCGAGGCAGTGCGCGGCATCTCTTTCTCGCTCGGCCGCGAGCGGCTCGGCATTGTCGGCGAGAGCGGCTCGGGCAAGTCGCAGACCGGCCGCGCCATCATGGGGCTGACGCCGCCACAGGCGCGGATATCAGCCAAAAAATTGGCCTTCGACGGCATCGACCTGCTCGGCGTCTCGGCGCGCGAGCGCCGCGCGCTGCGGGGCAATCGCATCGCCATGATCCTGCAGGATCCGAAATATTCGCTCGACCCGGTGATGAGCATCGGCCGCCAGATCGTCGAGACGCTGCGCACGCATGAGAAGGTCTCCAAGGCCGAGGCGCGGGAGAGGGCGCTGGCCATGCTGGAGGCGGTGCAGATCCGCGACCCCGGGCGTGTCTTCGACCTGCATCCGCACGAGGTCTCCGGCGGCATGGGCCAGCGCGCCATGATCGCCATGATGCTGATCGCCGGGCCGGAAATGATGATCGCCGACGAGCCGACCTCGGCGCTCGACGTCACCGTGCAACTCGACGTGCTCGGCATTCTCGACCGGCTGGTAGCCGAGCGCGGCATGGGGCTGATCTTCATTTCCCACGATCTGCGCCTGGTCTCGTCCTTCTGCGACCGCGTCATCGTCATGTATGCCGGCAAGGTGGTGGAGCAGCTCAAGGCCTCCGAACTCGGCCGCGCCCAGCATCCCTACACGCGCGGCCTGCTCAACTGCATGCCCAAGATCGGCGCCGATCGTCACCCGCTGCCGGTGCTCGACCGCAAGCCGGAGTGGGCGGCATGACGTCAGCAATCGCCGTCGACGGGCTGGAGGTCGTCTTCGACCGCTTTCGCGCGCTGAAGGGCGTCAGCCTGGACGTGCAGCCGGGCGAATCCTTCGGCCTTGTCGGCGAATCCGGTTCCGGCAAATCGACGCTGCTCAGGGCGATCGCCGGCCTTGCGCCGGTCGCTTCGGGCAGCATCACGGTCAATGGCAAGAAGCTCGGCGCGCGTCGCGACAAGGCCTTTTACCGCGAAGTGCAGATGGTCTTCCAGGATCCGTACGGTTCGCTGCACCCGCGCCAGACCATCGACCGCCTGCTGCAGGAGCCGCTCGCCATCCATGGCTTTGGCGACGGCGAAAAGCGCATCCAGCGGGCGCTGGACGAGGTCGGCCTCGGCAACGGCTTCCGCTTCCGCTACTCGCATCAATTGTCCGGCGGCCAGCGCCAGCGCGTGGCGATCGCGCGCGCGCTCATCCTCGAACCTTCGGTCCTGCTGCTCGACGAGCCGACTTCGGCGCTCGATGCCTCCGTGCAGGCCGAGGTGCTCAACCTGCTTGAGGAGGTCCGCCGGCGGCGCAAGCTGACCTTCCTGATGGTCAGTCACGACCTCGCCATCATCACCCATATGTGCGAGCGGCTGATGGTGATGCAGGGCGGCGAGGCAGTGGAGAATCTGGCGGCTGGCGATCTTGTAGAACGGCGTGTGACAAAGGATTATACGCGCAATCTGCTGAGGGCATCCGAGGGGTTTGTGAGAGTGTAGCGGAACTTTCAAACGTCGCGTCCCGTGCGCCCCCCTCTGGCCTGCCGGCCATCTCCCCCACAAGGGGGGAGATCGGCAGTCATTGCGGCTTTCGCCAATCACCACCGTGGCATGATTGAGCGTGGCGCCGAAGCCGCCAATCTCCCCCCTTGAGGGGGAGATGGCCGGCAGGCCAGAGGGGGGTGCACGGAACGCGACGCTGATCGCAACTTGTCTTCAGGGCCTGCCGCTTTCCGGGATGGCATCATCGGCCGGCGCAGTGCTTTCCTGCCCTCGCTTCGGCTCCTTGATCCGGAACCACGTCACATAAAGCGCCGGCAGGAACAGCAGCGTGATCGCAGTACCCGCGATGATGCCACCCATCATCGCGTAGGCCATCGGTCCCCAGAACACTTCGCGCGCGATCGGGATCAGCGCCAGGCTGGCGGCGGCGGCCGTCAGCGCAATCGGCCGCATGCGGTGTTCCGTCGCTTCGATGACGGCGGCCCAGCGGTCCTTGCCCTCTGCGACAAGGTCCTCGATCTGCACGATCAGGATGACCGAGTTGCGGATCAGGATGCCGATCAGCGCCAGGACGCCGAGAATGGCGACGAAGCCGAGCGGTGCCCCGCTGGGCACCAGGGCCGCCACCACGCCGATCAGCCCGAGCGGCGCCACCGCAACGACCAGGAACAGGCGCTGGAAGCTCTGCAGCTGCACCATCAGGATGGTTGCCATCACAAACAGCATCAGCGGCACGACGGCCGCGATCGGCCCCTGGCTCTTGGCGCTTTCCTCAACGGAGCCGGCGGTCTCGATCGAATAGCCCGGCGGCAGCTTGGCGATGAAGGCATCGACCGAAGGCTTCAATTCGCTGACCACCGTTGCCGGCAGAACGTCGCCGACCAGGCCGGCCCGCACCGTGATGGTCGGGATGCGGTCGCGTCGCCACACCGTCGGCTGTTCGAGCTCGTAGCGGAAGTTGGCCACCGCCGCGAGCGGGATGGCCTCGCCGGTGCTGGTCGGCAGTTGCATGTTCCGCAACGTCTCGATCGAACCGCGTTCGGCCTCGCGCGAGCGCGCCACCACGTTGATCAGGTAGGTGGCGTCGCGCACTTGCGTGATGGTGGCGCCGCCGACGGTGCTGTTGAGCGCGCTGGCGATGTCGGAGGAGGTGATGCCGAGCTGCCGCGCCTTGTCCTGCAGCACGTCGACCCTGAGCACGCGCTGCGGCTCGTTCCAGTCGAAGGTCGGCGCGGCGAGTTTGGGATTGGCGGAAATCACGCCGGCGAATTGCTGCGCCAGCGAGCGCACGGTCTGGATGTCGGACCCGCCGACGCGGTACTGCACAGGGCGGCCGACAGGCGGTCCGAGTTCGAGCAGCTTCACGAAGGCGTCGGTACCGACGAATTCCTCGCGCAGCAGCTTTTCCAGCGCCGGCTTCACCCGGTTGCGCGCCTCGATGCTCTTGGTGACGATGACCGTCTGGCCGAAATAGGGATTGGCCGGTTGCACGTCATAGGCGAGCACGAACCGCACCGCGCCCTGGCCGATATAGGACGAGAAATGGTCGATGTCGGGATTGCCGACCAGCGCCCGCTGCTCGAACCGCTCCATCTGCTCGCGCGTGTCGGCGATCGAGGAATTCTGCGGCAGGTTCCAGTCGACGATCAGCTCCGGCCGGTCCGAAGGCGGGAAGAATTGCTGCTGCACCAGGCCGAAGCCGGCGATCGAGGCGGCAAACAACAGCACCGTGGCGATGATGGTCAGCCAGTGATGGCGCACCGAGCCGACGAGGACACGCCGGAACAGCGAGGTGAAACGGCCCGGCTGGTCGTGGTGCTTCGTCTTCATCGTCGCCGGCAGGATGGTGACGCCGAGCAGCGGCGCGAACAGCACCGCCACGATCCACGACACCAGCAGCGACACGGCGATGACCACGAACAGGGTGAAGGTGTATTCGCCTGCGGCGCTGTTGTTGAGCCCGATCGGGATGAAGCCGGCAACCGTCACCAGCGTGCCGGTCAGCATCGGGAATGCGGTCGATGTGTAGACATAGGTCGCCGCCTTGCGCAGACTGTCGCCGACCTCCAGCCGCGCCACCATCATCTCGACCGCGATCATGGCGTCGTCGACCAGAAGCCCGAGCGCGATGATCAGCGCTCCGAGCGAGATGCGCTGCAACGAAATGCCGAGATAGGCCATGACCGTGAAGGTGATGGCCAGCACCAGCGGGATCGACAGCGCGACGACGAAGCCGGCGCGCATGCCGAGACTGATGAAGGACACGGCCAGCACGATGGCCACCGCCTCGAACAAGGCACGCGTGAAGCCCGAGACCGCCTCCTCGACGATGACCGGCTGGTCGGCGACCAGATGCACGCCGACGCCTACCGGCAGGTCGGCCAGCACCTTGTTCATCGCCTCATGCAGCGCCTCGCCGAATTTGAGCAGGTTGGCGTTGGGCTTCATGCCGATGGCGAGCCCGATCGCGTCCTGGCCGTTGAAGCGGAACAGTGCCGTTGGCGGATCGACATAGCCGCGCGTGATCGTCGCCACGTCGCTCAGCCGGAAGAAGCGGTCGTTGACGCGAAGGTTGATGGCGCGCAGGCTGTCTTCGGAGGTGAACTGGCCGCCGACGCGCACGCTGATGCGTTCCGGGCCGGACTGGATGACGCCGGACGGGGTGATCGCGTTCTGCGCCTGCAGGCTGGCCACGATCGCCTGCTGGTTGAGGCCGAGCGCCGCGATCTGCCGGGTCGAGAATTCAAGGTAGATCGCCTCGTCCTGGGCACCGACCAGATCCACCTTGCCGGCATTCGGCACGGTCAGGATTCTTGTCCTGACATCCTCGACATAGTCGCGAAGCTGGCGCGGCGTCAGCCCGTCCGAGGTGAAGGCGTAGATGTTGCCGTAGACGTCGCCGAAGCGGTCGTTGAAGAACGGTCCCTGGACGCCTTGCGGGAACTGCGCCTTGATATCGTTGACCATGTTGCGCACCTGAATCCAGTTCGGCACGACATCGCGCGCCTTGGTGGTGTCCTTCAGGTTGACGAAGATGACGGTCTGGCCGGCTGTGGTGATGGATTTCGTGTAGTCCAGGCTGTCGAGTTCCTCGAGCTTCTTCTCGATGCGGTCGGTCACCTGCTGCACCGTCTCCTTGACCGAAGCGCCGGGCCAATTGGCCTGGATGATCATGGTCTTGATGGTGAAGGCGGGGTCTTCCTCACGGCCGAGGTTGAGATAGGAGAAGATGCCGGCCGCAACGAAGACCAGCATGAAATACCAGACCATCGAGCGGTGGTTGAGCGCCCAGTCGGAGAGGTTGAAGCCCTTCACGAGGCGCCTCCCGCGGGCAGTTTGACCTTCTGGCCTTCGGTCAGGCTGTGGACGCCGGCGGTGACGACGCGCATTCCCGCTTCCAGTCCCTGAGCCACCGTGAAGGTTCCGCCGTTTCTGGAGGCAACCTTGATCTCGCGCGTGCTCACGCTCGACGTCTGCGCATCGACGATCCACACCCTGTCGGAGCCGTTCCTCTGGAGCAGCGCCGAGAGCGGCAGTTCGATCGTCGGCTCCACCGTGGTCATGCGCGTTGCCGTCACGGTCGAGCCGAGCCGGAAGGCCTGCGGCGGATCCGTGAGCGTCAGCCGCACGCGTCGCGTGCGCGTCGAACCCTCGGCCTGCGGCGCGATCTCGCGCAGCTTGGCCTCGGTCCGGATCGTCGGCAACGATTGCAGGATGACCTGGAACGGCGTGCCGGCCGTGAGATCGCCGGTCAACTGGTCTGGAATATCGACCACCGCTTCGCGCGGGTCCGAGCGCGCCACGGTGACGACCGTCTGGCCGGGGGAGACCGTCTGGCCGACCTCGGCGCCGACAGCGGTGACGACGCCGTCGAAATCGGAGAACAGCCTGGCATAGCCGAGCTGCTCCTGCGATTTGGCCAGCGAGGCCTTGGCCCGCTCGACACTGGCCTCGGCCGCCTTCCTCGCCTGCTGCGCGGCATCGAAGACGGCTTGTGTGGTGTTGGCGGTGGCAAGCAATTGGCGCTGGCGCTCCTCGCTGGCGGCGGCGTTGGCAAACTGTGCCTCGGCATTGGAGAGCTCGGCCTTGGCCGCCTGGACGGACAGCTCCAAGGCGGTCGGATCCAGTGCCGCGATCGTCGTGCCCTTGCTGACGATGTCGCCGACATTGACGTCGCGGGACACGACCCGGCCGAGCAGGCGAAAGGCGAGATCGGCGCTGACCTGCGGCTCGACCGATCCGGCGAAGCCGAAGACCTGCGTCGTGCGCGGCTCGACCACCACCGACAGCACCGGCCGGATGATCTCCGGCGGCTTCTCCTCCGATTTCGAGCAGGCGGCGAGCGCGCCAAGCGCGATCACGCCAAGCAGGAGGCGCGGCAGCCGGCTCATTGGCCCGCTCCCGATATCTCGATTGCCTGGCCCGCACTGAGCAGCTGTCCGCCCGCGGTGACGACGCTTTGGCCCTCCTCCAGTCCCCTGGCGATGACGACGGTGCCGGAATTGAAAGCCAGCACCTCGACCGGCGCCATCGTCACCGTCCCGGTCGAGGGATCGACGATCCAGACCGCCGGCTTGCCGGCGCTGGACATTAGTGCCTGCCAGGGCAGCAGGATCGCCTTCGCCGGTTTTGCGCTGACCGAGCCGATAACGGCGGCGCCCAGCGGCATGCCGGCGGGCGTATCGGCAATGCCGACCTTGACCCGGATCGAGCCCGACGCCGGATCGACCGCCGGCGAGATTTCGCGCACCTTGCCCGTTGCCCTGATCTGCGGATCGGACAGGAGCGTGATCGTCACCGCCGGCGACGTCGGCGTCCTGGCGACCAGCGTCTCCTGGACGTTGAACACCGCGTCTCGGTCGCCGTCCTCGGCGACGGTGAAGACGGTCTGCGCAGCCTGCACCACCTGGCCGGTTTCGACCTGGCGGGCGGTAATGACGCCCGCGGCGCTTGCCTTGAGTTCGGTGAAGGACAGGTTCTGCTTGGCATTGGCGAACGCGCTCTGCGCTGCGTCGAGGCTGCCTTGCGCCACCTTCAATGCCTGGTCGGCGGCGTCATAGTCGCGCCTGGTGGTGTAACCCTGAGCAAGCAGCGTCTTTTGCCGCCCGAAGGCGGCGGCGGACTGGGTCAACTGCGCTTGCGCCGCGTCGAGATCGGCCTGCGCCGAGCGCAGATCGGATTCCTGTTCCTGCGGGTCGATGCGGGCAAGCACCGCGCCTTTGTCGACATGCTGGCCGACATCGGCAAGCCGTTCGGCGACGCGGCCGCCGACCCGGAACGACAAATTGTTCAGCGTGCGCGCCGCGATCACCCCAGTCAGCGAGGTTCTCGGCGCATAGTCGGCCATCGCCACGGTCTCGGTGCGCACCATGATCGGCAGTTTTTTCTCGGCCGCTTCCTGTTTTTGACAGCCGGCCAAAAGCAGGGCGGCGATGCAAGTGAAAAGCGCCGCGCCGATGGGAAAGGTCAAAAAATTGGAAGGTTTGGCCGATGGCGGCGAGACGGACGATGTCGCGTTCCTGCTCATGGGCTCCCTCGGCCGCGGGCAGCTCGCCGATCGCGATGCCTCGCGGATCCCGGCACGATAGTCGATCTCCCGAAAAAGAAAACCGGTCTCGCACACGGATCAGGGCTCCGAATTTCGGACCGACAAAGGCCTGACGACGGCCAATCCCGCTGTGCCGGTTTCTGATAATAGGAATTTTTTCTTGACTGGGTGAAGGCAACTATGGTAGATATTGGGTTATGGTGCTTAGTTGCGCCAAGGGACCCGCCGCACAGGCGGGTTTTTCCGTTCAATGCTCCTCTATAGCGCGCCGCGAAGGCTCCGAACCCGTTACGCGGTCCGTTGCCCTGGTACAGGTATCGCCGGCTGGTCAGGCGCGATACCTCAGGCCCAATCGCCTGCCGGCGGTGCCGACTTGAGGAAATCATGAAATAAGCCCAGAAGACATCTGATCAAGCAGAACGGGCGCCGGCCCATGAGGGACATCATGAAGAACTCAGCCATTTCCGAACGCAAGAGCCAGTCGATCTCGCGCGGCGTAGGCATGACCACCCAGATCTATGCCGACCGGGCCGAGAACTCGGAGATCTGGGATGTCGAGGGCCGCCGCTATATCGATTTCTCCTCCGGCATCGCCGTCGTCAACACCGGCCACCGCCACCCCAAGGTCATCGAGGCGGTCAAGGCGCAGCTCGACCGCTTCACCCACACCTGCCACCAGGTGGTGCCCTATGAGAGCTATGTAAGGCTGGCCGAACGGCTGAACGGCCTTCTTCCGGGCAAGTTCGAGAAGAAGACGATCTTCGTCACCACCGGCGCGGAGGCGGTCGAGAACGTCATCAAGATCGCCCGCAATGCCACCGGCCGCCAGGCCGTCATCGCCTTTGCCGGCGGCTTCCATGGCCGCACCTTCATGGGCATGGCGCTGACCGGCAAGGTCGTGCCCTACAAGGTCGGCTTCGGCGCCATGCCGGCCGACGTCTTCCACGCGCCGTTCCCGGTGCCGCTGCACGGCGTGTCGGTGGCCGATTCGCTTGCCGCGCTCGATCGACTGTTCAAGGCCGACGTCGATCCGGCCAGGGTCGCGGCCATCATCGTCGAGCCGGTGCAGGGCGAGGGCGGTTTCTATGAAGCGCCGCGCGATTTCATGACCGCGCTGCGCAAGATCTGCGATCAGCACGGCATCCTGCTCGTTGCCGACGAGGTGCAGACCGGCTTCGCGCGCACCGGCAAGATGTTCGCTATGGAGCATCATGAGGTGACTGCCGACATCACCACCATGGCCAAGGGCCTGGCCGGCGGCTTTCCGCTGGCGGCGGTCACCGGCCGCGCCGAGATCATGGATGCGCCTGGCCCCGGCGGGCTGGGCGGAACCTATGGCGGCAGCCCGATCGGCGTTGCCGCCGCGCACGCGGTGCTTGACGTGATCGAGGAAGAGAAATTGTGCGACCGCGCCAATTCGCTCGGCGCCAGGCTGAAGCAGCGTCTGGGCTCGATCCGCGACGACGTCCCGGAAATCGTCGACATCCGTGGCCCCGGTTTCATGAATGCGGTCGAGTTCAACGACGTCAGGAAGGGCTTGCCATCGGCGGAGATGGCCAATGCTGTCAGGCTGAAGGCGCTCGACAAGGGGCTGATCCTGCTCACCTGCGGCGTCCACGGCAACGTCATCCGCTTCCTGGCGCCGCTCACCATTCAGGACGGCATCATGAACGAGGCGCTCGACATTCTGGAAAGCTCGATCCGCGAAGTCCGCGCCGCCTGAAAAGGCGGCGCCAGTTTCCTGACGGCCCATGCCGAAGCGGGTGGACGCGCGGTCAGGAGCTCGGATTTTGAAGCCAGGCTGGAATGTCCCGCTTGGCATACAGCACTCGCCACACATCGACAGTGTCGGGCTGCTCAACATAGAAAATCAGATATGGATAGCGCTTAAGCTTCACACACGGCGCAGACCGGGCAGTCCAAGTTCGTAGGCATACCTGAGAGAGCCGGATGCTGGATGGTTCGCTATCAATTTATAGGCGTTTTGAAGCTCCTCGACGTAGCCCAATGCCACATGCGAACCAACTTCGCTCACATAGTAGTCGATAGCGTCCTCGATATCCCGCAGAGCTAGTTTTCGAGGAACAACTGTCTTTATAGCGACCTATTTACTGACCCTGCGCCCGCTTCCGCAGCGCGGCAAAATAGCTGTCGTCAACGGGAACACCCGGCTCGGATGCGCCTTCAAGGAGCAGGCCGCGCAGGCGTTGGCGGTCCTGATCGTGGCGGATCAATTCACGCACATACTCGCTGCTTGTGCCATAGCCGCGATCCGTTACTTGCTGATCGACGAAATGCTTCAAGCTGTCTGGCAGCGAGATATTCATGGTGCTCATTCAGGCATTCTATGGGGAATGGCAAAAATTGGCAATCCTATGCACTGGCCCTGGTTGGCTCCATGTTCTGAAACGCGGCCAGCGCCGCCTTCAGTCCGTCGGGTCCCGCCGCAACCATCTGAGGCGTCGGCGAGAAGCCGGCGCCGAGCATCTTGCGGCCGAGCATATGATCGCCGGGGCGGTTGACGGATTCGATGCCGAGCAACCTGTCTGCGGCATAGTGGTAGATCGAGAACTTGTTGTCGGCGAGATCGCCCAGCACGACATGGCTGTCGCCGCCGGATGTCAGGCCGACCATCTGCAGCTTCATGTCGCCGATGTCGGACCAGAACCAGGGCACGGCCGAATAGGCGTCGGCGTGGCCAGTGATGGTGCGCGCGGCAAGCCGCGCCTGGTCGGTGGCGTTCTGTACCGATTCCAGCCGCACGTCGCCGCCGGTGAACCAATGCCGATAGGAGGCGGCGTCGCCGATGGCGAGGATTTCCGGCACCGAGCTGCGCATCTGGTGGTCGACGCGAATGCCGTTGGCGATGGTGAGGCCGGCTTCCCCGGCCAGTTCGACATTGGGCACGGCGCCGATGCCGACGACGACCATGCGCGCCGGCAGCCTTTCGCCTGACGAGGTGATCGCGGCAGTGATATGGCCGTTTTCGCCTTCGAGCCTTGCGATCGTGGTGCCGGTGAGAATGTGCACGCCGATAGCCTCCAGCCGTTGGCGGACATGGCTCGCCACGACCGGCGCCACGGCGCGGCCAAGCAGCCGGTCGACCGCTTCCACGACCGTGACGGTGCGGCCGGCCGCCCGCAGCGTCGCCGCAATCTCCAGCCCGATGAAGCCGCCGCCGAGGATGACGACGTCTTCACTCCGTGCGCTCAAGTCCCGGATCAGGCGGGCGTCCTCCAGCGAGCGCAACGACACCACGCCGGACAGATCCGCGCCCGGCAGCGGCAGGAGGCGCGGGCGCGAGCCGGTGGCGAGGATCAGATGATCGAAGGCAAATTCGCCGCCGCCTGATATTTCCAAACGGCGGCTGCCGGCATCGATGCGGTCGATCCGAACGCCCGGCCGGTAGTCGACGGCGTTGCCGGTGTAAAATGCCTCGCCACGCAAGGGTTGCGGCTTGGCCTCGGCATCCTTGATGAAGGTCTTCGACAGCGGCGGCTTGTGATAGGGCAGTTCGTTCTCGTCGCCGACGAGGACCACCGGCCCCTCATAACCCTCCTCGCGCAGGCTTGCCGCCGCCTGCACGCCCGCATGTCCCGCACCGACAATGACCACGCCGTTCTTCATCGCATTCCGATCCCAAGCTTGATTTTAGGGTGTCTCGCCACGTGGCAATTGTCTGGCGCCGCCGCAAGGAGGCATTTGCGGGTCGCACCCGGAACGGCGGCTGTCAATCGGACAGTTCGGTGACGAACTCGGTACACGGTGCAGGCGGCTAAAGTTGACTATCGCAGTTTAGAATAATTCTAAACTGTTGTTTCGATTGAGTTTTCCTGTCGATTTTCGTTGACTTCCATCGGTCCTGAAGCTTTATGGAGCCTCGCGCATCGGCGCATCCCTTTGATGTCTGGGCCTTGAACCCTTTCGATTGGAGGCATTTTGGTGTCTTTCTTCTTCGACCCGCGCGACAGCGCGGCATACCCCGCGAATGACGGCCTGCACATGGCCTGGCGCCGGTTGTCGCGCGCGCCGTTCACAAGATTCCCGAAAAACTGGAGAGCGATAATGACGGCACGACATGGCAGCAGGCTTGCGGCGATCGGTGCCACGGCCCTGCTGACGGCGGCGGTGTTCGTGCTGCCGGCCAAGGCCGAGAACGATCCCAAGGCGGTCATCAAGACCTATGCCGACATCGCGCTTGCCAAATACGAGGATTCGCTGACCACCGCGCAGGCGCTCGACAAGGCGGTCGACACCTTGTTGGCCAAGCCTTCGGCCGAGACGCTCAATGCCGCCCGCGAGGCCTGGAAGGCATCGCGCGTTCCTTACCAGCAGACCGAGGTCTACCGCTTCGGCAACAAGATTGTCGACGACTGGGAAGGCAAGGTGAATTCCTGGCCGCTGGACGAAGGCCTGATCGATTATGTCGCCAAGAGCTACGGCACCGAATCCGACGCGAATTCGCTCTATACGGCCAATGTGATCGCCAACAAGGAGATCGAGATCAACGGCAAGAAGGTCGACGCCTCGAAGCTTTCGCCGGAATTCCTCGCCGGCACGCTGCAGGAGGCGGGCGGCGTGGAGGCCAATGTCGCCACCGGCTACCATGCCATCGAGTTCCTGCTCTGGGGCCAGGACCTGCACGGCACCGGACCGGGCGCCGGCGAGCGCCCCTACACCGATTATGATCTCAAGAACTGCACCGGCGGCAATTGCGACCGCCGCGCGGAATATCTGAAGTCCGCAAGCACCCTTTTGGTGTCCGACCTCCAGGAGATGGTCGGCGACTGGAAGGAAGGCGGCGCTGCGCGCAAGAACCTGGTCGACGGCGAGCCGAACGCCGCCATTTCGGCCATCTTCACCGGTATGGGCTCGCTCTCCTACGGAGAACTCGCCGGCGAGCGCATGAAGCTCGGCCTGCTGCTGCACGATCCGGAAGAGGAGCATGACTGCTTCTCCGACAACACCTACAATTCCCATCTCTATGACGCCGTCGGCATCCGCGCCGCCTATCACGCCAGCTACACCAGGCTGGACGGCACCGTCGTTTCAGGGCCGTCGGTGGCGGACATGGTCAAGGCGGCCGATCCGGCCATCGACAAGGAACTGTCTGACAAGCTCGATGTCACCGTCGCCAAGATGGAGGCGATCAAGGCCCGCGCCGAAGGCGGCGAGGCTTACGATCAGCAGATCGCCGAAGGCAACACCGAGGGCAACGCCACGGTGCAGGCGGCAATCGACGCACTGATCGACCAGACCAAATCGGTCGAACGCGCCGTCGGCGCGCTGAAGCTCAACGCCATCGCCTTTGAGGGTTCAGACAGCCTCGACGCGCCGGACAAGGTGTTCCAGTAAGCGTCGAAGCTGGAAGCCCGGGCCGGGGTCACACGGCTTCGCCCGGGGAAGATAGAGCCAAGCCACACGGCGCGGGAGGCGCCGTCAGCCATCCGAGCAAGTTTATGCTGATCTGCCATTGCAACATCATCACCGAGAAGGAGATTGAGCAGACGATCGTCGGGCTGCTGGACCAGGATCCCTGGCAACTCATCGTGCCGGCAAAAGTCTATCACGCCATGCACAAGCGCGGTCGCTGTTGCGGCTGCTTCCCAAATGTGGTCGAAACGATCATTCGGGTCACCGAGAAATACCACGCCCGCTCGGAGGCGAGCGGCGTTGACATCGTTTCACATCTGGATCGCGTCAGAGGCCTGCGCGTCCAATACGGGAGCAGAACCCATGAAAGGCGAACCACAGATCATCGAGCGGCTTAACGAGGCTCTGTTCCTGGAGCTTGGTGCCGTCAATCAGTATTGGGTGCATTTCCGTCTGCTGGAGGATTGGGGATACGCCAAGCTCGCCAAGAAGGAACGCGCCGAATCGATCGAGGAGATGCACCATGCCGACAAGCTCGTGGCCCGTATCATCTTCCTGGAAGGCCATCCCAATCTGCAGTCCGTGGCGCCGCTGCGCATCGGACAGAACGTGAAGGAAGTGCTCGAATCCGACCTTGCCGGCGAGTATGACGCTCGCACCGCCTACAAGCGCTCGCGTGAGATCTGCAACGAAGCCGGTGACTATGTCAGCATGAAGCTGTTCGAGGAGCTCTTGGCCGACGAGGAGGGGCACATCGACTTCCTCGAGACGCAGCTCGATCTGCTTGCCTCGATCGGCGAGGAAAAATACGGCCAGCTCAATGCCGCATCGGCGGACGAGGCGGAGTAAGGGCATGCGGGAATGCGGCGCACCCTAGCATTGCTGCGCCGCTGGCGGCGGGCCAAAGGCCTGTCGTCAAACAGAAAACCGGGAAGCGTCGTGCTTTCCGGTTCTGCCGCCATCATTCTTTTGGCCTTCGCCACGGGCGGGTCCGGCTCGCAGCCGCCCGCCAATTTCGCCGCCACGCGCACCGACCTCAGCCCGAAGGATCAGGCGCGCGTCACCGCCGTTACCAGGCCGACCAAGGACTTCTCGAAACCCGAGCAGTTCGAATTGATGCAAGGCGGCGCCGGCACATCCAAGAAGGACGTCAACCGCGATTCCTTCTCGCAATCGTCGGCCAACATCACCTTCGAGGAAGAAGGCACCTTCAAGCTGGGCAACGCCCTGTTCCGCAAGAACTGGGTGTCGTCGCCGTCCTCGACGCAGGCCTCCGACGGGCTTGGACCGCTGTTCAACGAACGCGCCTGCCAGAACTGTCATCTGAAGGACGGCCGCGGCCGCCCGCCGCAGGGCGCGGCTGGCACCACGTCGATGTTCCTGCGGCTGGCGCGCGAGGCGAGCAGCGAGGAGGAGAAGGCTGGGCTTGCCGACCACAGACTGCTCAACATCCCCGATCCGGTCTACGGTTCGCAGCTGCAGGACCTTGCCGTCCCCGGCCTGCGCGGCGAGGGCCGGATGCGTGTCGATTACAGCGAGGAAAAGGTCGGGCTCGGCGACGGCACCGTGGTTTCGCTGCGCAAACCCGCTTACGCGGTCGATGATCTGGCCTACGGCCCGCTCGATCCGCGCACCACGCTTTCGCCGCGCCTGACGCCGCCGATGATCGGGCTCGGCCTCATCGAGCAGATCGCGCCTGCTGATATACTCGCCCATGCCGATCCGAACGACCGGGACGGCGACGGCATTTCCGGCAGGCCGAACATCGTGCGCGACGGCATGAGCGGCGAACTCACTCTTGGCCGTTTCGGCTGGAAGGCGCAGACCGCGTCGATACGCCAGCAGGCCGCGGATGCCTTTGCCGGCGACATCGGCATCTCGACGCCGGAGGAGCCGAAACACTGGGGCGACTGCACCGCCGCCGAGAAGGATTGCCTTGCCATGCCGGACGGCGTGCAGGAGCGGCTCGGCCCGGCCGAGGCGCCGGCGCCGGTCATGGATCTCGTCACCTTCTATTCGCAGAACCTGGCCGTGCCGGCACGCCGCGACCTCGGCGCCCCTGATGTGCTCGCCGGCAAGAAGTTGTTCTACGAGATCGGCTGCGTTTCATGCCACGCGCCGAAATTCGTCACCCGCCGCGACGCGCCCAACAAGGCGCAGGCCTTCCAGCTTGTCTGGCCCTACTCCGACTTCCTGTTGCACGACATGGGTCCCGGCCTTGCCGACGGCCAGGCGGTGGGCGAGGCGACGGGCAACGAATGGCGCACGCCGCCGCTATGGGGCATAGGCCTCACCGAAACGGTCAACGGCAACAATTTTTATCTGCACGATGGCCGCGCCCGCAGCCTGGTCGAGGCGATTCTTTGGCATGGCGGCGAGGGCCAGAAGTCGCGCGACCGCTTCGCCGCCGCCGATGCGGCCGACCGCGATGCCTTGGTCAAATTCCTGGAGTCCCTGTGATGTTGAAGCGTTCCGCGCTGGTAATCCTTCTTCCTCTGGCCCTGCTGGGCGCCACCCCGGCATGGGCGGCGGCGGTGAAGGCCACTGACGTCATCCAGCGGGCAATCGACGGCTTTGTCCGCCCGGCCTATGCCAGTCTGCACGATCGCGCGGCGGGCTTGAACAAGGCGATGCACGCGCTTTGCGAAAAACCATCAAAGGGCGATCTCGATGCGGCACGCGCCGAATTCTCGCGCACGGTGGATGCCTGGTCGTCGGCCGAGATCATCGGGTTCGGCCCGATCAAGGAAAACAACCGGCTGGAGCGAATGCTGTTTTGGCCGGATCGCAAAAGCATTGGCCTGAAACAGGTGCAGGCCGCGTTGGCCGCCCAAGACCCGAGCGCCACCGATCCGGCACAGCTTTCCGGCAAGAGCGTCGCCATGCAGGGGCTCGGCGCCTTGGAGTTCGTGCTCTACGGTGACGGCGCCGATGCGCTTGCCGGCAAGGACGATCCCTATCGCTGCGCCTATGGCGCCGCGGTTGCCGGCAACATCGAAACCATGGCCGGCGATGTCGCCGACGCCTGGAACAAGCCGGACGGCTTTGCGGCGCTCTGGGCCAATCCGGGGCCGCAGAATCCGCTCTATCGCGACGGCACGGAAGCGGTGACGGAACTGGTCGGCATCTTCATCAACGAGCTGGAAATGGTTCGCGACGTGCGCCTGAAAGGCTTCCTGGGCGGCAAGCCGGGGGCGGACAAGCCGAAACAGGCGATCTACTGGCGTTCGCAAAACACCACCAATTCGCTCGCTGGAAACCTTGCCGGCATCGACGGGCTGTTCGAGGCCTCGAAGCTCGGCGATGCGCTGCCGGCCGATGCGCGCTGGATGGCGGAATCGATCCATATCCAGCTTGTCAACGGCGTCGCTACCGCGAAGTCGGTCCAGGGGCCGATCGATCTGGCGCTCGCCGACCCGGCGCTGCGCGAAAAGCTCGAGCATTTCGCGCTGATCACCTCCAGCCTGTCGACCCTGTTCGGCACTAGGCTGACCGCCGAATTCGGCCTGACCGCCGGGTTTTCCTCGCTGGATGGGGACTGAGCGTGAAAACCTCCCTCATCGACCGTCGCGATTTCCTGAGAGCCGCGGGAGCAGGCTTCGTGGCGGCGATGGCGCCGCCGGCTTGGGCAAACACGCTTGCCGCCGATGCCGTCTTCGCCACGGCCTTCGTCAAGCGCGACGGCAGCTATGGCGCCGCAATCCTGTCCGAGGCCGGCAAGCTCCTGCACGCGATCGACTTGCCCGACCGCGGCCACGACGTCACCTTCGATCCCATATCGAAGCGCTCGGTGGTCTTCGCCCGCCAGCCCGGCACCTTTGCGGTGGTCTTCGATCACGCCGGGCGCGATGAACCGCTCACCATCGCCAGCATCACCGGCCGACATTTCTTCGGCCATGGCGTATTCTCCCCGGACGGCGCCTTGCTTTATGCCACCGAGAACGATTTCGACAACGCGGCCGGCGTCGTCGGCGTCTACGACGCGCGGGCGAAATTCAAGCGCCTTGGTGAATTCCCGACCTATGGCATGGGACCCCACGAGCTTCTGCTCCTGGGCGACGGCAGGACGATCGCCGTTGCCAATGGCGGCATCGAGACCCATCCCGATTATGGCCGCGCCGAACTCAACATCGCCACCATGAGGCCATCCTATGTGCTCATCGACCGTGTCACCGGCGATCTGGTCGAGAAGCACGAATTGCCGGCGGCGCTGCACCAGCTGTCGATCCGCCACATGGACACCGACCAGACCGGCACCGTCTGGTTCGGCTGCCAGTACAGGGGACCCGGTACCGACCGTCCGCTGCTGGTCGGCCGCGCGGCGCGTGGCAAGGATTTGCAGCTCCTCGACATGCCGCGGGATGTCCTGTCCGGCTTCCGCAACTATATCGGTTCCGTCGCCGCCAATCCGGCTGCGGGCACCGTCGCCGTCTCTTCGCCGGAAGGCAATTCGCTTGTGGTGATCGAGGCGGCGAGCGGCAAGGTGGTCGCGACCAGTGCGTTGGCCGAGGTCTGCGGCGTCGCGCCCGACGGGACGGGTTTCATGGCCACCACGGGAGCCGGCGAAATCGTCGAGGGCAATGGCGCGACACGGTCCGAACCGGACTATGTCTGGGACAACCATATGTTGCGCATAGAGCCGGCCGCATAGACATCATCCCGCTGCGTCGGAGCGAAGCCGCTTAACAAATTATGCGCTATCCCCTTGCGGTGGCGCGCTGTGGCAGGCACAGGGAATTGTTTTCGAACCGGTCGTTTCATGAAAGTGCTCGCCATCGATTGTGCCGCCAACCTCTGCGCCGCCTGCGTCTATGACGCCGGCGCGGGGCAGGAGCTCGGCCGCGCGGTGCTCGATCTCGGCAAGGGCCATGCCGAGCATCTGATGGCGGTCATCGCCGGGGCGCTGAAGGCCGGCGCAACCGCCTATGCGGGCCTTGGCGCCATCGCCGTCTCCGTCGGCCCCGGTTCCTTCACCGGCCTGCGTGTCGGGGTTTCCACGGCGCGTGGCCTGGCGCTGGCGCTCAAGGTGCCTGCAATCGGCGTGACGACGCTCGAGGCGCTGGCGGCCGAGGCGGCAGGGGCATTTCCCGGCCGCGCCGTGCTGGCCGCGCTCGATGCCGGCCGCGAGGAGATCCATGCCGCTCTCTATGATGAAATGTCGGTTTTGACTTACGGTCCGGCCGTGGTCACGCTGGCGGATGCCGTGGCCATGGCGAGCGAGCGGTCTTCGGTGCTCGCCGGAACCGCCGCGACGCGGATCGCGGCCTCCGCCGGACGCGCCTTCGACATCGGACCCGAGACGGCGACCGCGGACATTCTCACCTATGCCCGCCTGGCGGCCGCCAAGGGCGAGGGCGAGAGGCCGAAACCTCTTTATCTGCGCGGCGCCGACGCCAAGCCGCAGGCCGGGTTCATACTTTCCAGGCAAGGGAAATAATGCGCATACCTTTTCTCCAGCCGCGCCGCCGCGATTACGCGCTCGAACCGCTCAGGACCACCGACAGTCCGGCGGTCTCGCTGCTGCACCGCGAGGACTTCGTCCGCCCCTGGACCGATGGCGAGTTCGCGGCCTTGCTCGAACAGGACACCGTGTTCGGCTATGCCGCGCGCGAAACCGGGCACGGCGCCAAGCCACCGGTCGGCTTCGTGCTGGCCCGGCTGGCGGCCGGCGAGGGCGAGATCCTGACCGTCGCGGTGGCGCGGTCGCATCGCCGCCAGGGGCTAGGCTGGCAGCTGATGGACGCGGTGCTGCGCGAACTGCACGCGCAGCGCGCCGAAGCGCTCTTTCTCGAGGTCGACGAGACCAATGTTGCCGCGATCGCCCTCTACAGGCGTCTCGGGTTCCGCGAGGTCGGCAAGCGCCCCAACTATTACAGGTCGCCCGAGCATGGCCCGACCGGCGCGCTTGTCATGCGCCGCGATCTTCGCTAGCCAGGGTTTCGGGGTGGAGCGATGATCGGAAAAATCAGGGTTTTCCTGGCGATAGGGCTGGTCGTCGCCGGGTCGCTGATCCTGGTGCCTTTGCAGGTCCTGTCGATGAAGACCGGCTGGTGGCCGGAAACCTTCATCCTCAAGATCTGGCACAGGCTGATCGTCAGGGCGCTCGGCATGCGCATCCATGTCAACGGCGCGATGTCCGACCGGCGGCCCTTGCTGATCGCCTCAAATCACATCTCCTGGACCGACATCATGGTGCTGGGCTCTTTTGCCGATGTGAAGTTCATCGCCAGGGCCGACATGGAAGGCTGGCCGCTGATCGGTATGCTGTCGAAGCTCCAGCGCACCGTCTTCATCGAGCGTGAGCGCAAGCGCTCGTCCGGCGACCAGGCGAGCGAGATCGCCAACCGCATGGCCAAGGGCGATGCCATGGTGCTGTTTGCCGAGGGCTCGACCGGCGACGGCAACATCGTCCTGCCGTTCAAGAGCACGCTGTTCGGCGCCGCCTCGATGGCGATTTCGGAGGGCGCGGCGGAGCAGGTCTTCATCCAGCCGGTAGCGATCGCCTATACCCGGCTGCATGGCGTGCCGCTCGGCCGCCGGCACCGGCCGATCGCGGCGTGGATCGGCGACGAGGATCTGATGCCGCACCTCAAGGTGCTGATGGCGGAAGGCGCGCTCGATGTCGAGGTGCATTTCGGCGAACCGATTGCCTTCGCCAAGGGGTCGAACCGGAAGGAAACGGCGAAGCTGATGGAAAGCCGCGTGCGCGAAATGATGCAGGCGGCACTGGCCGCGCCGCGCCCGAGCCGCTGAATCCCGAAGGCCCCCAGGCAGAATCGTCTGTTTTTTGTCACGGAAAGGCGTTAGAAGCCGCCGCATGGACTTGAACACGGTTGAAAGCGACGACATCGGCACTGCGGCTGGACAGCAGCCAGTGATCTCCGCGGCAGCGAAAAAGGTCTTCGTCAAGACTTATGGCTGCCAGATGAACGTCTATGATTCGCAGCGCATGACCGATGCGCTGGCCGCCGACGGCTACACGGCGACGCAGACCATCGGCGAAGCCGATCTGGTGCTGCTAAACACCTGTCATATCAGGGAAAAAGCGGCTGAAAAGGTCTATTCCGAGCTCGGTCGCATTCGCGAAATGAAGGCCGAACGCGCCGCCGCCGGCCGCGAATTGCTGATCGGTGTCGCCGGTTGCGTGGCGCAGGCCGAAGGCGCCGAGATCATCCGCCGCTCGCCCGCCGTCGACCTGGTCATCGGCCCGCAGACCTATCACCGGCTGCCGGACGTGCTGGCCAGGGTGCGCGGCGGCGAGAAGATCGTCGAGACCGACTACGCCATCGAGGACAAGTTCGAGCACTTGCCGCAGCCGAAGCGCGCCGAGGTGATCAAGCGCGGCGTCACCGCCTTCCTCACCGTCCAGGAAGGCTGCGACAAGTTCTGCACCTTCTGCGTCGTGCCCTACACAAGGGGGTCCGAAGTGTCGCGGCCGGTGGCACAGATCGTCGCCGAAGCCGAGCGCCTGGCCGAGGCCGGAGTGCGCGAGGTGACGCTGCTTGGCCAGAACGTCAATGCCTGGCACGGACAAGGCGAGAACGGCGAGGAATGGGGCCTTGGCCGCCTTCTGTTCAGGCTGGCCGAAATCCCCGGGCTGGCGCGCCTGCGCTACACCACGAGCCATCCACGCGACATGGATGACGAACTGATAGCGGCCCATCGCGACCTGCCGGAACTGATGCCGTATCTGCATCTGCCGGTGCAATCAGGGTCCGACCGCATCCTGAAGGCGATGAACCGCAGGCATACGGCGGATGATTATCTGGCGCTGCTCGACCGCATCCGCGCCGCGCGCCCCGATATCGCGCTGTCGGGCGATTTCATCGTCGGCTTCCCCGGCGAGACGCAAGCCGATTTCGAGGCGACGATGGAACTGGTACGCCAGGTGAACTACGCCTCGGCCTTCTCGTTCAAATATTCGCCGCGCCCCGGCACGCCGGGCGCCGAGATGGCCGGCCATGTGCCGGAAGCGGTCAAGGACGAGCGTTTGCAGCGGCTCCAGGCGCTGCTTTTGAAGCAGCAGCAGGATTTCGGCTTGAGTCTCGTCGGCCGCACCATAGATACGTTGATTGAGAAGCCCGGTCGCCAGGCCGGCCAGAAGGTCGGCCGCTCACCTTGGCTTCAGCCCGTTATTGTTGATGAAAAGGCCGGCGAAATCGGTGACATTATCCAGGTGCGAATCACGAAGACGGGCTACAATAGCCTGTTCGCCGAATTGGTCTGATGACCTCGGCAGATGAGGAGAGACGGTTGAGCGCAGCGGAGCTGAAGAACCTGCCCCCGGTACCGGCATCTGGGGCTTCTGACATGGCGCACATCGTACTGACTTTCGACAACAACAAGCTTGCCAGCGCCCTTTACGGCCAGTTCGACGAGAACCTCGCCCGGCTCGAGCAGAAACTGGGCGTCGACATCCGCTCGCGCGGCAACCAGCTGACCATCAAGGGGTCGGCTTCCGCCGCCGAGCAGGCCCGCCGCGCGCTCGACAACCTCTACGGCATCCTCCAGAAGGGGGTGGATATCGGCCAGTCCGATGTCGACGGCGCCGTGCGCATGGCGGTCGCCGCCGATGACCAGCTCACGCTGCCAACGCTGGAGCGCAAGGGCAAGGTCTCGGCCGCCCAGATATCGACGCGCAAGAAGACGATCTACGCCCGCTCGCTCACGCAGGACGCCTATATGCGGGCGCTGGAGCGGTCGGAACTGGTGTTCGGTATCGGCCCGGCCGGCACCGGCAAGACCTATCTGGCGGTGGCGCATGCGGCGATGCTGCTCGAACGCGGCATGGTCGAGCGCATCGTGCTGTCGCGGCCTGCCGTCGAGGCCGGCGAGCGGCTGGGTTTTCTGCCCGGCGACATGAAGGAGAAGGTCGATCCCTATCTGCGGCCGCTCTACGACGCGCTCTACGACATGATGCCGGCCGACAAGGTCGAACGCGCCATCGCCGCCGAGGTGATCGAGATCGCACCGCTCGCCTTCATGCGCGGCCGCACGCTGGCGCATGCCGCCGTCATCCTCGACGAGGCGCAGAACACCACGCCGATGCAGATGAAGATGTTCCTGACCCGTCTGGGCGAAAATTCGCGCATGATCGTCACCGGCGACCCGACGCAGATCGACCTGCCGCAGAACACCAAGTCCGGCCTTGTCGAGGCGCTCCGGATCCTCGACGGGGTGACCGGCATGGTGACGGTCCGCTTCAATGAAGGCGACGTCGTCAGGCATCCGCTGGTCGCCGAGATCGTCAAGGCCTACGACCGTGACGGCAAGCTCGCCCGCGGACTGGGGACCGAAGGCTGATTTGATCGAGCGACCTCATGGTTGAGCTCGAAACGCCGAACGGGCCGGCTCCGCCGCTGCCCGTCGACATCGATCTGACGATCGAGGCGGGGCATTGGCCGGACGAAGCCGAGCTTGTCCGGCTGGTCGGCGCCGCCGCTGCCGCGGCATTCGCCGAGACGGGTGCGGCTGGCCATTCCGAACTCAGCGTCGTTTTTTCCGACGATGCCCACATCCGGGCGCTCAACGCCGGCTGGCGCGGCAAGGACAAGCCCACCAACGTCTTGTCTTTTCCGGCTTTTCCTTTCCCCAAGGGCGGTCGGCTGCCGCCGATGCTCGGCGATATCGTGTTGGCCGCGGAGACGGTGGCGCGCGAGGCGGCACTGGAAGACAAGCCGCTGGAGAACCATATTTCCCATCTCGTCATCCACGGCCTGCTGCATCTCATGGGCCATGATCACGAGACGGACGCGGAGGCCGAGGAGATGGAGGCGATCGAGCGCGCCGCGCTCGCCAGACTTGCCATTCCCGATCCCTATGCGTAACTACTTCTAACCAATTGACCGGACGAAGATGAACGACAAACCAGAGACTGCCGCCCGCGCCGACGCCGGCAGTGCGACCAAGGCTTCCGATACGTCGGAAGAGGGATCAAGTCCGAGTACCGTTACCCCTGGTGTTGCCAACACCGGCAGCGCCGCGAGTGAGCCGTCGCCTGCCGGGCCTTCCCTGTTCAACCGCGTTCTGGGCCTGTTCAGGCAACGCAACGGAACCAGCCTGCGCGAGGAGATCGCCGGCGCGCTCGCCGAGACGACGAGCGATGTCGAATCCTTCTCGCCGGGCGAACGCGCCATGCTCAACAACATCCTGCGGCTGCGCGAGGTGCGCGTCGAGGACGTCATGGTGCCGCGCGCCGACATCGAGGCGGTCGAGATCGCGACCACGCTTGGCGATCTGCTTGGCGTGTTCGAGCAGTCCGGCCATTCCCGCATGCCGGTCTATGCCGAGACGCTCGATGACCCGCGCGGCATGGTCCATATCCGCGACGTGCTGGCCCATATCACCAAGATTGCGCGCGTCAGGAAGGGCCGGGCGAGCAGGAAGACACCCGCGGCCATGGTTCTCGACCTCACCCAGGTCGATCTCTCGCGCACCATAGGCGAACTGAACCTGATCCGGCCGGTGCTGTTCGTGCCCCCGTCCATGCTAGCCTCCGATCTGATGGGCCGCATGCAGACGACCCGCACGCAGATGGCGCTGGTCATCGACGAGTATGGCGGCACCGACGGGCTTGTCTCGCTCGAGGACATCGTCGAGATGGTGGTCGGCGACATCGAGGACGAGCATGACGACGACGAGCCGCTGATCACCCAGACCGGTGAAGGCGTGTTCATCGTCGACGGCAAGGCCGAGATCGACGAGGTTGCCAAGATGATCGGCGGGGATTTCGCCGCCGGCGAACATGGCGAGTATGTCGACACCATCGGCGGCATGATCTTCAACACGCTTGGCCGGGTGCCGGCGCGCGGCGAGGTGGTGCAGGCCATCCCTGGCTTCGAGTTCCATGTGCTCGACGCCGATCCGCGCCGCGTCAAGCGCGTGCGCATCGTGCAGAACCAGAAGGGCGAACGCCGCCGCCGCGCCGCGGCGCGCACCGAGCAGGCTTAAGCGCCCGCGGATGACCGAAGACCCCTTCAAGCATGCCGCGTTGGGATCCGGCGTGTTCTACAGGGATCCGCGGGCCGCGCTGGATTGGCTGGAAGCAGCTTTCGGCTTCGAACGCAGCATGGTGGTCAGCGATGCCGACGGCAAGCTCGTCCATTCCGAGATGCGGTTCGGCAACTGTTATATCATCGTTGATTCCGAATGGAGCGACTACGTCGCCAGCCCGGCCTCGGTCTCGGGCAAGAACACGCAGTCGGTCTATGTCAGGCTGAAAGACGGCATTGATGCACATTGCGAGCAGGCGCGGACGGCGGGTGCCGGAATAATCCAGGAGCCGGCGGACCAGTTCTACGGCGAGCGCCAGTATCGGGCGCGCGATCCCGAGGGCCATGTCTGGACCTTCACGCAGACCATCCGCTCGGTTCCGCTGGAAGAGGCCGAACGGCTCGGCGACGTGCGCATAGAAGGGTGGCACCGCTAAAGCAATTCCAGAAACGTGTGTACGGTTTTGCGTCCGGAATTGCGTGATGGCTCCAGCAGCGGTGAGTGGGTTTCACGGCAGGCCACCCGAAGTTTGGAGCGCGGGCCGCGGCCTGATAAATCTGCTGCCGTGATTCGCACGACTCGGAACCATGCATGAACCGCCTGGCCGGCCGGATAATTCTGTTTTGGGGTTGGCGGCGTGCGCTCGTGGCGTTCCTCGCGGGCGCCCTGGCGGTGCTCGGCCAGGCGCCGTATGATTTCTTTGCCGCTTGTTTCATTTCGTTTCCGCTGCTGGTCTGGCTGCTCGACGGGGCGACCGGTGAGGCCTCGGGCAGCCTTTTTGCGCGGCTGCGGCCGGCCTTTGCCGTCGGCTGGTGGTTCGGCTTCGGCTATTTCCTCGCCGGTCTGTGGTGGATCGGCTCGGCCCTGCTGGTAGAGGCCGACAGTTTCGCCTGGGCGCTGCCCTTCGCGGTGGTCGGCATCCCCTTTGCATTGGCCTTCTTCTACGGCTTTGCGGCCATGGTCGCCCGGCTCCTGTGGAGCAACGACATCGGCCGCATCGCGGCTCTGGCCGCCGCCTTCGGCTTGGCCGAATGGCTGCGCGGCTTCCTGTTCACCGGCTTTCCCTGGAATGCGATCGGCTACGCGGCGATGCCGGTGCCCCTGCTGATGCAGAGCGTCTCGGTCACCGGCATGGTCGGCATGAACGTGCTCGCCGTGTTCGTCTTCTCGCTGCCGGCGCTGCTGGCGGCGCGCACCCATCTTCGTCTTGGCGTCGCGCTGTTTGTCGTGCTCGTCGCCGCTCATGCCGGCTTCGGCTATCTCAGGCTCAACGCTCCGGCCGCGCCTGCGGCCCGCACGATCGATGTGCGCATCGTCCAGCCCGCCGTCGACCTTTCGGAAAAGTGGGACGCCTCGGTACGCGACCGCATCTTCGCCACCTTGATAGGCCTGTCGGCCAAGGCGCCGGACCCCGGCCATGAAAAGCCGAAACTGATCCTGTGGCCCGAAACCTCGGTCCCGTTCCTCCTCACCGAGCGGCCGGACGCGTTGACCGCACTGGGCGACATGCTGGACGCCGGCCAGATGCTGATCGCCGGCGTCGTGCGCGAGGAAGGCGGCCCGGCGGCCGGTGCCGGCAGCCGCTACTACAACTCCGTGGTGGCGATCAACGACAAGGGCGAAATCGCTGACGCCGTCGACAAGGTCCATCTGGTGCCGTTCGGCGAATACCTGCCTTTCGCCGACCTGCTCGACCGTTTCGGCATCGAACAACTGGTCGCTGGCCCGGTGACCTTCACGGCAGGCAATGAGCGTCATGCGATCACGCTGCCGGACGGCGTCCGCGCCCTGCCCTTCATCTGTTACGAGGTGATCTTTCCTGAACTGGTGGCGGTTGACGCAACGTCAGCGCAGCTTATTGTCAACGTTACCAACGATGCGTGGTTCGGCGATACGCCGGGTCCCTATCAGCATTTCCGGCAGGCTCAGATTCGCGCGGTGGAGAACGGGTTGCCCTTGTTGCGTGCGGCCAATAACGGCATCTCGGCGGTTGTCGACCCACGCGGGCGCATCGTCGATGCGTTGGCGATCGACGCGCGCGGGGCCATCGATGTCCGTGTGCCAATCTCGCGGCAGGCGGTCGTGTCCGCCGGCCAGCTGCGCATTAACGGAATGCTGATCATGTTGCTGTTTGCCCTAACTGCCGTCCTGTTCAATGTAAGGCAAAGGCTACGGGTGAATTGACAGTCGACACATTAGAAACTCATACTGTAACGCCTGAAAATTTCTCGAAGTCGGTGGATCGTTCTGTTGGGGCAGTCGCCTCCGGCTTTGTTTGGGTAGGAAAAAAATCACAAAGCCGAAAAAATTCGGCGAGGAAAAAATGACAGAAGATAACAAGAAGAAACCGAATCCGATCGACATCCATGTTGGAAGTCGCATCCGGCTTCGCCGCAATATGTTGGGAATGAGCCAGGAAAAACTAGGCGAGAACCTCGGCATCACATTTCAGCAGATACAGAAATATGAAAAGGGCACCAACCGTGTCGGCGCAAGCCGCCTGCAGGCGATAGCATCCATACTCGGCGTGCCTGTCGCCTTCTTTTTCGAGGATGCGCCGGGCCAGGAGAGCCCGGCCGGCCGCGGATTCGCGGAGGATGCCTCGATGGCTTTCGCCGTGGAATTCTGCGGCAGCCCGGAGGGCCTTCAGCTCAACCGGGCCTTCGTCAAGATCGCCGACGTCAAGGTGCGTCGCAGGATCATAGACCTGGTGAAGTCGCTGGCGTCCGAAGATTCCGACTGACCCGCAACAGGACTCGAACCGGCGGCATTCCGGCCGCTGGTGGTACAAAATATCGACATCGACATTCATGCCAGAAGGGCGGCACCGCTTGACGAGCGGCGCTTCGCCCCGCTAACACGTGGCGCGCCAAATCGGCAGCCTGCCGATCGTTTTTTCAAGAGGGGACACCCGTGACGCGGCAGAACTACTTCTTTACCTCGGAATCCGTTGCCGAGGGCCATCCCGACAAAGTCTGTGACCGGATCTCCGACGAGATCGTCGACCTGGTCTACCGTGAGGCCAAGAAGACGGGCATGGACCCGTGGAAAGTCCGCGTCGCCTGCGAGACGCTGGCGACCACCAACCGCGTCGTCATCGCCGGCGAGGTGCGCGTCCCCGAGACGCTGCTGAAGAAGGACAAGGAAGGCAACATCCTCAGGGATGCCGCCGGCCATCCGGTCGTCAACCCGGCGAAGTTCAAGTCGGTCGCCCGCAAGGCGATCCGCGAGATCGGCTATGAGCAGGCCGGCTTCCACTGGAAGAAGGCCAAGATCGACGTTCTGTTGCATGGCCAGTCGCCCGACATCGGCCAAGGCGTCGACAATGCCTCCGACCGCCAGGGCGAGGAGGGTGCCGGCGACCAGGGCATCATGTTTGGCTATGCCTGCCGCGAGACGCCGGACCTGATGCCGGCGCCGATCTACTACAGCCACAAGATCCTCGAACTTCTGGCCGCCGCCCGCCACCAGAACAACGGCGATGCCGGCAAGCTCGGGCCGGACGCCAAGAGCCAGGTCACCGTCCGCTATATCGACGGCAAGGCCGCCGAGGCGACGCAGATCGTGCTGTCGACCCAGCACCTCGATGCGAGCTGGGATTCCAAGAAGGTGCGCAAGGTCGTCGAGCCCTATATCCGCGAGGCACTGGGTGACCTCAAGATCGCCGACGATTGCATGTGGTACATCAATCCGACCGGCAAGTTCGTCATCGGCGGGCCTGATGGCGACGCCGGGCTGACCGGCCGCAAGATCATCGTCGACACCTATGGCGGCGCCGCGCCCCATGGCGGCGGCGCCTTCTCGGGCAAGGACACCACCAAGGTCGACCGTTCGGCCGCTTATGCGGCGCGCTACCTGGCCAAGAACGTTGTGGCGGCGAAACTTGCAGACCGCTGCACCATCCAGCTTTCCTACGCCATCGGCGTTGCCCAGCCCTTGTCGGTCTATGTCGACCTGCACGGCACCGGCAAGGTCGACGAGGCAAGGCTCGAGGAGGCGCTGCGCAGCGTGATGGACCTGTCGCCGTCCGGCATCCGCCGCCACCTCGACCTCAACAAGCCGATCTACGCCAAGACCTCGTCCTACGGTCATTTCGGCCGCAAGGCCGGCCGCGATGGATCTTTTTCCTGGGAAAAGACCGATCTCGCCAAGGCGCTCAAGGATGCCGTCGCTGCCTGAGGGCGGCGACGGGGCCTTGATCAGCCGATGAACTCCGGAGACAGGCCAAGCCGCGCGACAGAAGCCTTCTTCGGCCGTCGGCGCGGCAAGCCGGTTCGCCCGCAGCAGGCGGCGGCGCTGCAAAGCGGCCTCGACACCTATCGGCTCGATCTGACGACCGAGGCGCCGTCGGATTTGCGGGCTCTGTTCGAAGCCGATGTTTCCGCCGTTCGCCTCGAAATCGGCTTTGGCGGCGGCGAGCATCTCCTGCATCGCGCGACCGAAGCGCCGATGACCGGCTTTATCGGCGTCGAGCCCTTCGTCAACGGCATGGCCAAGATGATGATGGCGGTGCGGGAAAAGCCGCTGGCCAACCTCAGGGTCTATGACGACGACGCCACCGGACTGCTCGACTGGCTGCCGCAGGCCTCGCTCGATGGCATCGACCTGCTCTATCCCGATCCGTGGCCGAAGAAGAAGCACTGGAAGCGCCGTTTCGTCAGTCCGGTCAATCTCGAGCGTTTCGCACGCGTTGTGAAGCGTGGCGGCGAATTCCGTTTCGCTTCCGACATCGACACCTATGTGAACTGGACCCTGCTGCATTGCCGCGCGCATGGCGGTTTCGCCTGGCAGGCTTCAGAGGCCGCCGACTGGCATCGCCCCTACGATGGCTGGCCGGGCACCCGCTATGAGGCGAAGGCCATCCGCGAGGGCAGGCGGCCGGCCTATCTTACCTTCATCAGGACTTAGGCATCAGGACCTGGGCTCAGAACTTGGACCCCTCGTGAGGGCGCGATCTTCAACTGTTGCGGGGCACAGAAATCGAATGTCGCCCGCTGGCCGGAGTTCAGAAACGGCCGATCTTGTCGAAAGCCGTCGGATCCATGCCGAGCCTACGCAGATCGTGGACGCGCGGCTTGCGGCCCGCTTCCACAGCCCGCGACGCGGCTACGGCGCTGCCGAATGTGGTGAAGAGATCGCCTATGGCGGAAAAAACCTTGCGGCTGTTCATTGTCATGTCCTTTTGCGTGCAGTAACGCGCTATCGCTATCGTTTTGTGCAATGCAACATAGATAGGAGCGCGGCTTGAGGACCAACAAGGGCCGTTGCCGCATGGATGGCATGCACCTGGCGCAAGCCCAATGCACCGGACATGCGCGCAGTTGGGACGGCGGGCTTGAAACACGGGGGCGGATCGTTTATATCAGCCTCAAATTCTTGGTCGGTATGACGAAGAGTGGGTCCACCCGGTCCCGCTCTTTTTTATTACCTGCCGACGGCTAGAGAATGATCGACAGGAATCGAATGACGTCAACGGCAAGCGAGAGCGACGATCGCATCATCCGCGAAAGCGGCATCGATGCGCGCATCGCGCTGATCGTCCAGCCGGTGCTGCGCGGCATCGGCTTTCGCCTTGTACGCGTGCATCTGTCCGGCCAGAACGGGCTGACGCTGCAGATCATGGCTGAGCGCGAGGACGGCACCATGACCGTCGAGGATTGCGAAGAGGTGAGCCGTGCGGTGTCGCCGGCGCTCGACGTCGACGATCCCATCGAGAAGGCGTATCATCTCGAAGTCTCATCGCCCGGCATCGACCGGCCGCTGGTGCGCAAATCGGATTTCGTGACCTGGACCGGTCATCTGGTGAAGATGGAAACATCGGTCGTTGTCGCGGATCGCAAGCGCTTCAAGGGCAAGATCGCCGAAGCCGGTGAGAACGATGTGCTGATCGAGCGCGACAAGGCGGCCTACGGTGAGGAGCCGACAGTGCGCGTGCCCTATGACGCCATTGCCGAAGCCCGGCTGATCCTGACCGACGACCTCATCCGTGATGCGTTGTCGAAGGACAACAGGGCGCGCAAGGAAGCCAGGAAACGCCGCGGCGAACCGGACGACGACGTACCGGAGGGTACGGATTCGGGCGCTACGGAAGAACACGAACAGGAAAGTTGATTGAGCTGCCAGGCCCCAAGGCCCGGCAAACAGGCTCGGGAGAAAAAACATGGTTGTAAGCGCCAACAGACTTGAACTGCTGCAGATTGCCGACGCGGTCGCGCGTGAAAAGTCGATCGACAAGTCGATCGTCATCGCCGCCATGGCCGATGCGATCCAGAAGGCGGCACGCTCGCGTTATGGCCAGGAGACCAACATCCGCGCCGACATCAACCCCAACACCGGTGAGATGAAGCTCCAGCGACTGATGGAAGTGGTCGAGAAGGTCGACGACTACGCCACGCAGATCGCCATTTCCTCGGCGCGGGAGCGCAATCCTGACGCCCAACTCGGCGACTTCATCGCCGAACAGCTGCCGCCGATGGATTTCGGCCGCATCGCCGCCCAGTCGGCCAAGCAGGTCATCGTGCAGAAGGTGCGCGAGGCCGAGCGCGACCGCCAGTATGATGAATACAAGGACCGTATCGGCGAGATCGTCAACGGAACCGTCAAGCGCGTCGAATACGGCAATGTCATCGTGGATCTCGGCCGTGGCGAAGCGATCATCCGCCGCGACGAGCTGATCCCGCGCGAAAACTACAAATATGGCGATCGCGTCCGCGCCTATGTCTACGACGTGCGCCGTGAGCAGCGCGGCCCGCAGATCTTCCTGTCGCGCACCCATCCGCAGTTCATGGCCAAGCTCTTCACCATGGAAGTGCCGGAGATCTATGACGGCATCATCGAGATCAAGTCGGTCGCCCGCGATCCCGGTTCGCGCGCCAAGATCGCCGTCATCTCGCGCGACAGCTCGATCGATCCGGTCGGCGCCTGCGTCGGCATGCGCGGCAGCCGCGTCCAGGCGGTCGTCGCCGAATTGCAGGGCGAGAAGATCGACATCATTCCGTGGTCGCCCTCGGCCGCATCCTTCATCGTCAACGCGCTGCAGCCGGCGGAAGTCGCCAAGGTTGTGCTCGACGAGGACGCCGAGCGCATCGAAGTGGTGGTGCCGGACGACCAGCTCTCGCTGGCCATCGGCCGCCGCGGCCAGAATGTGCGCCTTGCTTCGCAGCTCACCGGCTGGGATATCGACATCCTGACCGAGGCCGAGGAATCCGAGCGCCGCCAGAAGGAATTCGTCGAGCGTTCGGCGCTGTTCATGGAAGCTCTCGACGTCGATGAGATGGTCGGCCAGGTGCTTGCCTCCGAAGGCTTCACCAGCGTCGAGGAAGTCGCCTATGTCGATGCCGGCGAAATCGCCTCGATCGACGGCTTCGATGAGGATACCGCCTCGGAGATTCAGACCCGGGCCCGCGAATATCTGGAGAAGATCGAAGCCGAGCACGACGAAAAGCGCAAGGCGCTGGGCGTCAAGGACGAGCTGCGCGAAATCCCGGGCATCACCACCGCCATGATGGTGACGCTTGGCGAGGACGGCGTGAAGACGATCGAGGATTTCGCCGGCTATGCCGCCGACGACCTCACCGGCTGGAAGGAACGCAAGGACGGCGAGACCAAGGTGTATCCGGGCGTGCTGGCCGATCATGGCGTTTCGCGCGCCGATGCCGAGCAGATGGTGCTCGCGGCCCGTCTCAAGGCCGGCTGGATTTCCGAAGACGAGCTTGCAGCCGAAGAAGCGCCGGCTGACGAAGCCGTTGGTGCGTGAGGTGAAACCGCATCGCACAGAAACCGCCCTTGGACGAGATGAACGATCGCACCTGCATCGTCACCCGCAAGCAGGCCGAACCGGATGAACTGATCCGGTTCGTCGTCGGCCCGGATTCGGCCGTCGTTCCGGATCTCAAGAGAAATCTGCCCGGCCGTGGTTGCTGGGTGAGCGCCGACCGCCTACATATCGACAAGGCGGCGGCGAAGAACCTCTTCGGCCGCGCCTTCAAGGCACAGGTGATCGTACCGCCCGATCTCGGCGGCATGGTCGATGGGCTGCTTTCCAGATCCGCCCTTGGCATGCTGGGTCTCGCTCGCAAGGCAGGGGCGATCGCGCTGGGCGCCACCAAGGTGGAGAGCGCGGTGCGCGGTGGATTGGCGCTTTTCGTGCTCCACGCGACCGAAGCTTCAGACGATGGTGTGCGCAAGATCAGCCAGGCGCGGCGGGCGACCGTCCATATTGGCGGCCCCTCCATCCTTGCCTACAAACTTTTCTCCGAGGCCGAGTTGAGCTTGGCATTGGGGGGTACAAATGTGATACATGCTGCCGTCCTCGCGGGAGACGCGGGTAAGGCGGTCCAGAAGCGCATGGTTGCGCTCGACCGATATCGGGGCGGTACCCCGGACGATCTGGCAATGCTTGCGGCCGTTGCTGACGAAGATGAGGCCGCAGAGGATATGGAATGAGCGATACGAAATCGGGCGACGACAAGACGTTGAGTGTTACGCCGAAGAAGACCTTGACGCTGAAGCGCCCCGGCATGGAACAGGGCACCGTGCGCCAGAACTTCTCGCACGGCCGCACCAAGTCGGTCGTGGTCGAGACCAAGAAGCGCAAATTCTCGCTGCCCGGCGACAAGCCGGAGCCGGCGGTGGCGGCGCCCGTGTTCACCCCGAAGCCGGCGGTCGCGGCGGCTCCCGTCGTGCAGGAGGCACCCAAGGCACCGCCTCCACCTCCGCCGGCACCGGTCGAGCGTAGCGGCATGGTGTTGAACGAGCTGTCGCGTAGCGAAATGGAAGCGCGCCGCAGGGCGCTCGAAGGCTCCAAGGCCCGTGAGGTCGAGGACCGCCAGCGCGCCGTCGAGGAAGCCAAGCGCCGCGCCGAGGATGAGGAGCGCCGCAAGCGCGAGCGCGAGGAATCCGCACGCCGCCAGGCCGAGGAAGAAGCGCGGTTGCAGGCCGAGGCCGAATCCCGCCGCCGCGCCGAGGAAGAGGCGCGTCGCCGCGCGCCGCAGGCTGCCGAACTGGCGACCGCCGACGAGGAAGAAGAGGTCAAGCCGAAGCGGACTGGCGCCGGTGCGCCGGTGCGCCGTCTGGTGACGCCCGAAGTGGCGCGTCCGGCCAAGCCGACCAAGGGCGAGGAAGACCGCCGTCGCGGCAAGCTGACTTTGAACTCCGCGCTTTCCGACGAGGATGCGCGGGCCCGTTCGCTGTCGTCGATGCGCCGCCGCCAGGAAAAGTTCAAGCGCGCGATGCACAATGAGCCGCGCGAGAAGGTTATGCGCGAAGTGATCCTGCCCGAAACCATCACCATCCAGGAACTGGCGCAGCGCATGTCCGAGCGCGCCGTCGATGTGGTCAAGTTCTTCATGAAGCAGGGCCAGATCCTGAAGCCGGGCGACGTCATCGACGCCGACACGGCGGAACTGGTCGCCACTGAATTCGGCCACACGGTCCGCCGCGTCGCCGAGTCCGACATCGAGGAAGGCCTGTTCAACATCGCCGACCGTCCGGAAGACCTGGTGTCGCGTCCGCCTGTCGTGACCATCATGGGCCATGTCGACCACGGCAAGACCTCGCTGCTCGACGCGATCCGCAACGCCAATGTCGTCTCCGGCGAGGCCGGCGGCATCACCCAGCATATCGGCGCCTATCAGGTCGAGAAGAACGGCCAGAAGATCACCTTCATCGACACGCCCGGCCACGCCGCCTTCACGGCCATGCGCGCCCGCGGCGCCCAGGCCACCGACATTGCCATCCTGGTGGTGGCGGCCGATGACAGCGTGATGCCGCAGACGATCGAGTCGATCAGTCATGCCAAGGCGGCCGGCGTTCCGATCATCGTGGCGATCAACAAAATCGACAAGCATGACGCCGATCCGCAGAAAGTGCGCTCCGAGCTGTTGCGCCACGAGGTGTTCGTGGAATCGATGGGCGGCGAGGTGTTGGACGTCGAAGTGTCGGCGACCAAGGGCACCAATCTCGACAAGCTGCTCGAAGCGATCCTGCTGCAGGCCGAAATCCTCGACCTCAAGGCCAATCCGGACCGCACCGCCGAGGGCGTCGTCATCGAGGCGCAGCTCGACAAGGGCCGTGGCCCCGTCGCCACCGTGCTGGTGCAGACCGGCACGCTGATGCCGGGCGACATCCTTGTCGCCGGCAATGAATGGGGCCGTGTGCGCGCGCTGGTCGACGATCGTGGCGAACACGTCAAGGAAGCGCCGCCGGCGATGCCGGTCGAGGTGCTCGGCCTCCAGGGCACGCCGCAGGCCGGCGACCGCTTCGCGGTGGTCAACAACGAGGCCCGCGCCCGCGAGATCACCGAATATCGCCAGCGTCTGGCCCGCGAGAAGGCGGTTGCCCGCCATGCCGGCCAGCGCGGTTCGCTCGAACAGATGATGTCGCAGCTGCAGACGAGCGGACTGAAGGAGTTCCCGCTGGTCATCAAGGGCGACGTGCAGGGTTCGATCGAGGCGATCAACGCAGCGCTCGACAAGCTCGGCACCGACGAGGTGCGTGCGCGCATCGTCCATGCCGGCGCCGGCGCCATCACCGAAAGCGACGTGTCGCTGGCGGAGACGTCGGGTGCGGCGATCATCGGCTTCAACGTCCGCGCCAATGTGCAGGCACGCGCCGCCGCCGCGGCCGCGGGCATCGAGATCCGCTACTACTCGATCATCTACAACCTCGTTGATGACGTGAAGGCGGCTCTGTCGGGTATGCTCTCGCCGGAGCGTCGCGAGACCTTCATCGGCAATGCGCAGATCCTCGAGATCTTCGACATCACCAAGGTCGGCAAGATCGCCGGCTGCCGTGTCACCGAAGGCAAGGTGGAGCGTGGCGCGGGCGTGCGCCTGATCCGCGACAACGTCGTCATCCACGAAGGCACGCTGAAGACGCTGAAGCGCTTCAAGGACGAGGTTTCGGAAGTCCCGGGCGGCCAGGAATGCGGCATGGCCTTCCAGAACTACGAGGACATGCGCGTCGGCGACATCATCGAGTGCTTCCGCGTCGAGATGGTAACCCGCACGCTCTGAGTTCGTGCGACATCCGTCATGCCAGGCGGTGGCCGAGAGGCTGCCGCCTGGCTAACATTTGAGACATGAGGCACGGTCCTATCCCGCGCCCCACGCTTTCAGGATCGAGAAAAATGCCCCGTTCGACCACATCAGGCCCATCCCAGCGCATGCTGCGCGTCGGCGAGCAGGTGCGCCATGCGCTGTCCGAAACCTTGCAGCGCGGCGAGATCATCGATCCGCTGGTCGAGAATGCCGTGGTTTCGGTCTCGGAAGTGCGTATGTCGCCCGACCTCAAGATCGCAACCGCCTTCATCTCGCCGCTCGGCGCCACGGACGCCGGCGCGGTGGTCGAGGCGCTCAACAAGCATGCCAAGTTCATCCGCGGCCGTGTCTCCGGCGCGCTGCGGCAGATGAAGTACATGCCCGAGTTTCGCTTCCGGCTCGACACCTCCTTCGATAATTTCGCCAGGATCAACGATCTCCTGAAGTCGCCGGAAGTATCGCGCGATCTGGATGCGAACGACGACGATAAGGACAGCGAATAATGGCGCGCCGCGGCAAGAAGAAGGGCCGGCCGGTCTCGGGCTGGGTGGTGCTGGACAAGCCGGTCGGCATGGGCTCGACCGAGGCCGTCTCCAAGATCAAGTGGCTGTTCCAGGCGGAGAAGGCCGGCCACGCCGGCACACTCGATCCGCTCGCTTCCGGCATGCTGCCGATCGCGCTCGGTGAAGCCACCAAGACCGTGCCCTACGTTCAGGACGGCGCCAAGATCTACCGCTTCACCGTCGCCTGGGGGCAGGAGCGCTCGACCGACGACCTCGAAGGTCCGGTGACGAGGGACTCCGATCGGCGTCCCGCGGAGGCCGAAGTGCAGGCGCTGCTGTCGAAATACACCGGCGTCATCATGCAGATGCCGCCGCAATTCTCGGCCATCAAGATCGCGGGCGAACGCGCCTATGATCTCGCCCGCGACGGCGAGACGGTCGATATTCCCGCGCGCGAGATCGAAATCGGCCGCCTCGACATCGTCGAGCACGGGGCCGATCATACGGTTTTCGAGGTCGAATGCGGCAAGGGCACCTATGTGCGCTCGCTGGCCCGCGATATGGGCCGCGATCTCGGCTGCTTCGGCCATATTTCTGAACTGCGCCGGATCGAGGTCGAGCCGTTCACTGCCGAGGATTTCGTCACCGTCGCCGAACTGGAGGCGGCGCGCTTCGGCGAGCAGGATCATGGCACGCAGGAACCGTCCCCCGATACGATAGAAGCGCCGATCGATTTTGGCGCGATCGATGCGCTGCTTGTCGACACCTCGGCAGCACTCGACTGCCTGCCGCAGATCGCCATCAGCGACGATGCGGCGACGAAGATCCGCCTCGGCAATCCCGTCATCATCCGCGGCCGCGACGCGCCGGTGGAGGCCGAAGAAGCCTGCGCGACCGCGCGCGGCAAGCTGGTGGCCATCGGCGCCGTCGAGCAGGGCATGTTCAAGCCCAAACGGGTTTTTGCCGGGTGAGAACCCTCATCTGATCTCTATGCGACATCTATCCGAGGGACCGCATGGCAAAGGTTGAGGCGATCAAGACACGGGCGCCGCTCAGGATCAGGCGGCCGCCGGTAGGCGCATCTCCCGGCACGCTGATCGCCGATCCCGCGGCGCGACGGTCGGAACTGCGGCTCACCCTGATCTCGCCGCAAAAATCCAAAACGATCGACAATGCCAGCATCGACGACGTCAATGCCAATTGCGAAAAGTGGCCGGTCATCTGGCTGGACTGCACCGGCCTCGCCAATATCGAGCTGATCGAGGAGATCGGCCGCATCTTCAGCCTGCATCCGCTGGCGCTGGAGGACGTCGTCAACACAGGCCAGCGGCCGAAGGTGGATTTCTTCGAAGATCACGCTTTCGTGGTCATGCGGGTGATCGACGACGTCGCCTCGCACCGCTACGAGCAGATCGCCGTCTTCCTTGGCAAGAACTTCGTCGTCACCTTCCAGGAGCGTGAAGGCGATCCGTTCGATCCGGTGCGCAAGCGCATCGAAAGCTCGGCGCCGAACCGGCTGCGCGCCCGTGGCGCCGACTATCTCGCCTATGCGCTGATCGACGCCATCGTCGACAGCTACTTTCCGCCGATCGAGGCGGCCGGCGAACTCGTCGACAGCATCGAGGACCAGATGCTGCACGCGCCGCACAAGCATCAGATGCAGCAGCTTCATGGATTGCGGCACGACGCCAATGTGTTGAAGGGGGTTCTGTGGCCGATGCGCGACGCGCTGGCGACGCTGATCCGCAACGACGTGTCCTATGTGAAAGCCGAAACCAAGGTCTTCCTGAACGATACGCTTGACCACGCGCTGCGGCTGATCGAGTTGGTCGAGAACCAGCGCGACATGCTGACCGGCCTCATCGAGATGCATCTGTCGCTGAGCCAGGCACGCACCAACGAGGTCATCTCCTATCTGACGATCGTGTCGGTGATCTTCATGCCGCTCACGTTTCTGGTCGGCGTCTGGGGCATGAATTTCGATCCGGAGACGTCGCCCTGGAACATGCCGGAGCTGAAGGCCTATTACGGCTATCCCTTGGCTCTGCTGTTCATGGCCGTGGTGGCGGTTGGGCTGATTGCGTTCTTCAAATGGAAGAAATGGCTTTGACAGGGATAACTTGCCGTTTTGGCGTGAAAAGCCGGCTTCGTGAATTGGGCTGGTGTTTTCTTGGGAATTGCACTATATGCGCCGCAGCTTAGCGCTATGACGCTCTGCTTGCACCGGCCCCTGCTGGACGACATCCCGGCTGAGGGCGACCCGTTTCCTCGAACAGATAAGGAAAAACACGATGTCGATCACTGCCGAGCGCAAACAGGAATTGATGACTGAATTCGCAACCGCCAAGGGCGACACCGGGTCTCCGGAAGTTCAGGTGGCCATCCTTTCCGAGCGCATCAAGAACCTGACTGACCATTTCAAGGACCACAAGAAGGATAACCATTCCCGCCGTGGTCTGCTCGCTCTCGTCTCCCAGCGCCGGAGCCTGCTTGATTATCTCAAGCGCAAGGACGACACGCGCTACCAGACGCTGATCGAGAAGCTCGGCCTGCGCCGTTGACGAATTGACCGGCGGGCCCTCACAAGGGCCCGCCGGTCGCGCATTTGAGCACCGGACCAATCCGATCTCGAATGCAGGACTGGAGCGCCGCGCACCCATTCGGATGCCGGACGGACGCTCCAACAAGTTGAGTTTGCGCGTGACGCATTCCGCAAGCCGCTGCTTGTGGGGTCATGCGCAGGGCCAGTCGGATCGATTGGCCAAATCCGGCTTCGAGCGTGCAGAGGGCCCCCTCGAAGCCACCCCATGGACGGTCATGGGGCAGGATTGCAGGACGCTCGTGCGGCCATCCGGCCGACATGGATCGAGCTTCCCGTTGTCTTGCCCGTGGCTGCCCGAGAAAGGAAGCCAGGGGAAGGGCACCCGCGCACGCTGAAACGGCGCGGCCCTTCCTCATATGAAGGACAAGACATGTTCAATCACCACAAAGTGGAAATCGAATGGGGCGGTCGCCCGCTCATCCTCGAAACCGGCAAGATCGCGCGCCAGGCCGACGGCGCCGTGCTCGCCACCTACGGCGAGACTAAGGTTCTCGCCACGGTCGTTTCGATGAAGGAGCCCAAGCCGGGCCTCGACTTCTTTCCGCTGACCGTCAATTACCAGGAAAAGACCTACGCCGCCGGCAAGATCCCGGGCGGCTATTTCAAGCGTGAAGGTCGTCCGAGCGAAAAGGAAACGCTGGTTTCGCGCCTCATCGACCGCCCGATCCGCCCACTCTTTGCCGACGGCTACAAGAACGACACGCAGATCGTCGTCACCGTCGTCCAGCATGATCTCGAGAACGATCCGGACATCCTGTCGATCGTCGCCACCTCGGCGGCCCTGACCCTGTCTGGTGTGCCCTTCATGGGCCCGATCGGCGGCGCCCGCGTCGGCTACATCAACGGCGAATACGTGCTCAACCCGCATGTCGACGAGATGCAGGAATCCAAGCTCGACCTCGTTGTCGCCGGCACCGCCGACGCCGTGCTGATGGTCGAGTCAGAAGCCAAGGAACTCGGCGAAGACCTGATGCTCGGCGCGGTCATGTTCGGCCATCGCGGTTTCCAGCCGGTGATCGACGCGATTATCAAGCTGGCCGAGGTCGCCGCCAAGGACCCGCGCGACTTCACCGCGCCGGACTATTCCGCTCTCGAAGCCGAGATGCTGAAGATCGTCGGCGACGAGCTTCGCGACGCGTACAAGATCACCGACAAGCAAAAGCGCTATGCCGCCGTGGACGCCGTCAAGGCCAAGGTCAAGGCGGCCTTCGCTCCGGCCGAAGGCGAAGAGCCGAAATATTCCTCCGAGCAGATCGGCAGCGTATTCAAGGAGCTCCAGGCCAAGGTCGTGCGCTGGAACATTCTCGACACCGGTTCGCGCATCGACGGCCGTGACCTGAAGACCGTGCGCAAGATCGTGTCCGAGGTCGGCGTCCTGCCGCGCACCCATGGTTCGGCGCTGTTCACCCGAGGCGAGACCCAGGCGCTGGTCGTCGCCACGCTGGGCACCGGCGAGGACGAGCAGTATGTCGATTCGCTGACCGGCATGTACAAGGAGAAGTTCCTCCTCCACTACAACTTCCCTCCCTATTCCGTCGGTGAGACCGGCCGCATGGGCTCGCCCGGCCGCCGCGAGATCGGCCACGGCAAGCTCGCCTGGCGCGCCATCCGCCCGATGCTGCCGACATCAGACCAGTTCCCCTACACGCTGCGCGTCGTCTCGGAGATCACCGAGTCCAACGGCTCGTCGTCGATGGCAACCGTCTGCGGCACCTCGTTGGCGCTGATGGACGCCGGCGTGCCGCTGGCAAAGCCCGTCGCCGGTATCGCCATGGGTCTGATCAAGGAAGGTGAGCGCTTCGCCGTGCTCTCCGACATCCTGGGCGACGAGGATCACCTCGGCGACATGGATTTCAAGGTCGCCGGCACCACCAACGGCATCACCTCCTTGCAGATGGACATCAAGATCGAAGGCATCACCGAGGAGATCATGAAGATCGCTCTCGACCAGGCCAAGGACGGTCGCCAGCATATTCTCGGCGAAATGGGCCACGCGCTGTCCGGCGCGCGCGCCGAGCTCGGCGAGTTCGCGCCGCGCATCGAGGTCATGCACATCCCGACCGACAAGATCCGCGACGTGATCGGTTCCGGCGGCAAGGTCATCCGCGAGATCGTCGAGAAGACCGGCGCCAAGATCAACATCGAGGATGACGGCACGGTGAAGATCGCTTCGGCGAACGCCAAGGAGATCGAGGCGGCGAAGAAGTGGATCCATACCATCGTCGCCGAGCCGGAAGTCGGCGAAATCTACGAAGGCACGGTCGTCAAGACAGCCGACTTCGGCGCCTTCGTCAACTTCTTCGGCCCGCGTGACGGCCTCGTCCACATCTCGCAGCTTGCCAACGACCGGGTCGCCAAGACTTCGGACGTCGTCAAGGAAGGCGACAAGGTGTGGGTCAAGCTGATGGGCTTCGACGAGCGCGGCAAGGTCCGCCTGTCGATGAAAGTCGTCGACCAGGCCACCGGCAAGGAAATCGTTCGCGACAAGAAGGCCGAGAGCGAAGAAAACGCCGCCTGAACGGGCTGACGGAAAAATCGAAGCGGGCGCGGCTCATGTCGCGCCCGCTTTCGTTTATGGAGCAAAGGCATGTCCGCTGAAGCGCTGAAGACGCTGTTCCATCCATTCGAGGCCGAGGCGGTCGCCTTGCCGCGAAAGGGCGAGCGCGTGCTTTTTCTCGGGGCCGAATCCGGCTTGCGGACACCGCAGGACTTCGACGCCGAGCTGCACGTGGTGCAAGGCTTCCGGCCGCACTTTCGCGCGCTGCAAGCCGCAGGCTTCACTGTCACCGCGCAAACGCAAGGCGATGGCTTTGAGGCCGCGCTGGTGCTTGCGGGCCGCCATCGCGGCCAGAACGAGCTGCGCATCGCGGAAGCGCTGGAGCGTGTCGCCGAGGGCGGATTGATCGTCATTGCCGGCGGCAAGGATGACGGCATCGCCAGCCTGCGCAAGCGCATCGACGAGCTTGTGCCGCTCGAAGGCCATCTGCCCAAATATCACGGCATCGCCTTCTGGCTTCGCCGTCCGGCCGGGGCGACGGCAGCAGCCGCGCTGCGTGCCGCCAATCCCGCCGGGCTGGTCGACGGCCGCTTCAGCACGGCGCCCGGCATGTTTTCCTTTGATCGTGTCGATGCCGGTTCGAAGTTGCTGGCGGACCATCTTCCAGCCGACCTGCGCGGCCATGTCGCCGATTTCTGCGCCGGCTGGGGCTATCTGGCGGCGGAGATGGAAGCGCGTTCGCCCGGCATCTCGGCACTTGATCTCTATGAGGCGGATTTCGCGTCTCTCGAAGCCGCCAAAGCCAATCTTGCAATGGCCGGCCAGTCGGTTGCGAAAGGTTTCTTCTGGACGGACCTGCAGGGCGAGCCGGTCGAGCGTCGCTACGACGCGGTCGTCATGAACCCGCCCTTTCATCGCAGCCGGGCGGCTGAACCGGAGATCGGCGCCGGCCTGATCCGGGCAGCGGCAAAGGCGCTGAAGCCGGGAGCACGGCTGTACATGGTGGCGAACCGCCAGCTACCCTACGAGCCCGTGCTGGCCGCTGCCTTCTCCAGCCATGCCGAGCTCGCCCGTGACGGCATGTTCAAGGTTCTTTCCGCGCGTCGCTGACACGCAACGGCGTGGCACTCAGTGCAGATTGGCGACGCGCCTCGAATCCTCGACGACATGTTCCGCGCCGGCCATGACCGCAAGCGGCGCCGGACGGCCGAACAGATAGCCTTGCACCACCTCGCAACCGGCAGCCCTGAGCAGGGTCGCCTGGTCCTCTGTCTCGACACCCTCGGCAATGATACTGACGCCGAGTGCTCGCGAGAGGCCGACAATGGTCGATACGACGGCGCCGGAGCTCGAATCCGTATCGATGCGGCTGACGAAGGAGCGGTCGATCTTCAGCTTGCCGAAGGAGAAATCGATCAGGTAGCTGAGATTGGAATAGCCGGTGCCGAAATCGTCAACGGCAACCGAGATGCCCATATCGGCAAGCTCTTTCAGGATGGCGGCGGCGCGGTCGCGATCCTGCATCATGGCCGTCTCGGTGACTTCCAGCTCCAGCCGCGACGGCTTGATGCCGGTGGTCCGCATCGTGTCGCGCACGAGGCCGATGAAGTCCTTGGTCATGAACTGGACCGGCGAGATGTTGACGGCGACGAAGCAGTCGTCGGGCAAATGGCGGGCGTCGCTGCATGCCTTGCGCAGAACCCATTCGCCGATCGGATTGATCATGCCGGTTTCCTCGGCGATCTGGATGAACTCCAGAGGCGGGATCATGCCGCGTTCTGGATGGTTCCAGCGGATCAGCGCTTCATAGCCGACGATGCGGCCGCTCGGCAGGTCCAACTGGGGCTGATAGTGAAGGTCGAAATCACCGCGCTCGAATGCGATGTGCAGCTCGGATTCGACCCATTGGCGATGATCGGCGACCCGGCCCATCTCGGTATCGAAGACCGACCAGTTGCCGACTCCCCTGGCGCGCGCATTTTGCAGCGCCAGGTTGGAGCGGCGCAGGATGAGGACTGGGTCGACGCCGTCCTTGGGCATCGCCACGATGCCCACCGACAGGCTCACCGATTGCTGGTGGCTGCTGAGCTCATAGGGCTCCATCATCTCGTCGATGAGCCTCTCCACCATAGCTTCCATCGTGCCCTGGATCTGATGATCAGGAAGCAGCACCGCGAACTCGCCGGCGCCGATGCGTCCGATCAGCACGCGCTCGGGCACGCAGGCCTGCAGCCGCTTGGTGAAGGCCCGGATCAGTTCGTCGCCCTGGCTGTAGCCGATCGCGTCGTTGATCTGCTTGAACCGGTCGATGTCGATGTCGATGAGGAACATCGGGGCCCCGGTGCGGCTCGTCGCGCAGGCTGCCTCGGCGATCTTGCCGACCATTGCCGGACGCGCCAGCAATCCGGTCAGCTTGTCGAACTGGGTTTCGTTGAAGACGAAATCAGCCGATTCATCGACGCCGGCGAAGAAAGACATCGCGGCTCCCGCCGCCGCCAGCGCGCAAAGGGCAGCCATGATCGCCACCATCACGTCCGCCGGCATGCCGGCAAAGCCGTCGCCAAGCGCGTGCTTCAGGCCCCAGATGCCGAGGATGAAACTGCCAATGCCCGAACTGGCTATGGTGATCAGCCGGAACACCGGTGTGCGGTTCGGGTTGCTGACGGCAGGCATTGAAAGTCCCCAAATTGCGGGACTTTGTAGCGGATAGGCCCTTAAAATGAGTTTCCGCGAATGCATCCAATTTTATTGGAAGGGAATTATTTCTTCACAGGAGAAAAGACTGTTTCGCGAAATGGCCTATTCGCTCGCGCGATCCGTCTGCTTCAGCTCATCGAGCGTCGGCATGGAAACGATATGATAGCCTGAATCGACATAGTGGATTTCGCCGGTGACGCCGGAAGCGAGGTCGGACAGGAGATAGAGTGCCGAGCCGCCGACCTCGTCGATGGTTACGGTGCGGCGCAGCGGAGAATTGCGCTGCTGGTAAGAGAACATGTGGCGCGCATCGGAAATACCGGCGCCGGCAAGCGTTCGCACCGGTCCCGCCGATATGCCGTTCACCCTGATGCCGCGCGGGCCGTAATCGTTGGCGAGATAGCGCACGCTGGCTTCGAGGCCGGCCTTGGCGACGCCCATGACGTTATAGTTCGGCATGACGCGCACCGAACCGGCATAGGTCAGGGTGATCATCGATCCGCCATCCTGCATCAGGGCCGCGGCGTGGCGCGCGACCTCGGTGAAGGAGTAGCAGGAGATGACCATGGTGCGGACGAAATTGTCCCGGCTGGTGTCGGCGTAGAGGCCCTTGAGCTCATTCTTGTCTGAAAAGCCGATGGCATGGACCACGAAGTCGAGCCCGCCCCAGGCCTTGCCCAAGGTCTCGAAGGTGGCGCGGACCGAGGCGCTGTCCTCGACGTCGCAGGGAACCACCAGCGCCGCGCCGAGCCTGTCGGCGAGCGGCTTGACCCGGCGGCCGAAGGCGTCACCCTGGTAGGTGAAGGCAAGTTCGGCCCCATGTTCGGACAGTTTCCGGGCTATGCCCCAGGCGATCGAATGATCGTTGGCGACGCCCATGACAAGCCCGCGCTTGCCCTTCATCAATCCGTCCATGATCGCCAATCCTCGTGGAAAAAACGTGGCCTTATGCGGAATAGCGCTGGAAAACCAGCGTTGCGTTGGTGCCACCAAAGCCGAAGGAATTGGACAAAACGGTGTCGATCCTGGCGTTGTCGATGCGCTTTCGCACCACCGGCATGCCCTCGAATTCGGGGTCGAGAGTCTCGATATGGGCGCTTTCGCCGATGAAGCCGCCTTGCATCATCAGGATCGAATAGATGGATTCCTGGACGCCGGCCGCGCCCAGCGAATGGCCCGTCAGCGATTTGGTCGAGGTGATGAAGGGCATCTTCTCGCCGAACACCTCGCGGATCGCGCCCATTTCGCGGGAATCCCCCACCGGCGTCGAGGTGCCGTGGGTGTTGATGTAGTCGACCGGGGTGGTGACGGTCGCCAGCGCCTGCCGCATGCAGCGGACGGCGCCTTCGCCAGAGGGCGCAACCATGTCGAAGCCGTCCGAGGTGGCGCCGTAGCCGACGATCTCTGCATAGATCTTGGCGCCACGCGCCTTGGCATGCTCCAGTTCCTCGAGCACCAGCACGCCGGCGCCGCCGGCGATGACGAAGCCGTCGCGATCGACGTCATACGCGCGGGAAGCGGCCGATGCCCTGTCATTGTACTTCGACGACATGGCGCCCATGGCGTCGAACAGGTCCGACATCGTCCAGTCGAGATCTTCGTGGCCGCCGGCGAACACCATGTCCTGCTTGCCCCACTGGATCAGTTCGTAGCCATTGCCGATGCAATGGGCCGAGGTCGAGCAGGCAGACGAGATCGAATAGTTGACGCCGTGGATCTTGAACCAGGTGGCCAGCGTCGCCGACGCGGTCGACGACATCGCCTTCGGCACGGCGAACGGGCCGATGCGCTTGGGGCTGCCGTTCTTGAGCGTGGTTTCGGCCGCCTCGACGATGGTGCGGGTGGAAGGCCCACCCGAGCCCATGACGATGCCGGTGCGCTCATTGGTGATGTCGCTCTCGCCAAGCCCGGCATCGGCGATCGCCTGGTCCATGGCGACATGGTTCCAGGCCGCTCCCTGGCTCAGGAAGCGCATTGCGCGGCGATCGATCATGGCGCTGGGATCGAGCGTCGGCGCGCCCCAGACCTGGCAGCGGAAGCCGTGCTCGGCGAAGGAGTCGGAGAAGCTGATGCCGGATTTGGCGTCATGCAGCGAGGCTTGCACCTCGTTGGCATTGTTGCCGATCGACGACACGATGCCGAGGCCTGTGACTACGACACGTCTCATTCGCAACTCCTTCCAGGAATGCTGGCCACGAAGTCGGCCAGGGCGACGGTCAAGCGACCGCCGACTGCTTGGACAGACCGACTTTCAGGTCCGTTGCCGCGTATATGGGTTCGCCGTCCGCCTTTAGCCAACCATCGGCGATGCCCAGCACCAGCCGGCCACGCATCACACGTTTGAATTCCACGCCATACTCGACCTTTTTAACCGAGGGCGTGACCATTCCCTTGAACTTGACCTCGCCGGTCGACAGCGCCATGCCTTTGCCGGGTTCGCCCAGCCAGCCGAGATAGAAACCCGTCAGCTGCCACAGGGCATCGAGGCCCAGGCATCCAGGCATGATGGGATTGCCGATGAAATGGCAGGCAAAGAACCACAGGTCTGGCTTGATGTCGAATTCGGCACGGATGAAGCCCTTGTCGAAAGCCCCGCCTGTTTCGCTGATCTCGGTGATGCGGTCGAACATCAGCATCGGCGGGTAGGGCAACTGGGCATTGCCCGGTCCGAACAGCTCGCCGCGGGCGCAGGCCAGCAATTCTTCGTAGTCGTAGCTGGATTTCGAACCCGCCATCAATCTCGTTCCCATATGTCCCGGGCGCTGGCGCACCCTTGTCGTTGGTGTCCTAACACAATCTGTTTCAGGCCGGAAACCGGCGTTTGCGCTTAACCCGCCAGTCTTGCCGGGTCAATGCGCGCTATTGATCGCATTCGGACGACAGAATATATGTCGGAAGGGGTCCGGTTTCGGCAGACATCCATTTTTTTGCCATTCTGGACGTGTCTTGAGGCGGAACTGTGAGCTTGGACGACCAGATGGACCGGGGCTGCCGGAAGGAAAATGTCGCTGTGGACAAGCGGGTTCGTGAAGCCGGCCTGAGGCCGACACGGCAGCGCATTGCGCTTGCCGACCTGCTTTTCGCCAAGGGCGACCGCCATCTGTCGGCCGAGGAACTGCACGAGGAGGCCGTCGCCGCCGGCGTGCCGGTGTCGTTGGCCACCGTCTACAACGCCCTTCACCAGTTCACCCAGGCGGGACTGCTGCGCATTCTCGCTGTCGAGGGCGCCAAAACCTATTTCGACACCAACACCTCCGATCATCACCATTTCTATATCGAAGGCGAAAACCGGATTTTCGACATCGCCAATGGTCCGGTCACCGTCACCAACCTCCCGGAACCACCCGAGGGGATGGAGATCGCCAATGTCGACATCGTGGTGAGGCTGCGCCCCAAACGCGCCGAGTGATCGGGGCCAGGCACGTATGAACGGCCAGGCACGTATGGACGGCCAGGAATGAAACCCCTCGATCTGGCTATCCGGCTGGAATGGGCCGCTGTCGCGGTGTCCGCTATCGTCTTTTATGCACTCGCCGGTGCGTCCTGGTGGTTGTTTGCCTTGTTGATCCTGGTGCCTGATCTGTCCATGTTCGGCTATCTCGCCGGGCCGCGCGTCGGCGCCGCCTGCTACAATGCCTTCCACGTTTTGGTCCCACCGGTGCTTTTGGTGCTTGCCGGCAGCCTGTTTGGCAATGCAGCCGCTATAGCGGTTGCATTGATCTGGATCGCCCACATCGCTATCGATCGCGCGCTGGGCTACGGCTTGAAGCTGTCGAGCAGCTTTCAGGATACCCATCTCGGTCGCATCGGCCGCTAAACGGTCCGGCCTGCGGTTCAAACGAATCGGCGCAAGGCCAACGATCAGTCCTTGACCCGTTCGCCGGGATAGGCGCCCCAGACGACGGATTGGGCGAGCCAGCCGGTATGGCCATCGAGCGTCATTTCGCACCATTGGCCGTCGCAGGATTTGATCGTGCCCATGACGCCCGGCTCGACGATAGCCACCACGCTGGCGTCCTTTTCGGGGCTCCTGAGGAGATTGATCTGCGCGCCCTTGCCGCGCTGCCACGGCGCCACGATCGCCGTGCGCCGGCCCGAAAGCAGCGACTGGTTGATCCAACCTTCCGAACCGTCGGCGTCGCGCACGCGGCGCCATGTGTCGAATTCCTGGATGATCTCCATCGGCAGGCCTGCCTTCAGATACATCCAGTCGACCGAGTAGTTGGCGCCCGGCCCGACACGCGAATTGACGCGGCCGGATTTCAGGCTGACGAATCGTGGCAGCGGCAGGCCGCTCGGCCCGAGCGTGACGACGCTCTGGGCGGGAGCCGCTGCACCTTGCGCGCACAGTTGGGGTGAATAGAGCAGAGCGCCGAGAAATGCTGCGCTGAGGGTCAGGCGAAGCGACGCGAAACCAGACACTTTCGTTCCTTTCGGCGCTGGCCTGCCGGCCCCGGCGCCCCTTTTTCTTTGTCTTCGGCGGCACCGCTTGGTACATGGGTAAATCGGCTACCGCGACCGGCTTCCAGTTTCGCCGGTCTTGGTTAAAGAGGTCTCAACGAGGGAAACAATGGCAGGCAAAAAGAAGCCTCTCGTGGTCATCACGCGAAAACTGCCCGACCCTGTCGAGACCCGCATGCGCGAGCTGTTCGACGCAAGGCTGAATGTCGAGGACAGGCCGATGACGCAGCCGGAACTGGTCGCGGCGGTCAAGGAGGCGGACGTGCTGGTGCCGACGGTGACCGACCGCATCGACGCGGCATTGATCGCCCAGGCCGGCGAAAACCTCAAGCTGATCGCCAATTTCGGCAATGGCGTCGACAAGATCGACGTGGCGGCCGCGGCCAAGAAAGGCATCACCGTCACCAACACGCCCAACGTGCTGACCGAGGATACGGCCGACATGACGATGGCGCTGATGCTGGCGGTGCCGCGCCGGCTGGCGGAGGGCGCCAATGTACTCACCGGCGACAAGAAATGGGCCGGCTGGTCGCCGACATGGATGCTTGGCCGGCGCATCTGGGGCAAACGGCTCGGCATTGTCGGCATGGGGCGTATCGGCACCGCCGTTGCCAGGCGTGCCAAGGCCTTCGGCCTCTCCATCCACTATCACAACCGCCATCGCGTTTTGCAGGCGGTCGAGGACGGGCTGGAGGCGACCTATTGGGAAAGCCTCGATCAGATGCTGGCCCGCATGGACATCATCTCGGTCAACTGCCCCTCGACGCCGGCGACGTTCCATCTGCTTTCGGCGCGGCGGCTGGCGCTGCTTCAGCCCACCGCCTATATCGTCAACACCGCGCGCGGCGACATCATCGACGAGGAGGCGCTGGTCAAGCTGATCCAGGATGGCAGGATCGCAGGCGCCGGCCTCGACGTCTACGAGCACGAGCCCGCATTGAACGGAAAACTGCTCAAGCTCGCGACCAAGGGCAAGGTCGTGCTTTTGCCGCATATGGGATCGGCGACACTCGAGGGCCGCATCGACATGGGCGAGAAGGTGATCATCAACATCCGCGCCTTCGTCGACGGCCACCGCCCGCCGGATCGCGTGCTGCCGCTCAGGACTTGAGCGGCTTCGCATATAATGTAAGTGAAAACTTACAAAACAGTCTTGCGCATGGTGACCGAAGTCGGTCGCGCATAACCTTCATGCGCCGTTCTCACGGTCTCGCGAAAACCGAGCCGGGCAAAGGCTGCCTGGTTCCCAGCCAGCTCGATTCGCGTCTGCAGCTCGATTGCGGCTTTGCCGCGGCTGCGGGCAAAATCCTGGACGGCTTGCATCAACAACCTGCCGATGCCCTGGCCCTGACAGTCCGGCGTGACGGCGAGCTTGCCGACATAGAGGTGGTCGGTTCGTTCCAGGGCGAAGATGCAGCCGACGATCCTGTTGCCGCTGAGCGCCAGCAGGCCGGTCTCGCGGCGGGCTTTGTCGCGCAAGGTTTCCCCAGTGAGCAGGTGCGCCGAGGACGGCGGGTCGATGATGCCGTCCATGAAGGCGAAAGCGCGCAGGATCAGGGCGAGCACTTCGTCCCAGCGGTCGAAATCGGCCGGAATCCGGGTGATGATGATATCGGCAGTGCGCTTCAACGTCAGTTTCGTCTCTTGTAGCGGATGGTCTCGAAACGCGCGGCCAGCGCGTCATAGAGCAGCAGCCGCCCGATCAGCGGCTCGCCGATGCCGGTGATCAGCTTGATGGCTTCCATCGCCTGCAACGTGCCGATCACGCCGGTCAGCACGCCAAGCACCCCGGCCTCGGCGCAGGACGGCACCAGACCCGGCGGTGGTGCCTCCGGGAAGAGGTCGCGATAGCCGGGGTTGTACGTGCCGTCCCTATCGGTTTGGAATGGCATCAGCACGGTCACGGAACCATCGAAACGGCCCACGGCGGCGTGCACCAGCGGCTTTCCCTCCGCCGCACAGGCATCGGCCACGACATAGCGCGTCTCGAAATTGTCGGATCCATCGACGACCACGTCGTAACGGGCGACGAGGGCTTGGGCATTGTCCGCGGCCAGGCGCAATGTGTGGATTTCGACAGCGGTGTTGGGATTGATGCGGGCGATTGCCGCCTTGGCGCTGTGGGTTTTCAGCATGCCGACAGTGTCGGTGCCGTGAATCACCTGTCGCTGCAGGTTGGAGAGCGAAACCGTGTCGTCGTCGATCACGCCGAGCGTTCCGACGCCGGCTGCGGCAAGATATTCAAGCACCGGTGCGCCCAATCCGCCGGCGCCGATGACCAGCACCCGCGCTCGCTTCAGGCGCTGCTGGCCGGCGCCGCCAATTTCGGGCAGCACGATGTGGCGGGCGTAGCGTTCGAGTTCTTCGTCGGTGAGGGCGGCGGCGGTCATGGCGCGACCATATAGCGAGAGAATAACCTTGTCAGGTGTTCACACAGCGGTCGGCGCGACCGTGCCGTGATCGACGGTCAGGAACTGAGCCCGGCCGGCCAGGCTGGAAAACAGCGCCGCATCGGTTCCCGTCATGAAAGTCTGGCAGTTCAGCTCCTCCAGGATCGAGAACAGCGCCGCACGCCGACCGCTATCGAGATGTGCCGCGATCTCGTCGAGCAGCAGGATTGGCGTCAAGCCGGACATCTCGCCGGTCAACCTGGCATGCGACAGGATGATGCCGACAAGCAAGGCTTTCTGTTCGCCGGTCGAACACAGCTCTGCCGGCATCGCCTTGGGCCGGTGCCGGACCACGAGGTCGGAGCGGTGCGGGCCCTCGAGCGTGCGCCCGGCGGCACGGTCGCGGTCGCGGCCCCCGGCGAGCGTGCGGCGGAACCGCTCCTCGACGTCGACGGCCGGCGTGGTGGCGATCTCGGCCTCCAGATCGCCCGAAAGGCCGATATCGGCCTGCGGAAACGGGCCGCTGTCGGGCAGCCGGTCGATCATGGCGGCGAGCAGGCGCACCATTTCGGCGCGCGCCGCGGCGATCGCCACGCCTGTCTCGGCCATCTGCGTCTCGATCGCCTCGAACCAGCTCAAATCCCGCGAACCTTCCGTCAGCAACCGGTTGCGGCCGCGCATCGCCTTTTCATAGTCGAGGGCGCGCTGTCCGTGGCCGGGATCGATCGCCAGCACCAGCCGGTCGAGGAAGCGCCGGCGGTCCGCGGCCGGTCCGGTGAACAGGGTATCCATTGCCGGAGTCAGCCACACGACGCGCAGCCATTCCAGCATATCCTCGGCCGATCGCGCCGTGGCGCCGTTGATGCGCACCCGCCTGCCGCCCTCGCCAAGACTGTCGCCACCCGAAATGCCCGTCCCTATCTCGACTTGGCCGTCAGGTCCGTCGAGCCGTGCGTGCAGCGCAAAGCCTCCGTCGCCGCCCTCGCGCGCGACGTCCGCGTAAGGCGCGCGGCGCAGGCCGCGGCCCGGCGTCAACAGGGAAATCGCTTCCAGCAGATTGGTTTTTCCGGCGCCATTGTCGCCGGAAAACACCACCGCGCCCGGCTCAAGCTCGAGCGACAGCGCCGCATAGTTGCGGAAGTTTGTAAGTGTAAGCTTACTTATATGGGTTTGTGCCGGCAACCGCTGCTGCTCTACACCCGCATCGGCATCAGCACATAAAGCGCGGTTTCATCGGCCATGTCGTGGATCAGCGTCGGCGAACCGGCGTCGGCCAACATGAATCGGGCCTCTGAACCGGTCAATTGAGCGGCGACGTCGAGCAGGTACTTGGCGTTGAAGCCGATCTCGATCGGGTCGGCTGAATAGTCGGCGGCCAGCTCCTCGGTGGCGCTGCCCGAATCCGGATTGTTGACGGCAAGCGTCACCTGGCCCTCACTGATCGAAAGCTTCACCGCGCGGCCGCGTTCGGAGGAGATGGTCGAGACGCGGTCGACGGCGGCCGCGAAGCTCTGGCGGTCGATGATCAGCTTCTTGTCGTTGCCGGTGGGAATGACCCGCTGATAATCGGGGAAGGTGCCGTCGATCAGCTTGGAAGTCAGGATGACGCTGCCGATGGTGAAGCGGATCTTGGTGTCCGACAGTTCGGTGGTGACCGCCACGTCGGGATCATCGACCAGCTTCTGCAATTCGCTTACGGTCTTGCGCGGGATGATGATGCCCGGCATGCCTTCGGAACCCGCCGGCGCGTCGATCTCGGCGCGTGCCAGGCGATGGCCGTCGGTCGCCACCGAGCGCAGCTTCAGCTTGCCGCCGACCTCATGTGTGTGAAGATAGATGCCGTTGAGATAATAGCGCGTTTCCTCCGTGGAGATGGCGAACTGGGTCTTCTCGATCAACCCCTTGAGCGCGAGCGAGTCGAGCCGGAAGATATGCGAGAAGGATCCGGCCGAAAGCTCGGGGAAGTCCGATTGCGGCAGGCATTGCAGGCGGAAGCTCGAGCGGCCGGAGGTCACCGTCATGGCGTTGCCGTCCTCGTCCGTCTTCAGCATCACCTCGGCACCGTCGGAAAGCTTGCGCACGATATCGTAGAGCAGATGCGCCGGAACCGTTGTCGCGCCACCCCGCTCGACCTTGGCGGGCGTCGCTTCCGTCACTTCCAGGTCGAGGTCGGTGGCCTTCATTTCCAGGCTGGCGCCTTCGGCGCTGAGCAGCACGTTGGACAGGATCGGTATGGTGTTGCGCCGTTCGACCACGCGGTGGACGTGATTGAGCGACTTCAGGAGATTTGACCGTTCCAGGATAACACGCATGACGAACCAGGCTCGCTTGAATGAATGAGCGGGTCTCCGGCTGGCGGCGTCCCGCGAAAGGTCTGAACAGGCTTCAGAATCTGCGTAAACTGACAGGAAAAAACCAGCAAACGCAAGCCCGCGCGACCGGTTCGGGCCGGCTACGCGGGCTTTCTGGGGATAAAGGCGGCGAAGCACGCCGCCAAGCGTTTTCGAACGGCTCAGGCCTGGTCGTTGATCAACCGTCTCAACAGTTCCAGTTCCTGCGCCAGCGTGTTGTCGCCGCCGGAAAGATCCTCGATCTTGCGCACTGCGTGCAGCACCGTTGTGTGATCGCGGCCGCCGAAGCGCCGCCCGATCTCGGGCAGCGAGCGCGGTGTCATCACCTTGGACAGATACATGGCGACCTGCCTCGGCTTGACGATGGTGCGCGTGCGCCTGTTGGACAGCAACTCGGTCTTCGACACATTGTAGTGCCGCGCGACGATGCGCTGAATATCCTCGATACGGACCCGCTTCGGCTCGCCGGTTCGATAAATATGGCCGAGGATCTCGTCGATGCGATCGATGGTGATCTGCGGCTCGAAAGACTGGCGGAACAGGAGTTGATTGAAGGCGCCTTCCAGTTCGCGGCCGCTGCCGGTCACCGTGCGGGCGACGTGATTAAGGATCTCGTCTGAGATGTCGAGGGAGGCGTCATCGTGCCTGGCGGTGGCGAGGCGCAGCTTGAGCATGCCCAGGCGCATGGCGAAATCGGGGGCCGACATTTCGAGCGCGACGCCGCCATTGAGGCGCGAGCGGACCCGCGGTTCGAGTGATTCCAGCTCCGACGGGGGCCGGTCCGCAGCGACGACGACCTGCTTGGCGCTGTCGAGCAGCATGTTGATCAGGTGGCAGAATTCGTGCTGGATCGACTTGCCCTGCAGGAATTGCATATCGTCGATGATGAGCAGATCGATGTCGCGCAGTTGTTCCTTGAGCGTCAAGGCATTGTTGTCGCGGATCGCGGTGGCGAAGCGCCACATGAAATACTCCGCCGTCAGGTAGACGACGCGCGATTTCGGGTTCTGCTTCAGCGATTCCGCGGCGATGGCCTGCAACAAATGGGTCTTGCCGAGGCCGACCGTCGCATGAAGGAAGAGCGGGTTGAAGCGCACCGCGCTCGACTGCGATTCCGCCACGGCCTTGGCCGCAGCGAAGGCCACCCGGTTCGAGGGCCCTTCGATGAAGGAGGCGAACGTGTAGCGCGGATCAAGCGGCGATCCCAGCACATTGTGGCGGAACTCGCTCTCGGTTGGCCCGCCCGGGCGGGGCGCCGGAGCCCGCTCCAGCCTGCCGGGGCTTACGGTGCCGGCGGCCAGAGCCGTCTGCGTCTGGCGCGTCATCTTGCGTGCGGGCGCCAATTCCGGTTCGGCATGGCTGCGCCCCTGACGGGTGGCCGTGCGCACGATGATCTCGATCTTGAGGATCTCGGGATCCTCGTGCTTCCAAAGTTCGCAGATAAGGTCGAGATAATGGCCGTTGATCCACGAGCGCAGGAACGCTGTGGGCACCGAAATGCGAACTATGCCCTTTGAAGCCTCTGCGACCTTCATGCGCCCGAACCAGCTCGAATAGACCTCGGTACCCAAGCGCGCCTTCAACTGGGCCTTGACCCGGTCGAACTTCTGTTCCGCGTCGCTGGAAGCCGCCATCTCGTCAGCTCCGATCAGATTTCCTGAAAATGGGATTTCATTCATAAGCTCCCTTTCGACGCCGCTCTGCATGATCGAATTCCTTGTCTCTGTACCTGTTTTTCCGCCGGGGATGCGCCTCCTGCATCCGTGTTCCAGCGACTGCGCTTTGCTACGACGCCCGCTGCCGCCGCCGGCAGATGAACGTCGCCCATTATCCAGGGAACCGGTGCCGGCCCATGGAAGCCAGTCCGTGTTGGGTATGTCAGGGCAATGCAACACCGTCCGGCGAAAATCGCCGGCGCTGTCGACCTGCCATGTCTAGTTACGCCAGTCCCCTACCGTATCGAAAAAGAGCAAACCAAACCTGTCCGCGGACTTGGTCCGCGTCACAAACCCCGCCAATTTAAGCTGGCCCATTCAGGCTGGGTTAGGGCCACCCGGCCCATCCCTTTCGATGGACCGACATTACCGAAATCGCTGTGGATAGAGCAAGGCCACGTCTAACGGATTTTTAAGGAATCTGGTTAGGTCCGGCGCGCCGAAGCGCCATGCGGCAGCACTATAGTTTGACAAAGCCATTGTGATTCAAACCCTTTTCCGGCGAATATGAAAAAGCCGGGCTGGCGCGAAATTTTGTGAAATAAATCGCTTGACAGCCAGTTGTTCTCCCGGCGCTTCGCCGCGTTGTGGACAACGTGTGGATGACTATCTGTAACCAATTGGGAAATATTGGTTATTTCTGCGGAGGGGGAATTTTTCAGCCGACACTTTTCAAGTATCTGGACCATCAGCCGGAATGCATATGCCGGCAAAGCATTTCGGACCGCGGACTCCGCTTTCGACGCCGTTTCCGAGTATTCTTTTTAAGTGCTTGCCGGCAAACGAAAAAACCCGGCACTATCGGCCGGGTTCTCAGAAGATCAGTCCGGAAAGGGACGTCAGGCCGACAGCACCTTGAGGCGCTGGGCCAGCCGCGAAACCTTGCGGGCCGCGGTGTTCTTGTGGATCACGCCCTTTGTCGCAGCGCGCATCAATTCCGGCTCGGCGGCCTTGAACGCTGCCTGCGCGGCCGCCTTGTCGCCGGAGGCGAGCGCCTCCTCGACCTGGCGCACATAAGTGCGGACGCGCGAGCGGCGGTTTTTGTTGATCGCCGCGCGGCGGACGATCTTGCGCGTTGCCTTTTTGGCCGAGGATGTATTGGCCATGATGCCTCTCTTCTGATCTGGTCGGCGCATGCGGCATGCCGCAGGGCACAAAAAACAAACGGGCAGCCACAGGGCCGCCTCGGTTGGTGCGGCTTATAGTTCAGCTTTCCCGGCGCGTCAACGCTGGCTTGCGTTCTTTTTGGCTGTCGTCGCGCCGGAGCATTTTTCAGCCACGCCGAAGCACTTGGCGCCCCGGAGGTGCGCTGTCAGCGATTGGTGAAATTCGGCTTGCGCTTCTCGGCGAAGGCCGCCATGCCTTCCTTCTGGTCGTCGAGCGCAAACAGCGAATGGAACAGCCGGCGCTCGAACCGCAACCCCTCGGCGAGCGTCGTTTCATAGGCCCGGTTGACGGCTTCCTTTGCCATCATCACCGACGGCAGCGAGAAATCGGCGATCTTGGCCGCTGCCTTGACGGCCTCCTCGACAAGCTCGCCGGCAGGCACGACGCGCGAGACCAGGCCGGAACGCTCGGCCTCCGCGGCATCCATCATCCGCCCGGTCAGGCACATGTCCATCGCCTTCGACTTGCCGACGAACCGGGTCAGGCGTTGTGAGCCGCCCATGCCGGGAATGACGCCGAGCGTGATTTCGGGCTGGCCGAATTTTGCCGTGTCGGCGGCGATGATGAAGTCGCACATCATCGCCAGTTCGCAGCCGCCGCCCAGCGCATAGCCGGCCACCGCCGCGATGATCGGCTTGCGCGCCCGGGTCAACTCTTCCCAGCCGACGAAAAAGTCCTTGATGTAGGCATCGACGTAGGAAATCGACTGCATTTCCTTGATGTCGGCGCCTGCGGCGAAGGCCTTCTCGGAACCGGTGACGACCATCGCGCCGATGCCGTCATCTGCCCCCAACACGTTTACCGCGGCCACCAATTCCGCCATGACCTGGGAATTCAGCGCATTGAGCGCCTTCGGCCGGTTCAAGGTGATCAGCCCGACCTTGCCCCTGGTTTCAACGACGATCGTTTCATAGGCCATGGCTTCGGCTCCTCTTCCAGGCAATTGAAGATCGATCTAGCTCACCGCTGACAGGTCCGGCAATAGAAGGTCGAGCGGCCGCTCTGCGTGATGCGCTCGATATGGCCGCCGCAGCCAGGCCTGGAACAGGGTTCGCCCTCCCGGTCATACACCGCGAAGGAGTGCTGGAAATAGCCCAGCGAACCGTCGGTCTGCATGTAGTCGCGCAGTGACGATCCGCCGGCCGCAATGGCATCTGCGATGACCGAGCGGACCGCCACGGCAAGCCCCCGGCTTTGCTCACTGGCTTTCTTGCCGGCTTTTGCGATCGTGCCGGCCTCGCGCAGCGGCGACAGCCCGGCACGCCATAGCGCCTCCGAGACATAGATGTTGCCGAGCCCGGCTATCAGTCTCTGGTCGAGAAGAGCGGCCTTCAGCGGCGATTTTCGGCCCTTCAGCAGCGAGGCCAGCAGCACTCCGTCAAGCGCATTGCCGGTGGGTTCGACGCCGAGCCCCGCCAGCATCGGATGGGTGTCCGGCGGCCCTTCGCAAAACAGCATGAAGCCGAAGCGACGCGGATCGTTGAAAACCACGCGCGAGCGGGTGCCGTCCCGAGAGGCGACGTCGAAGATGACATGGTCGTGTGTCGAACTCTTCGACCGCTCGTGATGGAACACGCCGGGCATTTCGGCGGCGTCGGCCGTCTCGATGCGAAACGAGCCCGACATGCCGAGATGGCAGATCAGGGCGGGACCGCTTTCGAGATCCATCGTCAGATATTTGGCCCGGCGTCCGAGCGCCGTGATCGTCTTGCCGGTCAGCCGCTCGGCGAATTTTTCGGGGAATGGAAAACGCAGGTCCGGCCGGCGTGCCTCGGCGCGGATGATGCGGGCGCCTTCCAGAACCGGCTCCAGCCCGCGCCGGACCGTCTCGACCTCGGGCAATTCAGGCATGACCGCCCATATCCGGGTAAAAGGAAGTGCCGTAGCGGCCGCGCGCCAACCCGAGATGTTCGGCCACGGTTTCACCAATGTCGCAGAATGTCGTTCTCAGCCCGATGTCGCCGCCCGTCAGACCCGGTCCGATGCCGATCACCGGAATGCGTTCGCGTGTGTGGTCGGTGCCGCGCCAGGTCGGGTCGTTGCCGTGGTCGGCCGTCAGGATCAGCAGATCGCCCTGTCGCAATCTTGCGAATGCTTCCGGCAGTCGCCGGTCGAAGGCCTCGAGCGCGGCGGCATAACCTGCAACATCGCGGCGATGGCCGAACTCGGTGTCGAAATCGACGAAATTGGCGAAGACGAGATCGCCGTCGCGGGCCGCATCCATTGCATCAAGCGCCTGGTCGAACATGGCCATGTTGCCCGCAGCCTTGCGCACTTCCGAAACCCCCCGATGGGCAAAGATGTCGCCGATCTTGCCGACGGCGATGACGCGGCTGCCACGCGCCGTCAGCCGGTCGAGCAATGTCGGCTCGGGCGGCGGCACGGCGTAGTCGTGTCGGTTGTAGGTCCGCTCGAAACTGGCTGCCGTCTCGCCGAGGAACGGTCGCGCGATCACCCTTCCGATCCTCAACGGATCAACCAGGCGGCGCACCACCTTGCAGAATTCGTAGAGCCGCTCCAGGCCGAAATGGATCTCATGCGCGGCGACTTGCAGGACCGAATCCACCGAGGTGTAGCAGATCGGCTTGCCCGTGCGGATGTGCTCCTCGCCGAACCGTTCGATGATCTCGGTGCCCGGCGCATGGCAGTTGCCGAGAATACCCGGCACCTTGCCCTCGCGGATGATCGCCTCGGTCAGTTCGGCGGGAAGGGCCGGGATCGTATTGGGAAAGTAGCCCCAGTCGAAACGCACCGGCAGGCCTGCTATCTCCCAATGGCCCGATGGCGTGTCCTTGCCGCTCGAAACCTCTTGAGCGGCGCCGTGGAAGGCATTGGCGACGAGATCCGTCCCGAAAGCGGCAAAGCCCAACCCCGTCGCGGTCTCGGCAGCCTTGCCAAGTCCGAGCGACGCCATGTTGGGGACAAACAACGGCCCCTGGCGAAGTCCTTCGCCATCGGCGCGGCCTTCCGCGCAGGCCTCGGTGATATGGGCGAAGGTGTTGGCACCGGCATCGCCGTAGCGTTCGGCGTCGGCGGCGCCGCCTATGCCGAAGGAATCCAGGACGAAGAGGAAAGCACGCGCCATCGGGTCATTGTTGCCGGTTTGAGCATCCAGACATAGGGTTCCACGGCGGCATTGGCAATTCGGAAACCAAACGGCAACCGCTCGGCGCGATAGTCTGGAACCAAGTCATTGACGGATCGCAGGACCGGGTCTCCCATGAAAGCTGCCCTGAAGGCATGCGCCGCTCTCATCATCGCGCAGGGCGCGGTCTGGTCCGGCCCGGCGCGCGCCGACTGGCGCGAGGATATCGGCACGTTTCGCATCGGCATCGTTGCCGAACCCGGAGCAGGCAATACCGTTCCAGGCCTGGCGCGGTTGACCGAGGCCTTTACCAACGCTCTGGGCATGAAGGTGAAGTTCGTCGTTGCCCGTGACTACGCCGCGCTGATCGATGCGCAAGCCAACGCCCACATCGAGTATGCCATCTATTCGGCGGCCGCCTACGCAACGGCGTCACAGCGCTGCGAATGCATCGAACCGCTCGTGGCACCGGTCGATTCCGATGGCGCCGTCGGCATCCGCGCTGTGCTGTTGACGAAGGATGGCAAGGTGCCCAGCCTGACGGCGATGGAAACCCACCGGATCGCCATGCCGCCGGCGGACAGCATTGGTTCTCTTTTGCCATTGGCCGGACTGGCCGCCGAGCACGTCAAGATCGCAGAGGACGCATCGTTTCTGGTCTATGCCGATTCCGCCTCGGCCGCGGAAGGAATGCTGGTCGATGGCCAGACCGATGCCTTGTTCGGCTGGGCGACGGCGGCGGCCGACGGCGAGTCAAGACTATCGGGCACGCAGGCAAGGCTCGAAGTCGCCGGGCTTTCGGCGACCGCCCTTCAAGTCGTATGGACGTCGGGTTTGCTGAGATATGGTCCCCATGCGGTGCGCAGCGATCTCGACCCGGAAGCCAAGCGCCGGTTGACCGTCTTTCTCACCAACCTCAAATCGACGACGCCCGACCTCTACGATCTGCTCGAATCGAAGCATTCCGGCGGTTTCGCCACCGTGGTTTCCAAGGATTACGAGATGGCGCACGCCATCGTGCGTCTGGTGTCGGACGGTGGCGTGCGGCGATAGAGCTCGTCAGCAGTCGCCGCAGGGGATCGTCAAGCTTCGGCGCGGACGCAGATAATAGGTCTCGCCCATCGATATATTGTTGAAGATCGTCGTCAATCCGGCCTTCTGTGAACTGTCCGGGGACCAAGTGATTATCGGCTTGTAACCAAGTTTGCTTTCGACACGGATGAGAAAGGTGCCGGCGACCTTGAGCGTGGATGGCACGGTCGTGGGTGTGTCCTTGGCGGCGTCAGCGCCGTAGACGCCATTGACCACCTTGCGTGACCACACCACGTTCACCTCGGGCGGCGTATCGGTTGTAACCTGTATTGCCGTGATCGTGATGTCCGGCGTCGAGCGATTGTAGGGCTGCAAGGTGGAGGTGCCGATCTTCATAATGGCATCCAGGTCCGCCTTGACGATGGTCGGCTGCTGCGTGACCAGATCCGCGACCATGCTGCCGATGCGGCTGACCTTCTTGCTGGTCTCGATGGCCTGCGAAGCCTCCATGGTGATGAAATACATGATCAGCAGGATGGGGACGATGAGGGCGAACTCGACCGCCGCGATGCCGCGGCGATCGCGTATGAAACCGACCAACTTCCCCCAACATCCTGCCATTCCTGGATGTGCCCCCGCACGCATCATGCCCGTTGCCCTTTTTCCTGGGTTTTGCTTCCGCCGCGAACTCAGTTGTCGAATGGCTCGTTCTGCCAGGTCACCGATGCAAAATGCAGTGTCTTGTTGCCGCCCATCGACTGAGCCAGAAGATCGGTCATGACGGGCCATTTGTAGAAGACCCGCAGCATGTTCTTCGATTCCGCCAGGCCCGGCGTGGTCGCGAAGGGCTGCGAGTTGGTGCCCTGCATCAAAATGATGTTGCCGTTGTCGATCTTGAAGGTGGCCGTGGCCGCGTCGGCGAACGTGGTATATTCGCGAAGGTCCACGTCCAGTTGATTGGGGCAATCCTGCGAGACGATGATCTCTAGCCTGTCGCAGATCATGGTCTTCAACTTGTCCCCGGCGACGTCGGCCGGCCTCAACTGCCCGGTGCGCAATTTGCGCGCGATGTCGTCGGTGATGTTGGCCATCACTTCCTGGCCGGCAAATGAGATGCAGCTTTCCAGGATGGCGAAGACAAGAACCGCGAACGGCAATGCGAGCAGCGCGAATTCCAGTGCCGTACTGCCGCGGCGGTCGCCGGCGAAGCGCGCAAAAAACCGTGCCCGTCTTGCCGTGCGATCACCTGTCGAGACGAATTCGTTGCTCATGCCCTGATCCTGCCCAACCCCCAGACGGTCTCGGCAGGTGTATTAGTGCAAACCAATTGAAGTCCGGTTTGAATGATCGTTAAAGTCGCCGCGGGCGTCTTAACCACCCGCTAACCTGGACCGCGTGCCTACCGGCTGACGCTCATCTCGGCTTCCGAGGATTTTTCGGCTTCGCTCTTGTAGGAGCTTTCGCAATAGGGCGTGCAGGACATGGTCTGAACTTCAGCGCGCCGGTAGATGCGCACCGACGAGGCCGCCTGCCGCACGACGGTGACCTGTTCATCGACGATCGGGCTGCCATCCTGGTCGAGGACGACGAGGTTGGTGACGCCGAAGCCCTTACCAGTCAGCACGATCGTCGAGGCGTCCTGCACGGAAGCGTCGGCGATTGCCGGGTTGCCGACCACGATCGTGTCGGCAGGGCGCGACAGTTTGACGATCTTGGCCTGGTTCATGGTGACCTCGATGCCGGTGCCGGCCCTGGCGGGCATGACAAAGCTCACGGCGGCAAGAAGCACGGCAATCAGGATCGACGATCTCGGCTCGGCCATTGAGGCGCTCCAGGCGGGCGGACTGTTCAACGGAACATGAACGAGATTGGTGAACCAACGGTTAAGCAGGCCTCCCGGCGCCATGTGCCGCGATCGTCATAGGCGCCCGTCCCGTCCAGTTCCTCCCGCGGATCGCAGGTCGCGAAGCGATGCCTTTTTGCGGCTGCTTGACTGGGAATTGCGCCTCGGCCGGTGCTTAGCCCATAGTTAACCACGCAATATGTTCCAACCGGGAAAGGAATCGGTAAGGCTGTTTATTAAGTCGATCGAAAGAGCTTCTCCCTAGATTGGCAGCATCCGATCAACCATCACAGAAGTTGACGGAAGTGCTGTAACACGTGGAGTAGGAGCTCTCGAATGTCTAATCTCATTGCACGTTTCGTAAAGGACGAATCCGGCGCGACCGCTATCGAATATGGTCTGATCGCCGCCCTTATCGCGCTCGCCATCATCGTCGGCGCTGGCGCGCTCGGCAATGCAATCAACGCCAAGTTCAGTGCCATCGGCACCACCTTGAACAGCACCGGCGGCTGATCTGCCTTATTGCTGACTTTCAGCTTGAGTTCAGAACAAGGGCCGCCACATGGCGGCCCTTGTTCTGTCTCGCTGCCCGTATCAATCGCCTTTTTGTTCCGGGCCTCATCAATCATTAATCGAACATGCCTAGATTGAGTGCCGCTTGTTCCGACAATAGGCATAGCGCCGATGCTTGAAGCCCTGATCTTCGTCGTCTTCCCGTTCTGCATGCTGTTCGCCGCTATCTCCGACATGCTGTCGATGACGATAGCCAATCGCGTGCCGGTGCTGCTCGTCGTCGTCTTCGCACTGGTTGCGCCGCTGACCGGCATGGAATGGGCGGCCTATGGCTGGCACTTTGCTGCCGGAGCCCTTGTTCTTGCCGTGACGTTCGGCCTCTTTGCAATGGGCGGCATGGGCGGTGGTGATGCCAAGCTGCTGGCCGCGACCGCCGTGTGGATGGGACTCGACATCCAACTCGTCGAGTATCTCCTGGTCTCGACCTTTATAGGCGGCTTGCTGACGCTCGCCATTCTCGTCTACCGGAAGTCGCCGCTTGCGGTTTTTACCGGCCGTAATCCGTTCCTGCGTCACTTCGCGGATGAGACGACCGGGGTTCCCTACGGCATCGCGCTCGGTTTGGGCGGATTGCTGACCTACCCGGATTCGCCCCTAATGGTCTGGGCGCTGGCCAGGCTGGCGGCCTGAACTTATCGATCATTCCTTGGCTGTGTTGCGGGCTGGCTCTGCGGAGCAGGCTGGCTGTTTGTCCCTGACGGCGCAATACAGCTAATTTATGTAAACCTTAAATTAATCACGATCGTAAGCATTACATTAACCTTGTTTTGACGATTGCCGCTGCAAAGTCCGGCCTGGCTAGGTGGTTTGCCAAGGCGAGGGTTCGGACAGATGCCAGCATCCCGATTGATTATTCTGAGCGTGGCGGTCGCCGCGGCGGGTGGTGCTGGCTATGTCGCGAAGAACATGGTCGCAGCGCCGCCACCGCAGATCGTCGAGTCCGGTCCAGCGGCTCCCGCCGTGGCATTGCAGGACGTGCTTGTCCTGTCGGGCGATGTCACCATGGGCAGCCAGCTCGAGAACAACATTGCCTGGCAATCCTGGCCGGCTGACGGCATCAACGCCAATTTCATCACCAAGGCCACTGCTCCCGATGCCCTGGAGAAACTGAAGGGGTCCATAGCCCGTGTTCCGATGTACGCGGGCGAGCCGGTGCGGCGTTCCAAGCTGATCGGCGAGGGGCAAAGCTTCATGTCGTCGATCCTGCCTTCTGGTATGCGGGCGGTCGCTACGACGATATCGGCCGACACCTCTGCCGGCGGTTTCATCCTTCCGAATGATTTCGTCGACGTCATCATGACCCGCCGGGCCGATGCCAACAGCGGCGGCTCCGGCTTCAACACCGAAACCATCCTCAAGAACATCCGCGTCCTGGCGATCGACCAGACCATCCAGGAGGACGAGGAAGGCAAGAAGACCAGGGTGGGCCAGACCGCCACGCTGGAACTGACGCCCAAGCAGGCGGAGATCATCACCGTCGCCCAGCAGATGGCGGATCGCCTGACGCTCGCGCTGCGGTCGATCACGGACACCCAGGAAAAGAATGTGGACGAGGCCGACTATCTCGTTTCCGGCAATGGCCGCAAGGGAACGGTGAGGCTGATCAAGTCGGGCGAAGTTTCCGAAGTGGGGGCAAGAAAATGAGGCTAAGCGGTAAACTGCCGGCGGTCGTGGCAGCGGCTTTCGGCCTGCTGCTCGTCGGAACGAACGTGCAGAGCGTGGTTGAGGCCAAGAATGCCCAGGTTTCGGCTTCGGCGGCCACCCAGCGCGTCAAGCTCGGCCTCAACAAGTCGGTGGTCATCGACCTGCCGAGTGATGCCTACGACATTCTTGTCGCCAATCCGACCGTCGCCGATGCGGTGACCCGCACCGCGAGGCGCATCTACCTGTTCGGCAAGGCGGTTGGCGAGACCAACATCTTTGTCTTCGGGCCGAATGGCGAACAGATCGTCAGCCTCGATCTGGCCGTCGAACGCGACGTCGCAGGCCTGGAGGATTATATCAAGCGCTTCATCCCGACATCGGCCATCAAGGTCGAACTGCTGAACGACAACGTCGTCCTGACAGGAACCGTCGACACGCCGCTGGACGCCAAACGCGCCGTCGACCTGGCGACGATCTTCGTCTCGGGCGGTGAAGCGACGACGGGACAATATTCGCAGACCGCGGCCGGCGGCTCGGCCCAGAGCGGTGTCGACATCAACAATCCGGACCAGGAACGCCGCGTCTCCAAGATCGTCAATCTTTTGCAGATCATCGGCGACGACCAGGTCACGCTCAAGGTGACGGTCGCCGAAGTCAGCCGCTCCGTGATGAAGCAGCTTGGCGTCAATATGGTGGGCAGCGGCGGTAGCAACGGTATCAGCTACGACGCGATGAGCACCCCTGCATACGGGCTTGGGAAACCGTTGTCGCAATTCTCGGGAGCTTCGATCGGCACCTCGGCGCTTCAGGCGTATCTAAACGCAATGGAGCAAGGCGGCGTCATGAAGACGCTGGCGGAGCCGACCCTCACCGCCGTCTCGGGTGAGAAGGCAACATTCAAGGTCGGTGGCGAGTTCAATCTCATCACCAGCCGTACGAACAATGTTTCAGATGACAACAAGACAGGGCAGGTCACATACACCAACGATAAACTGGAATACGGCATCGGCCTGGAGTTCCAGCCGGTTGTGCTGTCAGCGGGTCGGATCAGCCTCAAGGTCCGGACGTCCGTGTCGGAGCCTACTGCCGAAGGCGCCACCACGCTGGAAGCGGCAGGCAGGTTGCCCGGAACCACGCTGTTGTCCATCCGCAAGAGACTTGCCGACACGACCGTCGAATTGCCGTCAGGGGGTTCGATGATGATCGCCGGCCTCGTCCGCGATGACGTCAGGCAGGCTGTCGCCGGCCTGCCCGGGCTGACAAAGATCCCGGTGCTCGGCACACTGTTCCGAAGCAGAGACTTCGTGCGCAACGAGACCGAACTGGTGATCATCATCACCCCCTATCTGGTGAAACCGGTGGCACGAAACGACCTTGCCAAACCTGACGACAATTTCAACGCCGCCAGCGATGGCGCCGGTATGTTCCTGGGCCGAGTCAATCGTGTCTACGGCACAATGCAGACGGACAAGCCCAGCGGCCGTTATCACGGCGTCGTCGGCTTCATCTACAAGTGAACGGGGAAGCGGACATGTCTCAGTCAGCATTGCAGGCAAGGACCATCGTCATGACCACGCGCTTCGGCCGTTCGCGAATTCTCCGGCGCGCCATTCCTGCCCTGGCGGTGGCGATGGCAGCATTGCTGGCCGGCTGCGCCCAGCGCGACAGTGTCACCGTCGGCGCCATTCCAGACGACTACCGCACCAACCATCCGATCGTGATCGCCGAGAAGAACCTAAAGATAGACCTACCTGTCGGCGCGGGTGACCGCGGCATGACCGGCTCGCAGCGAGACACGCTCCTGGGTTTCCTCGACGGCTACGACAAGAGTGCTGCCCCGACGCTGACGATCCAGATTCCGAGCGGCTCGGCCAACGAGATCGCCGCCGCCGCCGCCGCGCGCGATTTCGCACGGCTCGCGGTTGCCGCGGGCGTCAAGCGCAGCCGGATCGTGGTCGTCTCGTATCAGGCTGCCTCGAGCGAGACATCCGCCCCGATCCGGGTCGCCTATATCGCGGTGAAGGCCCAGACCGACAAATGCGGACGATGGCCAGATGACCTGCTGGAGACGTCCGAGAACAAACACTATGCCGATTTCGGCTGCTCCTATCAAAACAATCTCGCAGCCCAGATGGCCAATCCGGCCGACCTGATCGGGCCGCGCAAGCAGACCACCATCGACGCGGAAAATCGTAGCGCGGTGATCGATGTCTACCGCAGCAGGGGTATTTCGGACGAGTTCCTCGGCAATTCTGAAGTGACGTACTGAGCCGCGTCCTAAGGAAAAGAGAAGTCACGGAAAGATGACCATGAGCAACCTTGCCTATGACGCCCCCCTGGACGGCGGTGAGACCTCGCCGCAGGACATCGCCGCGATGCAGGCGCTGCGGCCGGTTCCGCGCATCTCGATCCAGGCATTCTGCGAGACCGAGGGTGTCGCCAATCCGGTCGAGCGCGCCGGCGAGGACCGCCGCATGACCAAGGCCCATCTCAAGGTCCATATGGGCGGCCTCCCTACCGCCATCGAATTCTACCAGTCGGCGCCAACGCCGAACCTGATCCTGCTGGAGTCGCGCAGCGAACCCAAGCAGTTGCTGGAACAGCTCGCGCAGCTCTCGGAATATTGCGACCCATCTTCCAAAGTGGTGGTGATCGGCCACTACAACGATGTCGGCCTCTATCGCGAGCTCATCCGCTCCGGCATTTCCGAATATGTCATCGCGCCGGTGTCGATGGCCGACATCGTCAGCGTCATATCCTCAATCTTCGTCGATCCGGAGGCCGAGCCGCTCGGCCGCTCGATCGCCTTCGTGGGCGCCAAGGGTGGCGTCGGCTCTTCCACCATCGCCCACAACGTGGCTTGGGCGATGTCCTCCCTGTTCAAATCCGAGGTGGTTGTCGCGGACCTCGACCTCGCTTTCGGCACGGCCAACATCAATTTCGACCAGGATCCCGCGCAAGGCATTGCCGAAGCGGTGTTTTCGCCCGAGCGCATCGATGAAGTCTATCTCGACCGGCTTCTGACCCAGTGCGCCGAACACCTGTCGCTGCTCGCCGCGCCCTCGACGCTCGAACGCGTCTATGATTTCGATCCCGACGCCTTTACTCAGCTTGTCGACACCGCGCAGCGCACCGTGCCGCTCCTGGTGCTCGACGTTCCTCATGTCTGGACGGGTTGGACCAAGAACACACTGATCAAGGCCGATGAGATCGTCATCACGGCGACGCCGGAACTGGCCAATTTGCGCAACACCAAGAATTTGGTCGACATGCTCAAACGGCTTCGTCCCAACGACTCGCCGCCCAAACTCATCATCAATCAGGCCGGCGTGCCCAAACGGCCGGAGATTTCCCCGTCCGATTTCGCTGAGCCGCTCGGCCTGGCCGCGATGGCGATTATCGGCTTTGACCCGCTGCTATTCGGCAATGCCGCCAACAACGGACGTATGCTTGGTGAAATGGACGCCAAGAACCCGGTTGTAGCCACGATCAACGAAATTGCCCATGTGCTGACCGGCCGCAGCGAAATCCGGGTGAAGAAAAAAGCGGGTCTCGGAAATCTGCTCGGCAAGCTTTCGCGCAACAAGAAATGATGCTTCTTCAGTGGAATCGGTAGTCGATCATGTTTGGTAAGAGAGGCAGCGACGACGGCAACCGGTTCAAGCCGGAATTCCGCCAGCCGGCACCGGCGCCGATCGCGCCAGCCGTCGCGGATTCGGCCGATACGGCGGTTCTTGCGAGGCCGGCGGCCGCATCTGCGTCGAGCGCTCCTGTTGCACCGCCGGCCCGCCGCGCGGTCGAGGCGCCGCCGATAGCACCGGAGCCGAAGCGGGCGGCGCGCGAAAAGAGCGAAACCTACTACGATACCAAGAGCCAGGTCTTCGCCGCCCTGATCGATACGATCGACCTGTCGCAGCTTGCCAAGCTCGATCCCGAAAGCGCGCGCGAGGAAATCCGCGACATCGTCAACGACATCATCGCGATCAAGAATTTCGCGATGTCGATAGCCGAACAGGAAGAGCTGCTCGAGGATATCTGCAACGACGTGCTTGGCTATGGGCCGCTCGAGCCATTGCTGGCTCGCGACGACATCGCCGACATCATGGTCAACGGCTCCAAGAACGTCTACATCGAAGTCAACGGCAAGGTCGAACAGACCGGCATTCGTTTTCGTGACAACCAGCAGCTTCTCAACATCTGCCAGCGCATCGTCAGTCAGGTCGGCCGCCGCGTCGATGAATCCAGCCCGATCTGCGATGCGCGTCTTCCCGACGGCTCTCGCGTTAACGTCATCGCGCCGCCGCTCGCCATCGACGGCACCGCGCTCACCATCCGCAAATTCAAGAAGGACAAGCTGACGCTCGATCAGCTGGTGAAGTTCGGCGCCATCTCACCGCAAGGAGCCGAGGTTCTCAAGATTATCGGCCGTGTTCGCTGCAACATCGTCATCTCCGGCGGCACCGGCTCGGGCAAGACGACACTGCTCAACTGCCTGACCAACTATATCGACCGCGAGGAACGCGTCATCACCTGCGAGGACTCGGCCGAACTGCAACTACAGCAGCCGCATGTCGTCCGTCTGGAAACCCGCCCGCCCAACCTTGAAGGCGAAGGCGAGGTGACGATGCGGGATCTGGTCAAGAACTGCCTGCGCATGCGGCCCGAGCGCATCATCGTCGGCGAAGTGCGCGGACCCGAGGTGTTCGACCTTCTGCAGGCGATGAACACCGGCCATGACGGCTCGATGGGAACGATCCACTCGAACAGCCCGCGCGAATGCCTGAATCGTATCGAATCCATGATCGCAATGGGCGGGTTTTCGCTGCCGCAGAAGACCGTGCGCGAAATCGTCGTCGGCTCCATCGACGTGATTATCCAGGCGGCACGCCTGCGCGACGGATCGCGCCGCATCACTCACATCACCGAGGTGATCGGAATGGAAGGCGACGTCATCATCACGCAGGACATCGTCCTCTATAACATCAAGGGCGAGGACGCGAATGGGCGGCTGCTGGGAGAGCATGTATCGACCGGCATCGGTCGCCCCCATTTCTGGGACCGCGCTCGTTACTATGGCGAGGAGCAGCGCCTCGCAATAGCGCTTGAGGCGATGGAGAAACGCGCTGACTGACGCTGCTGCAGGCCTAAGGGTTCTGATCGATGTTTGGAATTGACGGCACCGTATTGGCGTTTGTCGTGCTCGCCGGCTTCAGCGCCGGCGCGGTCGCCTATGCATTCCTGTTCACCCGGATCAGCAACGAAAAGCAGGCGGGCAAGCGGCTGGAAACGATCAAGGCCGCGGAGACGGATCGCTCCGTCGTCAAGGCCTCGCGCGATCGCGTGGCGGAGGCGGCCAAAAGACGCAAGTCGGTCCAGGATTCGTTGAAGGAACTCGACGAGAAGCAGAAATCCAAGGACAGCGCGGTCAAGAAACCGCCGCTGAAAGCCCAACTGCGCCAAGCCGGCCTGAAGGTTTCCATCGAACGCTTCTACATCTATTCCGCCATTTGCGGCCTAGCCCTGACGATCGTCGCCTTTGTGGTGGGGGCGCCGCTTTTTGTTTTGCCTGGCGTGCTGCTGGCCGGTGCGCTCGGCCTGCCGCGCTGGTTCGTCTCATTTCGCCGCGCGCGGCGGGTCAAGGCATTCCTCAACGAATTTCCCAACGCGCTCGACATAATCGTGCGCGCGGTCAAATCCGGCCTGCCGCTGAACGATGCGGTGCGCCTGATCGCCAACGAATCCCCCGAGCCCGTCAAGGCCGAGTTTCGCCGCATAGTCGATTCGCAGCAGATGGGCCTGTCGATCCCGGATGCCACCTTGCGCATGCCCGAAACCATGCCATGCACCGAGGCCAGCTTTTTCGGCATCGTCATTCAGATCCAGTCGCAGGCCGGCGGCAATCTCTCCGAGGCGCTGGGCAATCTTTCGCGCGTGCTTCGCGACCGCAAGAAGATGAAGGCCAAGGTCCAGGCGCTGTCGATGGAAGCCAAGGCGTCCGCCGCCATCATCGGCGCGCTGCCTTTCATCGTCGCGTTTCTCGTCTATCTCTCCAGCCCCAACTACCTGATGCCGCTGTTCACCACGAGCATCGGTAACCTGATCCTGGGGGTTTCGGCGGTCTGGATGTCGATTGGCATCTTCGTGATGCGCAAGATGATGAACTTTGAAGTCTAGGGCCGCGGCATGACCGAACAAGTCGTCAAATCACTGACGGATCCCGGCCTCCTGATCGCGCTGTTGGTCGGTATCGCCGTGTTCGCGACGGTCTTCACCTTGCTGCCGGCATTTGGCGGAAACCAGCTCAAGGCGCGCATGAAGTCGGTCGCGCTGGAACGCGACGAATTGCGCGCCAAGCAGCGCGCGCGGCTTGCAAGCGAGGCGGATCGCCGCCGCAAGGGCCTGCGCGAGGAACAGTCGATCGGCATGCGCAACATCGTCGACCGGCTCGACCTGCGGCGCGCCCTCGCCGACGAGGGTACCTTGCAGAAGCTCAAGGTTGCCGGCTTTCGTGGGCAGAACCCGCTGACGCGGTTCCTCTTCTTCCGCCTCGTGCTTCCGTTTGCCGGCTTCGCACTGGGCGTGATCTACATATTCGTGCTCGGAGGACTGCCGCAGCAGCCATTGTTCATTCGGCTGTTCGTCTGCGTCCTCGTTGCCTATGGCGGCTTCTACGCACCGGTCGTCTACGTCAACAACCGCGCCACCAAGCGCAAGCAATCGATCCAGATGGCATGGCCGGACGCGCTTGACCTGATGCTGATATGCGTCGAGTCTGGCATGTCGGTGGAAGCGGCACTGCGCAAGGTCGCCGACGAGATCGGCGTCCAATCGGTGGCCTTGGCGGAAGAATTCATCCTGACGAACGCCGAGCTTTCCTATCTGCAGGAGCGCAAGCAGGCCTATGAGAACCTCGCCAGCCGCACCGGCCTGGAATCCGTCAAGTCGGTGTCGCAGGCACTTGTCCAGGCCGAGCGTTATGGCACCCCTGTGGCGCATGCGTTGCGGGTGCTCGCGGGTGAAAGCCGGGACCAGCGCATGAATGCCGCCGAGAAGAAGGCCGCCGCCTTGCCGCCCAAGCTCACCGTGCCGATGATCCTGTTTTTCCTGCCGGTGCTGTTCGCCATCATCCTCGGCCCTGCCGGTATCCAGGTCAGCCAGCGCGGCATCTTCGGCCAGGCGCACGAAACCAGCAGCCAGTAGGTGGATCTGACCGATCCAAAGAAAAACCGCGCGGCCGACGCAGCGCGGTTCTCTTATGCATGGTTTGGTGGCTGGGTGTCGCTCAGTTGGTCGCGGCTTTCGCCTTGTCCTGGTCCTTGAGCTGGCTCCAGGCATTTTGCTGAGCCAGCATCTGCCTGAGATAAGCGACATTGGCCTGCGCCTGTTCGGGTGACAGCTCCTGCGAGGCGATCTTCTCGGCTTCGTCGAAGCGGCCCTGCAGGCCGATGACCAGCGCCAGGTTCTGTCGCACGCGGCTGTCAGCATTCGGCTGCTGTGCGGCCGAGCGCATATAGGTTTCGGCAGTGCGCAGGTCGCCTCCCAGCACATAGGACATGCCAAGGTTGGAAAGCACCGAAGGTTCGTTCGGCTTGAGCTCCAGCGCCTTGCGGTAGAGTTGGCGCGCGTCGTCCTTGTGTCCGAGCTGATCGAGAATGGCCGCTTCCGCCGACACCAGCCTCCAGTCGGGATATTCCGGCGTCTGCGCCCGGCGCACCGCGTCAAGCGCCGCCTCGAACTGGCCGTTGGCGGCCAGCGCCTTGCCGTAGGCGGCAAGCACGTCGCGATCCTTGGGATAGGCGATCGCCAGCTTGCGCATCACGGCAAGCGACTGGTCGGCATCGCCATCCATCTGCAGCGCAGCGGCGAAGTTGGTCGCTATCCGCTTGTCGTTGGGATTCCTGGAATAGGACTGGCCAAGCGCTGCCGTCGCATTGTGCAATTCTCCCGCCGACATGGTCTCCAACGGCTTGCCGCTGGTGCGTCCGATCGAGCCTGTGCTGATCTTGTCGGTTCCGCAGCCGGCAACACCTGCGGCGAGGGCGAGCATGAAGGCCGTGGTGATGAGCCGCTTTCCGGTGGTGTTAATCGTGCGGTTCGTCGGCATCGGCACCCTGGGCCTCCATTCATGCGCGCGGCCATTGCGTGGCCATCTTCCCTGTCGAAGAAATATTCTGTTAACCCTAACGGACAGTTAAGAAGCGCCGAATCGACGGACGTCGGCAGGAGAACATCGAATGTCAGTGGAACTGGTCGAGAACAAGCTGAACAACCCGCTTCCTGTCCATCTGGTGGCCAAGGACGGTCTGGAGACGGCCGGTCTGGCGTCATCTGCCGTGGCGTGGGCCAGGGCCAACGGCTTCTCCGGCGAAGCGGGCAGGACGCTCATCGTGCCTGCAGAAAACGGCGCACTCGGCGGTGCCTTGTTCGGTATTGGCGACGGCGAGGGCGCGCTGGCCGTCGGCGCGCTGGCGAAAGGCCTGGCGGAGGGCGACTGGCACTTCGCCTCCTCGCCGGCCCGGCCGGAACTGGCGGCAATCGCGCTGGCCCTCGGCGGCTATGTCTTTACCCGCTATGGCAAGAAACCGGGCAAGGCGCTGCGCTTCGAATTGCCGGCCGGCGTAGAGGCAAAACGCGTTCGTCGCATCGTCGAAGGCATCTTCCTGACGCGCGATCTTGTCAACACGCCGACCAGCGACATGGGGCCGGACGAGCTGGAGAAAACGGTTCGAGCCCTGGCCGAAATTCACAAGGCCGAAGTGTCGGTTATCAAGGGCGACGATCTCATCAAGCAGAATTTCCCGATGATCCATGCCGTCGGCCGGGCTTCGTCCAGTGCGCCGCGCCTTATCGACATGGGCTGGGGGCCAAGGAGCGCGCCGAAAGTGACGTTGGTCGGCAAGGGCGTCTGTTTCGACACCGGCGGCCTCGACATCAAGCCGTCGTCCGGCATGCTGTTGATGAAGAAAGACATGGGGGGTGCCGCCAATGTGCTGGGTCTGGCCTCGATGATCATGGCCTCCGGATTGAACGTGCGGCTGCGCGTGCTTATCCCGGCCGTCGAGAATTCGATCGCCGGCAATGCCTTCAGGCCTGGCGACGTGTTGGCGAGCCGCAAGGGCATGTCAGTCGAGATCGGCAACACCGATGCCGAGGGAAGACTGGTTCTGGGCGATGCGCTGGCGCTGGCCGACGAGGAGGAGCCGCAATTGCTTGTCGACATGGCGACGCTGACCGGCGCTGCTCGTGTCGCGCTAGGTCCGGACCTGCCCCCCTTCTACACCGGCGACGAGGCATTGGCCTCGGAACTGGCGGCCGCCTCGCTGGCGGTCGAGGATCCGCTGTGGCGCATGCCGCTGTGGCGGCCCTATGATGCGAAGCTGTCGTCGAAGATCGCCGACATCAACAATGTCACCACGGATGGGTTCGCCGGTTCCATCACCGCGGCGCTGTTTCTCAAGCGCTTTGTCGAGAAGACGGCAAGCTGGGCGCATTTCGACATCTTCGCCTGGAACCCCGCCGATCGTCCGCACGGACCTGCCGGCGGCGAGGCGCAAGGCATCCGCGCACTGGAGCACGTCATCTCGAAGCGTTTTGGCTGATGTGGAGGTGATTTTCAGGGCCGGCAGATTGCCGAAACTGAAACGGAACCGAAACAATTTGCCGTCATTCTCGTGCGATGTCGATTTCGATGCGCCCGAGCCAGGCCTTGCGACTGTGGCAGCAAGTGATGCTGTCGCAGGTGCGCGACGACGCGCCTGATCTCACCATGCGCCAGACGGCTATCCTGTTCACCATCTATCTCGATCCGCCGCCGCACACGGTGCGCGGGCTGGCGGCCCGTCTCAACGTCACCAAACCGGTCATCACCCGCGCGCTCGATACGATGGGTGCGCTCAAACTGGTGTCGCGCCATCGCGACGAACTCGACAAGCGCAACGTGCTGATCAAGCGCACGGTCGAGGGTGCGCTCTTTGTCGAGCGCTTCGGTGATGGTATCATCGCCAAGGCACAAGAGCTGCCTATCTGACGACCAGCCGTCTCAATGGATGAACTAATTTGACCGCCAGGGATGCCCGCCTCCACGCCTTTCGGCCCGATCTTGCCGATGCGAGATTGAAAGGAGAGGTCGCTGCCGACCGCTTTGTCGCCGGCCGGCCGGCGCGGATTTCGGTCCCGGTGGCCGATATCCGCAAGGCTCCGCGTCCGGACGCTGGTGTCAACACGCAAGCCCTATTCGGCGATGACGTGCTCGTTTTCGAGGACAGAGAGGGCTGGGCCTGGATCCAGGCCGAACGGGACGGTTATGTCGGCTATGTCGCCGACGCCATGTTGGGCGGGCGGGATCATGCGCTCACCCATATCGTCTGCGTGCCCCGAACTTTCCTCTATCCGGGCCCGGATCTGCGCCTTCCGATCGCGGGCCAGCTATCGATGGGGTCCGCCGTCACGGTGACGGGTTCCGCCGAAACGCGCGGCACCCACTATGCCGTCCTGCCCTCCGGTCAGGCAATCATCGCCGGTCATCTGCGCCCTGTCAGCAATGTGGCTGGCGACTATGTTTCTGTGGCCGAGATGTTTCTCGGCACTCCTTATCTCTGGGGCGGCGTTTCGGGTTTCGGCATAGATTGCTCCGGCCTCGTGCAACTGGCGATGCGCATGGCCGGCGCCGATGTCCTGCGCGATTCCGACATGCAGGCGCAGAGCATCGGCGAGCCGCTCGATCCGGGCCCGGATTATTCCGGCCTGCGCCGCGGCGATCTCGTTTTCTGGAAAGGCCATGTCGCCATCATGGCCGACGCCGAGACAATGATCCACGCCAACGGCCACACCATGCTGGTGTCGCGCGAAGGTCTGAAGGAAGCCGTCGCCCGCATCGGCTATCTCTACGGCGGGCCGACGGGGTTCCGGCGGCCGTAGGCCGATCCTCCCTTTCCCTGGGGAAAGGAAAAAACTGCTCGATCACCTTTTGTTCCGATTGTTCTTGGCGTTCGCGCGCCGTCGCGCTACCTCTGACGCGTGACAGAGAAGCCGCGCCTTGCCGACCAGAATGCCGCCGTCGTCCTGCCCGAGCCATTCCTCAGATGGTTCGGCGAGAAGGGCTGGTCGCCGCGCGCGCACCAGCTCGAATTGCTGGCGAGGGCCCAAGCAGGGCAGTCGGTGCTGCTGATCGCGCCGACCGGCGCCGGCAAGACCCTGGCCGGGTTCCTGCCTTCGCTGACTGAACTGGCCGTCAGAGCCAGGCGAAAGCCGGGGCAGGCCTATCGCGGCATCCACACGCTCTACATCTCGCCGCTGAAGGCGCTGGCTGTCGACATCGAGCGCAACCTCGGCAAGCCGGTGGAAGAGATCGGGCTCTCCCTCACCATCGAGACCCGCACCGGCGACACGCCGGCGCACAAGCGCCAGCGGCAGAAGCTGGTGCCGCCCGACATCCTGCTCACCACGCCCGAGCAGCTTGCGCTGCTGATCGCGGCACCCGATGCCAGGCGTTTCTTCGAGGACCTGCGCTATGTCGTGCTCGACGAGTTGCACTCGCTGGTGATTTCGAAGCGGGGTCATCTCCTGGCGCTTGGCCTGGCGCGGCTGCGCCAGTTCAGGCCCGAGCTTCAGACCATCGGACTTTCCGCCACGGTGGCAGAACCGGACGAATTGCGCCGCTGGCTGGTCGGCCAGAATCCGTCCGAAAATACGGCGAGCCCCGACATGGCCGAGCTGATCGTCGTTACCGGCGGCGCGAAGCCCGAAATATCCATCCTGGACTCGGAAGAGCGCGTGCCCTGGGCCGGGCATTCGGCCCGCTACGCGACGCCCGAGATCTACCGCGAGATCAAGCGCCACAAGACGACCCTGCTGTTCGTCAACACGCGCAGCCAGGCGGAGTTGCTGTTCCAGGAATTGTGGCGCGTCAACGAAGATACCTTGCCGATCGCGCTGCATCACGGATCGCTCGATGTCGCGCAGCGGCGGCGGGTCGAGAAGGCGATGGGCGACAATGCGCTGCGCGCCATCGTCGCCACCTCGACGCTCGACCTCGGCATCGACTGGGGCGACGTCGACCTCGTCGTGCATGTCGGCGCACCGAAAGGAGCGAGCCGGCTGGCACAGCGCATCGGCCGCGCCAACCACCGCATGGACGAACCGTCCAAAGCCATCCTCATTCCGGCCAACCGCTTCGAGGTGCTCGAATGCCGGGCAGCGCTGGACGCCAACTATTTCGGCGCGCAGGATACGCCTCCACTGGTCGATGGCGGGCTCGACGTGCTGGCGCAACATGTCCTTGGCTGCGCTTGCGGCGCGCCGTTCCGCGCGGATGATCTTTACGAGGAGGTGCGGTCGGCCGCTCCCTATGCCGGGCTCGATCGGCCGACATTCGACCGCGTCGTCGATTTCGTCGCCACCGGTGGCTATGCCTTGAAGAGCTACGAGCGATACGCCCGCATCCGCCTCAACAAGGAGGGGTTGTGGCGGGTATCCAATCCGCGCGTGGCCCAGCAATACAGGCTGAATGTCGGCACCATCATCGAGGTGCCGGCGCTCAACGTGCGTTATGTCCAGGCAGGCAGCAAGGGTTCCGCGTCGCGCGGCGGCCGGGTTTTAGGCAAGATCGAAGAGGCTTTCCTCGAGACGCTGACGCATGGCGATACCTTCATGTTTGCCGGCAAAGTTCTTCGCTTCGAAGGCATTCGCGAGAATGAGTGCTTCGTCTCTAACGCGCCCGGCAGCGACGCGAAGGTGCCTTATTATGGCGGCGGCAAGTTCCCGCTTTCGACCTATCTCGCCGAACAGGTCCGCGCCATGTTGGACGATCCGCAGCGATGGAAGAAACTGCCCGAGCAGGTGGCCGACTGGTTGCGCTTCCAGGCCGACAAATCGGTGCTGCCTAAACGCGACGATCTGTTGATCGAGACCTTTCCGCGCGGCAACCGCCATTATCTGGTGGCCTATCCCTTCGAGGGCAGACTGGCCCATCAGACGCTCGGCATGCTGCTTACCCGCCGTCTCGACAGGGTCGGCGCCAGGCCGCTTGGCTTCGTCGCTACCGATTATGCCTTGGCCATTTGGTCGCTGGGCGACATGGGCGCGATGTTCAAAGCCGGAAAACCCTCGCTCGGCGCGCTTTTCGATGAGGACATGCTGGGCGACGATCTCGAGGCCTGGCTGGCAGACAGCTGGCTTCTCAAGCGCACTTTCCGCAATTGCGCGCTGATTTCAGGGCTGATCGAAAAGCGTCATCCCGGCAAGGAGAAGAGTGGGCGTCAGGTGACCGTCTCGACGGACCTCATTTATGACGTCCTGCGCAGCCATGAGCCGGATCACATATTGCTTCAGGCGACGCGCGCGGATGCGGCGGCGGGCCTGCTCGATGTCAGCAGACTTGCGGACATGCTCTCGCGCATTCAAGGTCGAATCATGCATAAGAACCTCGAACAGATATCACCGCTCGCCGTGCCGATCATGCTCGAGATCGGCAAGATGCCGGTTCACGGCGAAGCCGATGAAACGCTGCTGATGGATGCGGCGACGCTGGTTGAGGAAGCCATGGGGCCGGAGATGGCTGAGGAATGAATTTTTCGCTGGCGCGCTCATCGTTGATCGCCGAGGCAGATCTGGTCGGCATCGCCGGCGAACGTGCGATCTGCGATCCGCGCGGCGTGCTCTACTTTCCCGAGCTCAAGCTTCTGGCCGTTTCCGATCTGCATCTGGAGAAAGGCTCATCGCTGGCAAGGCGCGGCACGCTGCTCCCGCCCTATGACACCGGCGCGACCTTGCTGAGACTGCAGGCCGTCATCTCAGACTACCAGCCGGCAATCGTCATTAGCCTGGGCGATTCCTTCCACGATGGCGGCGGCGCCGAGCGCATGCATCGAAGTTTCCGCGAACGGCTGGAGGCGCTGATGGCGGGCCGCGACTGGTTCTGGGTGGCCGGCAACCATGACCCGGAGGCGCCGGCCGACCTGCCGGGCGAGACGGTGCGCGAACTCGCCATCGGCTCGTTGCTGTTCCGGCACGAGCCGTCGAAGCTGCGCGTCGAGGGCGAGATATCGGGCCATCTCCATCCCTGCGCCCGCATCGTCCAGCAGGGCCGTTCCGTGCGGCGGCGCTGCTTCGCAGGCGACGGCGGCCGCATGATCATGCCCGCCTTCGGCGCCTATACCGGCTCGCTCAACGTGCTCGACCGCGCCTATGCAGGCCTGTTCCGCCTGGAATCGCTGATGGCCTATATGCTCGGCACGGACCGCATCTTTGCGATCTCGGGCTCGATGCTGCGGCCCGGCTGAAGCCGCTATTTCCCGTAGTAGAGGGTGACCGTGTGCTTCGCTTCGGCGAAGAACAGCCAACGCTCGACCAGCATGCCGGCAAATTGTGCGACAGCGGCGAACGCCGATGCGAGGGCCGCCAAAGGTGACGGCAAGGCGAAGGCCGCAATCAGCAGCAAGGCGGGCAGCGCGAAGCCCAGGAGTTGGGTGATCCGCCGCAGCTTTGCGCTGTGCTTGCGCGCGATGCGGAAACCCATTTCCTTGAGCAAATAATTTTCCTCGGTATGCGGCCATTCCAGCGACCGAACCGTCCCCCCGGCAAGCCCGGTTGCGGTGTTGGCGTTAGTGGGGATTTCCAATCGGTCGTTGTACCGCCAGGTCGCAAGCTTCCAGGCCCAACCGAGCAGGATCAGCAGTACGCAGGCCGCCAGAAGCATTTTCGAGCCGACAGCAAAACCTTGGCATAGCGCGGCCAGAAGCACACTGCCGGTCATCGCCGAGAAGATGAGGTAGCCAGGCAAAGTATAGCAGCTGTGCCACTGGGCGATCGGCTTCAGCGAGGCGTAGATCATGCCGGTCATGCACACGGTGACGATGGCGCCTATCGTTGCCAGAAGTCCGGCGGCGGCGACCCAGCCATCGAGCCGGCCAAGTATGACCCAGCCGACGCCGAACAGTCCCGCGGGGACGAAGGTGGCGATCGAGGCGACGCCTTCGCGCGACAGCCAGGAACTGCGCCATTGCGAGAAGGCGCGCCAGGCGCGTTCGGGGCGGCCGAGATGTCCGGTCGAGGACAACAGGCCGGCGGTGATCAGGCCGATCGCCAGTCCCGTGCTGATGAAGCCCAGCCAGAAATCGGGTGCGATGACGCCAAGTGGCGCCAGCACGCCAAGCAGCGCAAGCAGGCCGTAGCCGGCGCCGGTGGCGGTGGTGAAGAAGACGACGGAGAAGGCTGGATGCATGGGTGGTCAGTTCGAGAGCATGCGGTCGACCCAGCCGAGGAACCCACCCTCGGCCCGCACCGGCTCCAGGGTTGGCGCTGAAACCTTTGCGGTGCGTTCGGTATGCGCGCGCGGCGGCAGGTATTTGTTGGTCGGGCGATAACCGAGTTCCGGCATCAGGTCGACGCCGCCACGCTCCCCAACCAGTTGCGACACCGCCGAGGCGGGGTCGCCGAGATCGCCGAAATGCCGGGCGCTGGTCGGACAGGCCGCGACGCAGGCCGGCACGCGGTCCTCCTCGGCCAGATTGTCATTGTAGATGCGGTCGATACAGAGCGTGCATTTCTTCATCACGCCGACATCGGTGTCGAACTCGCGCGCACCATAGGGGCAGGCCCAACTGCACAGTTTGCAGCCGATGCACTTGTCCTCGTCGACCAGCACGATGCCGTCCGAGGCCCGTTTGTAGGACGCCCCGGTCGGACACACGGTGACGCAGGCCGGCGTCTCGCAATGCAGGCAGGAGCGCGGGAAGTTCACCGTGCGGCCGCCCATCGCGGTCGTGTGCTCGTAGCTGTGCACGCGATTGAACCAGACGCCGTCGACATGGCCGCCATAGGGGTCGATGTCGGTCAGCGGCGCCATGTGGCCGCCGGTGTTCCATTCCTTGCACGCGGTGACGCAGGCCTGGCAGCCGACGCAGGTGTCGAGGTCTATGACCAGCCCGAGTTTTTTTTCGGTATGGGCGGGGACGCAGGTCATTTGGCGGCTTCCCTGTTCATGCGAAATTCGGCGCCGAAGCGAAGTGTGTCCGGCGATGGCTGGAATTGCGGCGGCTGATGGAAGCGCTCGAATTGCGGCTCGGTGAAACCGGCTTCCTGCGCCGCGCATTTGACGATGCGCACCTTGAGATCGAACCATGCCGCCTGGCCGGTCACCGGATCGGAATTCGAATACCGCCTGCCGTTGGTGTCTGCCGTGGTCTGGTCGCCGATTATGTGGTTGAGCAGGAAGCCGCGATTGCTCTCGGCGGCATCGTCCTTCAGCCCCCAGCTGCCGCGCCTTTTGCCGATCGCGTTCCAGGTCCAGACCGTACTTTCGTTCACGCCGTCGACCAGCTTGATCTGCCCCTTGACCCTGCCATTGATGCTTTCGATCCAGACCCAGTCGTCGTCGGCAAGGCCGAGCCCCGCGGCGGTTTTCTCGTGCACGAACAGCCGGTTTTGGCTGGTGATCTGCCTGAGCCACGCGTTCTGCGAGCCCCAGGAATGGTACATGTGCATCGGCCGCTGCGTCAGCGCATGCAGTGGGTATTTCTCGGGATCGACGGCCGCTTCCTCGAAGGGCATGTACCAGAAGGGCAGCGGGTCCATATAGGTCTCGATGCGCTGGCGCTCACCCTCCGGCGGCAGGACACGGCCATGGCCGCGAGCGGCAAGCCGAAAGCGTTGCAAGGGTTCGGAATAGAGCTGGAAGACGATCGGCTCCGCCTTGGCGATGAAGCCCATCTGCACCGCGAAATCGAGATAGGACCGGTTGGCCATCTTGTAATAGCGCTGGTCCTCAGCGAAATCGTGGTGCCAGAAGCCGCCATTGTCGATGTAGCGCTGCAACTGGTCCGGGTTTGGCTCGCCCTTGCCGGTCGAATTGCCGTCCTTGCCGCGCCAGCCGGCAAGCGGGCCGATACCGGGCGTGCGCTCGTGATTGACGATGTAGTCGGCGTAGTCGGCGTATTTGGCGGCCCCGTCTCCCCCGACGAAACCGGGCAGGCCGAGCCGCGCGCCCAGTTCGATCAGCACCGACTGGAATGGGCGCACGTCGCGGTCCGGCTCGACGACGGGATGGCGTATGGCATCGCCCGGTCCGTCGGCATGGCTGATCGGCCGGTCAAGCAGGCTGATGCAGTCATGGCGCTCGAGATAAGTTGTGTCGGGCAGCACCAGGTCGGCAAACGGCACGGTCTCGGAATAATAGGCATCGGAATAGATGATGAAGGGGATCTTGTAATTGCCCGCCTCGTCGCGGTCGGTCAGCATGGAGATGGTCTCGACGGTGTTCATCGAGGAATTCCAGGCCATGTTCGACATATACATCATCAGCGTGTCGATCTTGTATGGATCGCCGGCCCAGGCGTTGCGGATGACGGTGTGCATCAAGCCGTGCGCAGCGAGCGGCGCCTCCCAGGAATAGGCCTTGTCGATGCGGGTCGGCACGCCTACCTCGTCGACCAAAAGGTCGTCAGGCCTGCAGACGAAGCCGAGCGGCGCCCCTTCGAGCGGCGTCATCGGCCGGACGTTCTTGCCGGCAGGCTTCGGTCCTGGCGGCGCACAACGCGGATAGGGCGGTTTGAAGCGGAAGCCGCCAGGGACGTCCACCGTACCGAGCAGCACCTGCAGCAGATGAATCGCGCGGCAAGAATGAAAACCGTTGGAATGGGCTGAGATGCCGCGCATCGCATGCATCGACACTGGCCGCCCCTTGATCGTCTCGTGGCGGCGGCCGGCCCAGTCGGTCCACGCCACCGGCAGTTCGATCGTCTGCTCAAAGGCGACATGAGCGAGCTCGGCGGCGGTCCCGCGGATTGTGTCGGCGGCGATGCCGCAGCGCTCCGCGACCGCATCGGGCGAATAGCTCTCATCAAGGTATCGATCGGCGATGAGCTGGAACACCGGAACGCAGCGACGGCCGTCGAGGGTGAAGCTGCCGGTCAGTGCCGGTTTGGCGCTGGCGTCGGTAGCGCGGACAGGCACCTTCGCCACCCTGTCCCAGGCGAGCAGGTTGCCGGCGCTGTCGCGGACAAACAGCCCGTCATCGGCCGCGCCCGGATCCTGGATGACGAGCACATGGGCGTTGGTGTAGCGCAGGAGATAGTCGAGATCGACGCGGCCGGCCTTCAGGAGCTCGTGGATGAGGGCAAACACGAACAGGCCGTCGGTGCCCGGCCGGATGCCGATCCAGTCGTCGGCGATGGCGTTGTAGCCGGTGCGGCATGGATTGATCGACACCACCTTGGCGCCGCGCGCCTTGAGCTTGCCGAGGCCGATCTTGATCGGGTTTGAATCATGGTCCTCGGCGACGCCGAAAAGCATGAAATATCGGGTATTGTCCCAGTCGGGTTCGCCGAACTCCCAGAACGAGCCACCGATCGTATAAAGCCCGCCTGCCGCCATATTGACCGAACAGAAGCCGCCATGCGCGGCGAAGTTCGGCGTGCCGAACTGGCTTGCCCACCAGCCGGTCAGGGACTGCGACTGGTCGCGGCCGGTAAAGAAGGCGAGTTTCTTCGGGTCACTGCGGCGGATATTCGACAGCCGCTCGGTCGCGATCGAAAAGGCCTCCTCCCACTCGATCTCCCGGAATTCCCCCGAGCCGCGCGGGCCGGTGCGCAGCAGGGGCTTTTTCAGCCGGGCAGGGCTGTAATGCTGCATGATGCCGGAGCTGCCCTTACCGCAGATCACGCCGCGATTGACGGGATGATCCCTGTTGCCGTTGATGTAGCGGACCTTGCCGTCCTTGATGTGCACGTCGATGCCGCAGCGGCAGGCGCACATATAGCAGGTCGTCTTGGCGACGCGGTCGGAGACGGCGGGCGAGGTGTCGACGCCATCGTCCTCGTCGGGTGCGTTCGTGTCGGCGAGCGGGCGTTGGGACGGGGCGGAATTCGCGCCGCGCAGGGGTCCTTGGGTCATGATCCCCGAGCGCTTTTGCGGTTCGCGGCTTTGGCCTTGGTTTTCGGCCCGGGACCGCGCATGTAATGCTCTTCCGGATGATAGCGATCGCCGGACAGCCGCCGCCGCAGACCGCGGGTCCAATGCGCGAACAGGGACTTGAACCGCCCGATCATTTCATTCTCTGTCAATCGGTGGCGAATTTTTTCTAACTTCGATTGAAAACTTAGAATAAAGCTATCAACCCGTCTAATCAGTTGTTCTTGTAAATTCGATCGATATTGGTTCTTAATGCCTTATGACACTTGACCAGTTGCGGATATTCGTCGCTGTGGCCGAGCGTGGCCACATGACCAAGGCGGCGGAGTTGCTGGGCATTTCCCAGTCGGCGGCATCGGCCGCCATCCGCGCGCTTGAAGAGCAGCACGGCGTCCATCTGTTCAACCGCGTCGGCCGCAACATTGAGCTTGCCCAGACCGGTCACCGGTTCCTGCCCGAAGCCAAGGCCGTGCTGGAGCGAGCCGCCGCAGCACGCAATGTGCTGGAACATGTCTCGCAGACGGTTGCGGGCAGCCTCTCCATCGCCGCCAGTCTGACCATCGCCAGCTACTGGCTGCCGCGCCGGCTGGCGTCCTTCCACGAAGCCTATCCTGCTGTCAGGCTGAGCGTCAGCATCGGCAACACCAGGCAGGTCGAAGCCAGCGTGCTGGATGGAACCGCCGATCTTGGCTTGGTCGAGGGGCGCACCGAGTCCGATATATTGCGCCGCGCCAAGGTCGATATCGACCGGTTGATGTTAGTGGTTGCCGGTTCTCATCCCGAGATCGCCGAAATCGCGCCGGGCCGCCCCGACATAAAAGGGCTGCGCTGGATCATCCGCGAGGGCGGTTCCGGCACGCGCGAGGTGCTGGAGGATCTGGCGCGCCGCGAAGGGATTTCGCTTGACGATCTGCAGATATTCCTGGTGCTGCCGAGCAACGAGGCGGTTCGCCAGGCGGTCGAGGCCGGTGCCGGAGCTACCATCATTTCGGAGCTCGTCGTTGGACGCGCCGTCGCCGAAGGCAGCTTGCGGTCCGTGCCACTCGAACTGCCGAAACGCGACTTCGCCATGATCACACATCGCGACCGCCAGGCAAGCCTGGCCCAGATGGCGCTCAAGGCCCATTTGGGGGCCGACGAGAAGGCGTCCGCGCGTTCGTGAATTGTCCGGATATCAGCCGAACTTTCGCTGCGCGTCCAGCGCAAGGCCAAGTCCGACCGAGCCGAACATGTCGCCCTCGATGACCGAAGCCTGAGGCACCAGCGACAGGATTTTTTGTCTCGCCAGCGGGATCGCGGTGGATCCTCCGGTCAGGAACACGGCGGTGATGTCGGTCGGCCTGACCCCGGCGTCGCCGATGGTCTGGCCGACCGTGGCGGCAACGCGCTCGATGTCCCTGGCGATCGTGGCGTCCAGCGCCTCTCGGGTGATCTCGGCGGCGAACTGGACTTCCGGCAGCCTCACCTCGACATCGGCCGAGACCTTGTCGGTCAGCTCGATCTTGGCCCTTTCGACAAGAGCGGCCAGCGCGTGCCCGTACCGGTGCTCGACGATATGGATGAAGCGGTCGACGAGATCGGCGCGCTCGGCCTCGTAGCGGATCTGGCGCAGATGCGTCATCGCCTTGGCCGTATAGACCAGATTGATGCGCTGCCATGTCGCAAGATCGATGAAGTAGCTGGCCGGCAGGTTGCGCTTGCCGTCCTTGGTCGGGCTGAGGTAGCCGAGTTCGGGCATCACATGCGCGATGCTGAGCAATCGGTCGAAGTCGGTGCCGCCGATATGGATGCCGCGGCTGGCCAGGATATCGTCCTTGCGGTCAAGCGAGCGGGCACGCTGCGGCGAGACCCTTACGATCGAGAAGTCCGATGTGCCGCCACCCATGTCGATGATCAGCGCCAGTTCCTCGCGCGTCACCTTCTGCTCGTAGTCGAGGGCCGCCGCGATCGGCTCGAACTGGAAGGCGATATGCCTGAAGCCCTGGGCGCGGGCAGCCCCTTCGAGCTCGCCTTGTGCCTTGGCATCGGCCTCGGCGTCGTCGTCGACGAACTGCACCGGCCGGCCGAGCACCACGTTCTCGACGGCGCCGCCGGCATCCTCCTCCAGCCTTTTGCGCAGATGGCCGAGGAACAGGCCGACGATCTCCATGAAGCCGATCGAGCGCGCCTTGATGCGCGTTTTTTCCTGCGCGAGCGCGCTGCCGAGCACACTCTTCAGCGAGCGCATCAGCCGGCCTTCCACGCTGTCGGTGTAATTGGCGATGGCGTGGCGGCCGAAACAGGTGCGGTTGTCCTCGAAATTGAAGAACACCGCGCTTGGCAGCGTGACCTCGCCGCCTTCCAGCGCGACGAGGTGCGGCTGGCCGCTCCTGACCACGCCCACGGTGGAGTTGGAAGTGCCAAAATCGATGCCGGCGAATGCTGGTCGCATCGCAGCCTCCTGTCATCTCTGCCAAGGCAGCGGTTCGGCGCCGCCCGTGAAGCGTGCGCTCTCTGTCGTCCGGGGTGGCCGGACCGCTCTGCCGAATTGAATTGTGCGTGTTGCCCGGCGGGCCGGGAGGTGGCGGTCTATAGCATGATCCGGGAAAGGGAAACCCCTTTGTAGGAGCCTCAGTCCTTGCGGAATATCAACCTTCCGAGCCAGCCCGTCACCATGGCCAGCGATATGGCGAAGACGCCGTAGAGGAAGGAATAGTCGTGGGCGACACGGAAGATCGACTGTTCGAAACCGGATTTGCGGATTTCGAGCTGGGCCGAGCTCTCCTTGATGAACAGGCCGCTCTTGAACAGGAAGGCGCGCGCCTTGTGGGTCCCGACCGGAACGTTCGGCGCCAGCCGCACAGTGGCGCGGAACAGGGTCTGCGACAGGAACTGCACGCCGCCGACATTCTCGCTGTAAAGGCCGGTCGCGGCCTTGCGTTCGCGCAACGCCGCGGTGAATTCCTCGATCGTGGCCGGGCTGTCGCCGGCGTCGGCCGGCTGCATGTAGAGATTGGAAGCGCCGAGCGACAACTGCCTGTAGCTGTTCGGTTCGGTGATGTCCTGCAACGGTCGCGTCGTCGCCACCGAATAGGACACCGGTACGTTTTCGAAGGTCTCGGATTCCAGATTGACCCAGACGCCGAGCACCCGGTCCTTGCGGCGCACCACTACCGGCTTGGGCGGGCCTTCGAGCACGACGATGACATCGTAGCGGCCCTGGCGCGCCACCAGCGGATCGGGATTTTCCAGCGAACCGAAAATGGTCAGGTCGGCACCGGAAAAACCGGCCGTGATCGACACGCTGTCGGTGGAGAGCCCGATCTGGATGCCTTCGGTCGGCGGCGTCTGCGCCTTCGCGGCTGCGGCGGCGATCAATGATAGGAGAGCCACGGTTGCGAGCGCTTTCAGGCCATTCATCAGTTGAAGCCCGCGCCGGACAGCGAATAAAGATTGGGCGGCGTGACGAAGAGGTCGATGGCAAGCCTTATCGCAACCGCCAGCACCAGCATCGCCAGCAGCGCTCTCAGCTGCTCGCCGCGCAGCCTCTGGCCGGCCTTGGCGCCGTATTGCGCGCCGGCGACACCACCGGCCATCAAAAGAAAGGCCAGCATCACGTCGACTGTCTGGTTGGTGGTGGCGTGGACAAGAGTGGTGTAGGCCGAGGTAAAGATGATCTGGAACAGCGAGGTGCCGATGACGACGTTGGTCGGCACTTTCAGCAGATAGATCAGCGCCGGCACCATGATGAAGCCGCCGCCGACACCCATGATCGACGACAAGAAGCCGATGGCCGCGCCGAGCCCAAGCACGGGGATGACGCTGACGAACAGCTTCGAGGCCCTGAACCGCATCTTCAGCGGCAGGCGGTGGATCCAGTTGTGCTGGCCGGATTTCTTCAGCACCGGCGCCGCGCCGCTGCGCGTGGCGCGCAGCGCATTGATGCTTTCGACCAGCATCAGCCCGCCGACGGTGCCCAACAGTATGACGTAGAGCAGCGAGATGAACAGGTCGAGCTGGCCGAGGCTGCGCAGGAAAGCGAAGACGTAGATGCCGCCGGTGGAGCCGACGATGCCGCCGGCAAGCAGCACCCCGCCGAGCTTGAAGTCGAGCGTGCCGCGCTTCATATGCGACAGCGCGCCGGAGAAGGACGAGGCGATGACCTGGTTGGCGCCGGTCGCCACCGCGATTGCCGGTGGGATGTTGTAGAAGATCAGGAGCGGCGTGATGAGAAAACCGCCGCCGACGCCGAACATGCCCGACAGAAAGCCCACCGCAGCGCCCATGGCCAGCAGCACGAAGACGTTGACGGAAATTTCCGCAATCGGGAGATAGATGCCCACCCGTCGGTCTCGATCAGTTTGCCAGTCGGCGAATACCGCCGTTGCGGATAGTATCCCACCGAAAAGCCAATTTTTCCTTGCGCCGAAGCGGCGGCGGGGTCAAACCCCGCCGCCGCCCCGAAACAAAAAACATCTCAAGCAGTTAACAGGCAAATGTGTGGCAGGGCGTCGCGGATACGACGCTCCTGCCGCTATTTGCGCGCCAGCAACGCCTTGACCAGCTTTTCGTCGACCGCACCGGTCGCAGGCAGCTTGTTGTCGGTCTGGAACGCGACGATCGCGTTCTTGGTTTTCGCGCCCATCACGCCGTCGGCGCCGCCGGCGTCGTAGCCGTTCTTGTTGAGGATGAGCTGGATGTTCTTGACCGCCTTCTTCATATCGATGCTGGCCGTCGTCTGGGGCGTGCCGTCTTGCCAGGATTCGGGGATGTCGGCCGAATTGGCAGCCTGGTCGAGCGGCTTGGCCTTCCACAATTCGGTGGCGGCGCGGGCGCGCTCGAGTTGCTCGGGACGCAGCGCATTGGCGATCTCGTCGCGCTTGGCGGCAGCGTCCTTGTCGCCGGTCTTGGCGACGAGCGCGAACCATTTGTAGGACTCCTCCAGGTTCTGCTTCATGCCGACGCCCTTGGCGGCGAGGATGCCGAGATTGAACTGGCTGTCCTTCACGCCGAGATCGGCGGCCTCCTGGAACCAGTGCGCGGCCGATTCATTGTCGGTCACGCCGTCAGCGGCCATGGCAAACAGCACGGCCAGATTGTGCATGGCGCTGGCGTTACCCTGCTCGGCGGCGAGTTGGTACCAGGTCTTCGACTTCTTGATGTCGCGCGGGACGCCGATGCCCTTCTCGTAGAAATTGCCGATGCGATACTCGGCCGGGGCGAAGCCGAGTTCCGCGGACTTTTCATACCATTTGGCCGCAGCCGCCATGTCTTCCTTGACGCCGCGTGCCTCGGAATAGCGCGAGCCGATCTCGAACAGCGCCTTGGCGTCGCCGGTGGCTGCGGCGTCGCGCAGCGCGACCGGGCCTGCATCGGCGGGAATGTCGAATTTGGCCGTGGCCGCGGAAGTGCCGGCGGGTACGACAGCGCCGGTGCTGTCCTTGGCCATGGCCGGTACAGCCACTGTCGGTTGGATATCGGCGTTCACACCCGCCGTTTGCGCCTCGCCGGCAGCAACGGCCGATGCCGGGGTAGCCGGGGCCGCTGTGACGGGACCGGCGGAAGTGGGTTCTGCCGAAGCCATCGCGTCGGAAGCTGCCGCGCCGGCAGGCAGAATGGGAGCCATCGCCGCCGGAGCCGGTTCCGCCGCCGGGCCGGCGTTGGTCGGCCCATCGCCGTCCGACGGCATGGCGAGCGCGGTCTGCGCCACCATGTCGTCCTTGGCCGCCGGAGCGGAGGGCTCGGCCTGCCTGACCTCACGGGCCGGTTTGCTGTTTGCCGCCCCCAACTGGGTTTCCGCCTTCGGCGGGCTCGCGAGGTCGACGGATGCGGTTTGCAGCGGTTGCGAGGCAACGGCCGGCTCGTCATTGCTTGCCACCTGGGCGGGATCGGCGAGGAACGCCTTGCCAAGCTGCAGGCCGGCAAGCGCCAGCATGATCGCGGCGGCCGCCATCAGAATCGGCTTGCGCCGCGCCTTGAGCAGGTCGCCGATCCTGAGCGCCTTCACCGGTCCCTTCATCGTCGACTGGCGCTTCAAGGCGTCGGCCTCGGCGGCGGCGGCCTGCGCCGCGCGGCGGGCAGCCGCGATGAAGTCCGATTTCGCGGCATCGCTGTCGCTGAGCTTTGCCGGTTGCCCGCGCTCATCACGCACACGCTTCATGATGGCGTTGAGGTCGGGCGCGCCGGAGCCGGGCTCCAGTGGCCGGTTGGCCATTTTCGGGTCGAGCGGCTCGTCGAGATCGACGCTCGGGATTTCTGCGCCCGGCACCGAGCCCGCCGGCGGCGGAACGTCTGCTTCCTTCTTGCCCTTGAAGGCGCGCGCCAGGCCGCCCAACATCGATTTGCGGCGGCCTGCCGGCTCGCCCTTCCCGGCGATCGGATCGGAACCAAGCGCGGCCATGGCGGCGGCCGCCGCCGCCTCCGCGGGCGAGCGCGCACCCGGCCCGCGTGGCGAAGCCGGCTGGCTGCGCATGATCGCGGCTGCGCGGCCGTCGAGATCGGCCATGTCCCCGGTCAGCGGCATGGGCTCGTCGATATCCATCGACGGAGCATCCACGGCCATCTTGCCGGCTCGCGCACGGCGCCTGCCGATTGCTTCATCCGGGCGCGCGTCCAGGAGCTCGCTCACCGCCTCGGACGGTTCGCTTGTTTCCAGCGAACCCAGCCTGTCGACGATCTTGAGCAGCGTGTCGTGGATGGCCTCGAACGTTCTCGAGTTGCGCTCGTCGGAACGGCGCGTCAGCGTTTCGAGCGTCTTCAGATCCTGGGCAAGGCCGGAAACCGCCGACGTGTCGGCGCCTGAGCCGGCCAGCGAGCGCACCGCGTTCTCGGCCGCCTCGCGCGCCGCACCAAGGATGGAATCGCGCGTTCCCGCCAGCGCCTTCTCGATTTCATTGAGGCGTGGGCTGATGTCCTCGAATTCCGGCAGCGGTGCGCTGGGCCTGGACAGGTGGGCGGACAGGCTGGCGACTTGCGCCTCCAGGCTGCGGATCAGCGCCGGATCGATGCCCGCGACTTGCGCGGCGGACGAGTCCAGCCGGCTCGAAATGTCTTCGAGCCGGCTTTCCAGGCCACGGATCGCGGCCTCGCCGGCGGGATCGGGAATGCGTGTTTCCATGCGCTTGGCTAGCGCCGTGAAGCGGGCATCGATGGCTTCCATGATGCCGGCGCCGTCGACTTGCGGCATGCGCTGGTCGAGCCGGTCGGCGACCTCGTCCAGCCGGCGCTCAAGATCGCGGAACAACATGTTGCCCTGTTCGATTGCGTCGCCCTGGCGCCGTTCCATCATCGACGACAGCACGTCGAAGCGTTGCTCCAGCCCGTGGAAGATATAGTCGGCGTCGGGCATGGCCGGCGCCTGGTCGATCTTGTCGGCGATGAGCGCGATCTGCTTGGCCAGCCGTTCCATTGCCTGCTCGGGCAGGGCGGCGCGTCCGGCGAGTTCGTCGACCCGGCTCGACAGCGTGTTCAGCCGGTCGACGACGGCGTTGCCGGGGTGGTCCTGCGCCACTTCCTCGATCTGCCGGGCGAGCGAATCGATCCGCTTCTCGATGCGCTCGAAGGCTTCATGGTCGAGCGAATTGGCCTGTGCCGCGACGGTTGAGGCGACGATGGCGCGGGAGATCTCGTCCAGCCGCTCATCGATCATGGCCAGTGTGCTGCCGCCGCGATTGTCCTGCTGGCTGGCGAAATGATCCACCGCGCTGGCCAGCGTGCGGACCTTTTCCTCCAGCGAGCGCAGTGACAGCGATTCCGGCAGGTTGTTGACGGCATTGCTGATCTGCTCCAACCGATCGTTCAGGCCCGAAATGGCGGGGTCCGGTGAGCGGTTGCGCTGGTCGGCGTCGACGCGGTCCTCGAAGGCCGTCCAGCGCCGATCGAAATCATCCCAGCGGCGGTCGACCTTCTGCACGCTCTCCTCGCGCGCCAGCGTGTCGAGCGCGGCTTTGACCTGTTCGAGTTCGAGCCGCAGCATGTTGACGCTTCTGTCGTCGCTTTTTTCCGACAGCGTCTTGATGGCGCCGGAAAGCCGCTCGAATTCGAGGCCAAGTTCGGCGCTGCCCTTGCCCGAAGCGCCTGACTTGGCGTTTGTCAGCAGTGCGCGGTCGATGTCCTTGCGCAGCGCCTCGAATTCGCTCTGCAGCCCGGCAGTCATCTGGTGGCGCAATTCCTCGCGCATGCCGCGCAGCTCGCCGGCGATCTTGCCGACCATGGCAACGCTGTCTTCCTGGCCGCGGATGCGGTCGATATCGCGGGCAAGGTTCTGGTAGTTCTGGCCGACGGCCGGCGCCGGCATCGGAGCCTGCGGGTGCGGCGCCGGCTCCTGGTACCAGCGCGGCTGAGCGGAAGGCTGTGCTGCGGGATAGCGCGGTTCGGCGCCATATTGGCGGGGGTCGGGACGTCCTATCGTGTCCTCGCGCGTCCTCTCGAGGCGCTGTTCCAGCGTCTCCAGCGAGCGGTTCAGCTGCTCAAGCGTGGTCTGAGGCCTGCGCTGCCTGCCGGCGTTGAGTGTATCGAGGTAGGACCGCTTGCTGTTCATCGGTGCGTCCGTCTTTCAGATTGGCCGGTTTGCGACCAGCTCCCCAAATCCTCGCCGGAACGAAGGCGGCCGCACCACGGTGGAAGACAAGCTTCCCGGGGTTCACCCACGCTCCGAAAAACCGTGAAAAATTCGATACAGGATAAACACGGGTAGCCGACATGCGCACAATTCGCCCAACGTGGTAAACAACGCGTTAACCAAGCTTAAGAAGTTGCGACGAAGTTCGCGGTGAACCGGCCGCTGCGGCATAAAGCGCCGCCCGCACAACGCCCTTGCGTCATGAGAGGCCTATCGGTATAGAATTGACGTAAACGTAAAAGGCGCATCAAGCGTGCTGTTTGCGATTTGTTTGTCGAAACCACGGCTGGAAGCACGCCCCCGCTTTCAGTCAGGCATCGCTTGGTCCAGGACCGCGACGCCACAGACGGGGAAAGCCAGTGACCATGAAGCTTATCTCGGCCGGCGAGACCGCGGCCAATACCAACACTATATCCGTTGACTCGGGCGAGGACCTCGTCCGCATCGGCGAAATGGCCAAGAAATACGGCGTGACGCTACGCACGCTGCGTTTCTACGAAGACAAGGGCCTGCTCAACCCGCAGCGCGACGGTTCAACCCGCCTCTACACGCGCCGCGACAGGGTTCGGCTGAAACTGATTTTGCTCGGCCGCAAGGTCGGGTTCTCGTTGCGCGACGTCAAGCAGATGATGGATCTCTATGATCCCACCGGCTCCAACACCAAGCAGTTGCGGCTGGCATTGGACAAGTCGGAGAAGCAGCTTGCCCGCCTCCAGAAGCAGCGCACGCTCATCGATGATGCCATCAGCGAGTTGAGCACCTCCATGGCTGCCGTCCGGCAGATGCTGGTCGAGCGCTCGGCGCCGCAGGCGAGCGTCGCCGGCTGATTTGGCCCCGCCGCCTTGCGGCGCAACATCCATGATCGAAAAAAGCCGTGTGGCGAGCGCCACGCGGCTTTTTTCATTGAGGGTTCCACCGCATGCACTGCATCGCGTCCCGTTTGCTGCGATGCAGGAGAAATTTTGTCGCATTAGCTGAATTGACGTTTACGCAAACGTCAATTTTTGTTATCTCCCGCTGCAACACGGGTCCGCATGCCACCCTGACATGAATTCGGGGGTTTCGGATCAGGTCCGCAGGGTGGAGGAAGAGCATGCCGATCTACAGGGCGCCGGTGCAGGATACGCTGTTCGTGCTCAACGAGGTGCTGGGCTACCAGCGCTATTCCAATCTCCCCGGCTTTTCCGATGCAACGCCCGACGTGCTGGAGGCGATCCTCGCCGAGGGCGCCAAGCTCGCGGAAAACGTCATGCATCCGCTCAACCGTGTCGGCGACATGGAAGGATGTGTGCGCCATGACGACGGCTCCGTGACGACGCCGAAGGGCTTCAAGGAAGCCTTCGATCAGTATCGCGAGGGCGGCTGGATGGGATTGGCGGCACCCGTCGAGTTCGGCGGCCAGGGCCTGCCCTATGCCGTGCATACCGCCGTGGCCGAGTACATGGTGTCGGCCAACATGTCGCTGATGATGTATCCGGGCCTGACACAGGGCGCGATCGCGGCGATCATCACGCATGGCACCGACGAGCAGAAGGCCAAATGGCTGCCGAAGATGGTCGAGGGCGCCTGGACCGGCACCATGAATCTGACCGAGCCGCATTGCGGCACCGATTTGGGCCTGCTGCGCACCAAGGCCGTGCCGAATGGCGACGGCACTTACAAGATCTCGGGCCAGAAGATATTCATCTCGGCCGGCGAGCACGACATGGTGGACAACATCGTCCACCTGGTGCTGGCCCGCATCGAGGGGGCGCCCGAAGGGGTGAAGGGCATCTCGCTGTTCATCGTGCCGAAGCTCAAGCTCGATGCTTCTGGCAATCCCGATGAGAGGAACGCCGTCTCCTGCGGTTCGATCGAGGAGAAGATGGGCATCCACGGCAATTCGACCTGCGTCATGAATTATGACGAGGCGCAAGGCACGCTGCTGGGCGAGGCCAATGGCGGCCTCAAGGCGATGTTCACGATGATGAACGAGGCGCGGCTCGGCGTCGGCCTGCAGGGGCTGTCGCTGTCGGAGATTGCCTACCAGAACGCCGTCGCCTACGCCAAGGACCGCTTGCAGGGCCGCTCGCTGTCGGGGCCGAAGGCGCCGGACAAGAAGGCCGATCCGATCATCGTCCATCCCGACATCCGCCGCAGCCTGATGACCATGAGGGCCTTCAACGAGGCCGGCCGCGCGCTGGCGCTGTGGACGGCGATCAAGTCGGACATCGCCCATCGCTCCGCAGACGACAACGACCGCCAGGCGGCCGACGACTACACCGGGCTGATGACGCCGGTGGTGAAGGGCGTGCTCACCGACAAGGGCTTCGATCACGCCGTGATGGCGCAGCAGGTGTTCGGCGGCCATGGCTACATCGAAGAGCACGGCATGAGCCAGTTCGTGCGCGATGCCCGCATCGCCATGATCTATGAAGGCACCAACGGCATCCAGGGGCTCGACCTCGTCGGCCGCAAGCTGGGTCTGAACGGCGGCCGCGCCCTGCAGGCCTTCTTCAAGGAAGTCGGCGAGTTCTGTGAAGAGAACCGCGCCGACGAGAAGATGGCCCCCTTCACCAAGGCATTGAAGAAGAGCCTCAACGATCTTCAGGCGGCGACCATGTGGCTGCTGCAGAACGGCATGGCCAAGCCTGACAACGCCGGCGCCGCCTCGACCGACTACATGCATCTCTTCGGCCTCGTGGCGCTCGGCTATATGTGGGTGCAGATGGCCAGGGCCGCTCAAGGCAAGGCGGGCGCCAACGGCGCGTCGTCCTTCTACGACAACAAGCTGGTGACGGCGCGCTTCTTCATGGAGCGGATCATGCCGGAAACCGCGACGCGTCTCGCCCGCATCTCCAGTGGCGCCGACACGCTGATGGCACTGCCGGCGGAAGCGTTCTAGAAATATCCTCTCCCTTGAGGGGAGGGCGGTCCAAAGGGCCGGGAGGGGTCGCCGCGACAGCGCGCGGATCTCAATTTCGATGGCAGACCTTGGGAGGAAGATCATCGCATGACCAACCCAGCCGAAATCCTTGGCCTGCCGAAGCCCGCCTGGGCGGCGGACGAGGTCGGCATGCTCTACGACATGGCGCACCGCTTCATGTCCGAAGAGATCGCGCCGCGTTACGACGAGTTCGAGAAGAACGAAATGGTCGACCGCGAGAGTTGGCTGAAGGCCGGTGCCGCCGGCCTGCTCTGCGCCTCCATGCCGGAGGAATATGGCGGATCGGGCGGCACCTTCGCCCATGAGAGCGCCATCATCGAGGCCATCGGCCATGTCGGCGTCGACGGCTTCGGCATCGGTCTGCACAATTCGATCGTCGCCCCCTACATCCTCCACTACGGCTCGGAGGAGCAAAAGAAGAAATGGCTGCCGAAGCTCGCCACCGGCGAACTTATCGGCGCCATCGCCATGACGGAGCCCGGCGCCGGCTCCGACCTGCAAGGCGTCAAGACGCGGGCCGAGAGGGACGGCAACCGATACAAGATCAATGGCTCCAAGACCTTCATCACCAATGGCCAGCTCGCCAATTTCATCATCGTCGTCACCAAGACCGATCCGGACAAGGGCGCCAAGGGGACTTCGCTGATCGTCGTCGAGACGGACGAGGTCGACGGCTTCGAGCGCGGCCGCAACCTCGACAAGATCGGCCTGAAGGCCAATGACACATCCGAACTGTTCTTCAACGATGCGCGCGTGCCGACCTCCAACCTGCTCGGCCACGAGGAGGGACAGGGCTTCATCCAGCTCATGCAGCAATTGCCGCAGGAGCGTTTGCAGATCGGCACCGGCGCGATTGCCATGGTCGAGCGCGCGCTGGCCCTGACCATCGAATACGTCAAGGAGCGCAAGGCGTTCGGCAAGGCGGTCATCGATTTCCAGAACACCCAGTTCAAGCTGGCCGAACTGAAGACCGAGGCCACGATTGGCCGCGTCTTCTACAATGATTGCGTGGCGCGCCACATCGATGGCGGCCTCGATCCGGTGACGGCGTCGATGGCCAAGTACTGGCTTTCCGACCTGCAGGGCAAAGTCGTCGACGAATGCCTTCAATTGCATGGCGGCTATGGCTACATGAATGAATATCCGATCGCCCGCATGTTCCGCGACGCCCGCGTCCAGCGCATCTATGGCGGCACCAACGAGATCATGAAATTGCTGATCGGCCGCTCGCTCTGAGCATCGATCGGCAAACCCAAGGAGCAGGAAAATGGCCGAAGCTTACGTCTATGACGCCGTTCGTACGCCGCGCGGCAGGGGCAAGAAGGATGGCTCGCTGCATGAAGTGCCGGCAGTGCGGCTCGCCGCCAGGACGCTCGAGGCGTTGCGCGACCGCAACGGGCTCGATACCGCAAATGTCGACGACATCATCTTCGGTTGTGTCGACCCGGTCGGCGAGGCGGGGTCGGTCATTCCGCGCGCCGCGTCCTTCGAGGCCGGCTACGCGACCTCGGCACCCGGCATGCAGATCTCGCGCTTCTGCGCCTCCGGCCTTGACGCCATCAATTTCGGCGCCGCCAAGATAGCCCAGGGCGCCGATGAGATCGTCATTGCCGGCGGTGTCGAATCGATGTCGCGCGTCGGCATGGGCGCCTCGGGTGGCGCCTGGTTCATGGACCCTTCAGTCGGCCTGCCCGGCTGGTTCGTGCCGCAAGGCATTTCGGCCGACCTGATAGCCACCAAATACGGCTTCAGCCGGGACGATGTCGACGCCTATGCCGTCGAGAGCCAGAAGCGCGCGGCAAAATCCTGGGCCGATGGCCGCTTCAAGAATTCGGTGATCCCGATCAAGGACCAGAATGGTCTCACCATCCTCGACCATGACGAGCATATGCGCCCATCGACCGACATGCAGTCGCTGGCCTCGCTCAACCCCTCCTTCGTCATCCCCGGCGAAATGGGTGGCTTCGACGCCGTCGCGGTGCAGAAGCATCCGGAAGTGGAGGAGGTCAATCACGTCCACCATGCCGGAAATTCGTCGGGCATCGTCGATGGCGCGGCGGCCGTGCTGCTCGGTTCGAAGAAGGCCGGCAAGGCCATGGACCTGAAACCGCGCGCCCGCATCCGCGCCTTCGCCAACATCGGCTCCGAGCCGGTGCTGATGTTGACCGGCCCGGTCGACGTCACCGAGAAGCTGTTGAAGCGCGCCAAGATGAAGCTGTCGGACATCGATCTGTTCGAGCTCAACGAGGCCTTCGCCTCGGTGGTGCTGCGCTACATGCAGGCCTTCGAGATCCCGCACGACAGGATCAACGTCAATGGCGGCGCCATCGCCATGGGCCACCCGCTCGGCGCCACCGGCGCGATGATCTTCGGCACCGTGCTGGACGAGCTCGAGCGCCGCGATTTGAACACCGCGCTGGTGACGCTGTGCATCGGCGCCGGCATGGGCACCGCAACCATCATCGAACGCGTCTGACGGGGAGAGAAACGATGAGCTACACCAATTTCACCCTCGACATCGACGCCGACGGTATTGCACTGGTCACATGGAACATGCCGGACCGCTCGATGAACGTCTTCACCGAGGGGGTGATGCGCGAGCTGAACGCCATTGTCGACAAGGTGGCGGGCGACGCCGCCATCAAGGGCGCGGTCATCACCTCCGGCAAGGATACGTTCTCAGGCGGCGCCGACATCACCATGCTCCAGAAGATGCTGACGACCTTCGCGGCTGAAAAGGGCAAGGATCTCGAAAAGGCCACCAGGGCGCTGTTCGAAAATGCCGGCACCATGACCGCCCTGTTCCGGAAGCTGGAAACGTCGGGTAAGCCGTGGGTTTCTGCAATCAACGGCACCTGCATGGGCGGTGCCTTCGAAATGTCGCTGGCCTGCCATGGCCGCGTCGCCGCCGATTCCGACAAGGTGAAGATGGCGCTCCCCGAGGTGAAGATCGGTATTTTCCCGGGCGCCGGCGGCACGCAGCGGGTGCCGCGTCTCACCGACCAGCAGCAGGCGCTGCAAATGCTGACATCGGGCCAGAACCTGTCGCCGCAAAAGGCTAAGTCGATGGGGCTGATCCACGAAGTCGCCGAGCCTGCCAAGCTGGTCGAGACCGCGAAGGCCATGATCAGGAACGGCCTCAAGCCGGTGGCACCGTGGGATGAGAAGGGATTCAAGCTGCCCGGCGGCCCGGTCTATTCGGCGGCGGGCGCCAATCTGTGGCCTCCGGCCATCGCCATCCTGCGCCGCGAGACCTATGGCAATTATCCCGCCGCCGCGGCGATCCTGAAATGCGTCTATGAGGGCCTGCTGGTGCCGTTCGACACCGCGCTCAGGATCGAACAGCGCTATTTCACGGAGATCATGCAGACCAAGGAAGCGGCGGCGATGATCCGCTCGCTGTTCGTGTCGTTGCAGGAACTCAACAAGGGCGCGCGCCGCCCGGCCGGCGTGCCGGAAACCAGGTTCAAGAAGATCGGTATTCTCGGCGCGGGCTTCATGGGCGCCGGTATCGCCTATGTCACGGCCAAAGCCGGCATTCCGGTGGTGCTACTCGACCGCGACATGGAGTCCGCCGAGAAGGGCAAGGCCCATTCGGATGGCCTGATTTCGGATCAGGTGAAGAAGGGTCGTGCCAAGCCCGAGGACAAGGACAGGCTCCTGTCGCTGATCACGCCGACATCGGACTATGCCGAGCTTGCCGGCTGCGATCTCGTGGTCGAGGCCGTGTTCGAGGATTCCGCGGTGAAGAAAAGCGCTACCGAACAGGCGGAAGCGGCGCTGAAGTCGTCGGCGATCTTCGCGTCGAACACCTCGACCATTCCGATAACCGCCCTGGCCAAGAATTCGGCGCGGCCGAAGAATTTCATCGGCATCCATTTCTTCTCGCCGGTCGACAGGATGATGCTGGTCGAAATCATCCTTGGCAAGAAGACCGGTGACAAGGCGCTGGCCACCGCGATCGACTTCGTGCGCGCCATCAAGAAAACGCCGATCGTCGTCAACGATACGCGCGGCTTCTACGTCAACCGCTGCGTCCTGCGCTACATGTCGGAAGCCTATAAGATGTTGATCGAGGGCGTTCCGGCGGCGATGATCGAGAACGCCGCGAAGGCCGCCGGCATGCCGGTCGGCCCGCTGGCGTTGACCGACGAGACGGCCATCGACCTCGCCCAGAAGATCATGAAGCAGACCATCAGGGATCTCGGCGACAAGGCGGTCGACCCGAAGCAGATGGCGCTGATCAACACCATGGTCGACGACCACGGCCGCTTCGGCCGCAAGAACGGCAAGGGCTTCTACGACTATCCGGCCAAGCCGGCCAAGAAGAAGCTGTGGCCGGGCCTCAAGGAGCTCTATCCGCAGCTCAAGCCGGAGAAGGTCGACTATGCGGAATTGCAGCAGCGCCTGCTGGTCACCATCGCGTTGGAAGCGGCTCGGGTGATGGAGGAGGGCATCGTCACCGATCCGCGCGAGGCCGATGTCGGCTCGATCCTGGCCTTCGGCTTCGCACCCTATACGGGCGGCGTACTGTCCTACATCGATGGCATCGGCGCCGGGCAGTTCGTCAAGATCGCAAAGAGCTTGCAGAAGAAATACGGCGCCGAGTTCAAGGCGCCCAGGCTGCTGCTCGACATGGCCGAGAAGGGCGAGACTTTCTACCAGCGCTTCGACCCCTACGCGAAGGGCGACGTGAAGCAGGCGGCCTGAGCGTGGCCGGAATCAAAGGTGCCGCGGCGTCCCTTGCGCGTCCGAAAAGACGCGCCGCGCCCTAATGTATGTCTGGGGACGCCTTGCGCGCATGATGGCAACGGCGGGCAGCCGTGGCTCCTACCAGATGGGTGACGAAAGCCGGTTGGCCTTTCGCTGCCTGCCGACGGACATCGATTTCAACCGCCATCTCAACAATGCCCGCTATATGATGCTGGCGGACCTTGGCCGTATCGATATCTTCATCCGCGCCGGCCTCATCAGGCTGGCGAGAACGAATGGCTGGGCGCCGATGATCGGCGGGCTGCAATCGGCCTATGTGCGTGAGATCAAACTGTGGCGGCGTTTCGAAGTGGTGTCTTCGATCGAGACTTGGGAAGGCAGCCAGGTCATCGGCAAGCACCGTTTCGTCCTCGACAACGGCGAGACCGCCGCATTGATCATGACGACGGCCGGCGTCTACGACCGCAACGCCCGGCGCTTTCTCGATATTGACGAGGTCGTCGCCGCGCTTGGGCGCTCCGCCCAGCCGCGTCCGCCCAGCGAAGCCGAGCGGGCGTTCATGGCCTCGCATCAAAACCTGCGCGATCAGGCCAAGCGGACGGGTTGACCTGGAAACCGGAATTGGCGCGGCCAGCAAAGATGTGGTGCGATGGCACAGCCGGTGGACAAACCTTCATTCGAAGACTAGAAAGGAAAGGCATTTTTTCCTTTTTGCAAGGAGAGCGGAATTGCTCTCGCATGATCGTGTATGGGCCGCCATCGACGCTCTGGCCGAGCGGTATTCGCTCTCGGCTTCCGGCCTGGCGAAGCGGGCCGGCCTTGATTCGACCGCCTTCAACAAGTCGAAGCGACTGTCGTCGGACGGCAGGCCGCGCTGGCCCTCGACCGAATCGCTGGCCAAGATCATCGAGGCGACGGGCGCTTCGCTCGACGAATTCACCGGGCTGATAGAAGGTCGGGCCGGCCACGGCGCGATGCCCGCCCGCGGGCGGGCCGTTCCGTTGCTCGGCTTTGCCCAGGCCGGCGCCGGCGGTTTTTTCGACGATGCCGGCTTCCCGGCCGGTCAAGGCTGGGATCTGGTGGAACTGCCGGCGCAATCGACCGAGAGTTCCTATGCGCTTCAGGTGCAAGGCGATTCCATGCTGCCGCTCTACCGCAATGGCGACGTGCTCATCGTCGAGCCGGCAGCCCTCATCCGCAAGGGCGATCGCGTCGTCGTCAAGACGACCGGCGGCGAAGTGATGGCCAAGGTGCTCGATCGCCAGACCGCCAGGTCGATCGCACTGGTTTCGCTCAATCCCGATCATCCGGACCGCGACATTCCGATGCGCGAGGTTGAATGGGTGGCGCGGATCGTCTGGGCAAGCCAATAGGGTGCGGGCGGGTGCGGCTTCCTCATCTTGTCCTTGCGGTTCTGATGATCCCGGTGATGGCCGCCCTGGTGGTCGCCGGCGGCCGCGCGCTGAAGGGCGGCGAAACTGCCGTCGCGGTGGAACAGATCGATCCGAGCGCCGACATGGTCTCCGAGCCAGGCACCGACGGCGTGCCGGAGGAGCCGGCCACATCGGCCATTGCCGCTCCGCCGCCCTCTGCCGCTAGCCCGCACTCGCGTGCGATCGATCCCCAGGTCGTCGCGCCACCGGAGCTTCCCAGCAAGGAGCTGGAGCGGGTGGAGCCGCGCGCGCCGCTAAGCAAGCTGGCGCTGGCCATGCCGCCCAAGCCGAAAATGCCGGACGACTGGAAAGGGACGAAGCTGTTCCAGCCGGTCGCGCCCGCCGCCGGCCTGATCGAGGCGAAGGGCTATTCGGTCGCGGTTTCCGGCATCGACATTGTCGGGCAGGACGAGACCTGCACCTCGGACGGTAAATCCTGGCCCTGCGGTGTCCGTGCGCGCACGGCGTTCCGCGCCTTCCTGCGCGGCCGGGCGGTGGTCTGCGCCGTGCCGCCGGAAGGCGGCCGCGACCTGATCGCGGCCGACTGCCGGATCGGCAAGCAGGATGTCGGCCAATGGCTGGTCGAGAACGGCTGGGCGCGCGCCGCCAAAGGCGGCCCTTATGTCGAAGTAGGGGAAAAGGCGCGCAGCGAAAGGAAAGGCATTTTTGGATCGGCGCCAAGCCTTTCAGGCGTGCCTTCGGTGCCGGCCGCACCTGCCCCGGCGCCGCAAGCGGCGGGTTCGATCCTGGAAGAGGTCGACGGCGTTCTCAAGCCAGCTGACCAGCCAACGCCTTCTGAATGAGCCCGCGCGTCTCGGCAATGCCGTAGAGTGCCGCGAACGAGCCGAAGCGCGGGCCGCGCTCCTGGCCGATCAGCACCTGATAGATCATCTGGAAGAAGGCGCCCGAAACGCCGGGACCACCTTCGGGACTCTTCTTGGAATGGTCCTGATAGCGTTCCACCTTGCGTGCGACGTTGAGCGCGGCGTTCTGGATCGCCTCGCCGTCCGAGCCCGCCGGCAGGGCGCCAAGCGCCTGTTCCAACGCTTCCAGCGCCTGCCGCTCGACGTCGTCGGGCGCGCGGAAGGTCTTCGTCGGCTTCACGAAATCGTCGAAATAGCGGATCGCATAACCCGTCAGCCTGTCCAGCTCAGGATGGGTCGCCGGCGTCACGCCACGCACGTGGCGCGAGATGAAGCCCCACAGCACGTCCTTGTTCTGCGCATTGGAGGCGCTGACCAGGTTGAGCAGCAACGAGAACGGCACGGGCATGTCGACGGCGGGCGGATTGCCGTCGTGCATGTGCCAGACCGGGTTGCCCAGCCGTTCCTTCCAGTCCTGCCTCCGATAGGCTGCAAGGAAGGTGTAATATTCGTCCACCGCCCGCGGGATGACGTCGAAATAGAGCTTCTTGGCCTGCCGCGGCCGCTGGTACATATAGAGGCCCAGGCTCTCCGTCGGCGCATAAGTCAGCCACTCGTCGATGGTCAGCCCATTGCCCTTGGATTTGGAGATCTTCTGGCCGTTCTCATCCAGGAACAGCTCGTAGACGAAATGCTCCGGCGCGTGCCCACCCAGGATGTTGCAGATGCGGTCGTAGACCACTGCATTGGTCTGATGGTCCTTGCCGAACATCTCGAAATCGACCCCGAGGGCCGCCCAGCGCATGCCGAAATCGGGCTTCCACTGCAGCTTCACCTTGCCGCCGGTAACCGGAAGCGTGGTCTCGGTACCATCATCGTCGAAAGTGATGGTGCCCGCCCTGGCATCCACATGCTTCATGGGTACGTAGAGCACGCGGCCGCTCTTCGGCGAGATCGGCAAGAACGGGCTGTAGGTCGCCTGCCGCTCCTCTCCCAGCGTCGGCAGCATCACCGCCATGATCTGGTCGTAGCGTTCGGCCGCGCGCAACAGCATCGCGTCGAAGCGGCCGGTCTTGTAGTACTGCGTCGCGCTGGCGAACTCGTAGTCGAAGCCGAACGTATCGAGGAAGCGGCAGAGCATCGCATTGTTGTGGTCGGCGAAACTCGCATAGTCGCCGCCGAAAGGGTTGGGTACCGAAGACAGCGGCTTGTGCAGATGCGGCTCCAGCGCCGCGCGATCCGGCACGCTGTCGGGTATCTTGCGCATGCCGTCCATGTCGTCGGAAAAGCACAGCAGCTTGGTAGCGACCTTGTCCTGCGTGATGACGCGGAAGGCATGCCGCACCATCGAGGTGCGCGCCACCTCGCCGAACGTGCCGATATGCGGCAGGCCGGACGGGCCATATCCGGTTTCGAAGAGCACGGTTTGCGGGAGTTCGCGGCCCTTGTAGCGCTCGATGATCTTGCGGGCTTCCTCGAACGGCCACGCCTTGCTTTCGGCGGCCGCCGCCAGCACTTCGGGATTGAGATCGATGATGTTTGATCCCGCCATGTCACTGTTTTCCAAAATTAGACGCCGGCAAAGCCGCAAGTGAGGATTTTCAACCGGTCTCTATGCGCGCCTGACCGGAGCGTCAACGAGCGCGGCGCTTTTTCCTTGCAGCGCAGGGAACGCGTTCCTACCTTCGCAGCCCGTATCGAGGAGTTGTTGAATGCCGACCCCGCATGAAGCGCTGATCTACCTCATGGTCATCACCTCCGCCTCCGACCGCGACATGACGGATGTCGAGCTGGCGCGGATCGGCGAGGTCGTCCGCTCATGGCCGGTGTTCGAGGATTTCGACCACGACCGCCTGGTTGGCGTCGCCCAAGCCTGCCAGAAGAAGCTGCATGAAAAGGGCGGGCTGGAGGGTGTCCTGGCAGGCGTGGCCGAGGCCCTGCCGGAGCGCCTGCGCGACACCGCCTATGCGGCCGCCTTCGAGGTCGCGGCCGTCGATCTCGAAATGCGGATGGAGGAGGTGCGGGTGCTCCAGCTCATTCGCCTCAAGCTCGATCTCGACACGCTGACCGTCGCGGCGATCGCCCGCGCGGCCAAGGCGCGCTTGCGCACGCTGACCTGAGCGCCGACACTCAACCCGATCGGAAGAAACTGACCGGGACCGGATCAGAAAAAGCTGACCGGGACCGGATCAGAAGAAACTGACCGGGAAATAGCGCAGGTAGAACTCGGCGAACGTGCCTTTCAGCGAAATCTCTTGCAGCGCGTAGTCGAGAGCGGCGGCCAGCGCCGGGTCATCGGATCGGGTGGCGATGGCCATGCCCGAACCCAGATATTCCGGCGCCAGATAAGGTCCGCCGGCAAAGCGGCAGCAGCCGGCCGCATCCGAACCGCCCAGCCAGAAGGCGAAACGCATGCCGTCGCCGAAGGCGGCGTCGATCTTGCCGGCCTTGAGGTTGGCGTAGAGGTCTTCCGGCCTGTCGAAGGTGACGACCTGAACGGTATTGAAATAATCGCGCAGCATGCGCTCATGCGCCGAGCCTGATATCACGCCGACACGCTTGCCGCGCAGCTTGGCGAACAGCGGCTCGGTCAGCGCCTCGCCCTTCGGCATGATGAAACGCGCCGGAAATTGCAGGTAAGAGCGCGAGAAGGCGTATGTCTGGCGTGACTGCGGCGTCGCGGCGATGCCGGCGATGATCGCTTCGCCTTCGCCTTTCTCAAGCGCTCCTTCGAGCTCGGCCCAGGGCAATGCCTGGATCTGACATTTGTCGACGATGCCGAGCTCGGCGCAGATGGCGCGCGCCAGGTCGATGTGGAAACCGGACAGCTTTCCCGCGCCGTCGAGAAAATTGAAGGGCGGGAAATCGGTTGTGGTCAGGAACCGCAACCGCGGCAGTGCGGAGAGGTCCGGTTTCGGCAGCCGCTCCTTGGCATCCCACAGCACCGGCACCTGCGGCTCGGCCGCGTGCGCGCCCTCACCGAACGCCAGCGACGCGATCAGCATCGACGCAAGAACGAGGAACCTCCGCTGGAACGCCATGATAAAACTTCCACCGCACCTGTGTTCGCATCGGTTCTGGTACGAAAATAGTACAGGCACAATGCTTTTTGATTTCAACGCGTCGATTTCAGGATATGCTTTAGCAGGTTTGCAAACAGCGGTGGCTGCCTTGGTGGGGGACCAGGGTCGAGAACCACAACCACAAGGCAACGCTTTGCAATCCCTGGTCGGTGGCGAAGTGCCAACAAGGCACGGATCATCGATTTCAACGAGGCAACATGGGGTTGATGTTGCGATGGGTCAGTTCGATCGCACGCTGGAATATATAGATCGTCTGCAGCATGCCGGAACGGCGGCTGCGGTTTGCGAGAGGCTGTTGGGCATAACGTCGGATTTTGGCCTGACCGCTCTGATGGCGGGCACCGTGCCGCAACCGGGCACGCCGACCGGCCAGCAAAAGCAGCATGTGCTGCTTTGCGACTGGCCTGTCGAATGGCTGGAGCGCTACGTGGCGCGCAACTATGTCGATCACGACCCGATCGTCAGCCACATGAAACAGTTGCAGGCGCCGTTCCAGTGGCGGGAAGCGGCCCAGGGCGTTAGCATCGACAGAAGCAGCGGCGAGGTAATGGGCGACGCCGTCGTGTTCAAGCTGCGCGACGGGCTGGCCTTCCCGCTCATCACGCTCGACGGCCAGATCGTCATGGTGTCACTGGGCGGCGAGGCCGTGGAACTGTCCGCCGCCGAGTTCGGCCTGGTGTCGCTGGTGTCGACCTATGCGGTGGGCCGGGCCATGCAACTCCACACGAAGGCCAGCAAGACCATCGATAACGTCGAGCTGACGCCGCGCGAACGCGAATGCCTGCAATGGGCCGCCGTCGGCAAGTCCGAATGGGAGATTTCGCAAATCCTCGGTATCTCCGAACACACGTCGGAGAAACACCTCCTTAACGCCAAAAGCAAACTCGGCGCCGTCAACCGCGTACAGGCAGTCGCTGAAGCGATAAGGCGCGGCTATATTAGTTAGGTCGGCCGGGTCGGCCTAGAAATTCCTGCCTACGTGATCGCGTAATTTTCTTGCGAGGGCACGGCCGTATCTTCCTCTTGAACAGGAGACGGCAAAATGATTTTTTCCCTTACAACAAAAGAACTGATGGAACATCCCGATCTGTGGGAGGCCGTGCATCGGCTGCGCTACAGGATTTTTGTCGAGGAAATGGGGTGGGAGGACCTGCGGCGCCCCGATGGCTTCGAGATCGACCAGTTCGATCATGACGAAGCGGTGCATCAGATCGTCATCAGAGGTAACGAGGTCGCGGGCTATCAGAGGATGTTGCCGACCACGCGGCCACATCTCTTGACCGAGGTGTTGGCCGATCTTTCCGTGGGAACGCCGCCTTCGGGTCCGAACATCTGGGAACTGACCCGCTATGCGGTCGCCCCCGGCTTTCGCGACGGCCGCCGAGGCGTCTCGACCGTCGGTACCGAGCTCATTGCCGGCTTCGTCGAGTGGGGGCTGAAGCGCGGCGTCGACAAGGTGATCATCGAGTTCGAGCCGATGTGGGTGCTGCGCGCGCTCCAGCTGCATTTCCTGGCCACGCCACTGGGCTATCAGCGCACCTATGGAAACCAGCAGGTCGTCGCGACGCTGCTCACCTTCAACGAGCACACGCTGGATGTTGTGCGTTCGCGTCGCAATCACCACGCTCCCGTTCTGGCCAGGGGATATCCCGATATGTTCGGGCAAAGGCGGGCGTCATGAGATCGGAAACGGCCATGAGCCCGCACCCGCAACCCGAACTGCGCAACCACACGCTGATCGTCACGGTATCGTCGACCGACGGTCGGCCGGTGCTCGACAGAAGGGCCTATGAAAGCCTGGCAAGGACATTTCATGAAGCCGCCGACAATGACGATGTGCGTGTCGTCGTGCTGCGGGGCCTGGCGGGTTGCTTCTGCCTCGGCGGCGACTTCTCCGAATTCCTCGACGCTACCAAGCACCAGAAGCTGATCGCCGCCGTCACCGACATGTTCCGCACGCTGGCGACATTCCCCAAACCCATACTGGCCTGTGTCGACGGCGATGCGGTCGGCGTCGGCTGCACCATCCTGTTCCATTGCGACATGGTGATCGCGTCCGCCGAAAGCACGTTCCGGGTGCCGTTCGTCGATTTCGGCCTTGTGCCGGATGCCGCGACCAGCATCCTGGCGCCGCAGAAGCTCGGCTATGCCGGCGCCTTCCGCTTTTTCTGCCTCGGCGACACGCTGCGCGCCGACGACGCCAGGGCGCTCGGCCTGGTCGCCGAGATCGTCTCCGAAGGCAGCGTCGAGGAGGCAACCCTCGGCCGGGCAAGGCAGCTCGCCAGGAAGCCGGTCGCCGCACTTTTGCAGACGCGCGGCCTGCTCAAGGGGAACCCCGCGGAACTTTGCGAACGCATCGATCAGGAGATTTCGCTGTTCCAGCAGGCACTGCAGGACGACACCACGCTGCGGCGGCTGCAGCGCATTGCCCGGTTGGCGGCCTGAGCGTCGCGCCGAAGGCGTTGCGCCACGCGGTGCACTGCCGCGTGGCGCAGGCACTGTCAGTCCTGTTTTGCTAGGAATGACGGGCCTTCGCCGATGATTTTCTTGTCTTCCTTGCCGATGATGTCGAGGTCGCGGCCGTCATATGGCAGCGACAGGAGGATGCGCCGCATCACCGCCAGCCGCGCGCGGCGCTTGTCGTTGGCCCGCACGATGATCCACGGAGCGAATTCCTTGTGGGTGCGCTCGAACATGGTGTCGCGCGACCGGGTGTAATCGTCCCACTTGGTGATGCCGGCAATGTCGATCGGCGAAAACTTCCAGCTTTTCAGCGGGCTGTGGCGGCGATCGTGAAATCGCTCGAGCTGCGTTTCCCGGCCGATGTTCAGCCAGAATTTGAAGAAGTGGATGCCGTCATTGACGATCATCCTTTCGAAGTGCGGCGTCTCGTCGAGAAACTTCTCGTGCTGTTCGGGCGTGCAGAAGCCCATCACCGGTTCGACGCCGGCGCGGTTGTACCAGGAACGGTCGAACGTGACGAATTCGCCCGCGGTTGGGAAATGGTCCGCATAACGCTGGTAGTACCATTGCCCCAACTCGGTCGGCGTCGGCTTGGTCAGCGCCACGTTGCGTGCCGTGCGCGGATTGAGGTACTGGCGCAGGACGAAAATCGTGCCGCCCTTCCCGGCCGCGTCGCGGCCCTCGAACAGCGCCATCATCCGCTTGCCTGTCGACAGCAGCCACGCCTGCGCCTTGACCAGCTCGATCTGCAATGCCTCGAGCGTCTCGTCGTACTCGTCGCTTTTCATCTTCTTGTCGTAGGGGTAGCCACCCGCGGTCAGCTTGCGCTCCTCGACCCAGTCCGGCAGTGCCGGATTCTCGATGTCGAACTCCCGCTCCTTGCCGTCGATCCTGAGCTTCAGCGGCCCCGGGGTCGGCGCGGCGGTGTTTTCCTTGGCTTTTTTCATCGAGACGAACCTTTCCAGCTTACGGACTCGTGCTATTGAGCCATTGCAGTGCCGCGCGCCGCTTCAGACGCAAAGGGCGCTGCACTTTTGGATTTTGCGCATGATCCTTTCCGAAAATCGATTCTGATTTTTCGGCGTCATGCGCCAGGCCGGTCCAGCGAAATTGCCGGACCGGGAGCGGGGCGCAGGCGCGAATGGCTGAGCAGGGCGCAGACGAGAAGGGTATGGCGCAAGCGCTTGCCGCGCGGCTGTGGAACAGCCGATGGTTGCTGGTCGCCGGTCTTGTCGCGGTCATGGCGGTTTATGCCTTTGCGAGCATTTCCGCCTATGTGCTGCTGCCGGCGCTGGCTTTGCTGCTGGTGGCGGCGATGATGCCGGCCGGAGCCACGCGCCAGCCCGGCGAAAGCGGCGCGGCGATCGAGGCCATCGGCCTGCAGCGCCTGTCCGGCGAATATCTGGCGGCGGCCGTCGCCGACCCCTTGATCATCTTCGATCATGCCGCGGGGATCGTCCATGCCAACGCGGCCGCCTTCGCCGCCTTTGGCGGCATCGCCCCGGGCGTATCGCTGTCGCTGAAATTCCGGGCGCCCGAAATGCAGGCTCTTCTGGACGGCGTGCTGTCGGGCGAGGTCGCGTCGGATGTCATCGACTACACCGAGAGGCTGCCGGTCGAGCGGACTTACCGGGTCAGTGCCTCCTCGGTCGGCCACGGCACTGATCTCTACGTGATGGTGTTCAAGGACCAGAGCGAAGCGCGCCGCATCGACCGCATGCGCGCAGATTTCATCGCCAATGCCAGCCACGAATTGCGCACGCCGCTCGCCTCGATATCCGGTTTCATCGAAACGCTGCGCGGACCGGCCCGCAACGATCCGGCGGCGCGCGAGCAATTCCTGCAGATCATGCAGAACCAGACCGGCCGCATGGCACGCCTGATCGATGACCTTTTGTCGCTGTCGCGGCTGGAGATGAAGCCCTATCTGCGGCCGGGGACCGAGGTCGATCTGCGCCAGACCGTCGACAGCGTCATCGATTCGCTGGGCCCGCTGGCGCGGGAAAACGGCGTCGTCATCGAGCGGGATTTCGCCGACGGCCCTCTCGACGTACCGGGCGACCGCGACGAACTGTTCCAGGTCTTCGAGAACCTTCTGGAAAACGCCTGCAAATATGGCCAGTCGGGCGGCCGCGTGGTGGTGTCGATCGCGCGCGGCGACGCCGAGGGCGAAGCGGGCATCGACGTGACGATCAGGGACTTTGGCCCTGGCATTCCCGAGGAGCACATTCCGCGCATCACCGAACGCTTCTATCGCGTCGACGTCGAGAGCAGTCGAACCCAGAAGGGTACGGGCCTTGGCCTGTCGATCGTCAAGCATATCCTGACGCGCCACAACGCCAGGCTCTCGATCAAGTCCGAAGTCGGCAAGGGCGCCGCCTTCTCGGTTCATTTGCCGGCGGCCTGAGCCGCCCTAGTTACCAAGGTGCCATTTCTTTTTTCTGTCATCCGGTTAGCGTATCAGCGGGGATTCGAGGAAACGACTCAAAATCAGATCATCCGTGGGAAGGCATCCGGTCATGCAGTCCGTGCACATAGTCAGCGCCTATGACGAGGAGCTGAAAGATCTGTCGAAGCGCATCGCCGCCATGGGCGGACATGCCGAACGCATGGTCGAACAGGCGATCTCCGCCCTGGTCAACGCCGATCCCGGCCTTGCCCAGAAGGTGATCCGCGACGACGCCGTCCTCGACGAAGGCCAGCGCGAAATCGACGACAGGGCAATCATCATCATCGCCAGGCGCCAGCCGATGGCGACGGACCTGCGCGAGATCGTCGGCGCAATCCGCATCTCGGCCGATCTCGAGCGGGTCGGCGATCTCGGCAAGAATGTCGCCAAGCGTGTGGTGGCGGTTGCCGACGGGCGCCAGCCGACCAGCCTGTTCCGCGGCCTCGAAGCCCTGGCCGACCTGGCGTTGACCCAACTCAAGGAAGTGCTCGACGTCTACGCCTCGCGCTCGGTTGAAAGGATCGGCTTCGTACGTGACCGCGACGACCAGATCGACGCCATGTACACGTCGCTGTTTCGCGAATTGCTGACCTACATGATGGAAGATCCGCGCAACATCACGCCTTGCACGCATCTGCTGTTCTGCGCCAAGAACATCGAGCGCATCGGTGACCATGCCACCAACATTGCCGAGACGATCTACTATATCGTCACCGGCGACCAGATGCCTGCCGAGCGGCCGAAGGGCGACAAGACGGACAAGATCGGCCTTTCCGCAACGCAGCCGGTCAAGTGAACGCACTTTCTCTCGAACGCTAGGTCGTATTGCGCTAGAATATCTCCGAGGCAAGCCTGCTGGTTCCCCAGGAAAGGCAGTGCTTCGGGAGGCTGCGATGGAATATGTCCGGGATTTCAAGCCCGCGCCGCCGACGTCGGCCGTCATCGCCTCCAGCGTCTACACAGCCGGGCGCCGCATCGCCGACATCCCGATCGAGGAAGCCGGCGAATGGGCCAGGAAAGCGGGCCACGTCGTATGGATCGGGCTGCTCGAACCCGATCGCGAGCTTCTGCTGCGCGTCCAGGCGCAATTTCATCTGCATGAGCTCGCGATCGAGGATGCCGAGCATCCGCACCAGCGGCCGAAGATCGAGCAGTATGGCGATGCGCTGTTCATCGTCGCCCGCACCGCGCAGCTGATCGAGGGCCGCGTCACCTTCGGCGAGACGCATCTGTTCGTGGGCAGCGGCTACATCGTCAGCGTCAGGCACGGCCCTTCGACATCCTATGCTGTCGTGCGCCAGCACTGGGAAAGCTGCCCGCATTCACTGGCCAAGGGCGAGGATTTCGTCCTCTATGCCATTCTTGATTTCATCGTCGACAACTACATGCCGGTGCTCGAGCAGATCGAGGATGAGGTCGAGGCAATCGAGGACCGGGTCCTGCTGAAGCCGATGAGCGGCCCCGATATCGAACGCCTTTATATGCTGCGCCGCGATCTGTTGCGGCTGCGCAATGCCGCACTGCCGCTGGTGGAGGTCTGCCGCCGGCTGACCAGCGCCGACCTGCCGCAGATCCATTCAGCCATGCACCCGCTGTTTCGCGACGTGACCGACCATATCCGCACCGTCCAGGAAAAGATCGACAGCTTGCGAGAAGTGCTGGCCTTCGCCTTCGAGGCGAGCCTGCTGGTGGGCCAGAGCCAGGAAACGGCGATCTCGAAAAAGCTCGCCTCATGGGCGGCAATCCTGGCTGTGCCGACAGCCTTCGCGGGCATATACGGCATGAATTTCAGCGACATGCCGGAACTGAAAATGGAATACGGCTACCCGATGGTGCTGCTGGCGATCGCGCTGATCTGCAGCTTCCTCTACTGGCGGTTTCGCAAGAATGGATGGCTGTGAGAGTAGGGCAGTAGGCTAAAAGAACGCTCGCGAGCGCAAATTCTGCGCTACTGCCTTATACTCCCTTATCTATTCCGCCGCCGCTCCGCCGCCGGCTGGAAAGCCACACGGGCGTGATATTTGCAGTACGGCCCTGTTTCGGCGGCTTCGTTGCCGCAGAAATTGAAGTCCTCCGACAGCGGATCGCCGTTCGGCCATTTGCAGGTGCGCTCGGTGAGTTCGGTGAGCTGGAGGTGCCGCGAGATCGGCACCACCACATTCTCGACCGGCCGGATATAGTGGCGGGCCACCGGCTCGGCATCGAACTGCGCCTGCAGCGCCGTTGCTCCGATCGACGTCGTAACGTGGCGGGTCGCACTCGCGGCACGCGACACCGATTTCTGCGCGCCCGACCCTTGCGCCGTCTTCTTCTGGCGTGCCGGCGCCGCCGTGGCGCGCCCTCGGCCCGACAATTTCAGCCGGTGCACCTTGCCGATGACCGCATTGCGGCTGACCCCTCCAAGCTGGGCAGCAATCTGGCTTGCGCTCAGACCCTCCGACCACAGTTTCCTGAGAAGTTCGACCCGCTCGTCAGTCCAATTCATGACCGCGCTCCTGCTAAGCGTACGGCAATCGGAATCCATTCCCGGCCCAGCACCACTGCTGGGGCAGACACCACATATATCTGGTGATTAGGTCCGCCGCACGAAATCTAGTTATTTCCCGACTACAACTACCTTATGCGCTGACTCGGTGACAAGAGTCCGAAGTGCAACACGAATCGGTTTTTTCGGTTTTCCCCAACTTGCCAGCTCACTTATGAGCCGGCGTCCCGTCGGGAGGCTTGCCGCGCGCCACTACGCGACGTTTTCGTTGACTTCATGGCTGAAAAACCCGATAAGCCGCAAAGGCCGCCGCTTTGGCGGCTTTTTTGATTTTCCGGTTCCGGAGACGCATATAATGAGCGGTTCGGCGCTTTTCGAGACCTTTGCTCGCGCACCCCTGGCCTTCGACCATGGGGAAGGCACCTGGCTGGTTACCGACAAGGGCGAGCGATATCTCGATTTTGCCGGCGGCATAGCCGTCAATTCGCTAGGCCACGGCCATCCGCATCTGGTTGCGGCGCTCACCGAGCAGGCTGCCAAGCTCTGGCACGTCTCCAATCTCTACGAGATCCCGGGGCAGAGCCGGCTCGGCGAGCGGCTGGTCGATGCCACCTTCGCCGACAAGGTGTTCTTCACCAATTCGGGCGCCGAGGCGCTGGAATGCGCGATCAAGACGGCGCGGCGCTACCATTTCGTCAAGGGGCATCCCGAGCGCTTCCGCGTCATCACTTTCGAGGGCGCCTTCCATGGCCGCACGCTGGCGACCATCGCGGCCGGCGGCCAGTACAAATATCTCGAAGGCTTCGGCCCCAAGGTCGAGGGTTTCGACCAGGTCGGCTTCGACGATATCGACGCCGCCGAAAAAGCGATCACGCCGGAGACCGCGGCCATCCTGATCGAGCCGGTGCAGGGTGAGGGCGGTATCCGCCCGGTGCCGACACAGTCGCTGAAGCGGCTGCGGCAGCTCTGCGACCAGCACGGCCTGCTGTTGATCTACGATGAGGTCCAGTGCGGCATCGGCCGCACCGGCAAGCTGTTCGCGCATGAATGGTCGGGGGTCGCTCCCGACATCATGGCCATCGCCAAGGGCATTGGCGGCGGCTTCCCGATGGGCGCCTGCCTTGCCACCGACGAGGCGGCTGTCGGCATGACCGCGGGCGTCCACGGCACTACGTTCGGCGGCAACCCGCTGGCCATGGCGGTCGGCAATGCCGTGCTCGACGTGGTGCTGGAGGAGGGCTTCCTGGCGGCTGTGCAGCGCAAGGCGCTGTTGCTGAAGCAAGGGCTGGCAGGGGTGGCCGACGAATTTCCCGAGGTCATCGAGGACATCAGGGGCACTGGGCTGATGCTGGGCCTCAAATGCGCCATGCCCAACGGCAAGGTGAACATGGCGCTGCGCGACCAGCATCTGCTCGCGGTTCCGGCCGGCGACAACGTCATTCGCCTGCTGCCGCCGCTCACCGTCACGGACAGCGAGATCCACGAAGCGCTGGCGCGCATTCGCGCCGGCGCCAAGGCCCTGTCCGAGGCCATCGCCGCTGAAGCCGCGAAGTAAATTCGAAAGCTCCTGATGTCACTTCGTCATTTCACCGACCTCTCCGCCGTTTCCGAAGGCGACCTGCGCTCCATGCTGACCGACGCAGTGGAGCGCAAGGCGCGCCTCAAGGCGGGCGAGCGCTCGAAACCGCTCGAAGGCAAGGTGCTGGCGATGATCTTCGACAAGCCGTCGACGCGCACGCGCGTCTCCTTCGATGTCGGCATGCGTCAGCTTGGCGGCGAGACCATCATGCTGACCGGCACCGAGATGCAGCTCGGCCGCTCCGAGACCATCGCCGACACAGCCAAGGTTCTGTCGCGCTATGTCGATGCCATCATGATCCGTACCACCTCGCATGAGCGGCTGCTGGAGCTGACGGAGAATGCGACCATCCCGGTGATCAACGGGCTCACCGACGATACCCATCCTTGCCAGCTGATGGCCGACATCATGACCTTCGAGGAGCATCGCGGTCCGGTCGCCGGCAAGACCATTGCCTGGACCGGCGACGGCAACAACGTGCTGCATTCGCTGCTGGAAGCCTCGGCGCGGTTCCGCTTCAACCTCAACGTCGCGGTGCCCGAAGGCAGCGAGCCGGCGCAGAAGCATGTCGACTGGTCAAAGGCGCATGGCGGCAAGCTCTCCTTTACCCGCTCGCCAGAGGAAGCCGTCGACCAGGCCGACTGCGTCGTCACCGACTGCTGGGTGTCGATGGGCCAGGAGCACCGCGCGCGCGGCCACAACGTGTTTTCGCCCTACCAGGTCAACGCCAAGCTGATGGCCAAGGCAAAGCCCGACGCGCTGTTCATGCATTGTCTGCCGGCGCATCGCGGCGAGGAAGTGACGGACGAGGTCATCGACGGTCCGCATTCGGTGGTCTTCGACGAGGCAGAGAACCGGCTCCACGCCCAGAAGGCCGTGCTTGCCTGGTGTCTTGGGGCCTGAAGTGGACTTGAAGTGTCTTGGCGCTTGACGTGCCGGGGAACTTGATCTCCGGAGGCGCGATGCCTATCTGCGCGGCATCACGCAAATCAAGCGCGTTTAGACGCCTGCTCCCCAAAGGGCGGCATGGCCGCGCCCTGGAGCTTTGTCATGCTGGAAACCCATCAAGTGGCTGAACATCACCCCAAACTCGGCGAATTCGGTTACGCCGGCGATGATCACGTCGTGCCCTTCGAGGTCGGCCCGCTCGATGTGCGCGGCCGCACCGTTCAGCTCGGGCCGATGCTCGATGCGATCCTTGGCCGCCATGATTATCCCGAGCCGGTCGCCCGGCTGCTCGCGGAAGCCTGTGTGCTGACGGTGCTGCTAGGCACCTCGCTCAAGTTCGAGGGCAAGTTCATCCTGCAGACCCGCACCGACGGGCCTGTCGACATGCTGGTCGCGGATTTTTCCACGCCCTCGGCGCTGCGTGCCTATGCGCGCTTCGATGCCGACCGGCTGGAGGCGCTGATTGCGGCCGGCGAGACCTCGCAGCAAACGCTGCTCGGCAACGGTGTGCTGGCGCTGACCATCGACCAAGGTGCTCACACGCAGCGCTACCAGGGCATCGTCCAACTCGACGGCGAGACCCTGGAAGAGGCCGCGCGCACCTATTTCCGCCAGTCGGAGCAGATCCCGACCGATCTCCGGCTGTCGGTCGCCAAGCTTTTGACGCCCGGCCCCGGCGGGGCGCGCGAGCAGTGGCGGGCGGGCGGCATCCTGGCGCAGTTCCTGCCGCAGGCCTCCGAGCGCATGCGCGTTCCTGACCTGCCCGGCGGGGATGGCGATCCGCGCGAGGAGATCCACGATCCCACAGACAATTCCTGGCAGGAATTGCTGGCGCTGCTCGGCACCATCGAGCCGACCGAACTGATCGATCCGACCATCGGCGCCGAGCGGCTGCTCTACCGTCTGTTCCACGAGCATGGCGTGCGCGTCTTCGGCGGCGTTCCCGTCGCCGACCAGTGCTCATGCTCCCGCGACAAGATCCGCGGCATCCTTGAGGGCTTCTCCGCGCAGGAGATCAAGGACAGCACCGAGGACGGCGGCATCCACGTCGCCTGCGAGTTCTGCTCGACGCAATATGACTTCGACCCGGCCGAGTTTGCGGCGCAGTGAAGTGCTTCCTTCTCCCCGTCACTATACGGGGAGAAGGTGCCGGCAGGCGGATGAGGGGCAGCGCTGAGTTCGGCGTTAGGGCAGTCTTCATTCGGTGCGCGAGATAGATCTCCAGAGTCGACGCCGCCCCTCATTGTCCTGCCGGACATTTCTCCCCGTATAGTAACGGGGAGAAAGAGGCTGTCGCCGCCGCTTTCGCTAATTCACCGTTCGCCTCGTCCCTGGCAGATCCAGCGAAAACGCGGGGATGGCGATGTCGAATGTCTCGCCCCGCTCGTTGCGCATGGTGTAGTGGCCGACCATGATCCCCGACGGCGTCGAAAGCGGACAGCCCGACGTGTATTGGTAGCTGTCGCCGGGATTGAGTTCGGGCTGTTCGCCGACCACGCCGGCGCCTCGCACTTCCTCGACGCGGCCCGCGCCGTCGGTTATGTGCCAATAGCGCGACAACAGCTGCACGAATTCGTCGGACTGGTTGTCGATCGTGATCTGGTAGCCCCAGACATAGCGGTTTTCCGTAGGATCCGAGCGGTCCTCGAGATAGAACGGCCTGACCTGCACTTCTATGTTGCGCGTGACGGCGCGGTACATGAGCGGCTCCAAAAACACATCCGGTGTGGAACATTCGACGCTCTTTACGGTTCGATCAACCGTGCGCGTCCGAGTTGCCACCTCCAGGGGCAAGTGCCGACAAACAATGTCATTTGAGTGACACATGACAATGATGGTGTGCGCCAGCAATGCCGGGCGACTCGGGCGCTCTGTCGAACTGTCGAAAACGGCGGCCAAGCGGGCCGGTTTTTCTGGAGTGACCGGATATCGATGGAACTCGCTCTCATAACCGGCTCGCTTTCGATCGCTCTCATCGCCTCAAATCTCGCCAGCATCCTGCTCGCCTGCTCGCGCCTGAAACGGCGCGCCGCCATCGCGCCGCCGGCCGGCAAGCCGCTGCCTGTGTCGATCGTCATCCCGGCGCGCGGCGTCGAGCCGTTTACCCATGAGACGCTTGAGCGCGCTTTCTCGCTCGACTGGCCGCGCTACGAACTGATCTTCTGTGTCGCCCATGCCGACGACCCCGCGGTCAAGCCGATCCGCGCCGCCATCGCCCGCTTTCCAGCCGTACCGGCCCGCCTGCTTACCGGCGACGACCGCATCAGCGCCAACCCGAAACTGAACAATTGCGTCAAGGGCTGGGAGGCTGCGCGCCACGACTGGGTCATTCTCGCCGATTCCAACGTGCTGATGCCGAAAGACTACGTCCAGCACCTGATGGCGGCATGGCGGCGGGACACCGGCCTGGTTTGCTCCACGCCGATCGGTTCACGCCCTGACGGTTTCTGGGCAGAAGTCGAATGCGCCTTCCTCAACACGCTGCAGGCGCGCTGGCAATATGCCGGCGAGGCGCTTGGCCTCGGCTTTGCCCAGGGCAAAAGCATGTTGTGGAACAAGCAGATGCTCGACGCCAATGGCGGCATCCGTGCGCTCGCCGCCGAGATCGCGGAGGATGCCGCGTCGACCAAGCTGGTCAACAGGCTGGGCCTGCGTGTCAATCTCGTCGCTTCACCGTTCGAGCAGCCGCTCGGGCGGCGCATGCCGGGTGAGATCTGGTCGCGCCAGACCCGCTGGGCGCGCCTGCGCCGCGTCACCTTTCCGCTGTTCTTCGCACCCGAGATCCTGACCGGCGTGGCGGCCCCGCTCGTGCTGGCGCTGATCGCCGCGGCCAGCGCCGGCGTCAGCCTGCCCATGACAGCGCTTTGCGTGCTGGCGCTCGCCTACCTGCCGGAATGCATGCTCGCCTCGGCAAAGGGCTGGTATCTGTCGCCGCGCATCGTCGCCTCGATGATCGCACGCGACCTGATGTTGCCCGCGATCTGGGTGCGCGGTTGGCTGGGCGGGGCCGTCGACTGGCGCGGCAACGCCATGACCATCGGCACCAAGGCGGCCGAGCTCGAAGAGACGCCGTCGCGCGCTTGATGTCGGCGGTTGAGTTCGCCCTCTATTTCGCGGCCTTCAACGCCTGCGCGATGTCGTCCAGCAGGTCGTCGGTATCTTCCAGCCCGACCGACAGCCTGAGCGTGCCGGGTCCGATGCCGAGCTCGGCGCGCGCTTCGTCGCTGAGGTTCTTGTGCGTCGTCGTCGCCGGATGGGTGATCAGGCTTTTGGCGTCGCCGAGATTGTTCGAGATCAGGACGATGTCGAGCGCGTTCTGCAAGGCGAAGGCACCCTGCTTGCCGCCCTTGACGTCAAAGCAGATCAGGGTGGAGCCGCCCGACATCTGCTTCTTCACGACGTCAGCCTGCGGATGGTCGGCGCGACCGGGATAGATGACGCGGGCGATCTCCGGCTGCTCGGCCAGGAAATCGGCGATCTTGCCGGCGCTTTCCGTCTGCTGGCGCACGCGCAGCGGCAGCGTTTCCAGGCCCTTCAGCAGCGTCCACGCGTTGAACGGCGACAGGCTGGGGCCGGTATGGCGGAAATAATCGTGCAGGTTCTCGTCGATCCACTTCTTGTCCGACAGGATGACGCCGCCGAGACAGCGGCCCTGGCCATCGATGTGCTTGGTCGCCGAATAGACCACGACATGCGCGCCGAGCTGCAACGGCTTCTGCTGCAGCGGCGTGGCGAAGACATTGTCCACGACCAGCCGCGCGCCGATCGAATTGGCAAGCGAAGCGACGGCTGATATGTCCACCACCTCAAGCGTCGGGTTGGTCGGGCTTTCCAGGAAAAACAGCTTGGTGTTGGGCCGCACCGCCTTTTCCCAGTTGGCGATGTCGGTGCCGTCGACCAGCGTCGCCTCGATGCCGTAACGCGGCGCCAGCGTCTCGACCACCCAGCGGCAGGAGCCGAACAGCGCGCGCGCCGCAACGATATGGTCGCCGGCCTTGACGCTGCACAGGAGTGCCGCCGTCACCGCCGCCATGCCGGACGCGGTGGCGCGCGCGTCCTCGGCGCCTTCGAGCGCGCACATGCGCTTCTCGAACATGTCTACGGTCGGATTGGCGTAGCGCGAATAGATGAAGCCCGGTTGCTCGCCCTTGAAGCGGGCTTCGGCGGCTTGGGCCGTCTCATAGACATAGCCCTGGGTCAGGTATATCGCCTCGGAGGTTTCACCGAAGCCGGAACGCAGGGTCCCGCCATGCACGAGTGCGGTCTGAGGCTTCCAGTTGCGCGTCTTGCTCGTCATCGTCCTATCCAAACACAAAAAAACCGGCCGCGAAAAAGTCGCAACCGGTCCATACGGCCTTGCGGCCCGACGGTCCTTTAGCGACTTGTTTAACGTGGCTGCAAGCCGACCGGCCAAATCACCACGGGATAACGACCCTTTAGACCCGCGCCACGCTTGCGTCAATTGCCGGCTTCATTAAGAGATTTGTACCAGCAGAGCGGAGCCAGACTTTGCGGCAGACAGGAATTCTTCCCGATCAGGACATTGCGGCGCTGTTCCAGTCCGGCGCGCTGAAGTCGTCGCGTGCGCTCGACGCCGACCAGATCCAGCCGGCCAGCCTTGATCTGAGGCTCGGCGACAAGGCGTGGCGGGTGCGCGCGTCCTTCCTGCCGGGTCCCAATCACAAGGTCAGTGAAAAACTCGACCGGCTGAAGCTGCACGAGATCAGCATGGCCGACGGCGCCGTTCTGGAAACCGGCTGCGTCTACATCGTGCCCCTGCTCGAAAGCCTGGCGCTGCCGGCGGAAATTTCGGCGTCCGCCAATCCCAAGAGCTCGACCGGGCGGCTCGATATCTTCACCCGCGTGATGACCGATCGCGGCCACGAGTTCGACAAGATCGCCGCCGGCTATCATGGCCCGCTCTATCTCGAAGTCAGCCCGCGCACCTTCCCGATCGTCGTGCGCGCCGGCTCGCGCCTTTCGCAGATACGCTTCCGCACCGGCAATGCGCTGCTCTCGGAAGCAGAGTTGCATCAATTGCACCGGGCCGAAATGCTGGTCGCCACCGAACCGCCGAACATCTCCGGCGGCGGCATTGCATTGTCGATCGATCTCAACGGCGACAGTGACGGGCTGGTCGGCTATCGCGGCAAGCACCATACCGGCCTCGTCGATGTCGACAAGCGCGCGGCGCAGGAGATCGTCGACTTCTGGGAGCCGATCCACAAGAGCGGCGCCGGCGAGCTGGTGCTCGATCCGGACGAGTTCTACATCCTCGTCAGCCAGGAAGCGGTGCATGTGCCGCCGCTCTACGCGGCCGAAATGACGCCCTTCGATCCCTTGGTGGGCGAGTTCCGTGTCCACTATGCCGGCTTCTTCGATCCGGGCTTCGGCCACTCGGCGGCCGGCGGCACCGGCAGCCGCGCCGTGCTCGAAGTGCGCAGCCATGAGGTGCCGTTCATCCTCGATCATGGCCAGATCGTCGGCCGGCTGGTCTACGAGCATATGCTGAAGCGGCCGCAGGCGCTTTACGGCACCGAGCTCGGCTCCAACTACCAGGCGCAGGGCCTGAAGCTGTCCAAGCACTTTCGCGCCGCGCCCTGAACGCTCATCACCGTCAGGCAAGATACTTGCCTGCGCCGGCCCGCCATGCTTGGCTGCCTCGCCGGCCGCCGACGTGGCGGTGCTCAAGGGGAATGAAAATGCAGATTTCGAAATGGATCATATCGACGGCGGCCGCCGCCATGCTGACGCTTGGTGCCGGCGCCCTGTCGGCGCATGCGGCGGAGAAAATCAAGATTGGCACCGAGGGCGCCTACCCGCCGTTCAACACCATCACGCCCGACGGCAAGGTCGAGGGCTTCGACATCGACATCGCCAACGCCTTGTGCGCGCAGATGAAGGTCGAATGCGAGATCGTCACCCAGGACTGGGACGGCATCATCCCGGCGCTGCAGGCCAAGAAATTCGACGCCATCATCGCTTCGATGAGCATCACCGAGGAGCGCAAGAAGCAGGTCGCGTTCACCCACAAATACTATACGACGCCGCTGTCGCTCGTCGCCCTGAAGGACAGCGACATCGCCTCGACCGAACCGGCGGCGCTCGCCGGCAAGACGGTCGGCGCCCAGGCGGCGACCACGCAGGCCAACTACGCCCAGGACGTCTATGGCAAGGCCGGCGCCGAAGCGAAGCTCTATCCCACCCAGGAAGAGGCAATCACCGATCTCCAGAACGGCCGCCTCGATGCCGTCCTTTCCGACAAGTTCGTGCTGATGGACTGGATGAAGAAGGCGAGCGACGGTTGCTGCAAGATGGTCGGCGACGTCAAGGGCACCGAGACCGAAGCCGGCATTGCCGTGCGTCTCGAGGATACGGCGCTGCGCGACAAGCTCAACGCAGCCATCGACGCCATCGTCGCCGACGGCACCTACAAGAAGATCCAGGACAAGTATTTCGACTTCGATATTTATTGAGATGGAAGCTGCCGATCTCCTCCCACCAGGGAGGAGATCGCGCTCATCTCACAGCGCCTTCACCGCCACCTTCACCGGCTTTTCGATTTCGAGCGGGTTGCGCAGCGGCAGGCCGAAATCCCCGGCCTCGATCTCGAACACGTCGCCGGCTTCGGTCTTGATGCCGTCGGCGAAGGACAGGGTCGCGGTGCCGAACATGTGCACATGCACGTCGCCTGGCTGGCGGAAAGCCGAATATTTGAAATGGTGGTGTTCGAGATTGGCGATGGTGTGCGACATGTTCGCTTCGCCCGACAGGAACGGCTTTTCCCACATCAACTTGCTGTCGCGCCAGATGCGCGAGGAGCCCCTGATGTCGGCGGGCAGGTCGCCGACCAGGATCTCCGGTCCGAAGGAGGCGTTGCGCAGCTTGGAATGGGCGAGGAAGAGGTAGTTCACGCGTTCGGTCACATGGTCGGAAAATTCGTTCGACAGCGTGAAGCCGACCCGGAACGGCGCGCCGTCGTCGCCGATGACATAGATGCCGGCAACCTCGGGCTCCTCGCCGGCGTCCTTGGCGAAGGCCGGTGACAGGAGCGCGGCACCCGGCGCCACGGCCATCGTGCCATTGCCCTTGTAGAACCATTCCGGCTGCACCCCGATCTGGCCTTTCGCGGGTTTGCCGCCTTCCAGCCCCATGCGGAACATCTTCATGGAATCGGTGAGCTGCTCCTCGCCGTCGGTGCTGAGCTTCTTGTGCATGGAATCGCGCGTCGCCGCCGAGCCGAGATGCGTCAGCCCCGTGCCGGTCAGATGCAGATGCGCCGGATCGGGATGATTGATCGGCGACAGCAGCCGCCCCTTCTTGTAGGCGGCGTCGAGATCGACGGTCTCGCCGAGCCCCTTGCGTTCGATCAGCGCGGCAAGGCCGACGCCGGTACGAGCGGCTTCCATCGCCAGCGAATAGACGCTGCGCGCGCCGTTGATGATCCGGGTCTTGCCGCCCGTGCGGGCAACGACACGGATGGTCTCGGCGTCGTCGAGAATCTGCGAGATCAGCATGATCAGTCCTCTCTCATATCTTGGCATGGCTGCCTTCTGGCAAACCCTGACCTGCGCGGCTCGGACTGGCCGTGCCACGGGTTGAACTCTTCGTCCGGATTGCGCTCGCGAGCCCGGTCCCTGAAGGACTTCTTCAAGCCGGCGAATTGCCGGCAACGCCGCGACCGTATGCCTCCTGCTTGCCTCGCCTGAAGCCTGTTCAGGCCTTGTTCTTGTTGTAGACGTCGAAGATAACGGCGCCGAGCAGCACCAGGCCCTTGACCACTTGCTGCCAGTCGACATTGACGCCCATGATCGACATGCCGTTGTTCATCACGCCCATGATGAAGCCGCCGACCACCGCGCCGATGACCTGACCGACGCCGCCCATCGCCGAGGCGCCGCCGATGAACACCGCGGCGATGACGTCGAGCTCGCTGCCGAGGCCTGCCGCCGGCACGGCTTGGCCAAGGCGCGCCGCGATGATCAGGCCGCCAAGCGCCGACAGCACGCCCATATTGACGAACACGTAAAGCGTCAGGCGCTCGGTCTTGATGCCCGACAGCTGCGCGGCCTTGGCATTGCCGCCCATCGCATAGATGCGCCGGCCGATCGTCATGCGCTTGGTGACGAAGACGAACAGCGAGATCAGCAGGCCCATGACGAGCAGCACCACCGGCAGGCCGCGGTAGCTGGCGAACTGGTAGACCAGGAACAGCGCCAGCGCGCTGCCGACCAGCGTCTTGATGACGAACAGGGTAAAGGGCTCGGCCTCATAGCCGTGGCGTTCGCGTTTGCGTCGCGTCCGCAGCCCGAAATAGGCGTAGGCCAGCACGGCGACCAGGCCCAGCACGATCGTCGTCATGTGCAGCGTCAGGCCGCTGCCCATAATCGTCTTGCCGGCTGCATTCACCGTTGGCGGGATCAGCGTCAGCGGTCCGATGACATCTGGAATGAAGCCGGAGCTGAGCGCCTTGAACTCGGGCGGCAGCGGCCCGACCGAAGATCCGCCGCCGAGCAGCGCCTGGCAGATGCCGCGGAAGATCAGCATGCCGGCCAGCGTCACGATGAAGCTCGGTATTCGATGGTAGGCGATCCAGTAGCCTTGCGCCGCGCCGATCAGGCCGCCCACGATCAGGCAGACGATGGAAACCACCAGCGGGTTGCTGAATATGCCGAGAGGCCAGATCACCATCATCATCGCCGCCAGCGCGCCGATGAAGCCGGCCACGGACCCCACGCTGAGGTCGATATGGCCCGACACGATGACCAGCAGCATGCCGAGCGCCATCACGATGATGAAGGAGTTCTGCTGCACCAGATTGCTCAGGTTCACCGGCTTGAACAGCGTTCCCGAGGTGGTGAACTGGAAGAACACCATGATGGCGATCAGCGCCAGGATCAGGCCGTATTCGCGCAGGTTCGTCGCCAGCGCCGATACGGCGATGCGTGGACGCTGCCCGACATCTTCGGCGACGTTGCTCTGCGGGGCGGGGGCGCTTTCCGTGCTCATGCTGCTTTTCCTTCTCCCCGAACGATGGCGCGCATTATTCTTTCTTGGCTTGCGTCCGCCGCGGGCATTTCGCCGACGATGCGGCCTTCGTTCATGACATAGATGCGGTCGGTGATGCCGAGCAGTTCTGGCATTTCCGACGAGATGACCACGATCGCCTTACCTTCGGCCGCAAGGCGCGCGATGATCGTATAGATTTCATATTTGGCGCCGACATCGATGCCGCGCGTCGGCTCGTCAAGGATCAGCACTTCCGGGTCGGCGAACAGCCATTTCGACAGCACCACCTTCTGCTGGTTGCCGCCGGAAAGATTGCCGGTCATCTGATAGACGCTGGAGGCGCGGATGTTGGTCTGCTTGCGATAGTCGTTGGCGACGGCAAGCTCGCGCAAATCGTCGATCACGCTGTGGCGCGACACGCCGCCGAGATTGGCCAGCGTAATGTTGTGCTTGATGTGGTCGATGAGATTGAGGCCGTAGGTCTTGCGATCCTCGGTCACATAGGCAATGCCGTGTTCGACCGCCCTGCTCACCGAGGAGACATCGATCGGCTTGCCCTTGAGCAGCACCTCGCCGGTGATGCGGCGCCCATAGGAGCGGCCGAACAGGCTCATGGCGAATTCGGTTCGCCCGGCGCCCATCAGCCCGGCAATGCCGACCACCTCGCCCTTGAGCACATTGATGTCGATGCCCTTGATCACCTGCCGCTCGGCATGGAGCGGGTGAAAGACCGACCAGTTCTTCACTTCGAACACGACCTCGCCGATAGCAGGCTCGCGCGGCGGATAGCGGTCGTCGAGCGAACGGCCGACCATCGAGGTGATGATGCGGTCTTCCGAGATGTCCTTCCTGGACAGCGTCTCGATGGTTCGCCCGTCGCGGATGACGGTCACCTTGTCGGCGACCCGGTTCACCTCGTTGAGCTTGTGCGAGATCAGGATCGAGGTCATGCCTTGTCGCTTGAATTCGAGCAGAAGGTCGAGCAGCGCCTGGCTGTCCTTCTCGCTGAGCGACGCCGTCGGCTCGTCGAGGATCAGGAGCTTGACCTCCTTGCTCAGCGCCTTGGCGATCTCGACCAGCTGCTGCTTGCCGACACCGATATTGGTGATCAGCGTCTTGGGGTCCTCCTTGAGGCCCACCTTCTTCAGCAGGGCGCTGGTGCGCGCCTCGTTGGCATTCCAGTCTATGACGCCGTATCGGGCGTGTTCGTTGCCGAGGAAGATATTTTCGGCGATCGACAGCATCGGCACCAGCGCAAGCTCCTGGTGGATGATGACGATGCCCTTGCGCTCGCTGTCATGAATGCCTTTGAATTGGCATTCCTGGCCCTGAAAGATGATCTGGCCGTCATAGGTGCCGGAGGGATAGACGCCTGACAGCACCTTCATCAGCGTCGATTTGCCGGCGCCGTTCTCGCCGACCACGGCATGGATCTCGCCTTCCTCGACCCGAAGGTTCACGTTCGACAGCGCCTTGACGCCGGGAAACGTCTTGGTGATGTCCTGCATCTCCAAAATCGTCGAGGCCATGGTAAAAGTGCTCCTGCGAGACCCGCAACAATACCGGGGTCGCTGGTGAACGAAAAGGGGCCCTGCGTTGCGCAGGACCCCTGGCTATGCAACCGAATTTACTTCAGTTCGTCGGCCTTGATGTAGCCGGAGTCGACGACCAGAGCCTGGTAGTTCGACTTGTCGACCTCATGCGGCGTCAGCAGGATCGAGGGAACGACCTTGACGTCGTTGTTGTAGGTCTTGGTGTCGAGGCCTTCCGGCTTGCCGCCCGAGAGCACCTTGTCGACGAGCTCGACGGTGGCCTTGGCCAGTTCGCGGGTGTCCTTGAACACGGTCGAGTACTGCTCGCCCGAGATGATCAGCTTCACCGAGGCGGTCTCGGCGTCCTGGCCGGTCACGATCGGCCACGGCTGGGCTTCCGTGCCGTAACCGACGGCGCGCAGCGAGGCGGTGATGCCGCGCGACAGGCCGTCATAGGGCGACAGAACGCCATCGACGCGGCTGCCGTCCGAGTAGTTGGCCGACAGCAGATTGTCCATGCGGGCCTGGGCGGTGGCGGCGAGCCAGCGCAGCGTGCCGACCTTGTCCATGCCGGTCTGGCCGGACTTGATCTTGATCGAACCGTCGTCGATCAGCGGCTGCAGCACGGAAATCGCGCCGTTGTAGAAGAAGAAGGCGTTGTTGTCGTCGGGTGAGCCGCCGAACAGTTCGACGTTCCACGGCTTGGTATTCGGGAAGCGCTCCTTGAGGCCCTTCACCAGCGAATTCGCCTGGATCACGCCGACGCCGAAATTGTCGAACGTGGTGTAGTAGTCGACATTGGGCGTCTTCTTGATCAGGCGGTCATAGGCGACGACGACGACGCCGGCGTCAGCGGCCTTCTGCAGCGCATCCGACAGGGTGGTGCCGTCGATCGAGGCGATGATCAGCGCCTTCGGACCCTTGGTGATTTCGTTTTCCAGCTGGCTGAGCTGGTTGGGGATGTCGTCCTGCGCATATTGCAGGTCGACCGTATAACCCAAAGCCTCAAGCTGGGACTTGACGGCGTCGCCGTCGTTGATCCAGCGCTGCGAGGTCTTGGTGGGCATCAGCACGCCGACGAGACCCTTGTCGGCGGCGTGCGCCGAATAGGTCATGGCAGCGATGCCAAGGGCCGCGACGGCGGCCAGCGTCTTGATGATCTTCACAATTACTCTCCCTGGTTGATGGACGCGACACCTCGGGGCTTCGCGGGCCGCGCAGGCGAGCAGGAGCGCAAGCGCCGCTGTCGTCTATCGATCTCCGGTATCCTCCCAATCGGCCCTGGGACTGATTTCAATCGACACGATTTTCCTCGTCATCGACTGGCATGCCCCAGGACGCGCGAAGGGTGTGTCCCTTTGCCATAACTGTCAAATGCGATCTTTGATGATTGCTATACCGAAACTGGTATACGTTGATGCCGAACTCAAGGGGCATTGGGAGCGAAGGGAAATCCATGGCCACGTTGCGCAATCCTGGTGGGATTTCAGAAGGTTACGGGGTGCTCCCCGGTGACGGCGAGACCCTGCTGCGCAGCGGCCTCAGCCTGCGCCATATGCGCATGATCGTAGCACTGGACGATCACGGCCGGGTCAGCTCCGCCGCGCAGGTCATGAATATCTCACAGCCGGCGGCCTCGCGCATGATCGCCGAGATGGAAGCCGTGCTGGACGTCACGCTCTGCGAAAGGCTGCCGCGCGGCGTCACCTTGACGCCCTATGGCAAGGCGTTGGCCAGGCGCGCGCGCTCCATCCTGCTGGAGATGCGTGAGGTCGATCGCGAGATCTCCGAACTCAAGGCGGGCAAGGGCGGCTCGGTGTTCCTTGGTGCGGTGACGGCGCCCGCGATCGAGCTCGCGGTGCCGGCGATCCGGGAAATCCGCCGCATCTACCCGCGCATCGAGATCACCATGCAGGTCGAGACCTCCAACGTGCTGGCGCGCGAGCTGATCGCATCGCGCCATGACTTCATCATCGCGCGCATCCCCGACGACCTCAACCCGCGGCTGTTCGAGTCCCGTGTCATCGGCGTCGAGAAAGCCTGCCTGATCGTGCGCCGGGGCCATCCGCTGACCGAGGGCAAGGCGGTGCGGTTGGAGGAAACCGCGGCCTATGACTGGGTTTTCCAGTCCGGCGGCTCGCCGCTGCGCCAGGCCATGGAGAGCAATTTCCTGAACCGCAACATCGCGCTGCCGGACCGCATCCTCAACACCAGCTCGCTGCTCCTGACCCTGGTCATGGTCGCGCACTCCGACGCCATCGCGCCTGTCTCGGTCCAGGTGGCGAAATTCATCCAGAATCCCGAGGGGCTGGCCGGCGCCATCGATGTCGTCCAGACCGAATTCGACATCGAGGTCCGGCCTTACAGCCTGATCACGGTGAAGAACCGCGCGCTGTCGCCGGCGGCGAAGATGCTGCATGACTTCATCCTGCGCGAAGTCGGGTGACCGGAACAAAAACCAGGTAAGTGCGTTCAAAGGCCAGTCGGCGTTCGCGCTGGGGCTCGTTTTGAGCTGGGGAACGATATGCCGATGGCAAACAACTCGGGAGATTTTGATGGAACGTCGGTTGTTTCTTACTGGAATGCTTGGCGTCGCGGGAGCAGTTGCTTTTGCAGGCCTGGCCGGACCCGGCAGAGCAGTTGCCGGGGTCCCGAACGGCAACGGAATCCTTGACGAGCTCGACAAGGACGACCTCGACAGGGCGGATGCGGCCGTCTTCGAAGGAGACGATCAAGCCGAGGTGGAGCAGATCTCGCATCGCCGGTGGCATCGTCCCTATGGACGCCGTAGGCGTCGCCGCGTCTGGCGCAGGGTCTGCCGTAGCTATTGGCGCCGCGGCCGCCGTCGTGTCCGCTGCTGGCGCAGGCGCGTCTGGGTCTGGCTCTGAAGCCATGCCGGGAAAACGGCTTGAGCGGTTTTCCCGGAATTGCGCACGAAACCGATAGTTGAAGCGGCTTGGGCCGGGCGTAGCCCTTGCGTTGAACGACCCGAGACATAGGTGACGAAACGTACCGGACACATGGGTAACACTTTTCGCTTTGCGGGAGGTGTTGATG